>DANB01000008.1:0-7018 GCA_002497245.1 Euryarchaeota archaeon UBA439
TTAAATTTCTTTTCACCTTTTGAATCATTTTTTTTACTAAATTTCGATTTATGAGATTTTTTCCTTTGCCTTTCAGAAGAACTTCTGGATTTTTGAGGGGGTCCTCTTTGCCTCCTATTTCTTCTACGCCTATTATTATTCGACGGCCTTCTTACTTCTTCTTCGAATACTTCTTCTACATATTCCATAGGGTATTCTGTAAGATTATCTGCATTAGGTGGTTGAAATCTTCTTTTAATTCCCACTTCATTTTGTATTTTGTTGTATGTTCTTTGTTGTGATCTTTGCACATATGAAATCACAACACCTTCTGCTCCGGCTCTTGCAGTCCTCCCACTACGATGTTTGTATGCCTTGCCATTTTCTGGAGGATCATAATGGATAACGCAATTCACTCCTTGAATATCAATACCTCTAGCGGCAACATCAGTTGAAACTAGAGCAATAGCTCCTCCTTTAGTGAATCGTTTTAGGGCTCTATCCCTTTGTCTTTGATTCAGCCCACCATGTAATGTTGAGACATTTATTTCCGCGTCATACATTTCATCTCCCAATCTATCAACTCCTCTCCTTGTTTTACAGAAAATCATAGTTTTGCCACATTTTGTAAGTATCTCAGAGGTCACTCTTAATTTTTGATGTGGTTTCATTGTCCAGAAAAGATGCTGCATATTCTCAATGCTAACTTCTTTTGGCCCCACTTCAATTGTTACTGGATTGTTTTGATAATTCTTAACTAAATCTGCAACATCATCATCCAATGTAGCACTAAAAAGAATTGTTTGTCTATTTTTTGAACATTGATCTAAGATTTCGCACACAGGATCCATGAATCCCATATCTGCCATTCTGTCGGCTTCATCTAGGACCACAGTTTCTACATCATCTAACTTCAAAGCACGTCTATCTAAAAGATCAATCAATCTTCCTGGACATGCTACTAATATGTCGACCCCTCTATTCAAAGCATTGTATTGCTTTTTGTAGGAAACTCCTCCGTATATTGAGACAACATCTCTATCGACTGCTAATGCGATAGGTTTCAATACTGAATTTATTTGTTCTGCTAATTCTCTAGTAGGTGTTAGAATTAGTCCAGTAGGTCTTTTCGAATTAGCTCTCCTTGTTCTGGCAATTAATGGAAGTCCAAATGCTAGTGTTTTACCAGAACCAGTGGGTGCTCTACAACAAACATCTCTACCAAGTAGAGAATCCGGAATACTTTCTCTCTGAACTTCAAATGGTTCAGAAATTCCTTGCTTGTTTAATTCTTTAACGATAGCGGGACCTATTCCCAAGTCTGAAAATGATACCACAACTTCTACCTTCTATCCGAGCCGCAATGCCATCCCTATTTAGCATGAACAGTAGTAATTTCTAACATTATTCGATTGTAACAAGATTTTCAATTAACGAGGAAGAACCAACCCTCAATCTTTTCTCATCAATAATCTTTGAATCATTCTTTCTAATAAGTTCAATAAACCTCATTAATTTGTGTTTTTCGCTTATTCCTCCTGAAATTTTCATTCCCAAACATTCCTTAAATGTCAACTCATGCCTCATTAATTCGTAAGATAATATATCGACATCTCTCTCTTTACATCCGCCTCTTTTTCCAGTACATGTTTTTACAAAATCTATTCCTACTGCTAAGGACATTCTTGTTATTGCTCGAATTTTTCTTTCAGTAAGTAAAGGAGTTTCAATAATAACTTTCAAGATTTTTCCCTCGGATGCTTCTCTCATTGTTACTAATTTCTCCAATTCGATTTCATTTGGATAATTATCATCTTCACGAGGTTCTAGAACTATGTCTATTTCGTCTGCACCTAATTTAATAGCCATTCTAATTTCTTCGACAATTTCTTCACAATTACTACTTCCCTCTGGGAATCCCCCAACTACTACAGCAATTGATATGCTAGAATCCAGGATTTCTTTTGCATAGGGAATATCTTCAGGAAATATACATACTGCTTGGGGCTGATATTCCTTCGCTTTGAATAAAAATTTCATCAGTTCTTCGTTTGTTTTTTCTCGCTTTAATAGAGTGAAATCAATTAGTTTGATAATTTCATCATTCTTCAAGAAATCACCTATTATTAGATTCTTCAAAATCTTTCATGAAGGAAACTAGGGCTTCGACACTTTCAATCGGACATCCGTTGTATAAACTGGCTCTTATCCCACCCACACTTCTATGCCCTTTCAGGCCTCCTAGACCTGCATCAAGCGATTCTTTCAGGAATTTTTCTTCCAATTCAGTGTTAGGGAGTCTCCAAGTTACATTCATGACCGAGCGGCTATCTTTGTTAGCATGCGGTGTCCAAAAATCACTCCTGTCTAATTCTTTATAGAGCAAGTCAGATTTTGCCCTATTCCTAGCAATAGCTCCCTCTAAACCTCCATTATTTTCTACCCATGAGAATACTTTATCTAAAACGAATATGCCAAATGTGTTTGGTGTATTGAACAAGGATCCTTTAGAAGAATGGACGGAATAGTCCAGCATTGTCGGCAGGTCATTTGGTACTCTTTGCATAGCCCAAGGAGATAGAATTACCACAGTTACTCCGCTAGGGCCTAGATTTTTCTGTGCACCTGCATAGATTAAGTCATGAGCGCTTACATCTAATGGAACTCCCATAATATCTGAACTAGCATCTAATACCCTAGGTTTTCCGTTACTATCGGGCAGGTGATGGAATTGTGTCCCAAATAATGTATTATTGGATGTGTAATGTAAGTACAAAGAATCTTTCCTGACAGAATATTCTCCATTTTTAGGAATTGATATAAATCCGTTTTCAGCACCATCCCATCTCGCTGAAGCATCTCCTATTCTATTTGCTTCCTTCATCGATTTTTGAGACCATGCTCCTGTTATTAGAAAATCTACTTTTTCGTTTTCTCTAAGTAAATTTAAGGCTGACATATAGAATTGTAATGATGCTCCTCCTTGAAGATAAAGTACAGTATAATCTTCTGGTATTGATAGTATTCTCCTCAATTTTTCGATTGAACTATCTACAACATTCTGAAATGTTTGGCTTCTATGACTAATTTCAATAAGTCCGAAACCACTATTATCTAAGTTAGGTAACGATTTTCGACATTCTTCAACTACCTCTAATGGCAATACTGCGGGCCCTGCCCCGAAGTTATGTATCCGTCCTGTTGGAGTCACATATGCCGGTATGGGTACAAGTCTTTGATGGCATCGGCTATCCTATTGTTCAAGGGTGGGGTTCATGTTATAGTGACTAGACGACAGTATATGTTGCGTATCGGGCTAGTGATGCTTCAGGGTGCTCGGCATGCTCATCTCCAAGCTCTAAATAGCGCAGCAGAAGAACTTCAATTAGCTATTGAAATATTTGAACTAAGAAATAAAAATGATTTGATCCAATGTAAACCTAATGCAATTATACTGCCCGGAGGCGAATCTACAACTATGAGACTTATTGGAAACGGTCCTAATTCCCAATTATTTCCAAAATTATTTGACTGGATCAGGGATCATCCTAATCTGCCGGTTTTAGGCACCTGTGCGGGTGCCATCTTACTTTCAGATCCGCAAGATGATGGTGAGAAAATAGTTGATGCCAATATTTCAAGAAATGCTTTCGGGAATCAGTCCGATTCATTTCAATCTACGATATATTCATCTCTTCTTTCTAGAGATTTTCCGGGGGTATTCATTCGTGCTCCAAGATTTCTAGATTTAGGTAAGAAATCAACTCCAGTCTCCTTACTGGGTGAAGAAATAGTAGGAGTTAGGACCAATAATAGAGTAGCACTGACTTTTCATCCCGAATTGTCGAATGATTTTGGATTTCATAAATGGCTACTTATTGAAGCTTTAGAGGGATCATCATGACTGTAGTAATGAATCTAAATCAAAGCTCCTCTGATTTAGCGAATGAAATGGATACTGAGGGTTGTATTCAGTGTCAAACTGGTAGTAAACTAGTTCTTTTCATAACTGGTCATTGCCATTGGATGTGCGATTATTGTCCTCTTTCTGAAACTAGAAGAGAGATTGATTTTATGTATGCTAATGAAAGAAGAGTAGATATTGGTGATTGGAATTCAGTAATTGAAGAAGCCAGGGCGATGAATGCCACAGGAGCAGGAATTACTGGAGGAGACCCAGTAATGGCAAGAGAGCGTGTTTTAGAAGGAATTAAGATACTGAAAAAAGAATTTGGTCAAGATTTTCATTTACATATGTACACTAGTATTCCATTCAAATCTGAATGGGCAAGAGATTTTGCAGAAGCAGGTCTAGATGAAATCCGATTTCATTTCCTGAATCTTGATTCAGACAAATATAGAGAAACTATCAGTGCTTGTAGTGAATCAGGTATGTTGACAGGAGTTGAGTTGCCTTGTGAACCCGATAAAGAAGAAGAACTAATGATTTTATTAGAAAAGTTAAGAGAAATGGATGTAGATTTCTTGAACTTAAATGAACTAGAAATTACGGTAGGGAATCATGATAATATGGAATTAAGAGGTTTTAATCTATCTACTGAGATAACTGCTGGAGCCGCCGGTTCTGCTGAATTATCAATCTCAATGAGGGATAGAGTAATGGCAGCTCAATTTGGCATTCCTGACCCATTAGATGGTACAATTAGGGAGCCATATGGTTTTCACCTTAAGTTCTGTACTGCAACTTACAAAGATTCTGGACAATTAAGGAGACGATTTATTCGTAGAGGTGAACATACAATTGCACCTCATGAAACTCTAACTGATGATGGAACTCTGATATTTGGTGCCGTAAAATCAAGTCCATCTGAACAATCAGAGTGGATCGAAGAGATTACCAAAGAAACTGGGCTTCCTTCAAGGTTCCTTTATTGGGACGAGAAAAATTCCCGAATAGAAATGCCTCTAGTCGTAGCAGAAGATATTGCTGAGATGGTAGAATCAGAGGTTTCAATGATTGAGGTTACACCCACTTTTGAAAGAATGGAATTGACAGTAGTTATATTGAATTCTAAAAAATGATAGTCTATTTTCTTAATTCACACGTTGAGTTAATTTACCCCTGACTTTAGTCATTAACTATGCCAGTTAGGCGCGCCAATCCAGAGGTTACCGGAGTGGACCCTTACAGGCGTTTATCTGCATCTCAAGTAATTACTTGGAATAACTGTCCTCGATTATGGTATTATTCTTACATCCCTAAACTGAAGAGCCCATTGCCTCCTCAGATACTAAGAGGAAACGCTGTAGAAGATTGTATCTCTAGGGTACTCCGTGAGTCCCCTGTCCTAATTTCTCCTTCGGATGATAATTTGCTAGTATCTCCTGTAAATGAAGATGGCTCGATATCATATGATTCCGAGACTGGATGGAGAAGCCCCGAATTAAAAGCAAGGAATAAGGATTCATGGCCAGTAAATCGAGAAGAATTAGAAGAATGGGCATTATCACGTGTAAAAGTGCATTTCGATTACTGTTGGCAGAACGCCATTTCAGACTGGGAATCAAGTCCAAATCGAGTAGGAAAATCTGAAGACATAGATCCTCAAGAGGGTATGCAAATGATAGAGGCTGGTATCAGATTACATTTAGATCAAGTTGAGTTATGCTTGAATCAAAATGGAGGACCTAACCTAGAGGGCTGGAGGATTGGCCGATATCGTCCTGAATGGCCATCACCTGACGGTTTTCCCAAGAATTGGATTTCTCCTCATCCATGCGCTCAAATAAGTAACTCTCCTATTTCATGGGTTGAGGCTTGGGAAATATCTCGTCCTTGGTTTGTAGATCCTGATGCTTCAAATTTTTCAGAGACCACTTGTCATCCTGATGACTGGTTCCAAGGAGAATACGATCTAGTTTATCGTTGGAATGGCAGAATCAGAATTGTTGATTTGAAGGCATCTATAGGAAAGGGTGATCGTTCAGGAGGTTATATCGAACAATTAAGACTCTACTCTTGGTTATGGTGGGAAACACATTCCAGAAATAATGAGGTAGAAGCATTGGAAATCTGGTACTTAGGCCCTGGTACCATAAAACAAGTTCCTTTACCTAGTGTAGAAGAAATGTCTCAATTCAATATAGATTTAGAGAATTTATATCAAAATTTACATAACAAGGATTCTATAGATATTTCCGATTTCCCTCCAAATCCTTCTCCACTAAGATATTTTGATGTTGGAGGAATTCCATCTGAAGTTGCTGTTGATCCTGACCCCAAGGCACGGTGTAATCGATGTGATCTCCGAGGAATTTGTGAAAATAGCAATTATGAATTAATTTTGCCTTCAGAAAAAAGACTTGAAAGATTCTCTCATGCTTGGCCAATCACTCCCATGAGTAAAATTAAGACTAGGCACACAGTTATTGGAGAAGTTAGGGAGTTGAACGGCCCTACACTCAAATCTGATGGTAGTGTTGAATTGACATTCAGGTTAGTTGACGGTTATGAGAGGGCTAAGGTAAGGACGCATCGTCAAGGCGGATTAAAAAATGTCTCTCGTTCTATTCAAAATGATGTGCGAATTAAGATTGAAAAAGCATTACCCTCAATATGGAGAAGCGAGTTAGTGATTGATTTAGATTCAGAATCTAGAATTTCTATCGCCGAAGATGAAGAGATTTCTGAAATGATTGATATAGAAACTAGAGTGAACGTAGTTGGTAGAATCTGGTCAATTAATGCCTTTCCAAATGGAAAAGGAATCTCTCGTTGGTCTATCACTTTGGTTGATAGTAGTGGTTCAGTTGGTGTTGTGGCATTCAAGCAATTTATTCCTGTTGTTGCAGCAGGGTTATCTAGAGGAGATGAAATTGCAATTTTAAATGGCGAGATTGGTGAATTTGCTGGGCAAAAACAGGTACGTTTAGGCCCGGGTGCCCGAGTAGTTCTCTTGAAAAGCTCCGAAGATTTGAGGCCTTTTTAGAGATTAATTATTCCTATTGAGGAATGTAATCATTCTATGCTTATCAATATGTGTTAACTACAATTTGGCGCCGAGAGAGGGATTTGAAC
>DANB01000008.1:7308-23351 GCA_002497245.1 Euryarchaeota archaeon UBA439
CCGAGAGAGGGATTTGAACCCCCGCGTCCAAAGGACAATGGATTTCGAATCCATCGCAATACCGGGCTATGCGATCTCGGCTAAATATACCTAGATGCGTATTGGTCATAAGCGTGACCCGTTTCGAAGTATACATGCGTGTAGAAGTTGTTTACCAGAATGAATGTATAATTTTTGAGTCTGAGACTCCAACAACAATCTCATCAATATTGAACAAATTAGATATTCCCTCTTCCACTGTCCTAGCAGTTTTTAATGATTCAATAGTTCCTCATTCTTCAACAATTAGTGAAGATATAAGGATAGAATTAATCATAGTATCATCTGGCGGATAAGTCATAATTAATTTTCATTTCAGGAGAAATTGTTTTAATTTCCGATCCTTTGATGATTATTGCAGCTTTATTGCCAAGCAGTTCAACTCCCTCCTCATCACAACGAAGAAAAGAACCTTCATATAATCCAATAACCGGTGTATCATTGTAATTATGAAACTCTTCGATTCTTCTTTTTCTAGTCTCTCCAAAATGCTCGTTTAATTCCTCATTTTCTTTCCACCAGATTCCTCCAGGGTGATAATGGGGATTGATTTGAAACGGTACAATGTCAAATGTTTCAAATGATGGAACTAAATCAATTGGCATATCATTAGTAGTTTGCATTGTCGGGCAAGCAACATTCGCTCCAGCGCTAACTCCTGCATATGGCACCCCATCATTAAGCACTTTTTTCCTTATAATTTCTAGTAGTTTATTCTCATGTAATTTTTTAACTAATGAAAAAGTATTACCGCCACCCACATAAATTCCTTCCATATTCTCTAATTCTGCTAATGGATTCTCGCATTGATGTATCCCAATAATCTCAAATTCTAGATCGTTGAACATTTCCTTTACTGAACTTGTATATTCGTCATAATCACCACTAGCATAAGGTATGAAAATTACTTTCTTGCATCCTTCAAAGTTTTCCTTCATTAAACGAAAGAACAGATTTCTTCTTTCTTCTGTCCTAATCCCTCCACTTCCAAGAAGTATTTTCATAAAATCACCTAAGCATAAAAATTTGAATCATTTTGTTTTTCATTTCCGTTTAGGATTTCATCTATATCTCCAGAAATATCCATAGTTGCTAATAGTTTTTTAGCAGTCTTCTCTGTTGAATCCAGATCTAAATCAAGAGGTAATTCTAATCCTTGCTCGATCCAAGCAGATAATCTGTCGGCTGCAAGAGTATCTGCACTGGCACCTATTGTTTCCGCCACTAAACCAATTGCAGGGACACCATGTAAGGGGGATAGAGAAATTAGTAAACCTGCAATGCCAATCATACCTGATTTAGGTTGTTCATCCGTAACATTAATGTCAATTTCTTGTAATGATCTTTTAACATCTGGATCTGCACAAATAACGTGAATATTTCTATCTTCAGCACCGGCCGCTAAGCCTGCTAAAACCAGAATTTTTGGAGTATTATTCTCCTTCGCCATTGCGAGTATACTTTCAGCAACTTCATACTGTCCGTTTGCAGTCATGGGCTGTAAATCTCCTCCTATTGTGATTATTGTTTTACCGTCAGGAAGAATTACTGAATTAATTTCAAGTCTAGGTGGCGCTAATAATCCATTATTCGATAACGTCGCATGAGGGGGGAAATCAGGATGTAAAATCCAACCAATAGTTCTAGAAGGGTGTTTCTCTACTAATGCATCTACTACTATTTTGCCAACATTCCCAACACCTGGTACGGCTTCTAGTATTGCCGAATGTTCGGGCAAACCATCTCCGACAATCCAATGAATTTTTGTTTTCATTCTTCCTCTCCCTTAATCACTTTTCGAGGAGTCGGTAGCGAATCAACCCATTCATCACTGCCTGCATCAACTCTTTGTCTTCTTCTAGCACCTTGTGGATCTTCCGGCGAATATTTCAAGGGTGCCACTGCTACCATTTTGCCATTACAACTCTTACAATTTTCTCCGAGTCCGTATTCCCCACAATCAATACATCGTTGTAATTTAGTACGTACCATGGCGACCCCTAATGCTGACGTGGTGTTTGAGGGTGTATGAATTAATGCCTTAGAAAATCATCTTCATAGCCTTTCTATAGAGATTGAACCCTCTACCGAATTAATTTTTTCCGTAGCCGCTTTTTTTGCAGCTTCCCATGAGGACTCTGCAGATGAATAATCAGGGGCTCTAATATCTACTCTGTAATGTGGGGCACCATCATAATGACAGGTTAGAGTGACCTCTTCTTCATTTTCAACAACTAATTCTGCTGCTGACAAAGCTTCTCGAATTGCACCAACTCCTTCAGAACCCCATACTTCAATATCAAAGATCCCTCTAATTTCTACAAATGGTGGTACTATGTTTTCAACAGCTAATTCTGTGACAACTTTCATCCATTTCCCGGTAAATCCTGAATCAGACAGTGCAGTTTCTGAAATTGCACATTCTTCTAATGCTCCATATAGTGATCCAAATTTTTCTATCATTTCTTCAGAAACCGCTTCGGTCTTTTCTTCATCCCAATTAACTCTTTGAGCAGCAACCCGCATGATTTGATTTGCTCTTTGTTGATTTTTCCATTCTTGTAGAGTATCTTTTCTTCTTTCTGCTGATACAGCTTTTATTGATAGATCAACTCTCTCTCTATCTTTTTTTACTGTAACAACTTTGGCAACAACGCGTTGTCCTTCTCTCAAGTGTGCTCTGATATTTTTTACCCAACCAGATGCTACTTCTCCAATAAATACGAAACCTTCTTTGTCGCCATATCCATCAAGATTTAGATATGCACCGTTTTCTTTGACTCCTTTTACAGTACAGACTAGGAGTTCACCTTCTTCTGGCCATATTTCTTCGGCTTCACTCATTCTGCTGTCCCCTTCATTCGAGGACGTCTACAACTGTGCTTCCTGAAAGATTAGCCTTTCCACCTGCAGGCGTCGCTAATGTAGAGCCGCAGATTGAACAGGAGATTGAGGTTGACGCCCTGTCGAATAGAATAGTCTCGTGTCCACAATCTGTGCAACTTACACGTAGGAATCTTCCACTCATTATTAGCCCTCAATTATTTATCAATTAGTTCGAATTTTTTTGCACGCTTTCCAGCAGGAGAATGCCCTTTTCCGGTCTCAGTACATCTGAATACTAGATTTACACGCTTTGTTGGTTTCTCACCAGATGGTTTTGGTCTTGGGAAACCTCTGTATCCAGAAGTAACTTTACGGAATCTTCTCTGACCCCATTTCAGTTCACTAGCTCGTCTTTTCTTGACACGCTCTACAGTGTGTTCCGTATGCTTACCAGCTGAAGGGCTGTAACGCATTACTTTACGCGGCATCTTGACCATCTTTAGCACCTCAGCGTCTTACGACGATGCGGGCGACTGACGACCCGTATATGAACTCTGTCGCGGAATCTTTGACAATGAAAACCGTGAATTAGTGATTTTCGCTAAAAAACATAGATGAAGTAGGGACTATTAGCGAATATCGTGATTCTCGGTTCCACACTGATTTGGCTAGCCTTTTTCCTATTATTAGTAGGTTTTTCTTTTAGCCGAATGGGTCCCTCCTTCACTAGAAGTAAATTTTCCATTCCCCTAATTCTTATCGGAATTTTACTCTTGTTTTTCAACAATTTTTCAATTGAAAACCCGGAGAAAGAATTACTAGAATCTTTACACGGCTTTGCACCTTGGTTCTTTGTTTGCTCATTAGGATGTTATCTTGTCCTTAGTGGTTCACCAATTTATTGGAAAGTTCAATTCCCACAGTTAATTTCTGGTTGGATAATTATTTTAGGTTCATTTTACCTATATTTTGAGTTTAATGAGTTACCTGATAATTTCTTAATCGGAGCGATATTTACGGCACTAGGTGTAATTTTGTCATTATTTTTATTTATCTTACTTGTTAGATTTGTTGAAAATAGAATTCCTCTAGAAGATTCAGCACCGGAATTAACAGAAGAAGAAATGAATTTTGTAACAAAGATAATTTCCATTAATATTGGAGTTGATGAAAAATGAACTCGTTATTATTGGAGATTTTATACTATATTTTTGGAGGGTTCATATTAGCTAATCTTTCACTCATTATTTTCCAACTATTTTCTCTACATCCTTACAGTAAACCAACTATTCCTGTAGTGGTTCAAAGCATTTTCATTTTTATTTCTGCATTGGTCGTTAACTCGTTGAACGACGATTTAGAAACTATTGCCGATGCGATCCGTTTTTCCTTGGTCGAAGGAATATTAGGTTTCATCGTAATTATTCCCTTTTTGTACATTTTAATGATTTATTTCTTATTCAAAGCCTCATTTAGAAAACGTCATTTTGATGATTTACTCGATGCTTCTGAATAAAAATTGAACCTATTTGACCAATCCTTTGAAGGGCAACTCTCATAACAAGTCGGTAAGTCGCCGCGCTATCAAATAGGTGTTATCATGTCCAAAGGTACTCCAAGTATGGGTAAGCGGCAAAAGTCGACTCACATCCGTTGTCGTCGATGTGGCCGTCATTCTTATCACAAACAGAAAGGCATATGTTCGTCTTGTGGATATGGTGCTACTTCACGTATGAGAAAGTATCAATGGAGCAAAAGAAATCGTTCCATGGGTAGCAAATAAAACAAGTTCCGAATAGCAAAGTGCTAAGACCCTTACAACTTAGCGAGGTTTGTTCTTATGTGCGGAATTATTGGAATCGTTGGTAATCCCGCATATTCGGTTGCTTCGGATATTTATGATGGATTATTAGTTCTCCAACATCGAGGCCAAGATGCAGCAGGAATTGTTACTTTCGATGATGAGAATTTGTACCATAGAAGAGCAAATGGATATGTTAGAGATATATTCAAAGAGAGGCATATGAAATCTTTGAAAGGTTCAGCAGGAATAGGTCATGTCCGATATCCTACAGCAGGGAGTTCATCCGTGGCAGAGGCTCAACCATTCTATACAAATACTCCATTCGGTGTCAGTTTAGCTCATAATGGGAATCTTAACAATACTGATGAAATACTTTCTAGTTTACTTGAATATGACCATCGAAGAATAAATACTAGCTCAGATTCTGAGGCATTGCTAAACTTATTGGCAGCTGAAATTCAAAGGTCACTTAATGGCCGTCCAGGAGGCATGGATGCTTTAGATCATGAAGATGTATTCAGAGCTATTGAAAGGACACATATTAGGGCAGAGGGAAGTTACAGCGTAGTATCTTCAATTACCGGTTGGGGAGTGATTGCATTCCGAGATCCTCATGGTATCAGACCATTATGTATGGGTGTAAGAAAAGTTAATGATTTCGAAGAAAGAGCATTTTCTTCAGAAAGTGCCGCTTTAATGGCTTTAGGCTTTGATTTAGAAAGAGATGTAATGCCTGGTGAAGCTATTATTGTGAGGCTTGATGGCTCTTTCTATTCTAGACAATGTCATGCTGAGCCTCAGTATCGTCCATGTATCTTCGAACATGTTTACTTTGCACGCCCCGATTCTGTTATCGATGGCATCTCTGTGCATTCTGCTCGTCTTCGAATGGGTGCATCATTAGCTCGCCGAATTAAAGAAAAAAATCCTCATCATGGCATCGATGCAGTAATTCCAGTTCCTGATAGTGGATGCATAGCTGCTTTAGAATTAGCCAGAGAATTAGGTGTTCCTTATCGAGAAGGTTTTGTCAAAAATAGATATATTGGCCGTACTTTTATTATGCCCGGACAGTCAGTTAGGAAGGACTCAGTTAGGAAAAAACTTAACACGATATCTAGTGAATTTTTAGGCAAAACAGTCTTGATAGTTGATGATAGTATTGTCAGAGGAAATACTTCTAAGAGAATTGTTGAGATGGCTAGAAATGCAGGTGCAAAGAAAGTTTTCTTTGCTTCAGCCGCACCCCCTATTATTCACCCTAATGTGTATGGTATTGATATGCCTGCAAAAAATGAGTATGTGGCTTATAATAGGGATGTTTCAGAGATTTGTACCGCTATAGGTGCTGATTGGATGATATACCAGGAACTTGATGATTTGGTAGAGGCCTGTTTAGGCGCAAGTGAGAATAATATTGCAACATTCGATTGCTCTTGTTTCGATGGAGTTTATGTTACCGGTGGAATCACAGATGATTATCTAGATAGAATTGAGCAATCAAGAAATGATAAAGCGAAAAAATCTGCTTCTGCTTAACACATTTGCCAGTTAGGATGATAGGCAATCGTTGCTTAGTATATTCATGGATTCCACTATTGAGGTTCTCAATTCTGTTGATGTCGGTGGTTTTCTAACTGTTGCGTGCGAAATGTCAGATGGAAATCTGGCAGTTGGCAATCAAGATGGTATTGTAAATATTATTTCACCTAATGGAAATACAAAAGAATCATTTGAATTAGACGGTGAGATAATAGGTTTATTCGAAGTAGGCAGTAATTTAATTGTAGGCTCCAGTATTTCAGGCATAAGTGCATATTCCGGAGGTCTAGTTTGGAATCATGAATTAAATTCGGGATGTGAAATTATTTCTTTATGTGGCTTGAATTTCTTAGTTGCAGATAGTTCAGGACATTTATTAAAATTTGATACTAATGGGACATTATTGTGGAAAAAAGAACTTGGCCAGATGACTCATATATGTAGTAATCAAAATGGAGATATTTCTGCAGTGGCTCTAGAAAATGGAGATTTCATAATCATCGATAGTCATGGCGATAAAATCATAAGATCCGAAGCATCATCTGACGATATTGAAACAATTTCCTCTATGATATTTCGTTCAGAAGATATTCTCGTGGTCGCACGCAATTCACTTGGAATGACTATTGACGATAGACCCGAAAATCGAATAGAGTGCTGGAGCTCTAGAAAAGGTAAGATTCACAGTTGCGAAGTAGATAGTTTGGTTAATTGTATTACTTCTACTGAAAAAGGAGTTATTTTAGGATGTTTCAATGGTGAATTGTTAGAATTAGAAATTCAATCTAAGAAATATAATCAATTGTTTAAGTTTGATTATTCAATAAAGCAAATATTTCCTTGGAAAGAAGATATAATGATTGCTTCATGGTTTGATATAATTAGATTAAACTTGGAAGGAAATATTATTTGGAGCCTTGAACATATTGGAATAGTAGAAAAAATAATTCCAATCGGTGAATCTAGAGTCGCTATTTTAGGTGATGACAAGAAAAAATATATTCCTACTCCGATTTTCATAATAGATCCCGATTCTGAAATAATTTCTAATGAGTATATTTTCAAAGAAGAAAATTTAAATTCCGAATATTCAGGGGCATTATCTCCCGAGGAGGAACATGCTTCTTCGTTGAAGCCTTTGTTACCTTCCGATTCTACCGAAATTTTTGAAGCATTAGATGAGGAATTAGAGATTGAAGTATCTCCTCCTATAATAGAGGTAGATATTTTAGAAGATTTATCAAAATCTGCTAAATCATTAAACATATCTCCAATTGTTGATGTTGGTGAAGATAAGACTGTTACTTCTGAGTCAGATGGCACGGCAGTAGTTCTTCTGGATGGTAGTAAATCATATGATCCCGATGGGGAAATCAAGAGTTGGTCTTGGGAAAATGATTCTGGAAAAGTTGTTTCAAATAATCCTCAGGTAAAAGTGAAATTACCAACGGGTGTCCATATTTTCTATCTTACAATTGTGGATGATAGAGGTGCTTCATCCAAGGCTGCTTTAACAGTCCAAGTTCTTTAATCTGCAAAAATCTCAACACTATTTGTGTACCAAATTACTCTAGCATTATTTTCCCAGTCATCATTATCTGACATGCCATCTAATAATATTGTACTCCCAACTGATAGAAATGCTGGATCTACAGTGGTATTTGTACCCCAAGGATTTTCATTGTCATTTCCAGCAAAGATATCCCAATTTTCCCTAACTAGTTCGTGATTAATGATTTTTTCTTCGAACATCCTGTATTCAAATGACACAGATCTTAGTGCATAATCTGCTACTTGGAATACACAATTATGTGACGGCCTAGTTACAGATGTGTTCTCCATTATTGTAAGATTAAGGACACAAACTTGTCCGTTTAACATACCTTCACTATCGCCATTATCATTGTAACCTAATACTAAAGTTATATTAGTATCCGATTGCAGTTCTTGATGTATAATCTCTACCAGTGTAAATCTGATTCCAGCATCTCCATCGGGTTCTAAATCTGAGATGTCAGGGACATTATCTCCATCTTTATCTCCTAAGCCGGTCTGATAATCATCAAAAACAATATCTGCAAGACTTAATCCAATTAATATTCCAAGAATCATGGCTGAAGCAACAACCAATTGGACACTTTTTTCCTCGAATACATTAGAGTCCATGACCTTTCGAAAAGGCATCTTAATTTCAACGCATTGCAACTAATTACGACTGTAACTCTGAAAGTGATGATTTTAATGCAGGAATTGCATCTTCCCATGATGCAACTATTCCGTAATCTGCTACACCAAAAATTGGTGCATCAGGATCTTTATTTATGGCCAATATGTATTTACTGGATCTCATACCTGCTAAGTGTTGTATAGCTCCAGAAATTCCAACTGCAATATAGAGGGAAGGTGTCACAGTCTTTCCTGTTTGTCCAACTTGCATTCTATGAGGCATACCCCACTCATCAACTACTGCTCTACTGGCCCCTACTGCCGCGCCGATAGTATCTGCAATTTCTTCTAAATGTGAGAAATTTTCAATTGTCCCCATTCCTCGTCCTCCTGAAATAATGATATCAGCCTCTGTAACATCTAATCTTTCGCTTGCTTTATTGATAGCTTCTTGAATTGCAATCTTCACATCTGCTGATTGATCAACCACATTTATTGGAGCATCATTACCTGTCCCTGCTGCTTCAAAGGCATTGGGTCTTAATGTAATAACTGCACTTCCAGAAATTGTTAGTGATTCCATTGCTTTACCAGAATAAATAGGTCTACTAACAGTAATTCCTTCAGACATAGATACTACGTCCTGTATAATTGGTATGTCTTTTTGAGCAGCAATTCTGGCACCTATTTCTCTCCCATTTGGTGATGCTGAAATCAAAATCATTTCTCCACACATTGAAGACATGGCTGAGGCCCAAGCCCCACCATCAAAAATATTGAAACAATCTCCATTTGCTGAAATTACTTTCTCTACTCCGTTTATTTTTGCTGCTTCAGAAGCTCCAACCCCATTCGGGCAAATTACAGTTGAATTCGAGCCCATACTTGCTGCTGCCCCAATTAGTTGGTATGTTGTTGGGTGAAGTGAATCACCGTTTGTTTCTGCTATTATTGTAAAATCCATTTTTTCACCTCAAATTACGTTTGCCTCATTCCTTAATTTCGAAACTACTTCATTAACATGTTCTGCACCTTCGAATTTTTGCCCAGCCGGCTTCTCTGGCGGAGGGTTTTGAGAATTAAGAGTGACATTTGAAGAATCTAAGACAACTCCTAAATCGCCAGATGTAATTGATTCAACTTGTTTCTTTTTAGCCATCATAATCCCTCTAACATTGGGTCTTCTTAGTTCATGTGTTCCTTTATCAAAAGCAAAAACACTGAGCCCATCGACGGCAACTTTTTCGGTACCTGAATTACTTGGTCTAATTGTTGAAAACTTTCCTTCTGAGTAATTAACTTCTGTGACTAAAGTTACACATGCAGCATCAATAAGTTCAGCAACTCCCGGGCCAGTCGATCCACTATTAGTATCGGCAGCTTGTTTACCACATAATACAATTTGAGAATCAAATCTTCTCACAGCAGCAGCTAGTAGTTTCTGGACATGGGTGCTGTCAGTAACGCCATCATTTGAGATATGAACAAGAGTATCGGCTCCTACTGCAGCAGCATCTGTAAGCATTTTTTTTGTCCTCTCGGGTCCACAAGTTATGGCTACTAAATTGCCACCAGTTTTTTCTTTCAATTGAAGCCCTGATTCTAATGCATATTCGTCATATGGGCTCATTGACCATTTACTGACTGAGTTTTCGTCTACCTTCCCACCTGAGATGGTGATTTTTGCGGTTGTATCTGGAACTTGTTTTAGTAGCACTGTTATATTCATTTTCTTCCCTCATTTTCCCAATTTAATTAATGTTTATAGTTTTAGGCTTCTCTAGTGAATGCTTGTATCCCCGTGATGTGCCTTCCTATTATTAGATTGTGAATATCATGTGTCCCTTCATATGTTTTTACAGATTCTAAATTCGCCATATGTCTCATTATGGGGTATTCATCAAGTATTCCATTGGCTCCATGAATATCTCTCGCAACTCTTGCAATTTCAAGAGCGATATCGACATTATTCATTTTAGCTAACGAGATATGCTCTGGAATCCAATCTCCAGAATCTTTCTTTTGTCCTAAGTGATATGCTAATAATTGTCCTTTTGTAATCTCTCTTAGCATCCAAGATAATTTATTTTGTACTAATTGATAGGAGGCAATTGGATGATCAAATTGGATTCTACTCATGGCATAATCTTTGGCAGAGTCGAAACAAGCTTGTGCTGAGCCCAATGCCCCCCAAGAAATTCCATATCTAGCATTATTTAGACAAGAAAATGGACCTCTTAATCCCTTAACTCCTGGCAACATCCTGTCTTTTGGGATTTTACAATCTTGGAATACTAACTCACTTGTTACACTCGCCTTCAGAGAGTGTTTACCTTTCATCTCAGGTGCAGAAAAACCTGGGTCGTTCTTTTCAACGATAAATCCTCGAATCACTCCATCTAATTTCGCCCAAACTACTGCGAGTTCTGCAATTGAACCATTAGTAATCCACATTTTTGCACCATTAAGGAGATAATGATCGCCCATATCTTCTGCTTTAGTAATCATGTCTCCAGGATTAGATCCATAATCTGGTTCAGTTAATCCGAAACAGCCAATCCATTCTCCACTAGCCATTTTTGGCAAATAATGATTTTTTTGCTCTTCACTTCCAAAGTCCCAAATTGGATACATTGCAAGTGAACCTTGGACACTGGCAAAAGATCTAAGGCCGCTATCTCCTCTTTCTAACTCTCTACAAATTACTCCGTAAGCGGTATAAGAAAGACCTGGGCAATCATATCCTTTTAGAGGTGCACCGAGTACTCCCATTTCTCCTAAAGCAACTCTCCACTCGTCGGGAAATACTCCCTCTCTGCAAGCAATTTCTATGTTTGGGATGACTTCTTCATCGACCCAATCACGTACCATGTCTCGAACCATTCTTTCTTCTTCTGTCAATAACGAGTCAACATCGTAGAAGTCTAGAGCCTCATATGCCATAATTCTCATTTGTCGGCGATAATAGAAGCCACATGAATGTTCCTGATTGGCCCAGTCAGAATCTAGCCCTATCTTTTACCTCTTCCTTTCCTTTTTGCATCCCTTTTTTCTTGTTTATTTCCAAACTTCATCGTCATCGAATATTGCAGCCTTGGAGATGCGGTGTAGACTAAAGTTAGTATCAACATCCCAATGGTTAATGGGATTAGAAAACCCACAATTCCTCCAACTATTACGCCTATTTCACTTCCCTCTTCTGTAGAGTGGAATTCTATTACAGTACCGCGACTCGTTATTATCCATCCGCTATCTTCTCCATTATTCCAAGTACCAATTATTCTTTCACCAGAAATCTCAACATCAAACTTTTGAGCATCTTCATTTTCCAACCAGGGATAGGTCGCATTCTTACTAACATCATGTTCAAGTAATGAAAATGGTGCTACGACAATCAATGATCTTGCATCATTTTGGTGACTTATATGGGTAAATTGTCCTTCAATCCCTTGAATCGTACTAACTGATAATTCACTTTCTATAGCATTTGTAGAGTGTAATTGAATTATTCCTATTTCTTGACTACTAGAAACTGATACACAAGATAAGTAATAGTTTGACGGACAAATAACACTATTCCAAGGGTAGAAATTCCCTCCAATCCAGGTGAGTACATGATTCCTATCGATGATACCAATTCCATCAGTAACTGAAGATATTACACAAAGCATGACATCATCATGACAATCGATATCTGTGATATCACCTTCTCCCCGTCCTTCAATTAGATGTGTATCGAGTCCCCCATCGCCTTGAGCCCGAACTCTCCATAGCCATCCATCATCACCTCCTACATATGCCCAAGAGCCTGCTGTATTCCATGCTACTGAATTTAAATTAGTTTGCCCGAAGTTCATTTTTTCTCCTGCCTGTGTCAAGGAAAAATCATCTACTGCAAATCGAAGAATCATCCCTTCATCTCCAACTAAAAGAGCAGTCCCTCCTCCTGGGTGCCAATCAGCATCTCTCATAGTTTGATTATCACTTGCAGCAAGTAATACTTGTGAATCAGGATTTTTTGAGGAAATAATGCTAGCATAGCCACCTTCAGCGTAAATTAATATTTTATCTTCTTCAGGGTTTTCTGCTACCCCCTTTATCGATAAATCGTTCTCACTTAGATGAATAACTGAATCAAGTTCGACTGCCGATTCTGCATTTACAATTGGTGACAAAAATACTAAACTAGTCATCAACCCAACAACTACCGCTCTTAACACAGCCATGGTCCTGCGGAAACGGATGTAGGTTTAGGCCTGTTTATTGCTATCTACGGTTATCTTTCCCTCGTAGTATTGAATAAGCAATTACTTCTCGCTAGACGTATGGAGAGATTCGACGTTAAGCGAGGATTGATGAAACAAATTAATGAAGACGGTGGTTTAGCAGCATTGGCTGCTAAATATTTTGAGAATGTGAAGGCTAATGATGACGGTTCCTTTACGGGTTCTCATGATATTATGACTTCAATCGAGGGAAGTTTTTCAGATACTGGAGCACTAGTTATTGATGTAAAGAATGTACCTCCTAATTTTGATGACCCTGAAGCTATGAAAATAGCACAGGATAGTCGTAAAAGATGGACTCAATTTCTTGATGAAGCAACCGGATATAATTCAAAACAACGTGGCGACAAAGCTAAGGAATGGGCTAAAAAAGCATCTAAGGCCAAATCTGCAGTTAGTGCAGCCAGACATTTCATGAAGATGTCTCAAAATGTTTCAGACGATAAAAAATCCCAAGCAGAGGCATTAATTGCAGAAATAGAATCTGCATTGGAAGAAGGCGAAAACACAAGAGCAGCTGGTCGCGGTGAAAAATTAGATAAATTATTCAAATGATTTGGTGATTATATGAGTTCAGAACCTTTATCGAATCTTGATGATGAAGGGAGTTCAAAAATCGACCGTATGTTCATTAATTGCGAAGAGATAGTCGGTGTTGAACATGTTACAAGTATAATATCTGGGGGGAAAAGTCACTCAGGCAGTAATCAGATAAATGCATACATTGGTCTTGAGCCTAGTGGAAAGGCTCACCTTGGTTGGATGGTTTTAGCAGAAACTATTGATAATTTACTTTCAGAAGATGTAAATGTTACAGTTTTGTTGGCCGATTGGCACGCATGGGTGAACGATAAGTTCTCAAGAGATATGGGAAAAATCTCTCTTGCTGCTGATTATATGTCTGAAGTTTTCAGAGTACTACTTAATTTCCCAGAAGAAGGAGAAGGTCCTGGCCAATTGAGATTTATCAGAGCATCTGAAATGATGGATTCAGGAAAATATTGGGAAAGAGTGTTGAGATGTTCGAAAAATATGAGTTTATCACGTGTCAGGAGAACATTCAGTATTATGGGGAGAGATGAAGACTCTTCTGATCATGATTTGTCGGCATTTTTCTACCCTGCATTACAAGCAGCCGATATCTTTGAGTTACAAATTGACATAGCACTTGGAGGGATGGATCAAAGAAAAGCTCACATGTATATGAGGGAAGTTGCAGATAGGAACAAATGGGTCAAAGCCACTTGTATACACACTCCTATGCTATCAGGTCTAAAAGGTGCCAGTGGTAGAATGGACTCTTATGATCATAAAATGTCTAAATCCGATCCTAATAATGCTATTTTATTACACGACAATCCAAAGAAATTAGAGAAAAAATTGCGTAAAGCATTCCTCGAAATAGGTAATGATAACTCCGCGGTTTATGAAATAATTCGATATATTCTTCTCCCCCGAATTGGTAAATTAAATATTGAGCCTAAACCAGAATTTGGCTCACCTTCGTCATGGGAGAGCATTGAAGAACTTGTTTTAGCAATAAACAAAGGAGATGTACATCCTTTCGATGCTAAAATGGCCGTGGCTAGAGGATTAGCCGAGGTATTAAGCCCGATTTCTGAACATTTTTCAGATAATAGTGAGTTATTAGATAATATGAATAAAATCACCGGCTCGCAGTGAAGCGTTTTAATAATCGGCAGGTTCAACCTAATTCTATAGTAGATATCATAACCCCCTTGCTTTGCGCGAGGCTTGGAAGGATTGACATGACTGAGGTAGGAATTGACGATATAGCCATACATTTTCCTAAACTATACTTTGGTATGGAAGATTTTGCTGAGTTCCGTGGTGCAGATTTTGGTAAATTAAATCGTGGACTTGGGCTCGAAGCAATGGCTATCCCTGATGTGCATGAAGATACAGCTACTATGGGTGCTAATGCTTGTGCACGGTTAATCGATAGAAACAATCTAGATCCTAATAATATCGGAAGAATTTATCTAGGTACTGAATCAGCTCTAGATGGTGCTAAGCCTACTGCAACTTACATTATGGATATGTTAGAGCAAAGATATCAAAAACAATTTGGAGATGATTGTTTCAGGCATTGTGACGTTGTAGACTTGACTTTTGCTTGTATAGGGGCTGTAGATGCTATGCACAATACATTAGATTGGGTAGCTAGAGGTGGCGAATCTCAAGATCGAATTGGAATAGTTGTTTTCGCTGATAATGCCAAGTATGATCTTGAATCTTCTGGTGAATATACCCAAGGAGCCGGTGGAGGAGCGATTTTGATAAGACATAATCCTCGATTAATTGTAATCCCTGACAATTGGGGCGTCTCAACAATGCCTGTTCATGACTTTTTCAAACCTAGAAGAGAAGTAGATATGAAAACGGTTGTTGAGAACGTTCTAGACCTGGCGGAAGAAGCAGGTGAAAAGCCTAGGAAATCTGGATTAGTAGAAAAAATCCTCGATGTGCTGCCTCTTTCATCGCTTAAAGACAATATTCTTTTCGAATCTAAGACTTTGAAGATTCATAAAGATACGCCTGTTTTTGATGGGCAGTTTTCGAATCGTTGTTATTCGGAGTCTGTGAAACAAGCATTTATCAATTTTAGAATTGAAGCAATTCGCTCTGGCAGATATGACCCTGATAATGATGATATTTTGACAGAACAGTGGAAAAGAATAATTGTACATTTACCCTATGCTTTCCAAGGAAAAAGAATGTTCCCGGATGTTTTTAGACATGATAGAAGGCATTTACCTCTGTGGAATGAAATTATTGAAGAAATCGGTGAAGAACCTTTGCCTGAAGATTTTGAGGATTATGAAGAGTTTGAGAAAGCAAACGATCATTACCGCCGTTTAATATCTAAAACCTCTTTGTTCAAGGATTTTGTCGATGCTAGAATTGAGAAAGCACAAAGGGCATCAAGTCTTGTTGGAAATCAATATACTGGTTCGATATTCCTAGCTCTAATGTCGACAATCGAATCCGATCATCTTGAAAATGAAGAAATGGTTGGTGAACGTATTGGTTTGTGCGGTTATGGTTCAGGTGCTAAAGCAAAAGTATTCGAAGGTATAATTCAATCCGAATGGAAACAAATTGCAGAAAGGTTCAATCTATTCGGAAGACTTGAGGAAAGACACCCTATTGACAAAGAAATATATGAATCACTTCATCGAGGAACTGCAAGAAAATCTATTTTATCTCCTGAAAATGAATTTGCCTTGGTATCTGTAGGTGGAGATGATGTTCTAGAAGGCCAAAGAAAATATTCTTGGTTCGAATAATAATTAAGGCTTAATTGCTCTATTGATTACAATTCTTTGAACTTCTTGAGTTCCTTCATATATTTGAGT
>DANB01000008.1:23673-35268 GCA_002497245.1 Euryarchaeota archaeon UBA439
ATTTTTGCGTCTCTGAAAAATCTCTCTACTGGGAAATCGGTTGTATAACCATATCCTCCAAGTATTTGTACAGCTCTTTCAGATACCCACATAGCAGTATCTCCTGCAAATAGTTTAGCCATACTAGCTTCCTTTGTATGTCTTTGACCATCATTCTCATAATGCCTTTGTTTAGCCCAGGCTGCTTTGTAAACCATCATTCTGGCAGCTTCAATTTGTGTAGCCATATCTGCAAGATAATTTCCAATACTTTGATGATGTGCAATTGGTTTACCAAATGCCTGTCTTTCATGAGAATAATTCAACGCTGATTCAAAAGCTCCTTGAGCAATTCCTAATGCCTGAGCTGCGATTCCAATTCTAGAATTATCCAGTGCATTCATTGCTATAGGAAAACCTTCTCCCACTCCTTTCAAGACATTTTCAACAGGAACTTTACAATCTTCAAGGAGTAATACACATGTATCTGAAGATCTAATTCCTAATTTTTCTTCTTTTTTACCTACACTGAACCCTTCCATTGATGAATCAACAATAAATGCAGTCGTACCTCCATGTTTCTTGACACCAAAATCCGGATGATCTACGTCTTTAGCAAAAAGTACGTAAATATCCGCACTCTTTCCATTTGTAACCCACATTTTTTCTCCATTGATGATGTAATGTTTACCATCGTCAGACTTTTTGGCTTTACAAACCATTGCGGCTGCATCAGTCCCAGCCCCTGCTTCAGAAAGAGAATATGCTCCAATCTCATTTCCTGCAAGTCTTGTTAGATATTTTTCTTTCTGTTCATCATTTCCATGTATTTCAATTGTTTTTGCACACAACCCTACATGTACACAGTACATTACTGCAAATGACGGATCAACTCTTGCAAGCTCTTCAATAATAATTGTCTCAGAAATATCATCTACAGGGCTTCCGCCATATTTCTCAGGAATTGTGATACCCTGTAAACCATATTCACAGAATTTCTGCCATTCATCTAATGGTGGAGTAGCAGTCCTATCTCTTTCTAAACAAGTAGGTGCTAATATCTCTTCAGCAAAGCTACGAACCATTTCTCGAATCATACTTTGTTCTTCTGTTTCCATGAACTCCATTATCTCACCGTACCCCCCGAAGAGAATGGTATTGTTAATATCTCGTAATGGCAAATGTAGCAACTTCTTCGAATCGAACAATTCAAAACGATTGTCAGTTGGGGGCAGGTCGAGAATTAGTATGGCCGACAGCGATTATGTTGAATTTAGTGTAGCACAAGGGCGTAAATATACTCTGGAACATCTATGGTTACAAGTATTAGACGAAAAGAAGGAAGACTCCCAGGTAAAGATAGGACTGAGCGAGTTCATAAGAGCGGAACACGGAGATATTATCAGAGTTATTTTAACAAAACCTGAGGACGATTCTGAGTTTAAAATAGAAGACACGGATGATGATGAGGGAGAAGTCTCACAAGATGATGATGCACCAACACCAATGACCAGTGGTGATGAATTAGGTTTTGAGGATTTATTGATCACTGTTACCACAGAATATGAGAAATTACTAATCAATGCCCCATTCCCTTGTAAAATAGTTTCTCTAAATGGTGATGTAGAAGACAATCCAGATCTTGTTAATGATGATGCATATGCTGATGGGTGGTGTGTAATCGTACAACCATTGGACAGATTTGATGATGACCAATATTTAGATGAAAATGAATATATTGAGTATCTTAATGAACTTTGATTAAGGCCACGATAATTTTGGCCATGATTCGAAATCAGAATCATTCCAATCAATATCATGTAGAATTTCAATCATTTTATTTTCCTGATTTATGTTTTCTTCAATTTGTATCCTAAATAACCAATCTTTCAGCAAACCAAGTTTACGGCCTGGTTTTATTCCAGTAATTTCAGAAATTTTTGTCCCATCAAGAATCGGTCTCATATTGATATTCTCTCTCATATCATGGTATTTTTCGCTAAAATCCATCTCATTATGATATTGTAATATTGCTAATTTTTGTTCTTCAGAGAGCAATACTTGAAATCTTCTGATACTACCTATACTATTATCAAATTTTAAATTTCTATTTTCATGCAAGAAGGATATTTTCCTTATTTCCTTTTTAGATAATTTTAGTCTTTCCTTTAAAATCTCAGATAAATGTTCTCCATCATAATTATTATTTTTCAATAATCTTGCTAAAATCACCATTGGCTCTACTACTCCCAAATCTTTGATTTCAATGTTCAAATCACCCATTATATTGCTTAAAGTACCTAATTCTTGCATTTTCATTAATATATCATATGGATTATTACTAGCTAAGATCTTTCTAATCTCTTCTGTAATTCGTTCTCTCGATACTTTCTCTAACATATCTATATTCTTTTTAATTGCTTTTTCTAATTCAGCATCTAGGCTTCTTAGGTTATTTTCTTCTAAATCTAAGAATCTGAAAGCACGTAATATTCTCAACCCATCTTCTTCTATCCTTTTTTCAGCATTACCAACTGCTTTAACTATGTTGAGACGTAAATCATTTTCTCCTCCAAATATGTCAATTAATTTACCATCTACATCTATTGCCATAGCATTTATTGTGAAATCTCTTCGTGCTAAATCATCCATAATATTAGTTCCAAATGAGACATTATCTGGTCTTCTTCCATCTCCATAACTTCCATCTTTACGAAGTGTTGTTACTTCCCATTTTTTTCCGGAATCTCCCTCTAACCTAACCATTACTGTCCCAAATTCTTCACCCACTGGAATTGTTTGTGGAAAAATTTCTATTACTTCTCTAGGTAAAAGTGTTGTAGCAATATCGAGATCAGAATTCGAGTCGCTCATTAGTAGAATGTCTCTTACCCAGCCTCCAACAATCCAAGCCTCACCATGCTTTCTTAGTTGATTTAAGACTAAATTATCCTCTGACGTGAGGTGCTGCTTAGTGTCAACCATGTATCTGCGTTAATGTAACTAGACATCATATCTTCGGCATCAAAACTAACAACAATATGCTTCTCCGACCTTCATGAAGGTTGAGTTAGTCCCACTAGAAATTCTCCGGCCGCATGAAGAAATTCTGCCTAAAAAGGTTGATCAACTTGAAAAAATGACTCACAGATGGAATGCTTACACAAAGCCGTTATTAATCGATAAATCGACTGGGACGATATTAGATGGACATCACAGATTTCATGTAGCAATGAGACTAGAGTTAAGTTGTGTCCCATGCGTTTTTATTAATTATCTCGAAGATGACTTAATCGAATTAGATGTTTGGCCTAATTGCGGTAGGGATTCGATTACCAAGGAAGAAGTAATCGAAGCCGCATTATCCGGTCATCTATTGTCTCCCAAAACCAGTCGACATCGATTATCAGATCATCTTCCACCAATAGCCGTTCCACTTTCAAGATTAATGCAGCCTGCCGTTTAGGAAAAATCATGAGACACTTTTTCTATACATTTTAGCAGTTTCAGAAATAGCCTCATGTTCATTATTTTCCAATTCTAATATAATTTTCATTATTTCTTCATCTTGCTTTTTACCAAATAAATCTTCTATAATTCTTGATCTTAATACGAAATCTCTCTTTTCATCAAGAAGGATATTTTTACGATATTTATCAGCTTCAATGGATCTTTTCCTTCTTAGGATTCTAGAAATTAGTTTATCATTTGATGAATTCATAATTTTATTAATTATCCAGTCGATTTCTCCCCAATCTTTTTTCTCTATTGTTTGTACTATTAATTTCATCATCTCTGGGTCATCATTTTTCAACCAAATCGGTATCTTTTGATTGAATAATTCATTCTTTTCCCCCAATTCAATTAGCATTATTAGTGCGTTAATCTGAATATCATCATCCTTTTCTGCAATTTTAATAATAATTTCATCATATTCTCCGGAAGAATATATCTCGGGTTTAGATTTTAGTAAATTAATTGCTTTTTTCCTTATTCTACTAGAATCGTCATCTAATATTTTTTTGATGACATCAGGATTTATTTCGTTCATTAGACTTAATCTTTCAATAGCTAATACTCTAATTCCTACATCCTCATTTTCTAATGCCTCTTCGATAAAATCTTCATTTATGTTTAGGATATTTTTCCAAGCATTTTGTTTAACTAGATTATTTTCATCATCCAACAATCTTCTCAATATTGATTCATTTGATTTACCAACCCTAGGTGCGATTCTACAAGCTAATATTCTTTCTTCAGGTTTTTTTGATTTCGAAAGTTTCTCTGCCAAATCAAGATCTTTCATTGAAGCCCATCTTTGTATTGCCATTAATGCCTTTTCTCTAAACCATTCATCATTTTCTTTCAGGAGAGGTATGAAAGCATCGATTGCAATGGGGTCGTCTAATTCAAACAACTTCCTTACAGCCCTTCTTCGTAATCGAACATCTTTATTGTTCAATTGGCGTATAGTCGCTTTAATCACATTACTCCCACTAGCCATTAGTGCAAGAATACTCCTATTCAGGGCACTAGATCTTCATGCCCTCCACCCGTGAATGAGTTTTCATCTTCCGAGCTGAAGATATTTACTAGTTCAATTGACATAAAGTGTTCAATAATTGGCCATATTGGAGCCAATCTCTCCATTTCTGACATCATTAAGTCCATTACAGGGTTTTCCATGATTTCTTCATCGGAGGAATCCTCGTCAATAGTTGGAATGTCTCTTGGCAGTTCTCTCAGAGACTGTATTAACTGTTCAACTCCTTGAAAAATTTCTTCATCAATTTCTATCATCTCTGATATCAATGAAAATGAATCTTCAAGTCCCTCTGCTAGAACAATTGGGTTCAATGGACTTCGTTCCGAGATTTTTGTATCCATTGGAGAAAAAACTACTCCTCCCAAGTCCGTATCTAACCATTCTCCTGCTTGTTTTTCTTTTTTCAAAAGTCTTTGTTGAATATTTCCTCCAAATGGCCCTAATATGAATGAACCTTCTTGTGAGTTGAAATTAAGAAAATCAGGAATTTCTCTAACTGCTCCTGTAATTAGAACTCTATCAAAATCTTTCCCAGAATCTTCGTAGAAATCAAAATCGGTTATTGAAAGAACACGAATGATTCCATTTGAATCATAGTTTTCTAAGGCTATTCTTGTATGTTCAAGAACCTCAGCATGTGGCTCTATTAACGTAATGATTCCTTCTTCGCCCAGAAGATTGTCTAAAATCGCTGCGAGGTATCCTCCTTTCGATCCGACCAATAGAACTTTTTGTCCCTTTTTTATTTCTAAATGATGTAATAAAATTACTAACATATGTGGTGCAGAAATATTTTTTCTAATTCCCTTACTTGTTTTCATGAATTCAGTAGGATTATCTAAAAAGAATTGTTTACATTCTGATTTTACAAAATGTTCGATATTGACCTTTTTTAGGGCATATTTAAGTTCTTTATCTATTGGAAAACCATTTTTTTCCAGTTGAATAATTAGTTCATCAATATCCTTCAAGCAAGCACTCTCTAACAGATGCTTTGACCGCCAATGATTTGAATGCGACGCCACCCGACTCTCATTTGGGGCCCGTGGTCTAGGGGTTATGACGTTGCTCTTACAAAGCGAAGATCGCAGGTTCAATTCCTGCCGGGCCCACCACTATAATCTTCAAGATTAAGTGTAAACAATCAAGAAGGATTACCATTAGGGGTACATGTGGTAGAAGAGACTGCGGGACTAGCATCCCGGATGACTAGACGCCTGAGGAAGAAGGGTTGGACTGTATCTACAGCAGAATCCTGCACTGGCGGCTTACTGGCTTCATTAATAACCGATATTTCTGGTGCTACTCAGTGGTTTAATCAAGGATGGGTAGTTTATTCTAACGAAGCAAAAATGAGGGAATTAGGGGTACAAAAATCTGCATTTGATGAAGGAGAAGCAGGAGCGGTATCTCATGAAGTAGCTGTTCAAATGGCTAAAGGTGCTAGATACCAATCAGGATCTGATGTAGCTATTGCCATTACTGGAATCGCAGGCCCAGGGGGCTCAACTTCAGAAAAGGAGGTTGGTAGAGTTCATGTTGCGGTTATTGCTCAAGACTATTTTCTTGTAAGAAGGATGGATTTTGGTGAAAATGATAGATTGGACAATAAACGTTCTTTTGCAGTCTTTGCTCTTAGACTAGCTCTAGAAACATTAGATAGATTGGAAGAGCAAGAGAATATTTCCGAAAATATTGGCGATAAAGATGAATCCGAATCAGATATGTCTCAACTAGATCCTTCTTCCGAACAATGGGAAGGTAGTATGACTTGGGAAGTTGAAGATACTACAGTAGCAGAAGAAATACAAAAAGTAGATTTAGCATCTCTGACAGACTGGGATGAATGACTCTCTTGCAGCGATATTATCATGAGCGTACGTACCTGACGTGAGTTGTATGGTATCCGGCGATTGGGCGCAACAACAGAAAATGTTGACTGCTGCAGGACTTCTTGTCATGGGGTTAGATGCCAAGGAAAAAATTGAGCAATTAGTAGATATTAATCCCTTGATAGAAGCAGCACTATCCTCAAATGTTAAGTTCCTTACAACTCAATCAATAGATCAACTATTATCTTTAGTTTCAATCGATGAAGTAATTTCTGAAGAATCAGGAAACTCGACAAAGAAATCACAGGCCACCCTTCCTGCTCCTGACAATCCCTCACCAATTGGCAGAGTAATTGCTCCTATTTCTAGCAATGAAATATCGCCAGCCCCTAGGCCTCATGGGCTAGCTCACTACAGTCTCGAAGATTTTCCGATGTTAGCAAAAGATATAGATTCGGAAATTGAGGTGCATTTTGACATCACTGGTAATTCAGTTACTGAAGGAAAATTATCTGATATTAAGTCATTTTTCAATAGTAGATTAAGTCAAATCCGTAATTTAATGATTGAGGGAAGTTCATTACCAAGAAGGCCTATTTCAAATGCTGAGGCTTATAGAAATCGTCAACGTTTTTCCTCTAATGAATATGAAATTACAATAGTCGGTCTAGTTAGTGAACCTCGTTGGGCAAAATCAGGAAATCTGATGTTTCTATTAGAAGATGAAACAACTCAGATTCAATGTCTACTGAAACCACCTTCAGGAGCTAATCCATTACATGCTGCTCTTGATGGATTGATGAATGATGATGTAGTAGGGGTAAGTGGATTCTTTATTGGTGACAGAACAGACTTATTCATCATTTCAAATATTCACTTTCCACCTTTGCCTCGTAGAGCAAAGAATGCTGCCAGTGTTGATGAATCTGTATCTGCTGCCTTTCTGTCTGATGTTCATGTAGGTAGTAAAACATTTCTTGAGCCTCAATGGGAGAAAATGATTAATTGGTTCAAAACTGATCCTTTAGCTAAGACAATCAAATATTTCGTATTAAGTGGGGATGGTGTTGATGGTGTAGGAATTTATCCCGGGCAGGACAGGCACTTAGCAATAACTGATTTATTCAAGCAATATGGAGCCCTCGCCATGCTTCTTAGTGATCTGCCCGATTGGGTAGATGTCATAATTCTTCCAGGAAATCATGATGCAGTCCGTCCAGCGGAACCTCAACCTGCACTTGACCCCGAGGTTCAACAAGACTACTCAGATGCTGTTTTCGTGGGTAATCCTTGCGATTTTAGCCTTCATGGAGTAAGAATTCTTTCATACCATGGGAAAAGTATAGACGACTTTGTTGCAGGTCTCAGGTCTGTAACTTATTCGACACCTGAAATGGCCATGCGTTCGATGCTTGAAAGAAGGCACCTGGCTCCATCTTGGGGTGGAAAAACTCCGTTATCTCCCGAGCCCGAAGATAGTATGGTAATTGGAACTATACCTGATATTTTTGTTACCGGTCATGTACATGGACAATTCGTTGGAGATCATAAAGGAACAACAATTGTTCACAGTTCTACATGGCAAGACCAGACTGATTATCAGAGAATGCTAGGTTTCCAGCCTAAACCCTGTATTTTGACAGTGATTAATTTGCATACTCATGCCTCCGCATCAATACCATTTGCTTAGTTATCATTTGGAAAGTCTTCCGAGAACATAATATTCCATATTTTGGTTAAATCTTTTTCCTTAATTACTGGTACATTTGCTTTGGTAAAATCATTCATTGACCTTTCTCTTGCCGGATTAAATCCTATGAAATTAGAACCCGGTATTTGCATTGATAAGTCTGTACCTGAGTCGCCAACTGTCCATATCTTATTTGCCTGAAAGTCATTTATTCTTGCTAATTTATCGACCATCACTCCCTTATCATGAGAATCAACCATTGCAGGAGCAGGTCCGGAGAGATAACCTTCTTTATCCCATGAAAAGTCATTTGCAGCCCAATCATCTACTTTCAGTATATGTGCTATTGAACCTATGAATCTTGCCACACCTGAGGAAACTATTGCTACATAAATCCCTCTTTTTTTGAGTTCATTAATTACATCTCTTGCTCCTTTCATCAGTTTTACGCCAGAAAAACATCTCATTATTTCGTCCATATGGATTTTTTCTTGAATATCTAGCCATAATCTGACATCTAATTCCATAAATTCATCATCTGTAATTTCTTTATCAAGAAATTTAGCTAGATTTTCTTTATTGTTTGTTCCAAAATAGTCGTGTATTTGCTGCCAAGATGAAGTAATGTCTACTAATACTCCATCACAGTCGAAGACAACAGCTTCCACTTCATTCATACCATTACGAGTAATGACATACCTATGAATTGTTGTTAGTTACAAATAAATTATTTTTTATTTTTAGAATAAATAATAGATGGTTTGATTGCTAAGATACTTCTCCGAGTATTGTGACTAAGCCAGAATCTATTGATGGAGCAGTTAAAGTAAAGCTACTATTTTTTGGTCCATTGGCTGAGAAACTAAATCAGAGAACAATCGAATTATCTTTACTCCATGGAACTACTATTAATCAGATAATTGATCGTTTTGAACTGAAATCTATGATTTCTGGTGGGTTAGTAGTGGCATTGGATGGAGAAATTGGTGTAGATTTTGATACCGAAGTAAAAGATTCGTCCGAAATTGCCTTTTTACCACCAGTTTCTGGAGGTTAAGGGCATTTTTCGCCGAAGACTTTGAAGGTTGCTACCTCTTCAGGTTTGATATGGGAATCTTAGGTACTCAAGAAATCGTAATTCTTGTAATAATGCTTGCAATCATTTTTGGAGCGAAAAAGATACCCGAATTAGCTAGAAATGCAGGCCGTGCGAAGGGTGAATTTCAGAGAGGTCTACAAGAGGGTATGTCAATTGCTGGAGAAGATATGGATCGTGGTGGAATGACTAAAGATCATCTTGACGAATCAGAGTAATTATCTTATTTTTTTCAATTTAAGTTTAGAACCGCAGTCTTCACATTCTCCCCAGTCTGATTTTTTCTGATTAGGTTTTTCCGGTTGAGGGTACATTTTTTTGCACGCTACACATCTCAATTCCCATTTCCAAATCTCCTTAATGCCCTTTGTAGATACAGTTTTCCATTCCAGTCCTGCCTTTTCTGCGAGATTTTGCAATCTATAATCGTCCGTTACTAAAGTACTTTTCAGATTAATAGATAGAGCAAGAATTCCTAAATCAATTTCAGATAATCCTGCCATATCTCCTGTTTCAATGGCTAAATCTGTAGCAATTTTCAGACTTCTTTTGTCAGGATCTATCCATATTAGTCTGGCAGACTCAATTTCAATCTCTTTTTCTGGATATATTTTACATAATTCCATCTTTTGCGAAGGAATTACATAGCATCCATTTAATCTAATAATTGGCCAAGAAATCAAGGCCCCAGTATCCAAAACCTCCTTCGCCATATCTCTGCGAGTCGTTGCCTACATATCAGTAATAGGTGTAATGTAATGAATTATATTCGGAAAATGTTCATTCGCATAGTGATACGGGAGACAATTGAGAGGGATGAGTCCGAGCGATTATTTTCAACCATTTGTTGATTGGGCAGATGGTTTTGGATTAATGGGTTTAGCATTGGTTTCTGCCTCTGAAGCAGCTTTTCAACCTATACCTCCGGATGTTCTAGTTATTCCAATGGTTATAGAAGCAGATAGTATACTAGGAATTTCATTAATAGTTCTTGTTGCAACTCTGAGTAGCGTTTTAGGTGCATTTTTTGGTTATGGAATTGGTTACTATGGAGGAATACCTCTTTTGGAGCGTTTTGTAAGTGATAGTAACGTTAACCGATTAAACTTCTTGATTGAAAAATACGGTTCGGCAGGTGTTTTCATTGCAGCAATATCTCCAATTCCTTACAAGGCACTTGCCTGGATAGCAGGAGCGGGAAGAATGGATTTACGACTTTTTGCATTGGCGGGTATTTTTGGCAGAGGTATCAGATTTGGTTCAGTAGGATTTCTATTAGGGGTTTATGGAGAATCTGTACAGAGTTCTTTAAACTGGTTTAATTTCACATTAATCTCTATATTTTGTATAATTTTCTTTATCCCATTAATGAGGTGGTGGAATAGCATGGATACAGAGGTTAAACATGAAGAATAATTTCCTCTTATCTACTGGATTAGTTTTTTTATTTTTAATTTCAATATTTTCTGTAATTATCAATGACAATGAATTATTAGATTTGGATACAAGTAAGGCGAATGAAACTATTGTATATACAGATAATCATACAATTTTAGAGATAGGCCCTGAATCAAGAACAGCAATTTTGGAGTTGCCAGGTGGTCATAATATTAGTCATAAATTACCCTTGGTTGTTGCTTTACACGGTTATACTGGATCAGGCTCAGGTGCATCGAATTTTTTTGATTTAATAGATAGTGTACATGAAAATGGTCATCTTTTACTAAGGCCCGACGGTACAATTAGTATAACCGGCCAAAGGTTCTGGAATGCAACAGATGCCTGTTGTAATATTTGGGGGCAAGATGTAGATGATGTATCATGGCTGACAACTTTAATCAATGAGGCGATAACATACCATGGGGCCGATCCAGAAGGAGTCATTCTTGTGGGGCATTCTAATGGTGGATTCATGGCCCATCGTATGGCTTGTGAAAGAGGATACATGATTAGGTCTATAATTTCTTTAGCAGGTGCAACACATCATGATTTCAATGATTGTCCAAATACCGGTTATCCAAATGTATTGCAAATCCATGGTACATTAGATTCGGTTATTTCTTATGATGGAGGTAGTATACTAGGGAATAATTACCCATCTGCATCGCAAACAGTTTTTTCTTGGGCCAATCGATCCGGATGTGATTTATCTTACACTACAGTTAATCAATTAGATTTAATTTCTCCTAGTGGGGAAAATGACACTATTGAATATGAACATTTGAATTGCAGCTTTGGTAATCGTGTATCATTATGGGAAATTCCTAATGGAAGTCACTCTCCTCAGATTTGGAGTTCGAGTGACGATGATTTCTCAGCTACAATATTAAATTGGGGCCTCAGTGGTTATTTTCCAGATTCTGATGGTGATGGCGTTAGAGATAATCTAGATGCTTTTCCAAACAATCCTTTTGAAGATAGTGATTCTGATGGTGACGGAGTAGGAGATAAC
>DANB01000001.1 GCA_002497245.1 Euryarchaeota archaeon UBA439
TCCCAACAATCAAACTTACATGTCTTTATCTTAGTTCTCCATATATCAATAGGTTTCTCTTCTAATGTAGTATCTTCAATATACTGGTCAAATTGAGGATATAATAATTCTTCATCAGCAACCCATCTCTTCAGGATATCCATAGACTCCATTAAACGCATAGCATTTTCTCTGCCATGCATCTTGAATACATCTATACCAAGATCAATAAACTCTTGCCAATCTTCTTTCCAAGGTGGAATAGTTGCTTGCTTTAAAGCATTTGCTGGATCTCTTTCATCCCAACCAGAACATGAAACCCTGCTAATTGAATCATTAAAATATTGTGGATCTTTTTGATCCCTTACCATATTATAATGATAATGCTCTGGCATGATAGGGCAACCACCCCAACACCACTCATTAGCAAGGAGTGATATCTTAATTGGTTTTCCTATGTCAGCACAATATTCCTTTGCCTTCATGATGCGATCTAATTGATCACGATCACGCATCAAATCTCTATCAAGATTCACATAGTGGAATCCTGCCTTCGCTAAATTAACTATCTCATTTGCTCTTGTAACTTCTCTAAGAATTGTATTCTTAATAAAAAGTTCTGGAAATTCCTTTTGTATCTGTCCAGTTAATAACCATGTTGTATGAGGTATCGTAGCAATACGAACACCTGCATCATACAGTGGTTTAAAATTCTCAATTAAAATATCCAGATTTCTCTGATTAGGAGTTACCTGGATATTATTAAATGTTGCTGACAGAGGAATACCAGTTTGTTCAGAAACATACAATGCGTTGAATGTAGTTTCTCTTTCATCACCATCAATCACATCACCCATCGCATCCTGTTGAAAAGGAGGCATACGACATGTAAAATATATGTCGTAAATATAATCCTTATATTCTTTCAGGAATGGAATAAGTGATTGTGTTACAAATTCTTCAGGAAGTTTTGTATTCAGTGGTATTGAGAAATGTTTCGCCATAATCTGTAATCACTTTTTCCACGAATAAATGTTCATTAGCATTATCTGCTAACATTGCTTTGTTGTCAATAGCAAGTTGTCTCAATACAGGTCTGTTAAGATCCTTATTTAAATTTTCAAGCTTGTACCGATCATATACTAACATGTGTATGACAGGTAACAGCTCTTCCCATCGTTCAGCAGTTGCTGACCATGTTGCTCCAGGACTATTCGGCATTTTCTGTTCCCTCTTTCAAGTGTAGCTGTCCTGAATATTTATGCTCTAAAAATTTAGGCATTACAATACCTTCACCTTTTAACTGCTCTTGAATAGCAGGACCAAAGTTTTTTTGTATTTTATCAACACCACCACCAATCATTCCAGAGAATTGAACTGCTACTTCTAGACATGCAACCTGATCAGATTCAGGCATATCTAAAATAGAAGTCATATTACCAGCACCAATTCTACCATAGGAAATAATATCCATAGCAGCTTGCTTGCCCATCCTCGCTATCCAATAAGTCTTCTCCTCATCTTCATGTTCTGTTAAGAAGTATTCTAGAGGATGATCATCATCAATATATTTTTTAGCAATATCTAAGAAATACTTCAACTCCAATTCTGACTGACGGAGTTTTCTTCTCCAGATACCGATGTCATAATCATTTTTCTCTAAATCAATCTGAATAAATCCAGCATCAATATCATCTCCACCTTCTGCTTCTACATTCTCAATAGAACGAAGGAATTTCTTTCTAAGTAATTCTGCTTTTCTAAGACTATGCCTATTTTCCATATAAGCATGATATCTAGTTTCTAGTTCCATCAATGCTTGACGAACTTTTCTCCAAGGAGTAATTTGTGAATCTGCCACAAAATGCTCACATTGAAATCTAGTCATACCGCTATTAAAGCGCATAGAACCTACTAGAATATCAAAGTCATTATCATCAAAATCAAATTCATTAACGAATGATTTTGCTAGGTTAATTTCACCTGTTTCACTGCTAACAATATTATTTACGTCAGCAATAATATCCGATAACTCTGCGTTATAATCTAATCGCGTTTTGTTTGGATCACTAGTTGTCAGACTAGAATTTAAAGACATATGCTTCTACCTCATACTCTGGTTTACGATCCCAGTCAGTATCAGATTTGGTGCGACCCATTTCAATTGCCTGTGATTGTGGCAACATAATACCGATGTGATCTTCATACAATATATTTATGTCCCATATTGTATCACATTCTTCAAATTTTTTCAATAGCTTTTGATAAGACACAAGCATTGTAGATAGTTGATCTTGATATGCTTCTGCTTTTACTAAAATCTTATTTGCTAATGTGTTCTTTTCTATAGCTCTTTCTGTAGAAAGATAATCAAGGAAAGGTGTCTTATGTCCATCTGCACCTTTGAATGCTAACCATTCTCTTGCTTCGTGCTTTTGTATTTCCCAAGAAGCAACTTCTAAATCAGATGTATCTCTTAGATTCTTAATTCTTACGTTAAATTCATCTTCGATGATTTCTTTCGCAAAGAAATACATGAAATCAATAACTTCTTTCTTAATGTCATCTGTCATTTCCACAGGAACTTTAAGAATACCACCAGCAGGAGTCCATGCTTGAGCAACACCCTGTTCATTGACTGTTGCCATTACCTTACCAAAAGGTCTAGTCTCACCGAAGAAATTAGATCCGTTAATAGCTTGTTTTTTAGTAATCTCTTTAAACTTGTGTTCCCACTCTTTAGAGATTACTTGGAACACTTCTTCAGTTACTTCTATACATGAAAAATGCATTAACTGAAAGATCGCATGGTAATGCATCCTTTCGTCCAATGTTTCTGCCACATTGACAAACTGAGCTTGGTCGATCTCTTTTTCGTTTACGATTATGTATCTCATTATTGTGCCTGTAATGCGGTTAACGCGGTGGCAGCTGAAGCACAACCACCAGATGATTGACCATAATGACCTTTAGGTCTTGTTGCTGGTCCCATATTTGTTTCAACGTCAGTTGAATAATCCCACTTTGTAGTGTGGTTGTTCTGCTG
>DANB01000007.1 GCA_002497245.1 Euryarchaeota archaeon UBA439
TCATCATCATCGTCGTCTTCATCATCGTCTTCATCATCATCGTCTGTCCAGTATTCGCTAGAAATATTATAATCGAGAGATTCAGATTGTATATTTATATAAGGAGAAATACACCAAATCAATATCATCAAAAAGATAGTGAAACTTTGAATTATTGTAGTAATTCGACTATTTAGAAACAATCTCATTTATTTCACCTACTCTAGTAAAAATAAACTCAGTTGCATGATCGCGGCACCAAAAGTCATTCCTACTATCATATATTGATTCCTATTTTGAGCCATCGCTTGTGGAATCAATTCTTTGAAACTTACAATTGCCATAATTCCTCCGACAAATGCTAGAGACATACCTACCATTAACGGAGTCAAGAAAGAACCTAAAACCAGAAGAGCAAATAATGCTCCAATTGGTTCAGTCATTCCAGTAGCAAGTGCAATTAAAGCCGCTTTCCATTTACCTCCTCCTCCTGCTTTGATCGGGGCGGCTACTGCAATTCCTTCGGGAATATTATGTAGGCCAATCGCAATCATCAGAACAACTCCATATTGTGCGGATTCGAGTACTGCAACTCCTATTGCTAACCCTTCTGGGAAGTTATGGATGCCTAATGCGATAGCTGTGAATATTCCTGAGAGGTATAATTTCCTTTTTTCGCTCACCTCCTCCTCATCTTTCTTAACTAATGAATTTATTAAAACAATTAAACCAGCACCTAATAAGAATACAGTTGTAATTATTAAAAATCCGAACTCCATTGCCTGACCGAGCCACAAATCAAAAATTGAAATTAGAAGCATAACTCCGGCAGCCATCCCTAACATAAAAGACATCAATTCTTTAGTTATTTCACTGATAAACATGACAATCAAACCTCCAATTCCTGTAGCAAGTCCAGCCATAAGAGCTATTGTAAATGGGAAAACCCATGAATCCGATTGTCCTTCCAGACTCTGTATCTCTATGATGGGCCGTTCAGAATTATGCCCGCCTCCTTCTTTAGCAACCACTTGTAATATAATTTCTGTAGTCAACCCTAACCCCTGTTGATTGACAATATCACTTGTATCCGTTTGCCTATGATACTGTGAATATTCCCATCCAAAAAATCCAAGAGTATTTACTCCAATATTATTGAATGAACGATGATCGCTATTTCCACTGTCGACATTATAATTAACTGATGCAGAATATCCATTCCACCCTTCTGATAGGATTTTATTTTTAATTTGATTAACAGAATTTCCGATTTTTTCATTTGAAGAATCAATACCTAGAGTGCCTAATCCAATAGAAGGATCAAGATTTGTTGAATCAATATTGATGTATAAATCGAGTTCACCTACTTCATCTGCATGTGCTTCCAAGTATTCTTGACTTCCTAATAGCCCTAGTTCCTCTCCTCCCCATGTGGCGAATTTAACTGTAGCTTCCATATCTATCTCACTTAATTGAGATGCGATTTCAATTAACTGAGACACTCCTACTGCATTGTCAACTGCTCCAGGGCTGATATAAACTGAGTCATGATGAGCCCCAATCATTATCTCTTTGTCACCTGTTCCAAGTAACTCTCCTGTGACTACTTTTACTGTTCGTATACCTACATTATTTCCTTCCCAAAAACCATCAAGAGATGCATATAGGGTTGGGTCTTCAGATGCCTGCTCTATAAAATCATGAAATGATGTAGCAACACTTTCTGAAATATAAATAAATGGAATCAATAAATCAGAATATTGACCATTATAGGCTTCGGGGAACGGCACAGTTTTTCCATTTTCTTGAACTGTTACACTTCTGAATGGAGGAGTTTCTACCCCCTCAGTATAAATCATTACAACAGCAGCATTTCTATCAATGGAATCTTTGTAAATATCAGCTAAACTTCTTTGATTATCGTAATTGATTAATATCGCTAAATCTGTTAAGTCACCAGCAGATGAAAATTCACTAACCGAACCGTTCCCCAAATCGGTTAACATATTATCATGTTTGTGTGTTGAACCAGAGTAGCCCAAGAAAGTGAACTTTTCTACATGATTTAGTTCACCAGTAGAATCTATTTCAACACGTGCTGTCCCAGCAGTTCCATCGGGTAGACCTGGGACGTTTTGAGCACCTTGCTCTAATTGTGCATGCATGAGAATCTGATGTTCATCTGGTTCGGCATCGACAAACCATGCGCCTGTAACTTGATATTCTTCAATTTCTATATTCACCAAGCCGATTTCTGAAAATCTATTACTAATATATTCAGTAACTAATATTTCTTCATTTGAACCTGCAACTCTAGGGCCGAAGGATGAAATTTGCTCTACATCATTCATTATTGAGTCTTCATCAACTGTGAAAGATATTTCCTCCTCATTGAGTAAAAAACTTGCAGAAAAACTTGAGACTAGTATTATGGCAGATACAACTCCGACCAACGTCAAACTGTGATCTGCTAGGAATCCCATGTCAAGGTGATTATACTATACTTTCTAAAGTTTAGGTGAGCCTAAATCGTCAATTGCATTAGTTTATTTAACTCTCTCCACTCTAATTATTCATGACAACTAAGACAATATCCAGTACGGCAGTCGCCGAGGAGATCGCTGAGGTTATGAAAGTCATTATATCAAGGAATTTTGATGAGGACTCGGATTAGATATTCCAAATTAGATGGTGGACGCTGGGGGATTTGAACCCCCGGCCACCTGGTTGCAAACCAGGTGCTCTTCCAAGCTGAGCTAAGCGCCCTACGAGTTATCGGAAACGCAAGGGGTTCTTGAGTTCAACCGTTGTAGATTCTAATCTTCTTTCGATTTTATTAATTCAATCCCTACGAAAAATACACCTAATATGGAAATGAACATTATTAATTCTAGAGCCTTTTCTTTGTTACTTTTTTCATATATCTCTTCTGAATCTACGTTTCCTGTTGGTAGATTTTCATTTACCTCGTGAATATCGGGTGCGAAATTAATGTAGAAATTTACTGAACTAGTGGACTCAATATTTGTGTTTTGGTCAGTCTCTTTTATTTCATGAATCATTGAGATGTTTCCTGGTAAAAGCCGGTTTGAAGGATCTAATAGTATTAGCGCTTGCTGTTCACATTCTGGATTTACCTTTTCATTAGTCTCATTAAGTTCACAAGAACTTGAAATCCAACTTGTATTAAAATCATCAATTCCCTCAAATGATCCATCTTGATCCGCATCAACTAGAATTCTATGCGTCACATTCTCTCTATCATCTACGTTTCTGAAAAATAGAGTATCAGTTTCAACTAATATTCCTGGATTTACTGAGGGGGGTTGCAAACCATCTTCAGTAATTAGGATATTATACTCTTTTTGGTCATGAGCATGAGTAATTGATGGTAATAGAAGGATTAAAAATATCGCAATTACAACTGCCCGCTGGTATCTCACAGTCTACCCCATGCACTCCGATGACTTCAACATGACTGGTTGCCTCCGACCTACATGGATAACCGTAGAGTTGCTTTAGCAGGTGTTCTAATCTTCTTTTTGTTTACTGCCAGTATTGCTGCTGTTTTTCTTTCAGATGAAGCTTCTGAATCTGTAAATAGTAACTCTTCAATCATGGATCCACTTATGCAAGATGAGGGGCATGATCATAGAAATGCTAGTCAGCACATAATGTATACTGACAATATCCAACCTATTTCATTTAATCAATTGACAGCTCCAGGAAATGCTGAAGTTCAAGTTGCTGAATCTCCTGATGGTGGTACTTATGCTTATATTGCCGGTTGGTCAGAGATGCATATTGTAGATGTTACAAATCCAGAGAATACAACTGTGACTGGAGTTTATGTGGACCCAAATACTCAAGTTTTAGATGTGAAATATCTACAATATAATGGTGATGAATATGTTATAGTACAAAATCAGCTAGTAGATCCAGGCAATGCTGATCCTAATGTTGGAGAATGGGGTGATCCTGCACAAGTCACAGTTACTCTGATTGATGTTTCAGATAAATATAATCCAACTTATGTTGATGCATGGTATGACGCAGATCACCCTAGTGGGCCACATAACTTGTATACTCATATGATTGATAATGAATGGTATATTTTTGTTGCAAATCCTGATTACGAACAGTGCGACATTGGCCAAGGTGATGCGTGTGGAGGAATTACAATAGCTCATCTTAATTTCGATGGTCCAGGCGATAGCCCTCGTATTCTGAAGGTTGGTGAAGCCGAAGTTAACTGGCAAAATACTCTTGGCGGATGGATTTACATACATGATATGACAGTTCAAACATGGCCTGGTGAAGATCAACAAGATCCTAGGTATGGTAGAACATATATCTATGGAGCATATTGGGAAGCCGGGCTAAGAATTTTTGATGTTAGTGATGTCCCACATCCCCAAAATTCACCAATTGAATATGCATTCATAGCCGGTGGTTGTGCTGCTACATTAGGTACCCAGTTGACATGTAATTGGCGAGCACCGGAAGTTGGACAATGGATGGAGTTCGCAGATCTTGATGAGGACGGACAAATTGATTGTGGTTGTACAGGAAATGAAAATGGTGGAAGAGCCTCATATATTCATTACGCAGAGCCAATGGATGAAATGGTCGATGCCTCTCATCTAGGTTATCCTGCTGGTAAAATGCATCTTACATTCCTTGCAACAGAAGTATTGGAGACGACAGTTGGTACCGGTCTGGGTTATTTGATTGATACAACTGAATATGAAATGTTGAATGGTCAGGTGACATTTAAGCCAAAAATCATCCATAGTTGGGAGATTCCTTTTGCTGAGGCACATCATATTCCTGGTGGAGAGGAATGGTTACTTTTTAGCCCCCACAATTCAGATGCCCAAATTTTCGAAACTAATTCTGCATTAGGCTTACCCGATCAAAGTCTTGGTGGAAATTGGGACGGCCGAATATATCTATCTAGTTATCATGCAGGATTGTGGATTATTGATATAGAAACTCTGATGTTAGAAGCAAGAAATCCAGACTTAAACAGGACTGAAGTACATTCTCTGTCTACTATTGGATATCATTTGCCCCACGGTCAAGACGGGATTCCTCTCTCAAGCTCATACTATGACTTTGGCTGGACTCCATTTATCTGGGCTGCTGAATATCATAATGGTTACACATATCTTTCCTGTATTACGACGGGATTATACATTGTTCAATTAGACATAGATAAACCATATCAAGTTGGTTAATTTCTAACATTCTGACCGCAGCATTCACAAGTAGAAGTTTATGTGAAATAATTAGTAAGAGGTTTTGCGATGTCACGGATTTCTAATTTTCCAATGTTTCTAATGGTTTTTCTAATGTTAATTACCCCATTGTCAGGTTGTATGTCTATGCTTGGTGATGATTCCTCTGAGGACGATACTGACATGGAATGGATTGATCCAGTGACAGAAATTGAAGATGAAAACCATTCACATAATGATCTACTAGCCCATAGATTATCTACTGCTAATGCGAAACTAATTGACTATCATAACCTTAATTGCGATGGAAACGAAAAACCTCCTGCTGAATTAGATAATGTTGCAGGAAGGCCTTGTTCTGATGAATTTAAGAATATAGGTCCAACACCTGGCGATAACTCAGAAATAACAATTGAAGGCAATTTTATGGAAGATTGTGAAATATATGCTGACGGAACAGGTGGGTGTTATGCTTATGTTTCGAGTTACAATCAATTTGAGATTCTTGACATTAGCGACCCTAATAATATCAAAATGCTTTCCACTTACTATGCAGAAATAGCAAGAATGATTGATATCAAGGTTACTAAAGATAATAATTGGGTTTTAGTTAATCACGAACTAACAAATAGTGAACTTGATCCTATTCCAAATGATGATGATGCTAATAGTGGAGCAAATCGAATGGACGTGATTTATGTTGGAGATAAAACTAGTCCGGTGAAGGTTGCAGAATGGAATAATCCTCCGGCAGGATTCCATAATCAAGATTTGGCAATTTATTGCGATTGGAACCCTACTTTTGATCCAGTTAATCAGTGGGATGAAGCAGACTGCCATTTGTTCCTTTTCGGAGCAGATCCTTATCCGGAAATGGTCGAAGGTAGCAGTGGTACATTCTACAAAGGAACTCAAGTGTTCTATGTTCCAAGAGGTTTTGGTTCCTGGGATCCTAATCAAAATGAAGAACAAGAAAATTCTTCGGATCGTGAAATAGTTCGTTGGGGAGGTTATACACCAGAGCCATACACTACTTGTGGCGGTTCAATATTCAATCATGATAATGTGTACTTTGTCCATCCTATAACACAGCAGAGATTACTTGCAGTTTCTTATTGGGGTGCTGGTTTGAGATTAGTAGATGTTAGTACCCCCCCTCAAGTTCCAGATCCTTTAGGAATTAATTGGCCTCCTGAGGTTGGCCGTTGGATGGGTTGCCCATCTGCTGATGATGGATGGTATGGTCCTGAAGGCGGTGGCCATGCAAATATGGATGCTGATGAATGGCTAGACGCTAATCAAGGAAATGATAACATCCATTATGCTGTCCCTAATGATTACTTAATTTGCTCAGGAATTAGTGAGTTTGATCCAGTAGATGAATGGCCATCCAATTGTGGAACAGGATTTGAAGACCCAGTTTACGGGATAAACTGGAGGCACTATACTTACATTGCTCCCGAATATGGTTCTAATGAGAATCATACAGGTTATGTATGGACAATTGACACTACCGACCCTACTGAACCTTTCTTAGTCTCAAAATGGAAGCTTCCTGGAGAGGGAATGAAAGGAAACGGTTCACATCCTCAGCATTGGATACCTGGAGGATATATTTTCAGCCCACATAATGGCGATACAGGACCATCAGGTCATGTATACTATACTCACTATCACGCAGGAGCTTGGGTAACTGATCATGGTGATATTTGGGATGAAATAGTATGGGAGAATGGAGTGCCAGAGCCTGATAGGGGATTCCAAGCAATTTCAGAGTTAGCTGAAACTAAGACAATTGGTTATTATCTTCCTGCGGGTCCTCCTTGGATTGATAATCCCGCCGAAGAAATGGGTTATGACATGGCAGATTGCTGGGCATCCTGTATGATCCCATTTAATTGGGGATTACAATATGATCCTAGAGGATTTGTATTCGTTTCCGACATGGTTACCGGAGTTTATGTCGTTCAATTTGATGAAGACTATGATTCAAGATTTGATTATCCACCACTATGGGATTCTGAATGAACTGATTTAGGTGAATTTGATGAAAAAGACTTCACTGGTAGTTTTCGTTATCGTTCTTTTCATCAATCCAGTAGTTGATGCACACGGTGCAAATACTTTCCAATTTATAATGAGAAATGGCTCAATACAACCAGATGACGCCCAAGTTACACAAAATGATAGTTTAATATTCAACAATGTAGTTATGGATTTAAATCGAACAGTTGAACTAGAAAATCCGAAAAATTCTACTCATAATTGGTCTTGTACTGCTAAACCATATAATAGCACAGGAATAGATGATGAATGTCAGTTATGGTTAGACCCTCTAAACTGGTCTGCCGGAAATTATCAAGCATTGGTATATTCTAATGGTTCGCTTTGGCATACCGTTAATTTCACAATAATTCTAGATATTCATAACGAAACAACTCCTAATTTCGTGTTGCCAAGTGGAAATTCAAGAAATGAAGATTCGCAAAGTTCTGATACTAATTTACAGTTTCTTTGGATAGGATTAGCTCTTTTCTGCTTGGCAGCAATTAGTCGAACTGTAAAAAAGGGGCGACCTATTGGAGATGAAGAGGAGTAGTAGTATGTCAAGAAGTCTATTTGCAATTATTATGTCTCTATGTTTCCTTAGTTCTGGTTGTATAGGAAACCAAGAAGTAGATATCTTCTATGGAGAAGATATTACTCCTTCAATGCCTGCTGAAGATTTTACTTTAACAGATGAGGAAGGTAATGAATTTAATTTTTATGATTATGAAGGCGATGTAGTTGTAGTTGCATTTCTCTTTACTCGTTGCCCTGATGTGTGTCCAGTAGTTAGTGCAAATTTAGCTTATTTGGCACAACTTTTGGGGGACCTTTATCGTACTGAGGTGCAGATTCTTACTGTGACTGTAGATCCTTGGACCGATAATTCATCTGTTCTCAATAATTATTCAAATGCTAGAGGACTAGATTGGCCACATCTTACTGGTGAATTGGAAGTAATTGAACCAGTTTGGAGGAACTTTGAGGTAGGTCTAGCAACTTATGATTCGGATTTAGATGGAGACGGAGTTGCAGATGGTTTCGATACATGTGCAGATACACCTGCCGGTGAGGAAGTTGACAACGAAGGTTGTAGCGAATCTCAAAAAGAACCTAGTCAGGTACAAACTATGCATCATCCACTTAGCTATTGGGTTGATCATACGACCGGTACTATAATTGTTGATAAGGAGATGAATCAGCGAGTTTGGTGGGCCGATACGGCTTGGAATGTAGAACATGTTCTTGAGGATATTAAGTTATTATTAGATGAGTGAATGGTGATTTTATGAAAAAAGCACTAGTTCTTTTAGTCGTATCATGTTTATTCTTTTCCGGCTGCTTACAGTCGAATAACGACTTGGATTTATATGGTACGGAATATAAAAATCCACCAGACGCCCCAGATTTCACATTATTGAATCAGCACGGAGAATCAGTCACACTTTCAGATTATTCTGACAAGGTAGTAGTTGTTGCTTTCATTTATACCTCATGTCCCGATGTGTGTCTTGCCATTTCTGCTAATCTGGCTTGGATACATCAAAATCTTGGTGAATATTCTGATGATGTTGTAATATTATCAATCACTATCGATCCTGCTAGAGATACTGTCGATAGATTTGCTCAGTGGACCGAGGCAAATGGATATGAATGGGATCATCTTTCGGCAGAAAGACCATCGACTCTAGTTAATGTTTGGAATAGTTGGAATATTGTAGTTGATAATGAGCATATCGAAGCTAGTCAGCCTCCTGAAGAATCTACGAATAGATTTTCAGTTCTTTATCCTGATAATACCTCCACAGTCATAGATACTGCTTGCCGTGGCGAGATATCCAATAATAGGTGTTACAATGATGGTAATGATTTTGCAAATTATGTATTCAATAATGCAAATATTACTTACAATCTAACAGATAATGAAGGGGCTATCGGCGAATGGTCAACCAACAATAACTTGAATTTCTCTTGGTTGTTGCATTATTGGGATAATTTGAACGAAACATGGTCACTCTCAGAATCTCAAAATATTTCTTCTATTGATGTCGATTCCAACACACATTTAGCATGGGTCTCTAGTAATTCCAACCTTTCACAGCTTTCACCTGGAGTTGACTGTAACGGAAAGGGATGGGTCATGGGTTCTGGTGCAAGTGCTCATTGTATGTGTGATGAAGGATATGAAAGACCCGACGGTAATTGGCTTGGCTGTGTACTAATTGGGACCGGTGATACAAATTCTTCGGAAGCAGTTGATCCTCACGAACAATCTCTAGGAGAATATGGAGTAGGGCACTCAACGGTGACATTTATTCTCGACAAACAAACAAGAAAAAGAGTTGCATGGACTGGCATAAATTGGGATGTCCAAGAATTCTTACTTGATATTCAGGCATTGTCTACCGAGTAATCAACAAAACAAACTTTTATGCCTTTTCGAAACTTTTTGCTGATATTGTTTAATAGCAATTGCATTACACATTATGTTATGCGTAATTCAAAAGATGACAATGATGGCGCCGCTAGGTCTCTTTTCTTGGCTGGGTTGATGATTGGTAGTGTGCTTGTTGGTGGACTTTTTTATGACTTTGAATCTGAGGGAATTAATCTTGCTCCCATAATTGAATCCGATGTCCCAGATAGTATCTTGATTGGGAGTATAGAATTTCTTCATATATCTATTAGTGATGAAGATATGTCTTCTTTAGACATTGAGGCTACATTAGATGGATCATCTTTGCTTCTTGCACCGAATAATACCGGTATAATTAGTATAGATATCTCAGAAGTGGGAGTAGGAACTCATTCTTTGAAGATAATTATAACTGATTCATTGGGGCAAGAATCAAGGTTCTCATCAACATTTTTAGTTCATTATCCATATGAAGATCCTACAATTATTATCGTAGATGACAATGAAATCAGTATTATTCGTGGAGATATAGTTTCAATAAATGGAACATTAATTCACCCTAATATTGGAACTTGTGATTTAGGTTGGTCCGATGGCGATGCTAGTCAGTTTAGTCTTAATCTGCCATTTTCTGAGAATGGTGATTTTTCTTGGGGTCCTTCTGAAATTGAGTCCAATATTTCTATCTCAATTATAGGGGAATGTGGGACCTGGGAAGATTCCTCTGATCTAGAGACGATTGTTATTACAGTTAGTGAGCCTGTAATGGGTTGTACTGACTCTGAAGCAAACAACTACAATATTAATGCTACAAATGATGATGGTAGTTGTGAATATGATCAACAAACAGTAAGTGGATGTATGGATTCTGAAGCAAATAATTACAATTCTGATGCTATCGAAGATGATGGTAGTTGTGAATATGATGACGAGCCAGTAATTGGTTGTATGGATTCACAGGCTGTGAATTATGATAGCAATGCTACACAAGATAATGGTAGTTGTCAGTATGATACAGATCCAGAAACCGGTAGTTCTGGTTGGTGGTCAAGGGTCTTACTTTGTGATGAAGATCAAGTTCCTGTTGTTGATGACTATACTACTGAGGAGCAAGATAACCATATGTGTGACTTGAGTTTTATAATTGAAGATAACAATATCACAATTAGTACAAATGGCCTACCTAATCATGATTTCGAATCAACTCTAGGTTGTTGTGCAAGTGCACAATCTGACACCTATACAATACCATTAACTCCAACTGATGATCCTGAATGTAATCCTTCAGTTTCTTCTGAGGGTTGCGTCATGGCTCCAATTAGGGGCACAATTGCCTTTTCCGTGACAGGAGTAGCAATCTATGGTCCTGAAGATGGGCCAGGTGGTGATGCAGTTGCTCTAGAAGAAGGCGCTTATGAGCAAGAAGAAGGTGAACAACCGGTCGATCTTGGAGTTTGTCATGGGCACTCAGGTCCTGGAGGAATTTATCATTATCATGCGGATTCTAATTGCATACATTGGCATGCTGATGAGGGAGAAACAATGTATGACTACAATTTAGATTCTCAAAGAACTTTGAGTACGCACTCAAAGATAGTAGGTTTTGCATTAGATGGATACTCAATATATGGCTATACTGGTTGGGATGATGATGGAGAAGTAGTTGAAATGACATCATCATATAGGCTTAAAGAAGGAGCTGACGGTTCTGGAGGAATTGATGACTATGAATATGTCCAAGGTTTAGGTACATTAGATGCTTGTAATGGAATATTTAGCGCAACTCCAGATTGGCCGGAGGGGATGTATCATTACCATACTACTATGTTTAATGGGGAAGGAGGAATTGGTTTCCCCTACTTCATAAATTGTTACGCTGGAGAACTTCCTTCATCGGATGGAAGTGGAGGGGACGATGATGATCCCTGTGCTGGACATGGAGAAACTTGGGGGCCAGGAATAGGCCCCCCTCCTGATGGTTGTGGAGGTGGCCCTCCTGGCGGGCAGTCCTCTGAGGGCGGATTAATTGCAATACCTTGGCTAAAGAATCCTCCTAATAGTGGCTTAATATTCATATCAATATTGATGCTTGCGACAGTCACTAGATACTCCTTTAGAGTATTGGCATCCGACTCAGACGTTCCAAGTCTGGTTGGTAAAGCTCGCGGATATCGTCTAATTCCAGAACTAGCATAGCTAGTCTCTCTAGTCCCATCCCCCATGCACATACTGGCCATTCACTACCTAGTGGTTCTGTTACTTCTGGACGGAAGATACCCGCTCCGCCAAGTTCTAACCATTTCCCCCTCCAGTACACCTCTACTTCCACACTCGGTTCAGTGTATGGGAAATATGCAGGTCTAACTCTAACATCTGGATAACCCATTTTTGAATAGAAAGTCTTCAATGTTGAGATTAACATTGGTAAACTTGCATTTGGTTCATGAATGATTCCTTCGATTTGATGAAACTCGGGCAGATGTGTCCTGTCTATTGTTTCCTGTCTAAAGACTCTTCCAATCCCAAATACACGTGAAGGTTTCACTGGATTTTCTGCAATATATTTCACAGTGTTTACAGTTGTATGAGTCCTCAGTAGTCCTTTTTTTGCTTCTTCTTTATCAAATTTTGAACCCCAACCCAAACTCCCAGTATCATGTCCATTTTCATGAACTGATGCCCATAGATCTAACATTTCATCCGAAATATCTAGTTTTTCTGGCTCATCTAGATAAAATGTATCTTGCATAGTCCTTGCTGGATGCGATTGAGGAATGAAAAGAGCATCCATATTCCAGCCTGCTGATTGTACATAATTTCCTTCTATTTCTGAGAAACCCATCTCTAGAAAAACAGATCTTATTCTTTCGATTAGTGATTGCATTGGATGAGGTCTTCCACCAACTGGTATAGGAGTATCTGCATTAACATCAAATTCTTTGTATGATGCATTTTCCCAACCTTCTTTTTGCAAAAATTCTGGTGTAATTTCTCCAATGAGTTCAACTTCTTCCAATTCATTATCTGAGATATTTATTCCTTTATTGGTAAGTTTCCATTCTCTTACAATATACTCCTCGATCAGAATCAAATTCTTTCTCCCTGAGAAATGTTCGACTAATTCCTTATCTAAATTATTAAAATCCTTCTTTTCTTTAGATATTTTTTCAATAAAGTTAACACGTTCAGAAATTATATTTGTAATTTCTTTTTCATTATCAAAAGTAAAAATCCCGTTCTCAATAGAAACTCCTATTGATTTCAACAAACCAATTCCTGGACCTGCTTCATATCTTTCAAAACCCGCATCGAATAATTCATTCATTGTTCTTTTCTTCTCTGTTTGTGAAATCATCCAATTCCAAATTCTTTCCTCGAGTAAACCATTTTCAATAGCCTTAATTCCTTCAGAGCCTAATGTGACAAATTTCATATTTTTTTCAATGGTTTCTACAAATTCATTTTCATCTAAAGATTTACCTGCACCGGCAACGTGAACTTGATCATTCCATTGTGTGATTTGTAATAACTCCTCAAGAGTCCAAACGTGCTGTTCTTTAGAACGCATACATCGGAGCATTTTTTTCTCATTATTACCGAGTGTCATAGGCTCCCTCCTAAAACATCGAAAGAGCGTTTACTCTTGATGGTTGCTTAATGAAATAATCATTCTTCTTCTTCATGCCAAAGTGTGATTAGACAATCAGGGCAATCGAAACTCTTTGGTTTAATTCCCTCATTCCAATAAATATTACCACATTTTCCACATAATATTGATGTTCTAATAGGTTCAATTAGTGTAGTATCTACTCTGTACATCACTCTCCCCGAGTCTGGCATTTCAGTTTTATCTGGCTCCCATGATAAAATCTCTTGAGGGTCTATACTGGCTTCATCTTTATACATCAATCCAAGAATTAATAGTATTAGTCCCAATACTGATATTGGAGCCGCAAAAGAAAGAACAAGTGAAGATTCTCCAGAAGAAAATAATAGTACACTTCCAAGTATTATACAAACCCATCCAGAAATAATGATATTTATTTTCACATGTCTCTGCTGAAGATAATCACCCCCATCTCCTTCCATGTATTGGCGTAGATGGTTTTACCCATCAATTCACCGGATAATTTCATCTTTACAATGTGTAGGGTTCAAATGTTAAACGTCCTCGGCGATTCAAGCCTCAGTAGCTCAGCTTGGTAGAGCATCTGATTTGTAATCAGACGGCCGAGAGTTCGAATCTCTCCTGGGGCTCCAATAAATCTTTCATGATTTAGTAGATTCTCTTCCGTCAACGTGAAGTGCATAGGGCCTTTCGAATCAATTATGTCCGCGACGGTTTTAGATGGGAAAAAGATAGGTCGTGTGATTGAAGAAGAATTAAATCATCGAATAATTAATCTCCAAAGTAAAGCGATAATTCCTCACCTTGCAGTAGTCATTGTTGGAGATGATCCAGCGAGTCATGTCTATGTGAGGAATAAAGAAATGGCTTGTGAAAGGTGTGGCATAAAGAGTACTAGAATTGATTTAGATGGGGATATATCAGAGAAAGAAATTTTAGATACAGTTAATATGTTAAATTCTGATAATTCAGTACATGGTATCTTGGTTCAGAGCCCTCTTCCTGAAGGAATAAATGAATCGCTGGTGACGGACGCAATTTCTCCAGAGAAAGATGTAGATGGTTTTCATAAAATGAATCTAGGCAGACTAGTCCAAGGTGATTCTTCTGGCCTTCTTCCATGTACACCCGCTGGAATAATGAAGATATTAGAATCATCTGACATCGATTTATCTGGGAAAAATGCACTGGTTATTGGGCGTTCTAGAATTGTAGGTATGCCCATGTCAATTCTTCTTGCTCAAAGAGGTATAGATGCAACTGTAACTATAGCACATTCTAGAACAAATAATCTTCCGGATATTTGTCGAGAAGCAGATTTAGTTGTTGCTGCGATAGGTAGACCTGAGTTTGTCAAATCTGGATGGATAAAACCCGGTGCTACAGTAATAGATGTAGGCATTAATCGTGTAAAAGATCCTTCAAGAAAGAGTGGTTATAGATTAGTGGGAGATGTAGATTCAGATGCTTCTAATGTCGCTGGTAGCATTACACCAGTCCCTGGAGGCGTGGGGCCAATGACCATTGCAATGCTCATGTCTAACACAGTTATGGCTACTGAGTCTCAGTCGAAATAAGAATAATTTTTACTGATTATTCATTAGTAATATTCATTGGGTTAATGTCATCGAACAGAGTTATGGTCGAGATGTTGTATCATGGTAAAGTCAAGCAAGTATGGAGTACAGAGGACCCGGATATCATTGAATTTAGATATACTGATCAAATTAGTGTGTTTGATCAAATAATACCAAGTTTAATTCCCCGAAAAGGAGAATCATTGAATAGGACATCTTGTTATTGGTTTGAATTAGTTGAGAAGGCTGGTATTTGCGATACTCATGTGATTGAGATGAATGCTCCTGATCGAGTCAGAGCTCGTCGTTTTGATGTAATTAGAGAACCTGGGGCGATCTCAAGAGAAAGAGAAAATGTATTCGTCCCTCTTGAGGTGATTTGTAGACATTACCTTGCTGGTTCTGGATGGAGAAGATATGATAGAGGCGATGCTTCAGCTGAAGAGTTCGGTTTTGAGCCGGGTACAGTTTTACATGAAGGAATTAAATTACCTGCACCATATCTAGAAGTATCAACTAAGTTCGAGAAATTTGATAGACTTTTAGATAGGAAAGAAGCTTTAGAGATATCAAATTTAACAGAAGAAGAATTTGACTCTATACTCTCAATTGTCGTCGAAGTTGACAAAATTATTGAATCTGAGGCGAGTAAAAGAGGGTTGATACATGTAGACGGTAAGAAAGAATTTGCATTGGGTGTGAATAGGGTTCCTGTATTGGTTGATTCTTTTGGAACTTTAGACGAAGATCGTTGGTGGGATGCTGAGAAATATTCAGAAGGAGAGATAGTTCAACTTTCCAAAGAATTTGTACGAGGGCATTATCTTTCTACCGGGCATCATAATGAATTGTACAAGGCCAGAGAAGAAGGTACTGAAGAACCCCCTATACCTGCCCTGCCTCAAGATATAATTGACAAGACTGCTGAGTTGTATTCAGACATGTATTCTAGGCTGACTGGAAACCAATTCTAGGTTAATGATGTCTTCTCATTAATATTCCGCATCCTCTTCTATTTGCTGCTTTCAGTAACGTCTGTAGATGGCGTAGAGAGTCTCTGACCCCTCCATCTATACTTTCGTTCGATTTGATAACCCATTTTCCACTTTGCATTGTTTGTAAAAGTAGTTTTACATCTTCATTATTTAACCATCCTAAGAGTTCCATTCCGGCAAATCCTCTATTGAATCCTTCTTCTCCGAGATTTTCAGGAGATAAACCATTAGTCAATTTTATCAATAATTCGTGAAATAATATCTCCTTCTCATTCTCCCTAGTAAACTCAAGAATATACTCTATTGCATTTCCACTATCGCTAGGAAATCTACCTATTCTATCTCTTGCAATGCCATTATCTAGTGGTTCAGAGGGAACTCCTCCTTCTTTCCAATCCATGATGGCTAGAAATAGCATAGTCGAATGGTCGTATGGTGCTTCTTTTCCTTCTACCAGATTTTTTATTTCATTAGAATATTGAACAATTTTCTTAATTTCTGTATGATCCCCGCCTATTGAAGATAAAATTGGTTCAATAAGTAAAATTGGGTCATACCTAATTGGGTCAAATGTATAAAATGCAGATGGCGGTATATATTCTCCCATAAAAAAACCCAATTTTATTATAATTTTCCTAATCTTCTAAGTCTGAGCTCGAATTCATCTAATTCCTCTTCAACTTCTATTTCTTCTTCTTTTTCAATAATTCCTATGTCTTCGATAACATTCTCAACAAAATCTTCAACTTCTTCTTTTGTTTCTTCTAAAGCATTGTTCTTCATATTCTTTTTATTCGATAGATTCTGTTTTATCGCCTTCTCCGTTATCTCTATCATTTCTTTTCTTTCTCTATGATTCTTTAATATCCAAGCCAGAGCTACAGAAAGTCCAATCACTAAAGATGCTGCAGCTATTCCGGTCTCTAAATCTTCAATACCATCATTGCTATCTGATCCATCCGTTAAGATTATTCTCTGTTCATTATCTGTTGAGTCCGATTCAATATCCCATGGGAATGCACAACTAAATTGTACTACTAATTCACTTCCATCCGGTAGGTCTGGCCGGTCAATTTTAGGCAAGAAATAGACTGCCGCAGGATCCATCACATGCTCTCCAAGAACTTCTCCTCCTGAACTCACTTCTAGTAAGCAGTCTGCATCACTTAGAAGGTTCTGATTTTCCCTAATTGTCGTAATCTGAACCTGTTGATTACTTCCAACACCCACCAGTTCAATTCCCGTTAGACCTATATTCCAATCATTTCTTCTGATATCAAATTCTTTCTCTGTGCTGGTGAACTCTACGCCCTTAGAGTCTAAGGCTCTTAGCATTAAATTTCTTTTCCCTGGTTCTGGATTCCAATTTATGGCTGTCAGATTTAATTGATCTAGGGATGAGTTTTCATCTACTGTACCGGAATATGAGTCTAGCAGTTTCCCGTTATCATCAATTAGTAACAAGGTATAGTCAAAGGCCTCAGTTCCATTGTAAATACTGCAGTATGCGGTGATATCTCCTTGTATTCCTGACAAGTGACAATTGCCATTACGGCTTACTTTCTCAGATATATACGAGGAATAGACAAGTCCTTCATTCGAATCAATAGTTATCTCTCCATCTTGAATAGACTGTGATGCTAACCATAACCATCCTCCGCTATTATCCCAATTTAGCAATCCTTGACTTCCATCAATTACAGATGAATCAGAGTCTGTTCCATGTATTTTCAGTAAGGTATTATCACCACTAATCATTGTAATGATGGGTGAAATTCCCCAAGAATAATCCTGTTTCACGGTGTCGAGTAATATTTCATCAACATTTCCTAATTCGTCAATTGCCTCTACCTTAATCGTATATGTTTCCCCTTGCCAATCTGAGTCTGGAATTAATTCAATCGGAAGTCCTTTCAACTCTCCAACTGCCAAAACTGTAGTTGTTTCTCCTATAACTTCCCAACCTGAGGGTAAACTTCTGACATTAATTGTAATTGTAGTAGGGGCATTTCCTTCATTCAATAGTGTTGCATGAGGAAAACCTCCATGTTCTGAGACAACCCATGGGCCTTGCCCATCTAAGTCAAATTGATGAATCACAGCGACTCTTAATGGAACTATAGTTTCTGATAATGAATTCCCTTCTCTTAGTCTAATATGTAGTTCGACAGTTTTCCCATGTTGCGCATTTTCTGGTGGAGTAATATTCAATGTCATAAACGCACTTTCACCAGGCGATAGGATTGGTAATTCTTCAGGTGTTTCAACTATCCAATCATTTGAACCATTTACATATACAGTAGAATAGGCATTTGATGGTGAGTTACCTAATTGCATTATTTCTATGTCAATTGATGATCCCTCAGGGTTAATTTCTAAATCGACTTGACTTGATATCGCTCTCCATTCTTTAATATGAGGCACTTCTATACTGAAAATTATTGTGTCTACTGTCTCTCCTCTAGCATTTGCATCCACTGTGATTTGCATTATTGTACCATTCCAAGCATCATTAGGTACTGACCAAGATATGGAGGGATTTCCTGTTTGATTAACCTGAATGCCCTCAATAGATGTCCCAGAAGCATTCCAACCCTGAGAATCATCAGAACCTGCATATCTTATGCTGATAGATGTCTCAAGAGCGATATCGTCTTCTAGGTTTCCAATATTAATTGCTTCCAAGATTACTTGCCCTGTTTCCCCTGGAGCTGTTATTATTGTGCTGTTTCTAATATTATTTCCGAGATATTCTCCATTTATCTCCCATCGATGGTCCTGTTTGGCTGAAAGTGATAAAATTTCCGAGTCTTGAACACTCAGATTACCTTGAGATGTCATGATTATTAAAATTTCAATTTCCGTATTAGCCGGAGTATTTTCCGGCAATGTGACAATCACAGGTATTGTCTGTATGCTTCCTGGACCCAATGAAACAGTACTACTTGTAAATGAAACAGATACCTCAAATTCTTCCTCATTATCGAGGCTAGTAATCAATTCAGATTCCAATCTAAAACTATCAAGTCCATTACCCGGATTTTCTAACTTAATCATTACTAGAACATCTTCTTCAACTTCCACTTCATATGGTTGTTCTAGAGGTGATGTAATTGTCAATTCTGCTCTATAAATTTGTAATACTTCAAGAGAAAACTGCAATACATGATCTGTAGATTGTGTACTTTGTTGAATGAATGTATGGTACGATGGAGAAGCATCATTAGGTAAATTCAAAATTATTGTACCATATACTCTGGATGATCCAGATCTAGTTAGGACAACTGAATCATCAATTATTTCCAAGTCTCCGGTTGCACTCCAAGACCAACCAGGAATAATTAGACCTGCGTCCGTCATTGACCATTCAAGTTGATTCTCTCCGACTGGCATATCTGCTGCTACGTCCCAAGATAATGTTCTGCCTGGAACAGTTCTCTGATGCACGTCAGTTGTTACGCCAGTTGCTGTGAAAGTAATCTGAATTGTTTGGCATATGTCTTCACTAACACACATTTCAAGAGGTGTACTAACAGTATCTCCTAAATTTGCATTGCTAGGTACATCCAGCCTAGCTGTTACATATATCATTTCATCAGGTTCCAGTGAAAGAGCAGGGATTTGATTTCCTTCTAAATCATACAATTTGAGGTCAGCACCCCATGCTGTTGTATCCCAAGACATAATTATCTGATTTTCTAATGCGTTCCCAAGATTATGAATAAGCATCCAAGCCTCTGCATATTCTCCAGTCAAACCATAACCATGAGTATTTGCAGTTCCATCGGGTCCTCTAATAGAAAGCCCTCTTGTTCTATTTGCTTCGACAGCAGCAAGTGCTGAGATTGAAACATTATTGTCATCATCTAAAGTTAATGTTAGTGTTAAATAACCAGAATCAGATCCTAATGCATCACTTGGTGCATGTATTCTCAAATTTGGAGACCAAACCTGTCCTACTCCAATTTCTATAGATTCAATTCCTCCAGGAGTTTCATCGCTCCAAGTCCATCCATCTGGTAAGTTCATATCGTCTATGGATAGACTCCATACTCCTGCCAACCTTCCTGTTGAACGAATATTAGGCGTAAACAAAGAATTTTCACCAGGTGTTACAATGGTTGGTTCGGTAGGTATTTCAAAACTAGCATTATAAGGATTAATAATATTTAACGTGGTAATATGAATATCATTATCGTATCTTGATTGAGTAATATTTCTGTAAGGATCTAAGACTAGTTTGAATTCATGTTCGCCAAGGTTTCCGGACCACTCCACATTAAATGTTGATAAAGATCCTGAGCCAGTAGGGTCAACAGGCTGCATATTACCGAATCGTTCTTGAGCTATGATTTGATCATCTGCATATAGTATAACATCTGAATCTTCATCAGTCTCCGAAGTACCTGCATTTTCAAAAGATACAGTAATAGTAACAGTTTCTCCAGGGTCAGGTGCAACTGGACTGAACTCTATACTTCTGCCATCTAATTGGGGTCTTATGTCTGCTATTTCATTTGAAATAATTGTATCGCCAAGAATTAGATCTAAAGTGGCGTCTCCATCAATATCTGCTAATGAAGGCGATGACCAAAGTCTATGATTAATTGTAATTGGCGTATTCCAATCAGAGTTAACTCCTGCCATAGTCCCTAAATCTCCATCATAAGCTCTCAACTCTCTACCATATGGTACAATTAATTCCGGCTCATCTGTGCCGTCAATATCCATCCATATTGGCGAGGAAACTGCAATTCCATCATTTGGTGCACCTTGTGGTTCTAGAATTTCTTTACTCCATGCTTCTTGAGGGTTAGTTCCATCAGTGTCATCATGACATCCAGTAAATCCATCTCTATTTGTGTTCCAACTGTTAGTAGTCCATGTGATCCAGCAAACTCTGTCGTGATCGCCATCTCCATCTGTGTCAATAACTATTGGTGCAGAATCTGCATACCCATTAGATGATTCGAAGTCCCATATTTTTGTTCCGTCACTAACTTCAATACCATAATATTCAGCTCCATATGCTGCACTACTGCCATCAAAATCAGATGGTATGGTGATGACCATTTCCATAGCATCATCTGCATCTAAGTTCGCAATGACCGGGCCAGGTAGCCTAATATGTGGTACATTCGAATCGAATCCATTCAGATTTTCTAGTGATTTACCATCCCAATTCGAATCACCATCAGCTGCATCTAACTTCCATAACCACATAGCACTCGTAGAACTCTGAACAGATGTTAATATCACGAAAGCAGTATTTTCATCGGTTTGTATAAATGAAGGATCTGACGGATGAGTTCCTTTATCTAATGTTTTTTCCCAAATTGAAGTTGCAGAAGTTCCGGTGATATCTAATGCCAAGATAACAGGGTCATCAGAGTTCTTTTCAATCAATGAGAGTACTAATTCTGCATTCCCATCTAAATCTAAGTCTGCAAGTAAAGGTTGAGCAGTAGGTTTGTGGCCGCCATATGCACTACTCACATAAGGACCATCTGTACTCCCAATCATTAATGTTGAATCCGAGTAAGTCCACAATAATTCAGTGACATGGCTACCACCTGGTGACCAACCTGTGACTGTACATATTAACTCAGGAGAATATCCTTTTACATAGAATGTCCCACTCAAATCGAAGGAAACAATGATTTCTTGTTTCCCATCATAGTCCAAATCAACAACTACTGGGGATGCTTTAATTTCATCCGTTTCTCCTAAATCAACTTCCCATGCGAGGTCTGCATCTTCTCCTTCTATGATCCTAAGGAAGCTATGTAGGCTACCTCCGACATCCTCGGTTTGTATGATTATTGTAAATAATGAATCTCCGCCGCACCTTTCAATAGAATCATCGTCAGATATAATCGATTCAGATAGGTCGGCAATTGGAGTAGCAAATGCATCAGTTGAATAAACATAGTTGTTATATTGCCAGTTTATTACTGGGTTCACTATTGACTGTAATTCTGTAGCATTTTCAGGCGTACCTAGTCCTGCTCCTCCATCGGGGCCATGGGTTGGGGGAGTAGATTCTCTCCCTGAAGTCCTTCCCGGTTGAGGCCAAGGTTGTCCGCCATCTATCCAAACTGAATCAGAATCTGAGGAATATGACTCAATTAATCTCTCATCAATTTCTATACTATGATTTCCATAATTTGTTAAGAATCCAGAATGAGGCATTAGCACTAAAAGAGATGTCATAATCAAACAAATAGTAACTTTGTTCAATTGACTTGACATAGTGAACCCTCGCATCAGGGTCTAAATGGGGTTCAATACCCACTTGAACATTCGCACTAAACTATCATCCAGACCTACGGTCTGTGAGGTAAATCTCATTTTCCGCAGTCATTAATCATCCGTTGTGCTTATACAGGGGAGGTAAGTCGGCGACTCAACGGACTTCTCCTCTGGAGGCTTTGCCGATGAGGGACGGGGGGTCTTCTGCCTTCCTCCGACAAACCTCGGAGCAGTCCGTTTAATGGAGGAAAAAGGCATGTACAGCATAGTCACCCGCGAAGATACAATAAGAATACCTGCAGAATATATTCGTGCAGGACGTAATCTAGTTGACCACATAGATGAATTAGCAAATGACGCATTCGAGGGTCGATTTGATCCTGATGAAAACTACACCGTTTTAACATTTGATCACGAACCCTTAGGCCGTGGAAAAATTATTCATGGGGATGGAGCTATTTATCAGCGTGTAAAATTCAAGGCTTTACTATTCAATATGGAAAACAATGAAGTTGTAGATGGTTATGCATCTGAAATTTCGGAATATGGAGCATTCGTGAGAATAGGTCCTATGGAAGCTTTATTGCACAAATCGCAGATTCTTGATGAACCCATTAATGTGAACTTAGGAGTTAAGAGAATTGAGGGGGCCTCAAGTGGGAAGTATTTAGAAGAGGGTTCTTACATACGTTCTCGTGTAGTTTCTAAGGCAATAAATCAGAACGATCCTAGAGCAAGTAAGATTGGATTAAATTGTAAAATGGATGGACTTGGCGCATATTCTTGGATTCAGGAGCAGGATTAAAATGGCCAAGCAACCATTTGCTTGTGGCGAATGCTATCGTATTTTGCCTGATCCTGAAAATAAAAAAGATATACCTCAATGTAAGCATTGCCCGAATGCGCCTGTGACTACTGATTGGCAGGGCTATGTGATAATTCTTAATCCCAAGCGATCTGAAGTCGCAGCGAGACTCAATGTAACAAGTCCTGGAACTTATGCTCTGAAGGTAAATATAAGATAAGGAGGAAATAAATATGCAAATAATTGAAAGAAAAGAAAACCCACTACTTGGGAGAGTTGAATTAACCTTTGAATGGAATCATACAAACCTTCCTACTCCAACACTTTCCGAAATGATAACTGCTGCAGCAAAAGCAGAACCCGGCTCAAAAAAAGAATTGATTTTCGTTAAGAATGTAAACACTCGGTATGGGAGGCCATTAACTACTGGAATTGCACTGATTTATGATTCAGAAGAATCAGCATCATTAGAACCAAAATTTATTGTTGATAGACATGAAAAGACTCGAGCTCAAAAAGAAACAGGAGGAGATGAATAATGGCAGAAGGACCTAACCCACAATCTAAGTGGTCAAAATATTCGGTAGAGGGCGATTCTTTAGTTCGTAAAGGCGAATTTTGCCCAATTTGTGGCCCAGGAGTCTTCCTAGGAATTCATAATGATAGGAAAGTTTGTGGCAAGTGTGGTTACAATTCAAATGATGAAGAAGAATAATTAAATTCTGATTTCTTCCCATTTCCCATCATTGGTAAGAACATTGTTTCCAATAATGCCAATACCGATATTTTCTCTTGGTAAAATTACTAAGTTTCCATCTTTATCCAGCTTTCCATCGTGTCTCCATCCGGTCCAGATCCAATCTCCTTTGATATTTTTAACATCATAAACTGGTCCCAAAACTTTGTAAATTTTTGGTTTTCCAGCCAATGTCGACAGAGTTGCAAAATATTTCCCATTCAGTTTAATAAACCAACCCTCATCTTTTTCGTAAAGAAATCCGGTAATTATTTCTGGCATCTTTAAAACTCCTTTTTTGATTATATTTGCCTCATCATCCATAATGGCAAATCCTCCTGCCTTTGAAATTAATACGATACCTTCTTCAGTATTCACAAATCCAATTATTTCATCAAATGAGTTTATTTTTTCAATATCTTTCCATTTAGGTATCTCAGACCTCCATATTTCATTAGATTCGCTATCGATTCTGTAAATACCTCTATTTATCGTAGAAAAACAAATTGAATTATCAACTTCTGATAATGCAGTTGGTTCAGAGTCCAGTATCTGCGACCAAGTACTAGATGATGGATGTAGGTGATAATTTAATTTATTACTCCGCAAATCCGCTTTTTTTTCACCATTTAGCCATTCTTCATTCAAATCAAATGCAGCCATTCTCGCCTGTCTGAGTTCTCTTTCAATCCAAACTCCTATCCACTTTTCTCCCACTATTGTACTTGATGTAATCATAGCGGGAAATGGTTGACTAACTTCTGTAATAGGATTTAGATTTTCATCAACTTTCAGCAATTGACCTGATACACCTGAGATTACATGTATCTTCTCTCCTGAGTCTATTTTAATAGGAGCAAAACCTATTTCTGAACTTCCCATGTTGAACTCCTCTAAAGGCCAGTGTTTCAAGGTGTGGTTCAGAGGATTGAAAATTAAACTCTCTTTGGAAGGCTTATGGGAGTACTTGTAGTGGCTTCTAAATCCGATATGGCATCAATGACATTGTACGATGCTATGAGGCGTTTAGATGGTTGGAGTGAATCTTTTTCTTCATCTCTAGGAGATTATTATATCCATGAATGTGATAGGGTATATCTATTACTAATTGATCAAATTCACATTAGAGCAGATCATATAGATCTTATTTTTAGTGAAAATACTAATCTCTCTGTTGATGATGTTCTCATTTTATCTAGACATGTTTCCCGTTCTAATACACCTGCAATGACTTTGCATGCTATCGGAATCCCCGGTATTTTACCATATGGTGAGGAAGGGAAATCTGGAGGGAAAAATGGCACATTAGTTCCTCCAAGCAAATATTTCGCATCATTATTCAGGAGAATGAACAAGTTAGCTAGAGAGAAAAAATTAGATGTTGATTTCGATTTAACTCTAGAAACAACTCATCATGGACCCATATTAAAAACGCCTACCTTGTATATTGAGATTGGCTCAACTGATAATGAATGGAGCAGAGAAGATGTAGCTGAATGTTGGGCTGAAGTAATCTCCGACGTATTAGGGATGTTTGATGATGAATTAAGGTATTTCAATCCAAATTCGGAAGTTATGATTGGATTCGGCGGTGGTCACTATGCTCCAAGACATAAAGCAGTAATTATTGATTCAGAAATTAATTTAGGTCATGTTATAGCAAATTATTCTTTAATCTTCGATCAAAAATCTGAATCCCAGCTTCCTTCGGGGCCATGGTCAGAATGCATTAAAAATGTGGTTTCTTCAACAAGAATTTCTTTCCCAAATAATACGATTTTTGCTCATTTAGATAGGAAATCATTCAAGGGATGGGAACGTTCTGCAATTATTCAAAGATTAGAAGAATTAGGCGTAGAAGTTAGACGTGGCAAGCAAATCTCTCAAAGAGAATAATCAAATCTTTAATTCTCTTCGACAGTCTATGGGAGTGATTGGGAAAATCATTGTTAGTTTGATGCCAATTGCTCCAAAATTTTTAGTTAAGCGTATAGCAGGTCGTTATGTTGCAGGAACAAATCTTGAATCCGCAATAGATTTAATGAAGAAAATGTCAAAAGAGCATACATGTTTTACTATTGATGTATTAGGAGAGGAGATTAATGATCTAGAAGAAGCAAGGTACTTTGTTGATGAATATTCTAGAGTTTTGGATTCTATAGTATCCAATCAGATTAATGCAAATATATCCTTGAAGCCCACTGCCTTTGGATTATTAATTGATAAAAATGTAGCCTTATCAAATATTGAAGAGATTCTAAAAAAGGCTGCCTCAAATGATATTTTTGTTCGATTAGATATGGAAGATCATAGAGTTACTCAAGAAACTATCGATGTCGTTTTGGAAATGCAAGAAAAAGGATTTCAGAATATAGGGACTGTTTTACAAGGTAGGCTATTTAGAACTAAAGAGGATATTGCTGAGATTTGTAAAAAATTAGGGCCTATTACTGACTTTAGAATTTGTAAAGGAATTTATTTAGAATCAGAAGAAATTTCTTATACAAAATATCAAGAAATAGTAGATTCAACTAATGAATGCATAGATTTAATGTTAGAATTGGGTTGTTACACTGCTATTGCCTCACACGATATCCCAATAATCGAACATAGTATCGAAAAATTACATGATATGAATATGTCAGTAGATAATGACTCTAGAGCCAACTCATTCGGGACTAGAGTCGGAAAGGGCCCTGGATATGAGTTCCAATTTCTTCTAGGAGTTCGAGGTAATCTCAGAAGGAAATTAGCATCAGAGGGGCACTTGACTAGGGTTTATGTCCCGTATGGCACGAAATGGTACGAGTATGGAGTTAGGAGAATTCGAGAAAATCCCGATATTGCTTGGCACGTAACTAAAACAATTATTATGCCTTGGACTAACAGAAAATAAATCTAGAAACCTAATTTTAGTTATTATCTTCTGGAACATGTAAGTATATTCTTCTAATCTCACTGGCGATTCTTTTCCCATTTAGAGTTCTTCCTTTACCGGTATGAAGAGCTCTGATTCTCCATCTTCTTCCATTCATTTGCATAATGGCACCACAGGAAAAAACTCTATCTGGGTCACATTCTATACTGCTAGGAACACTAATCTCACCTTCAGTCATTGTGATAGGTACTATCGTCCGGTCAACTCTAACTGCCCACATTGCAGATATTTCTCCAGCATTTAGATTTCTACATTCTCTAGAAGTAGAATCTTCTATCCTTGTAATTCTATAGGTTTGTTCCTCGTGCTGGAAGTAATCATTTTTATTTATCTTTTCATCTTCATCAGCTTCAATTAATGACAATTCACTATCCATTCTATCGGACAATGTTGTCTTAATTAACACTGATTTAGGAGGCCTTAACTGTAGGTTATGGACATTACTGCAAACAACGCATCGGATCAATAAATCTTCTCCGTTTCCTCTTAAGTTCCTTTTAAGGATCTCATGCTCAGTCATTTTTGCACATTCAGGACATACTGCAGCATCAAATACTTCCTCATCGATGTCCGTATCTTCCATGTACCTTCGACAAGACTCCCTTTATTGAAGCCATCCTTACATGGGATGGTTGAAATTGAAGTTAATATAGCCATTGACATGAGTGGCGGGGGCGGCATCGGATTACCTCAGATGTCTGAGCGAGAAATGTTTGAAAAATTGCTATCTTTAGAATCTGATTTTGGTAATCAAGAACCTGAGATAGCAGCTAATATCGGTCAGCAAATGTTACATATGAATTTAATACCTCTATCACGTGCATTTAGAGTCAAGATTAGAGATATTACTTCTAAAATTCCTGCTAGAAATGCAGTTCTTGTTGGCGGAGGCATTGGTCATCTAACCGCTTGGTTACTTGACTTATGGACAGGGGATCCGGCAAATCCTCCTTCGGAAACTAGGACTCGTCCTGATACATTCAGAATAATTGAACCCGCAGGTAAATTTGGAGTAATAATTGATCGTCTTATTCGTCGACATTCTTCTGAACAATGGACACAGGTTTTGACAAGGTCGTGGCAAGAAATTACTGCTGAAACCTCCTCTTGGTCAATTGCAGCAGCCGCATTACCATCTAGCGCACAACCATCACCACTTCCTCAACCAATAGATCTGATAATTATCGATCTCCCAGAAAATCAGAGGGCATCAGCTACAAACGCTGCATTAAATGTAATTTCTCCGGGCGGATTCATACTCGTTAAAGAACCAGAAGTCCCTACAGGAGATGTTGGTGTGCCTGAGGAAGGAAAAGAACCTAATGAAGCACAAAAGAAAGTAGAGTCGTTTAATCAATGGATGAAATTAATACGAGAATGTAATGATAATCATTCAATGGCATTCATAGAATTATCTGGTGGAACACTTGCAGTTATTCGCCGTTCAATTTGAAAGATATCGAATATATTTTTTCCAACTGGCGTACTCCTCATCTCTATCTCATTCTCTATATTAGAAGAATTAGTATCTGCTGAATCAATTAATAAATCAATTCTAAATATTCCATATCCAAAATGATCATCATGTTGACTTTGTCCATTTTTCATTTGGGAGTTCTCACTTAATAGAAGTTTAATTTCTTCAATCTTAGTTGAATCACTATCCGTATTTCTTTGAAATTCTGGATATTCCTGGAGGAATAGTGCTAGCCCTCCTGAAACCCATGCTGTTGAAGCAGAGGTGCCACTTGACCATCCCCACCAAGAATCTGAGTTAGTCATTAATACAGGAACTTCAAGCCCCGGTGCGATTATTTCTGGCTTTTTATCAGGATCATTTCTTGGCAGAATTGGATTAGGCCATAATCTCCCATTATTATCTCCTTCTGAACTTCCAGACCATGTGTTGCCAAGTCTAGTTACTCCTCCCACACAAATAACATTCTCAACTGAACCGGGTGATGAAACATCTCCATCATCATTTTCACCATCATTTCCTGCTGCTGCAACAACGTATACTCCCTGATCTATTGCATTTTCAACCGCAATTTCGAGTGAATCTGTTGTGAATAAATCGCCACCAATACCTTGTCCCCCACCTAGGCTCAAAGAAATAATATCGCTATCTTGTGAAACACACCAATCTACGGCCTCTGCAATCCCATCATCTGTTCCTGAACCGTCTGAATTGATTGCTTTCGCAACATATAAATCTACATTTTTTGCTACCCCATTTAATCCTCCGTCTGCAACAATTATTCCAGTCATTGCAGTCCCGTGACCATCGTCATCATATGGATTTGGGCTAGAATTAATGACATCATTCCAGCCCATAAGGTTGATATTTTTCAAATCAGGATGTGATGTGTCAATTCCTGAATCAACTATGCATAGTGATATTCCTGTTCCATCCAATCCTTCTATTTCATTTATCCCTGTCATATCTCTATATTCGTCTTCCCAAGTGACTAAAGATTGAGGAGGGCTGAAACCAAAAACTTCTCCATTCATTGTAAAAAATAACCATAGAAGTATTACAGCTAATACAAATCCTGATACTAAAGTAACCGAGAAGCCAACTAGTAATTTGAATACATCTTCATCTCTTGTTTTTAATGCATTAATTACATTAATCGTATTTCCTCCCTCTACATTAAATTCTGTTGCTTCAGAATCACCCAAAGTTGGATCCAATTCTTTCATATTAACAACCAACTATTAGAATTATACTCTGATTACCATGCATCTTGCCGACTAAAATGGCTCGAAATAGTAGTATTGGAATTGCAGTTATTACAATTAATTCTTGTAGGTAATGTCATTTCACATTCTGCACATACCGAACCTGGATTTCCAACTCCTCCACAATTGTATTCACAAGGTATAGTTATCTTTCCATTTGCTTTCTGAATAGCAGCGGTTTCTTCTTTACATATAGGACAAATTCCTTGTATATCCTTTGCAGATTTATAATCAATTTCTCCAGAAACTTCCCTTGCTCTTACCGATTGGATTCTATCTTCTGCGGCTCCTAGCATGAATTGAGGGTACCAAATAATATGTATTAGTAAGAAAATTGAGATTATACTACAGATAAGATATAGCCAAGGATAACTAAAAACAGTTTCGTCTGCTGATGTCGGCCTTAGTGCAATAGATTTTGATGAAGACCAAGAGAAAATATTCACTAATATCATCCATGTGCCCAGTCCTAAGCTCCATAGTCTGAGACTATGATCTTTCCAAGCGGTTGCGACAACTCTCGGGTCTGGATGCGAATGTCTCTCGATTACATGCACATCTCTTGTTTCAATAACGGCTCTATGTACAACAAAAATTACGAGAAATGAAAAAATTAGATTTACAAGAATAATTGGAGCTAACATGCCTAAGCTGAGGTTTTCGGGAAAGTTTGGATTTTTTGAATAGGTCTGGATATACCCTATTTGTATTGCAATCATTCCTACCATCATCCAAACAAGATTTTCTCTCATTATCGGGAACCGAATAAACAATTGAATTACAAAGACTCCCCATGCAATTATAGAAAGAAGTGATAGCATCAGTGATAAATCATTCAGGAATAACATCCCTTCGCTTCCAACTCTATTATAATCTCCGCCACTTTTTAGTTCACCTATCCCTAAATCCCAGGAACCGAGTATAATCGCCAATACTCCCACGCCAAAAATTGAAAATTCAAATGCTCCCCAGCCCTTTGAAATCATTTTAAGATGAAATTTAGACTCTTGCATAAATTTATCCAATACCTCTAATCTTTCGTTATATTCAGAAAACTTGTAATTCAAGGTAATTTCACTAAGTCTAATCGACTCTTGATTTTCAATTTCTGTTCCATCAGTCATTGAACGTAGGCCTCCTATGATGTGTGCGACATGAAATACTGCATTAAGTAACTCCCTTAATTCGATTCAAAAAATCATAATCTGTATGTTTATTGTGTAAGTTAAAATAAATATTAGTGGAACAAGTGGCGCCGAGAGGGAGATTTGAACTCCCGAGGGAAGATCCCACATGATTTCCAGTCATGCGCAATACCAGGCTATGCGACCTCGGCTTCATTGTCTCCGAACCTCTACGACATTTTGAGTCTGTTGCTTTCTATTTGTGATTTTGAATCTCTCTCCGTAGTGATTAAATCGAGATTGTTTTTGGGTTTAACGCCGCCACTGTGGCTTAGGGGTATAGCATCCCATTGGTAATGGGAAGGTCGGGAGTTCAATTCTCCCCAGTGGCTCCATTTTTAAAATTGAAAATACTATTTTTTAGTGCCTTCTACAATCTTACGGAAATAACTTCATAATATAACAAACAAACGAGACAGATATGTCTGACCGCCGTAGGACTGCACTTGCTCTAGTGCTATTGATGATAATCGCCCCGCTAACATCCGCTGCTACAACTTCTTGGACCGGTCCAAGTTCAGTAAATCCTCCTGATGAAGGTATTACTCTGACTGGATTTAGAGTCCCTGGTAATGCTACTGTTCAGGATGGTTGGCTTCATGTAACTAATACTGAAATTGCAACATCTCTAGATCCAGGAATTGTATGGGAGGGTGCAGATTTAAACACTGGAAGATTTTTCGGAACTAATTTCGTTGAAGATATAGAACAAATAACTTTGCTCGATGACGGCACTCGATCAAATATTAGTACATTCGATGTGGGCAATATCGATGTTTCAATGAATGATATTTACACATATTCTCCAGGTTGGGAACATGTTTACTCAATAGGTTCTTCAACAACTGTAGTTGAATGTAACAATCTTACAGGGTCCTGGGTGGATCATGGTTATGACAATAATTTTGATGGTTCTTTGTCTACTGATGAAATAACTGGTACATTGATGTATTGCAGTGGCAATGCACTGGAAGATAGCATTACAACTCTAAATGTCACTAACGGAGGTAGTGGGTATGCAGCAGGAACACTATCTGCAACGGGAGGTGCAGGCAGTGGATTCTCGGGAACTTATACAATTAGTAGTGCAATCAACAGTATATCAATTTCAAATGGAGGTACAGGATATGCAGTTGGAGACTATCTGTCATTTGTATGTCCTGGTGGATGTACAGGGACTGGTGCTAATGCATCAGTAGCCAGTGTTGCAAGTAACGGTTCAATTACTTCAATCTCTGTAAATAATGGTGGTTCAGGTTATATTTCTCAACAAACAATGTATGTTTTGGTATCTAGTAGTAATGGCGGAGGTGCTCAATTATCTTCTGTCCTAGAAACTACTGGCTCAATTTATAGCGCGGCTGTGACCAATGGAGGTAGCGGATATACTAGTTCACCTACAATTGTCCCTAGTTCAAGTGGCAATTCTGCAGTTATCAGTGCAGGATTAGGAGGATTTTTCGACTATGAGATTACTGTAACATCTGTTGCAGCAAGTACAACTTCTCAATGTATGCTGGGTGGTTTTGTAGTAAATGCAGGAATGGATACCGATGAAGACTCCATTCTAGATGCCTTAGAGATTACTGATACTAACTATTTTTGTAACATTCAAGAATTGTGGGGGGCAACAACATTCAGTCATAATGGTACTAATGTTGGTAGTGAGCAAACTATGTCATATGGAACAATTCCATCTTCAGCAAGTGAAGGTATTGTTGCTGTAGGAACAATGCCTGGCTCAGCAGTCCCTCGAGGTACAAGCAGTTCTTTCTTATTACCTCAAGTTGATTTGCCTGATTCAAATACTTACAATGGTCTTTACATGACTTTTGACCATTGGTATCATTTGGATAGTACGGCATCTGGTGGCGGAGATGGGACATGGATCGAATATAGGATAAATACTGGAAGCTGGAATGATTGGACCTATATTGCTCCTAATGGAGGGTATCCAAGTACTATGTCGCTTGACGCTCCTTCACCTAACGGTGCACCTAGTGGTGCAGTACCTGTTTTTGCATCCCCTACTCATAGTGGATGGCTTAGTGAAAATGTAAGTATATCTTCAATTCCAGATATCGATAATGCTTCAAAAATCCAATTCAGGTTCCATATTTGGACTTCTCCTAACGCATCTTATGAGAGGCCAGGATGGTTCTTGGATAACATTGATTTCAATAATGATGGAGTTGACTTTGGAGTTTGGCATCATGGTTGTATGTCTACAACAGGTACGTCTTGCAATTATGTGGCACATTCAGCTGGGGCACTTCAAAGAACAATTGATTTAACCGGTACTAATTCAACTTCATCAATTGAAATAGATATGGAATGGGATTTACAGGGCTCTACTAGTGATAATGCTTGTATTGAGCTTTCATTGAATAATGTAACATGGTATGATATTTCTTCAACATATTCCTCTACAACAAGTGATTGTGAAGATCGCAGTGGTGCAATACCTGGTTACCCTTCATATGATGGAGTATATGGCGATCAAAGTAACGGAATCAGGACTGTAGAATATAGCATCCCTGTCGCTTATCAAAATCAGGCTAATGTTTACATTCGATTTGTAGTTGATACGGATGCTTATACAAATTATGGAGGCACTTATCCTGGTGATACACAAGAAGGATTCACACTTGAAGATATTCGTGTTGTTGACGATACAGGTACTGTATTATTCAGAGACGATTTAGATAACCCAACCACAATGACTCATTACCAAGAGTACTATACTTATGGTGGCGTTACACAACTGGGATACGATGACTGGAATTATTATACTCTAACTGGAGGCCTGTTAGAAGAAATATTTGGTTTTGAAGATTCTACAGCCTCAAATCCTAGTACTAGCAATGCTCCTGGGTGGACGAAACAGTCTGCATGGAATTATGGTCAATTGGGAACCAGTGCAGGTCCTGAAGATGAACCTTCTTTCCCTTATGTTTACGGCACAAATCTAAATGGAAATTATGGGAATCAGCAGAACTCATTGTTGACATCTCCAACTTATGATATTCCTACAGATGGTTTAGCATATCTTACATTCGACAAATGGATTTGTACAGAAAATTATTGGGACGCAGTGGGGCTTCAAATTAAAGTTAATAGTGGTTCATGGAATTACTTTGACCCTCAAATAGCTGGATGGTATGACGGCTCACCTGGATATTCAGGCAATCAGATGTATGGTCATGATGCATGGATGGGTGGCGATTGTAATCAAGATGAATTTGAAAATAGACAAGCCCCACTTTCTAGCTATGCGGGCGATGAGTTAAGATTCAGATTCCGTCTATCAACAGATTCTTCTGTCACATACCAAGGTGCTTATATCGACAATTTTGGAATCCTAACTGCAAATTATGGTTCTGGCGGATACTGGTTAAGTAATGCCATAGATATGAGTAGTATTGATATTTTCAATTATGGTTGGGTCGATATTGAGGCAACAGTTCCAGAGAATACTTCGATTAGAGGAAGTTTGATGGATCTTAATGATAATGTAATACCAGGATACCATAATGTTAGCTTCCCATTCTCGCTAGCAGGTGTTGATTCCGAAGAATATAATTCTGTCCGAATTAAAGTAATAATGGATACTAGCGATGAAGAAGTATCTCCTAAATTAACTAAGGTAAGTATCGGTGGTAAAAGATATCTTGCTGCTTCAAGTGCCGATTATAATGGATGGACCTTTAGTCCTAGTATCGAGGTGGTTGATGATTTACTAAATGCTACAAGTATTGCTGGTACAATTACTTCTGATTATATTCATTCATCTAGACCTATTAAGAGTCTAACACTTTCAGGAAATTTCTCTAGTGGTTTAATGGTTACTGCATATTCATTCACTGGTGCAACATTGGGTCAAACCTCTCAAGGTTCGATTCCTTTCGCAGTTCCTCAAACCGGCTTCTCTCTTTCTGTATCCTTACCTACTAATGGTTGGATTGACAGAATGGTTATCTCGTCTAATTTTGCTGAGTCAGCTGTAAATCCAGCTATTGATGTGCTCAATGATGGTTCAACTGAGTGGTCATTCCCCATCGGTTCAGATTATGGCCATTATGGATGGCAGTCACTTGTTTCAGATGGAATTGACTCATTTACGACTAGTTCAACTATTAACTTGGAATCTGGGACTCCTTCTTCAATAATGGTCAGGTTACCTTCTTTGGCAGCAGTCAACAATGGAATTATTTCTGTCTCTCCTGATTCCGATGGATTATTTGAATCACCAATCAGTTTGACAGTTGGTTCATCAAGTCAAACTAGTTCTTCTTTATCTGAGATATTTTATTGTGTGCTAGATTATAGCCAAATTGCTGGCATTAATTCGTTACCTACATCTCATACAGATGCAGATACAGGTAGGCAATGGAGAGATGTTTCAATCACTCTTGAATCAAATTATGCACAAACAGTTTCGATTTCTACAATTGGAATTGGATACTTAATATTTGAAAATGTTTCAGGTTTAGGTCCTTCTATATCTTATTACCATAATTCAATGACTCAGGATGATCCTCCACCTACTCAAGTATCAATTCCAGTTAATATTACTGCAGATAAGGGATCAGTGACTATTGATGGTGATCTAAAGTTTGATTATATCGTTACAAATAGAGACTTTGCGGTACCTAATACCCTTTATCCAAATGGTGAGACAGTAGAAATAATTACTCGACATCACCACCTGATTGATAACTCCAATTTGGATAAGATTTCTCTTAGAGGTATTGCATCCGATGGTGAGATTCTGATGTTTGAGGTTACTAACAGTGCAGATGGTTTGTGGGGTCAAGGTTCCGATGCAGTATCATTCACTCAAGTTTCAGGTTCATCGGTTGCTCCAATGAATCCTTCAACATTCATAGATATTACAACTCATAATGATGGTTATGATGATGTCACTGTACACTGGATGTTTGATGTTAGTTGGATGTGGGATGATGTTAACTCTATACGTTGGGTTTCTCAAGCATTTGATGAAGCAGGTGAAACTGTATGGCCAGCAGTATCTCATAGTGGAGAATCTGGAAAGAATGCAGTAGAAAATGATTTGATGATTGACTCCTTTGAAGTCAGGGACCAATTTGGAAGACTATTATCAAATCAATATTCAACCTTTTATCCCTTTACAATGATCGATGGTAGCGAGCTGAATATTACTGGAACTGTTAAATTCCAAGATTCTACTGCGGTTAGGCCACAGGCTACTGATTATACAGTAGGATTGAACATCTCAGGCTTAAGTTATCTACTAACTTCTGAAGAAGGAGGTAAGTACACTGGTTTAATTTCTTCTCCAACAGGTCTTTCTAATGTATATCTTTCTCCTATGATGAACACAGTTGGACCTACTGGTTATTCATTAGGTGCAGAGGATGTAACTGGAACTCCGCCCTCTGTCAATGTCCGAGTCGATCATGAACCTCCGGTTGCAGGGCCACTCGAAGTTAACACTCCGTCTGGTTTGAAGGCGGCTCATGGTAAAGTTTGGGATCCTACTGTTCCACTATCTCTTTTCGTAACAGTTGATGAATCTGAAGCAAGAGGTGAAACTCTTACTCTGAGATATTGGCGAGGTTCAATAGACGACATTAACGGAGATGGGATTGCGGATGAAGATGAATACTTGTCAATGGTACAACCGTTAACATCCGGAATGACAGGTCAGCAACAGGTCAATTTCGTAGGAATTGATGTTTCTCAACAAACCTTTAATTCTCCAGTTCATATGTATCTTGAAGGTACAGATTGGGCTGGTTTAAGTTACCAAGAAGGAGGTACTGGAGGAGGTCCTGGGGCATCCAATTCATGGGCAACCGTTGTTGTGGCAACTGATGAGCCTACTAGTATCAAACCTGCTGGTTACTCTTTGGACCGTGAATTAGGTTACTTATTACCGGGTAATCAACATACTTTCACTATGCAAATTGAAGAGGCAAATGGACTGAATACATTAGACAATGTCTCAATCATGCTTTGTGGTGATGGTTTAACTGAGCTGGGTAAGATGAGTTATGACCCTTCAAGAGGTACTATTTGGTCAGGTGATGGTAGTTTTGTAACTCCAATTTCTGTTCAGACAATGTCAGTATCTTCGGACGTCGTCCAGCTTTCAATGTTATTCGAAGTTTCCTGGGATTTCCCATGGGAAGAGGATCAAAACTCATGTAAGCCTAGTGTTTCAATAGTTGATGATTTCACCACAGTTGCAAATCAGAATAATATTGGAGAGTTATCTTGGTACCTTGACAATAAGTATATTGCAATCCCTGATGATATTGAAGATTTGACACCACCTCAGGCAGCCTCTCAAGGTGTTTCAGTTTACTTAGGTCAGGGGGATGAATTCAGAATGAGTGGATTTGTTTATCATTCTGGTTCAGGAGCCTTAGCTGCAGATATCCCAGATGATCTTGAAGTTGAATTTACAGTAATTTATGGTACTCAAAAGATTTCTATTGTTACTTCTGTTAATGATGACGCTAGTTTCGATAGTTCCATGATTCTACCTTCCAGGGTCCCTCTTAACCCAACTATGCCAGTTTCAACTGAAGTTTTGAATGTCCCCGGCTCTGGTTCTTCTGATATCAATTCAGATGCTTCTGTGACTGTTGATAGTAAAGCTCCAACTGTATTGTTCGATCAATCATCATATCCAGACTCATCATTAGTTCTTCTAGAATCTGATTTAATCAATGATGTGTTAGTTACTGTGACAATGGTTGATGAGATTGGTATGATTGAAGGGCCACTAGATGTTGCTTGGGTTATTCTTAGGTCCGGAACTGCAGTAGCTGGTTCTGAAAACACTGGCCAATTAACAATGATTGACGATGGAGAATCTAAGGATGTTTATCAAGGCTATATTGATTTCACACCTCTTAATGGTATGTCTATAGAACAAGGAGATCAGATTGCTTTCTGGGTCACCTCGACTGATAGAGCAGGCAATACTGTCACAGGTCTTGGTAGCGAATCGTCACCGAGAATGCCAACGCTCAGAATAATGAAATTCAATCCAGAATATACTCGAGTTGTGATTAATCCAACCTCTACTCCTATCCTTGGAGAAATGTTAACTTTGCAAACATTCTGGGAAAATGATGGTAAGAGAGAAGGAACTATCACTGTAGGGCTGTATGAATTAAATCCAGAAACTGGACAATGGTCGCCTGCCTTGACAACTTTATCTGAGGGTAATACTGAAATTAATTTAGGGCCTCAATCATCTAGTGTCATTGCAACATTCCAATGGGAATCTTGGAAAGAAGGTCAGCCTTTACTGGTTTTGATATTGGAAGATCCTGAGACTGGAGAAATGGACTGGGATAATGCAAATGGAAATAATATCGATTTATCTGGTATTAATGTCCAACCCTTACCTGTAGAAGCTGAATCAGACACAGGTCTTTACATGGTAATTGGTGTTGCTGTAATTGCAGTATCTATTGTTGCTATGCTGGTAATGCGTAGTCGTGGCGATGATGATTATTATTATGACGACGAAGAAGAAGAATACGAAGATGGCGATTGGGAATATGAAGAAGATGAAGATGAAGATTAGGGATTATTTGTTGGGATAAATTCAAACCCCGACTAATCCTTATCTTCATTCAATTTCTTACTGTTGTCTTTATAGGCTATTTACTAACCTAATGAAATCTGAGGAAGAAATTCCTTGGATGGGATTGGGATGAATGAGACTAGCGATGCTATAACTGTAGAGGAACTAAAAAATGAAGTTGAAGACTTGAAAGTTTTGGTCAATACTCTTTTGACAGTTATAATGGAAGAAGCCGATGGAGTTCAATCTGGAGCCGCTCCTTCTATTCCCAATCAACCAAGACGCGGATATTGTATGTAATCAATATTCTACTGACTCTGGATCTACTGTTCTCCACATGTAACAACAAGCAACTGTTCTCCATGGCTTCCATTTTTCTGAAATCTTGTGCAATTCTTCTTCAGAGATTTTTTCTCCAGATTTGTATGATTTCTCAATTCCCCTAACCATCCCTATGTCGCCTATTGGAAATACATCTGGTCGGAGTAGAGTAAATATCAAAATCATCTCAGCTGTCCATTTACCCACACCTCTTAATTGTACTAATTTTTCAATAATTTCATGATCATCCATTTCCTCCCAATCAAACTTACTGTATTTGGGCCAAGATTCCGATATTCCAATTACATACTCTGCCTTTCTTTGAGATAATCCACATTTTCTTAAATCTTCTAAATTAGTAGATAGGATGTTTTCAGGAGTAATGTCTCCAATCTCTTCAGTAAACTTTGACCATACACTAGCAGCGGCTTTAACAGAGATTTGTTGCCCTATTATTGATCTAATTAGCGTAAAGAACATATCGCCTCTAGAAATTAATTCTAAATCATCAAATTTACTAATTATTTTTGAAAGTATTTTATCATTATTTGACAGCTCTTCTTTCGCCACTTCCCAGTAGGGTGGTCTGTCCCCCAATCTTGTCATTGGTATCCCTATGACCTCATAGTTCAAGAGAACTACCGTACTCGGATAATCATGGATTTAGACAAAATCTTGTTCGGCGGGGCAATTGCTGCGACAGTGGTTTTTGTCATTTTGACTACAACTGGCAATACTGATTTAATTGAAAATGATTCTTGGCCAATTGAAGAAACCTGTCTTGGAAGCCATTCTAGTGAAATTAGTCATACACACAGTATGCTATCAATAATAATTAATGGTAATGAGCAGTATATTCCTCAAAATGTCGGAATACAGGATTCTGAATGTCCTGATGGTATGAGAGGCATTCATACTCATGATGATTCTGGAAGACTGCACATTGAAACACCTAGTCAGATTTCAGCTCCTATTGGGGCATTCTTCAATATCTGGGGCGAGGTATTCAATTCTAATCAGATTCTTGATAATAAGGTTGATTCAGAACATGAAATTGTGATGTTTGTGAATGGAGAAATTAATCAAGATTTCGAAAATTATTTGATGTTAGATGACGATGTTATTGAGATTCACTACCAGAAAAAATAGTTATCCTTTAATTACTGCAAATGGCTTCATTCTAGCTACAGGTCTAGCTAGACCTGCCTCACATGTTAATCTAATTACTTCGTCAACATCTTTGTAAGCATCTGGTGCTTCTTCTGAAAGAACATTGGGTGTTTTTGTGTGAACATTAATTCCATTTTCTTCCAGTGTTCTCCTTAATTCTGAAGAATTTATAAGATTTCTTGCCGCGGTTCTAGAAAGTTTTCTTCCAGCACCATGACATGATGATGAAAAGGCATCATTACCTCCACTCTCTGGTCCAGATAGAACCCATGAAGCAGTACCCATATCTCCTGGTACAAGGACTGGTTGTCCAATTCCTGAAAACTTCCTTGCTAGTTCTGAGTGATCACCTCCAAGTGCTCTTGTTGCGCCTTTTCTATGAACACAGCATTTACATGAGATTCCATGGACTTTGTGATTTTCTATCTTTGCTATATTGTGACTAACGTCGTATATTACTTCAAGATCACTATCTATCTTTATTTCATCTCTTAGAATATTTCTTAATCTTTGAGTCAGAGTTGAACGGTTCGCAAATGCGAAATTTCCTGCAGCAGACATAGAATCAAAATATTGTTCCCCCTCTTTACTGAATATAGGTGCAGCAGCTAATTGTCTATCTGGTATTTCCATATTCCACTTCTCAGCATACCATGTGTTTTCTTTTTTTGAATAATGTTGTTCAATATTCGAAACATGATCAGAGCAAACCTGATGCCCCAAACCTCTAGATCCAGTGTGTATCATCGCTGTGACCTGTCCTTCACGGATTCCAAATGCTTTGGCAGCCTTTTCATCAACAATTCTATCAACGACTTGTAATTCTAAGAAGTGATTTCCTGAACCCAATGTCCCCATTGATTTACTCCCTCTCTTTTTCGCTCTTTCACCTAAATTTCTTTCATTAGTTTCTAGAACTCCATTTGATTCAATAAACTCTAGATCTCTGGATTCTCCCCAGCCCATTTCAATTGCTGCATTTGCTCCCTCTGAAAGTATCATGTCAATTTCTGTAGAGTCTAATATTACTCCGCCCTTACTAGTTGCTCCAGCAGGTATTGAGTTTGCTAATTTTCTTGCTAAAGATTTAGGATTAATATCTTTATATTCTATGTCAAGAGCACACAATCGTACACCACAGTTGATATCGAAACCAACTCCTCCTGGTGAGATAGCTCCTCCTTCATTGCCAGAATTAATATCTGTAGCAACAACTCCTCCTATTGGAAAACCATATCCGAAATGCCAATCAGCCATTGCCCAAGCATTACCTACAATTCCATCTAAAGAAGCAGTATTAACTAACTGATTCGGAGACCTATCATCTGAATGTTCTCCTAAATGTTCTAGGTCTGAGATCATAATAGCATCTGTTTTCATCGAACCATGCTTGCTAATACGCATTCTTCCGGGTCCATCAGGTTGCAAATGTTCTCTCCACCCCCCTGACATAGACTTCCGAATTAGAGCATACATTTCAATAACTCGGACAGGTCTTTCAACAATTGTATTAAAGTTACTTCAACTATTCCGAGACATGTTAGGCAGTGCATGAGATGGTGTTTGGAGAAGTTCATATTCCGTTTTGGGAAGAATCAGGGCACTTTAGAAGAACTTGTTCTGTAACAGGTCTTTACTTTTGGACTCGAGATAAAAATAGAACAACCTCTGGGGATACAAATGAAGATCCATATACCTTCATTGGCAGCCCAATAATTGATGGTTTTCCAATGAGAGGTAAAGAACTTAAAGACTCAATGAGGTCATCTTTTTTAGATTATTTTTCAGAGAATAATCATTCTAAGATAGACCCATATCCAGTTATAGCTCGGTGGAGAGATGATATACACCTCACTATAGCAAGTATTGCTGATTTTCAACCTCATGTGACTAGTGGGCAGGTCCCTCCTCCAGCGAATCCATTGTGTATTTCTCAGCCCTGTATAAGACTGACAGATGTTGCAGCAGTGGGGCGTTCGGGTAGGCACTTGACAACTTTCGAAATGATGGCTCATCATTCCTTCAATAGGCCTAATGATGGTGAGGTAATATATTGGATTGATCAATGTGTTCGTTTTTGTGACGATATGCTAGTAAATACATTTGGAATCAGTCCTTTAGAGATAACTTATGTTGAGAATCCTTGGTCAGGTGGTGGAAATGCTGGTGCTGCACTTGAAGTAATAGTCGGTGGCCTGGAATTAGCGACTCTTGTCTTTATGAATTTGGAAGAACATGATGATGGAGATATCGTCATTAAAGGATTACATTATCGTGAGATGGATTTACAAATAATAGATACAGGATATGGTCTAGAAAGATTTTGTTGGGCCGCAGCAGGAACTCCGACAATTTATGAAGCAATATATCCAGAATCAGTTTCTTGGTTGAAAGAAACTATCGGTTTTGAATCAATGGTCAATGATTTAAATTTGAATGTGGATACAACTGCATTATTGTCTGAGTTATCTAGGCTAGCAGGGATATTAAATATCGATGTGGGTACTGATGTTGATTCACTTTATAGCAAATTAATAGAAAGATTGAATGCTCAGAAAATTAAGATATCCGTTTCTGATTTGAAACGCCTTACAGAACCTCTTTCCTCAATTTATGCAATCCCTGATCATATGCATGCATTATGTAATATGTTAGGAGATGGGTTAATACCGAGTAATACAAAGGCTGGATATCTGGCAAGAATGCTTGCCAGAAGAGTTTGTCGAATGAAATCCGATTTAAATCTAAATGTGACTTTAGCTGAACTGGGAAAGCATCACATAGAAAAACATCTAGACTTACAAAACTTCACACAAAATGAAAAAGGTATACTTTTACTGCTTGAGTTGGAAGAATCTCGCTATTATGAAATGTTAAGAAAAGGTCAATCTGCTGTTAAAACTGCTTTACAGAACATTCCAAAGAGTGCAACCGAAGTCCCAGATTCGATTTTATTCAGATTATCTGAAGAAAGAGGACTTAATCCAGATATGGTAATGGAAATCTCTTATGATTTAGGTTGGGAGAGTCTATCTGTTAGAGTTGGATTTTCAGCAGATATGGCTGATAGAAATGCTCGAATGACTAAAGATGCTGCGAAGGTTCGAAGTAAAAATAAATTTCTTACAGAATCATTCCCAGAAACCTCTCAAGATTATTATTTAGACACAAATAAAACAAATTTTTCTGCAGAAGTAATATATTGTGATGTTTTAAAGAACGGATATGATAAAATTTCATTTTCAAATGAAGTAATTGCAGAGCCTAGTCATTTTGTAATTCTAGATAGGACACTATTCTATCCCGAGGGCGGAGGGCAATTGGGCGATCAAGGATATTTTTATCAAGATGAAAGTCAAATTACTGTTTTAGATACTAAAGTAGAAGATGGTGTAATTATTCATTTTACAGATGGTTTCCTAAGAAATGGAAAAATTGATGCAGAAGTAGATTATACTCGAAGAAGGCAATTAATGGATCATCACACTGCAGTACATATTGTTGGAGGAGCGGCTAGAGATATTTTGGGACCTCATATCAGACAGGCCGGGTCAAATAAGGGTCAAAGATATGCCAGAATTGATTTAACCCATCATTCAAGAATGTCAAGAGATTTACTGGATGAGATTGAAGACAAGGCTAATGATATAGTCCAATCAAATCCTAAAGTAGAGAAGATAATTCTTCATAGAGCAGAGGCTGATGCAAGATTTGGATTCGATATATATCAGGGTGGTCCTCCAAAACATCAAGAAATTCGAATAATCAAGATTGGCGATTTTGACATTCAAGCTTGTGGCGGAACTCATCATGATGAAGCAGGTAATGTTGGAGAATTAAGGATAGTTCGCTCCAGTCAAGTCCAAGACGGAGTAGAGCGTCTGCAAATCGTGGCAGGCGATACGGCGAGGGAACATGCGAGGAAGCAAGAGCGTATTCTTAGTGAAGCATCTGAGATATTAGGGGTACAGTCAGATGACCTTCCTAAGGCAGTAATGAAGTTCTTCCAAGAATGGAAATCTCAACAAAAGACAATTTCCAATTTAGAAGCCGAAATCGTGAGGCTGAGAACTAGTGGCGGAGGTGACGAAGCAACTCATAAAGATGGAATTAGATATGTGGTAATGGAATCTTCGGGAGACTCCAAGCAATTAATGAAAATGCTCTCTGAGTTGACTAGAGATGAATCCATACCAACGTTAGCAATAATTGGCAGTAAGGACGGCGGCGGCAAAATAATTGTCGCAACTACAGAGAATACCAAGGCTTCTGAGATGTATGATTCTGTTGAAATATTGAATGCAATTTCATCTCATATTAATGGAGGTGGAGGCGGAAGGCCTACTTTTGCCCAAGGCGGTGGTTCAAATCCAGAAGGTATCCCTGCGGCTCTCGAAGCGGCTAGAAAAATGCTAGATATTTGATAATCCATCCGTTTGATTCATGAAACTTTACGGCTTCGCAGGTCCATGTCCGAACCGGTCAAGGTGTCTAATCGTGCTTCTTCAATCGAGTATGCGATAAGAGATGTAGTAGTTCCGGCTATTGAATTAGAGGAACAGGGTCATGAGATAATCAGGCTGAATATTGGAGATCCTCTAGCATATGATGGTCTACCAACTCCTATTCATATGATTGATGAATATAAGAAAGCACTAGAAAGGCAAGATAATGGTTATGGCCCCTCTTATGGATTAAATGAATTAAGAAAAGCAATCTCTAAATCAGAAATTTCTAAGGGTTGGAATTGTAAACCCGACGATGTTTATGTAACTCATGGCGTTACAGAGGCGTTACAAGTTATCTTTGCAGCATTCCTTGAAGAAGGTGACACAGTGTTAGCTCCAGGGCCTCATTATCCTCCATACATGGCTTATCCACAGATGTATGGCGCTAAGACAGTAGAATATAGACTTAAATCATCCGAAGAATGGAAAATTGATTTAGATGATATAAGCAATAAAATGAATGATTCAGTAAAATTATTAGTACTTATTAATCCAAATAATCCTACTGGGAATATAGCTTCAAGTAGTGAGATACAAGACTTAATCAATATAGCTGAAAAGTGGCCAAATTGTACAATAATTGCTGATGAAATTTACGACGGTTTAGCCTTTTCAGACAACTTTATTTCAGCAGCATCGCTTTCTAAGAATGTGCCAGTAATCACCTTAAATGGTGTATCTAAAGTGTATTTCGCACCAGGCTGGAGGATTGGGTATATGGCTTGGCACGACCCTAATCATACACTAAGATTAGTTAGAGATGGTGTGGAAAGAATTCTTAGAAGTCGTCTTTGCGCATCTACACCTGCACAATATGGGTATTTAGCAGGTCTTTGTGGCCCTAAAGACTGGCTCGATAAGCATCGTAAATTAACGGAAGAAAGAATGAATTTTTGCCTTAAAAGAATAAATGAGATCGATGGGCTTTCATGTGAAAGTCCCAAAGGTGCATTCTACTTATTTGTTAGATTAACTAATCCTGAACATCAAAGAAATGATAAGAAATGGGTACTAGATTTATTGCATCAGGAACATGTATTGGTTGTACATGGCTCAGGTTTTTCTCCTGAATTCGGCTCAGGCCATTTTAGAATGGTATGTTTACCTCCTGTTCCTGTACTTGAAGAGGCATTTCGAAGAATTGAAAGATTCTTGAGTAGTTGATATCATGAGGTTTTTTGGTAACAAGAATCAGGAAGAATTCCTAGCCTCGGGAATTAAAAAAAGATGGATCCCTAGCAATTGTGGTCTAATTTTAGATTCTCAAAAAATCTTTCATCCGGTTTGGAGAGTTGAATCAATTGTTTTTGATTTATTTCTATCTGGAATCGAAAAAAGGAGCGGACTTAGTTTAGGTCGACGCTTGGCTCATGCTTCATCGGAGTCAGAAGAATGGATATCTACAGTTTCTTACGATTCATTTCCTAAAGGCCGAAATCTGGATAGATGGAAAAAAACAAGAAACGATTGGTTAGAAAGGGGTATAGGAAATTTTGAATTAATAGATGATGCGGATGAAATTAGATTTTTGCTGAAATACCCCCTCAATGGCCCTTTATGTTCAGGTATTTTCTCTGCTAATTGGGAAAAAGCTACTGGTAAGAGGCATAGATTTAGATGGAATCAGAATAAGTCTGAAAGTTTAATTTTAATGATGTCTGAAGATGATATTGAGATACCTCAACCAAGTCAAATGTCCCTATCATGGTTTCATGAGAAACCAGAGATTCTAACTGGTGATTTTCATGATTTCTGGGAATCATTGGAAGTCGAACCGGAAAAATATTGGTCAATGAT
>DANB01000026.1 GCA_002497245.1 Euryarchaeota archaeon UBA439
ACAAAGTGCCAGTAAAGACCGAAGTATTCGATAGATACTGCATTCTCTGGAGTGTAACCACCTTTCCAAGCTTTGAAAGTCATGTAGGTTAATCCCACAATTCCTCCAAAGACGTGAACACCGTGTGTTCCTGTTGTGACATAGAAAGTAGATGACCCGACACTAATGTCGGCAAGCATTGTGGCACCAGTTTCTTCATCAACCCAATTATGGTGATGATAATGATCGGCATTAATCGTGTATCCTTCCGCTACAAGCGATTTAATATCATGTTCGTGAATACCTAGGAAACTAATTTCCGGTACATAGAACCCAATAAACCATTCAACCATCTTAAGAGTCAAGAAAATTATAGCTAACAGCCATGTACTTGCTAAATATCTAGTTACAAGTTTTCTTCTCCTTTCTTCATCAATTTCTCCTACTGGTTTACTAGCGTATCTCAGTGCTTGAACTATTGTAAATGAAGATACAATTAGAGCAAATGTGTTAATTGCACCAGGAGCAATATGCCACCATGAAGATGCGATTAAGTGACTCGCTGGTTCAAAGCAAATTAAAGCCTCACCAGTTTCAAGAGTATATCCTTGCTCTACCCAAAGCCCTTCCTCAAACACTGTTTCACAGTTTCGAATTCCCGTCCTATATCTAATATAAGTACTGAAAAGAGATGTGAAAACCATCATTTCTGACATTAAGAATACCCACATTCCAACTTTACGAATTTGAATATTTTTGAATGGAGTTCCAGTTGCCATAGGTTCATATGTTCCATCAAAAGACAAATCTTGTCTCCACCAGATTATTAATCCGAATAGAACTACTAGTAGTCCAACCATCACCATAGGTATGTGACTAGCATCAACAACATCGTTGGAGAAAGCACTTGCCAGCATGAACAAAAATATTCCAAATCCAATACTCATCATTAATGGTGCCCATGAATTGTGTGGTGCTCCATGATCCCAGTGGTGGGGTCCCCATGCGCTTGGGTGATGATGGTCATCGTGCTGTCCGCTCAATTCCCTCCCTCCTCTTTATCTGCAACCATGAGTCTATTGAACCATTCTGCAAGTTTACCTGGCTCATTTGCTATGTGTTCATTAGCATCTCTTAGAACAGGCAAGTCATGCCATTCTCCGTCTTCAAATCTGCCAAAAGAAGGAGTAGGTGGCGGAGATTCTGTCATCCATTCAAACGACCATCCACCCCATGGATCTGCTGGAGCGTCTTTACCTCTAATTACTGATATAATTACATTAATAATTAACAAGAAGTTACTGAAGAAGAATAATACGGCAGAGACTGTGATGAACATATTCCAACCAGCAGCTTCTGGAGGAAGTGCCCCTATTACTGCCTCAGTAATTACTTCACCATCAACTCCTCTTACTTCATCAACTGATATGAAGTATGTGTGATGTCTTCGAGCCATACCCCAAACACCTAGTCTGTGCATAGGCCAGAATACTCCATTATAAGTTATGAAAGCAGTTAGGAAATGTAAAACTCCAAGTCTTTCATCTAGCATTTTACCAGTCATCTTCGGGAACCAATAATAGACTCCACAGAACAGTCCAAAGACAGTTCCTCCGACCAAAACGTAGTGGAAGTGAGCGACTACGAAGTATGATTCATGGAAATGTAAATCCATAGCCATACTCGGGAAGAACATACCTGAAATCCCTCCCAGTGTGAAGGTAACCAAGAATCCTAATGCCCAAAGTGTATGTGTTCTGTACACTAAGGAACCACCATTCATTGTCATTAGCCAGTTGAATATCTTGATTCCAGTCGGAACAGCAACAAGCATCGTAGTTAACATTGTTACAAATCTAAGTGTTGGGTCCATTCCAGAAGTGAACATGTGGTGTCCATAAACAATAAACGACACAACTCCGATTCCTGCCATTGCATAGACCATTGAGCGATATCCAAATACTGAGCGTCTAGCACTGGTTGCAATCACTTCTGATATAATTCCAAAAGCAGGAACAATCACAACGTAAACCTCAGGATGTCCGAAATACCAGAATAGGTGACTCCAAAGTAAAGGATCACCTCCTGATGCTGCATCATAAAAGGCAGTTCCAATTACTCTATCTAAGTAAACTTGTATCAGTCCTACTCCGAAAGCTGGAATTGATAAGAACAGCATAAGGTTTGCAATTAGAATAGACCAAGTAAACAAAGGCATATGCATCCAACCCATTCCCTCTGCTCGCATTACTGCTATTGTAGTTAGGAAGTTGATACCAGTTAGTGTTGAAGATGCAACGAGTAATATCTGACCAGCAACCCACATAGTAGTTCCTGAATGAGCAGTTTCGCTAACGATGTAAGGTGCATAACCTGTCCAACCCGTGTCAGCTCCTGTACCAGTAAATACTCCTGTGAATATAAGCAGGGCTCCAACAGGTTGTAACCAGAAACTCATTGCATTTAGTCTTGGGAAAGCAAGGTCGGGAGCCCCAATTTGTAGCGGAACCATCCAATTAGCTGCTCCGTTAATTAGGGGCATTGCCGCCAAGAATATCATTGTGGTTCCGTGTAGTGTGAAGAATTGGTTATACTGATCTTGAGTTAAGAAATCATTTCCTGGCTCCATTAATTGTATTCTAATTAGTATAGCCATTATTCCTCCTATTCCAAGGAAAAAGAAACCCGCTAAGAAATACAATGTTCCAACTCTTTTATGGTCTGTTGTAGTTAACCAACCTGCAACCCACGGTGCGAAGTTTTCCCAATCAAACGATTCTGGATTATTTTGGTAGAATATGAATGTAAGAACCATTAATAATAGCACAAAACTAACTATGATTAACGTCGTTAATACAGTGTATGGATTTGCTTGTTCTAGTATAACAGTAGGTGAAGCAACTTGTATACTTAGTCGATTCCATTCATCTCCACTTGTACCACCTTCAGAACTTCCTGCATTACCATTTACAGAATTAGCATGAAGAATAAATTCTACATTTCTATCATTTGCTGGGGCAATCCAGTCAACAGTCCACATTGTTTGATCATTACCAGCATCAGTGTGAGAAACTTCATTTGGATTCCATGATTGAACTGATGCATCGCTAGGAGTAATCTCTCCGTCACTTACCCATAGGTTGAATCCTCCTTGGTTGATATTAGATGGGTCTGCAGGTCCTCCGGTGAAACCAATTGTTAGAGTGTAAACTTCTGAATAGTTGTATGTTTCTGGTAATCCCTCTAATATTGGAACCACAGAATCACTGACAACAGCACCGTGACAATTACATCCTGAGTCTTTAACTCCAGCAACTCCGGTTGGTAAAGAAGTAGCCGAAGGAACTGCTACCATACCTAATAGAAGTACTACAAAGATTACTAGAGTCCTAGAGGCTATTTTTTCCTTGTTCATTCTTTCACCTCTAATCAACTATGTACCGAAACAACTGCAGCCATTACCGAATGTGCATCTCCACAATACTCAGTGCATAGAATTAGTGAATCGCCAACCTCAGTCATTGGCAACCACATGGTAGTTTTTTGATTTTGAAGCACGTCTTCTTTGGTGCTTAGTTGTAAGAACCATGGTGCATGAGTCACATCTTCTGATTCCATTACTAGTAAGTATGTTTCACCTGCTTTGAGGTTAATTACAGGTTGCATTCCATAACCTTCAACCATTTGACTAGAGACCGCACACAAGTCAGCACTTAGATTGTAATCTCTCTGACTAAATTCACTATTTACAGTAGGATTACATTCGAATGACCAAAACCACTGCTGCCCTGTTAATTCAATTACGTGGTAGCATTCAGAATTTACAAATCCTGTATCTTCGTAGAATATATTGTTTGAAGACTGACCTTCTAAACATTCATCTCCTCTTGCTTCGCTACCAGGTGCTGACCAAACGTGATCTAATGGAGCCCATGAAATGTAAGTCAAGTAAATAATTAGTAAAAACGGCAATACAGTCCAAGCAACTTCTAGTTTCAAATTATCATTATGTCTTGGAAACACTCCGACCGTTAAATCATCCACATTATCCGCTTTTTCGCCATCATTGGACCTATATGCAAATGAATGATGATATAGCCAACCGAAGGTAATCACTCCGACTAGCAAAGACCAAAGAATATACTCGTCCCAAAGGACGTTAAACAGAGGAGACGTCACAGCCATGGGTATCTCGTTTCAATGGGAATGAAACCCACTCATAAGTGTCGCGGATAACATACCTTACTTGACTGCTAGAAACTATCTTAAGAATAACTTCTAAACTAGCTTTGTTTAGGAACTGATGAAATGAAATTTCGCCTTCTATCCAAACTCAAATTTCTATCTTTCTTCTTTCGATTTTTATAGGTGCTAATAATGGTCCGCAAAAAAAAACTTAGTATGAGAGAAGAAAGATTTCATCTTGTTGCTAAAGCAATTAAAGAATCAATAAATCGCAATTTACCAATAGAGGAAGGGGGATTTAATTGCCCTATTCTTGTGGAAGGAATTAATGATGTAAAGTGCCTTAGATTATTAGGATTTTTAGGTATCATTGAAACAGTAAACAAGGGATGGGATAGACCAAGAATGATAGCATATCTGCATGAGACCTATGGTTCTAAATTAGCCATGGATGGACTGCCCAGAATTATTTTACTGATGGATTGGGATAGAACTGGAGATGTTCTCCAAAAATCTTTTACAAATCGTTTAAATTCTATGGATATAAAAATAGATCATAGTTTACGAGATACCCTATCGAGACAACTCAAATCTGAATGTAAAACAGTGGAGTCAATGAGTAGTTTCTCAGAACTATTATTAGACCTTATTTCTCAGATCTAGTAATTTATTCTGGTAGCGATGCGGTACTCTCTTTTACAGTATTAAGAACTAGATGAGTAATTGATCTTTCTACCCCATCAATAGATAGAACATTTTTAGATAAATCGTCGAGATCTTTCCTATTTTTTGCTCTAGCAATCACCATCGAATCAAAATCTCCAGTTACATCATATACTCCGTGAACTCTAGAATCCTTAGCAATCCTTTCTTGAATCTCTATCAATCTACCTTTTTGTATCCTTAGCCCAATTACTACATTTAATTCCCATCCTATTTTATCAGGATCAAGAATAACAGAATACCCCTTAATCACACCATTTTTTTCCATTCTTTTGACCCTATTTGATACAGTTCCAAGAGATACGTCTACAAGTTCAGAGATTTTCCTCAATGAAGTCCTAGCATCATTTTCTAAAACCTTAATTATTTTTTTATCAATATCATCCAACAAGTAATCACTTCATGTTGCCTATTAGCGACAGGCTATTGAACATATGCTAGATAATAATGTATTTTTTTATTCAAACGTATAATTTAGTCTATTCTTCTTCGATTTTGAGTATTATTGGAAGTTTTCTTTTTGCTCTTAGAATCCTTCTTTCTTGCTCAGAAATCATCAGAGATACTCTACCTCCAATCCAGACAGGTAGGCAAATATCTTCATTCTCTTCTACTAGAATGTGCCCCCCTCTTATTTTATCCAATTCAAGATCTATTTCATAAGCCGGAGGCTCCAATCCACTCAACAATTCATCTATAACTTGGGTACTCACCATCGATTTTCCGTGTTTGATATTTTTTACCATTCTCGGTGCCGCTTTACCAACAATTCTTTCTAATTTCCCGTCTTGTAATTTTACACTAATAAGTCCTAAGTGTATCACTCTCAGCGGCCTCCACCTTTTTCCTGGAATAAATGTCCGCCCACTTCTTTTACTTCTATCCGATTTCCAAATTTCTTTTGCTTTAGGAGTTGACCAGAGTATACTTTTTCCTCTTATCCAAAGATTTTTCTCATTCCAACCAAGAGTATTCAATATCATTTCTTCTGTTTCAGAACTTATTGGCTGTGGAAAATTATCTTCATCAGGTTTTACTTTTTCCGGTTCAATAAATCTATCATAATCTACATTTTCCTCATTATAATCTTCTGATTTTTCTAAAATAGCGACAAAGAATCCCCCTGCCTCCACATCATCATTCCAAATTCTTAAACATTTTTTTAATTCTTTTTTGATACTATTTTTAGTTGGAGCCAACATCGAACTAACAGCTTCCGATTGTTTTGAAATCCTCCCTAAATCATCTAGCTGAGGCCAGTCAGTCATTCCACTCCTACCCGGTATATCGGCTAATATATCTGAAACAGGAATCAATGAGATCCCCTCATCAGATCTTAAAATTTCAGAAATTACTGCTTCATTCTCTATAGGATCTAGAGAGCACGTTGAGTATACAATTCTTCCACCTGGTTTAGTTAGATTAATCGCTTTAACCAATAATTCCAACTGCAATTTATGCAATGACTTTCCACCGGATGGTAACCATTTTTCCCAAACATCAGGATTTTTCCTAGTTGTTGCCGAACCAGTACATGGAGCATCTACAAGTATTTTATCAAATCCAGTTTTCGGAACTTTGGGGATAAATCTACCATCATGATGCGTAATCATCGGAGTAATTGAACCATGCCTCTTAGTATTAGCAACGAGAGTATTAATCCTGCTACTTGCGATATCATTTGCCATCACAATCCCCCTTCCTTCCAAATGTTCTGCAATTTGCGTAGTCTTTGACCCAGGGCTCGCACACATATCCAATACCAAATCTCCGGGTTTTGCGTCTAAAGCAATAGCTGGAATCATTGAAACAGCCTCTTGCCGAGTTAATCTTCCAGTTTCATGAAGTGCGGATAAAATAGTTTTCACTTTTCCTTCCGCTTTCCCTCTAGGGAACGGTAGAGTCCATGCACTTCCAACTCCAGTAAACCATTCAATCTTCACTGCCCCAATTTCTTGAAGCCAATTTTCGACCCACTCAATATCTTCTCTAAGCGGATTAACCCTTACGGTTTCATTTAACCTATCAATAGAGTATTCAAGCCATTTCTCAGGTTCTTCTCTCCAATTACTAACCGCCTTTAACAGAACACTATCCGCCGCAATGGTTTCCCATGAGCGCTCGTCTAGGTTCATACTCCGACGGTTAACTAATCACCAATGAATCAAACGGATTAGAGTTGTTGACAATTTTTATCTCCGTTAACTTATTTTTATCTGAAAAACCGTTGTCGAGACTTTTCTTCACCAATAATAGTTATACCCTCAAACAAACCCTCACAGGTTGCGGTAGTTTCCGCATTTGGGATGCACATGACTAGACTAAGACGACGTATAGCAAAAGAAACAGGAGAACCGATTAGAACTGACAAAGGAGGGGCTTCAAGAAAATTAGAAGAATTATTGCAACGAGCTCGGATGAATGGTGCCAAACAAGGACCTTTAGTTCCAGTTGAAGCACTAATTAATGTTGAAAGAGATGAGTGGATTTGGCAAGTAGTAGACAAAAGAGTTCTCGATGCATTAAGCCATAGATTGATTTTCCAATCAGATACTGGTTCACGTCGAGAGATATTAATGACTATGGGATTAGAAACTGCAATGGATGCCGCTTCATGTATTGTTGAACTAGATGGTGGATGTGTCTTAATTGAGACTTTAGACCCCTGAAAAGACATTTTTTGAAATATTTTTCTTAATTTTGTAGAATTCACTGATTCGCGGCGTTGAAATACTAAATGTAGGTCCGATTGACAATGGCAAAGGAGAAGAAGGGCAGTGGAATCCAGCAGGCAGCTGGTCTGATTCGTTACTTCGATGAAGAATCTGAGGACGCAATTCAGATATCTAGAGGTATGATTTATTTTGCTTGTATCTTCTTCTCAGTAACAATTTATCTTGCAAATCATGGCGTTATTCATTGGTTAGCGGATATTTTCGGATTTTAACTATTCAGATTCGGTTAAATCTACGAAATCAATTTCATTATTGAGCAAATCTTTTGCATTGATAATTTCAGTATTTTCTTGTTGATTTTTTAGAGATTTTGAAACTATATAATCCAATTCTGACGATCTCACCTCGGTATCAGGTTTTGCTTCGATTAACGAGGTAATAGCTCTTCCTAATGCCCTTTCTACTGCTGGTGCATTCCTATCTAAAAGAGCCGCTCTTGCATCTTCCAAAGCGTTTTTTGCATTTTCAAGTATGACTTTTATTTCTGGATCTGTGCCCATTAATGACCTAATTTCATTTTCAACGATATTAATTTCTTCTTCCATCTCATTTCTAGCATATTTGGCTAACTCTCTCCAACATTCTCCATGTTCTGCTAGAGATGCATTAGTAATTTTTTCAAATTTCTTAACTCTACTTGCCTCCCACGGGTTTCTTCCTAAAGATGCCATTATGTCGTGTACACATCTCGCTCTGAGAGATAGTGGACCTATTAGTTCGATTTCATTATAGAAGCACTTGGACCAAAGTCCAAAACCCCAATATGAAAAACTTTTGATGTTAATTTTTAATTCTCCAGAAGATGAACTGAGAGCCCATTTCTGCTCGTCATATTCAGGTCTTTTTGAAAATCTTGGAGGGTCATGAGGTCCTAATGATCGAAGTGAAACATTTGCAACATCTCCAAGGAAAACATTACTTGTATTACCTTGCCAACCAATATTTCTGAGATAATTCTCTTCATCAATCTTCATCTCGGGTTCGCCAGACATAACTTGAGCGAATAACAAACTACGATTCGGGTCACAACCAAGAGGTTTTTTTTGACTATCCACTTCTTCCACGAGTATCCGTAGTGTCATCCAAACATCAACCTACTGATTTCTCCAGATGTTATGATAACAACTGCTAAGTTCCGTCTATCAAACTTGGAAGCATGCCAAGGAGGAAGTATGGACGTCTAGTGAAAACTGTAGAGCGTCCACCAAATGATAATTGTTCTCGTTGTCGTTCTGGAAAATATTGTCCAATTCCTGGCCATGTAGGTAACAATGCCATAGCAAATAGGGAGTGGCAGGGTCCAGAAAATGTTGACAAAAGGGAAAATAAAAAAAATCCAGCTAGAAAATAATTATTTTATTGAAGGAAAACTTTCAGCAATTTCTTCAGATATTTGATTATTCTCAGATTCTATTTCAGCGACACTAGGTGATGATTGTGCTCTGTGATAAATTTCTCTTAATGTTTGATCACCAATCTCTAGGTAAACCCTTGTTGTTGAAATATTTGCATGCCCCAGAAGTCTCTGTATTGTTACCAGATCTGCCCCTCTTTCTAGAAGTCCGGTTGCAAAAGAGTGCCTAAGAACATGCGGACTTAATCTAGTTCTAGGTATGTCAGAAGCATCTGCAATACGATCTAACAATTTTTGTACCGAACGTGGATTTAATCTTCTACTCCGACTAGAGAAAAACAGTGATCTTCTATCTTCTTCTCTGGAACAATTCTTTAATCTAGCATTTCTTATTGGTCTCCAAGCATCCAATGCATCTAATGTTGCATTAGTGAAAAGAACAGTCCTATCTTTCTCTCCTTTACCTCCAATAACCAATGCCGACAAATCCTCTAAATCTACATCATCTAGGTCCAAATTACAGATTTCTGAACATCTTAGTCCTGTATCCAGCATCATTGTAATTATTGGAAAAGCAATAGGATCTTCTGATCTAATTGCGGCTAATCTAACTTTTTGCAAGTCATTTTTACCTAATGTTCTAGGTAGTGATCTAGATCTAGCAGGTCTTTGAATCCATTCAGGAATAGCATATCCCATCCACTTCAATAAATGTGTAATTGCTGCAATTCTTGCATTAATTGTTGCAGGTCTTAAATCTCCTATTGTGTTTAACCACGAATCAACTCTGCCATTGTTAGGATTACTTCTGTTAAATAATTCTGATACTTGAATCTCTTTTACTTCATTCCAAGACAATATTTCATCATTCGGCAGTGGAGTTGTTGTGAATGTTTTTGCTGCAACAACATAGGATCTTATTGTGTGTTCACTCTTTTTTTCCGTTTTTAATTGTTGAATCCAGCAGTCATACCAAGGCAAGAACGCTAATCTCTGAAGTCTTTGAGGTAGTTTTTTTGTATGAATTAATAATTCTGCACCCTTTAAATTTGACTCATTATCTGAGTCTTTAACAATCTGTGAGATTATTTCCTCTTCATTCTGTTTAGTCAATTCCCTCGCCTCTTCGTCGCGAACGACGCGCATCCCATGTCCCTAAGGACAAAGCCAAGAATCCCTGATTGAACTTGAATGCTTCTCTTATTTTTATTCTCAAGATATATTTTCTGTTGATTATGACAAGATGCCAAATCATGAATCTGCTTGAAATTTCTCATCCACATTATTAGCTTGATGATTCTGATTTATTGAATCAGCATTCTTTTGTAAAAGATAATTCAATCTATTCGAAACTGCTCCTGCAACATTAACTTGGGATGCCTTCTCGATACCTTCTAGCCCAGGACTAGAGTTGACTTCTAATACAAGAGCTCCTCTATCTGATTCTAGCAAATCAACACCTGCAATTTCAAGACCCAATATTCTAGCTGCTTTAATCGCTATTTTCTCGAAATCCGGGTTTATTTGTACTTTTTCCACACTTCCTCCAAGATGAAAATTTGAGCGAAATTCATCTCCGTTAGCTCTTCTTCTCATACATGCGACAACTTTTCCACCTACTACTAATGCCCGTATGTCTTTTCCATGAGACTCTTCTATGTATTCTTGTACTAAAGGCCTCATTTCCCTTTCCAACATTTGGTAAACTAACTGACGAGCATGTTGTTCAGTTTTTGCTAGAAATACTCCTGCACCATGAGTCCCTTCTGTTGATTTTACTACACACGGAGTTCCACCAACTCTACTAATTGCTCTATTTGTGTCCTCCCAAGATACTACCTGTGCTGTAATTGGCACTGGTATATTTCCTGAAGACATCATCTGACAGGCTATTAGTTTGTCCCTACTTCTAGTAATTCCATCACTCGAGTTCATTACAATTACACCCATTCTTTCAAATTGTCTAACTATAGTTACACCTCTTCTTGTTATTGAATATCCAATTCTTGGAATAACTGCCTCACATTCAACTGGCCATCCTCTGTAGAATATTTTTCCTCCATGTTCATCGACAATCATGGTTAGAGCTAGAGGATCTAAGATTCTAACATCCCAACCAGCATTTTCTGCTTCTTCTGAAAGGCGTTTTGTAGAATATAATTGTGGCCCACGAGAGAGTATAACTAATCGAGGCCTCATAATTCGCCGCGAACGCCCACCCTTCTTGACTTCTTTGGCTGCGGAAATCGTATTTTCATACTCTAGTGGCGATTCTGCAACACAGAAGAAGGAAGGTATTGAAAGACTTGGCTCATCGACAAGTCTTGTTAATATGGCCGACGAGGAGTCTTACACATTCGACTCATTATCAAAAATGATGGTTTTTGACTTGAGAGAAATATGTAAAAAAGAGGAATTATCATCCTCAGGAAACAAAGCAGAATTAATTGTAAGAATTCTTGGACATTTCTCATCAGATAATGAGAATGATGACTTACTTCTCGAAGAAGAGTCATCTGAGAGTCAGAACTCATCATCTAAGATTGAAGAGAAAAATGACGATATTCGCACTTCTAAAGATATAGATGATGCTATAGATCGATTAATTTCTCGTGTTGAATCAAAGGATAATTTGGTTATTGAAGATATTTCTGAAGAAAAGGAAGTAATAGAAGAATCTGAAATAGTTGAAGAAATAATGGATGCAGAAATTTTCGAGGCAGAAATTATTGAAGAACCAGTAACTCTCGAAAAAGAAGAAACATCTCTAATTTTGGACGAAGACGATCCTTGGTCATTGGAAAATAAAGAAGTGAAGGAGATTTCTGAAGATCCTCTTGAAGAAAAGGAAGACGAACCTTCAATGACAATTGTTCTGCCTTCAATTGACATTTTTAAGAAATATTGGCAACAAATTTCTGCAGTTTTTATGGTGATTATACTAGTAGGTGCGGGAGTAGTTTACTTCCTTTCAGCAGACTCTTCGTTTCAAGCCAGGCCGTTAAATTATGGAGATTCAATGACATTTACTTTGAGTGATGGAGAGATTATTTTAGATGGTGATGACATGGTTGCATTACTGAGAGATAATTTACCAGACACGGCAATTACAGATGCTTGCAATAAACTTACAGTGGGGTTGGCAGGAACTGGTTCAATATCGATAGTTGAAGGAGATTTGTCCCAGATTAATCACCCAATTGATAGGCAGGCATCTGAATTATTAGGAGTAATTAATGCCAAAGATGCTTATGGGCGTTCGCATTTGACAGTGCAACAAGAGATAACACATGATCTCGAAGTCGATTTAGAAGGTAAAACATGGAAAGACACTAATGTATGTGGCAATTTAGGTTGGTCATTATCTGGTAATGATTTATTGATGACAACCAATCTTTACAATGAATTGACAGAAACAAGTCTATTAAGATCAGAGTCAATTATTTCGTTTACTGATGTTGAAGGTGCAACAACAAATGCAAATGTTGTAACATTTGGTGCAGATGGTTTTGGAAATTTAGATGGAATAGCACCGATCTTAACATTCCCGCTAGCCCCAATTGAGTTACATGATTTCTTTGGAGATATTAAGTTGAAGTCTGGTATGACATCCGAATCAATCTCTGATTGGAACAATGACTGGGAATGGAGTGTTGGTTCTGAACGAAATACTGCAGACCATGGCTTGGTTTATCCAGTAAAGATTTCTCATTCCGAAGTTGAAAGGTGTCTTGGTAGAATGAATATCGATATTCTTGTTAAGAATGGTGTACCTTGGGCGGTTGAGCAAGAAGTTGATATTTTAATCGATAAAGATCAGAGTACTTCTGATTGTAGTTTTATAGAAAGCGCAGCTACTGATGCGGTTCTCCCAGAAGGGACTCTAACTGTAAGAATGAAGATGAGCAGAATAAGTTCTGATTCAGGTTCAAATTCTATTTCTTGGGGTGCAACATATGCAGGTAGACCTGGACCCGGAGAAGACAAACTCAGTAGTAATGCAAAGAAAGATTGGTCAACAGCAATGTGGGATGAATCTGAAATCAGATCATTTACGTTAGAAGATGCAATTAGTTGCTTACGTGCCAATCATTCTAATCGAGACATAACTGTAGCAATTGATAGTGATGGCTATATCTGGCAATCTGCTTATTCAACAGATGAAGTAGAGGAATGGAATCTTTCTTGGGTTCGCTCAGATGAAACATCTGGTTGGGCAATAGTTAGTAAATCAAATAATGCTTGTTCATTTGATGACGAAGGCCGTGACGACGGAGAAGTAATTTGGAACCAAGAAGCTATTCCTTCAACTCATACATTGAAGAATCTTGAAGCTCGCATTCTTGATTCTAATAGATATCAAGATTTATCTATTTCTTTAGGTGAAAGTCAGTGGTCCGAGGGTAGTAGTTTTGGATATAGACTTTCAGTATCCGAAGATAATGACTTACTTTCATTTCTCCCGGTGGTCGATGAAGGACAAGTAACAGTAGCTGGAAGTAGGGATTGGTCAGAATCTAATCGTAAGCACAACATAAATTTTGCAATGGATGCTCAAACAGGAAGGATGCTTGCTTGGGCTGAGATTATTGGCCAATCTTAGACTGTCTAAATTCAGCATTCTAGTAATTATTACAGGCGGCACATTCAACTTCCTTCTAAGCGCCGAAGGCGCTTGTATGTCTGCTAATGATGACAGCAATCTTCCTGAGGTTGAGAAGATTCCGCTGGTAATTGATGCTGAATTTACTGAGGAAGAAGAAATTCAGACTACAGCAAGTAGTTTGAATGAAATCTCTTCTCAAAAAACAAGTAGGCCACTGGATTTACCCTTTCCAACTCCGACCCCTGATGGCCGTGCAAGAGTAATCACTGTAATCAATCAGAAAGGAGGAGTTGGGAAAACAACTACTGTGATTAATATAGCATCTCAATTGGCATTGAGGGGTCACCGTATTCTGGTAGTTGATGCGGATTCTCAAGGTAATTGTGCAACAGGATTAGGGGTCGATAAAAGTAAGGTTCAGCAT
>DANB01000018.1:0-4532 GCA_002497245.1 Euryarchaeota archaeon UBA439
GTTGCTCCTTCAATATCAATATCTAATAATGGATGATTCAGAGATTCATGAACTACTTCTTCAGGCCCTTGATCTGATTCACCATAAAGCATCATAGTAACTCCTCCTCCTTTCATTATTGTTCTAACATCAGCAAAGTCAAGATTAATTAAACTAGGGAGTGTGATTGTTTCTACAACTCCCTTTACAATTTCTGCAATAAGTTGGTCCATTATACTAAATGCTTCATCAAGAGGCATATTTGGTACGAAATGTAACAATCTATTGTTATCTAGAACAAGAACTGCATCCGTTTCTTTCTCTAGTAGCTTGAGCCCTTCCAGAGCTCGATTCATTCTCTGCTTTCTTTCTACATCAAAAGGAGTTGTCACGATTGCGACAACCAAGGCCCCTGCACGCCTTGCTTCTTCTGCCACAATCGGAGCAATTCCTGTGCCGGTTCCCCCTCCCAATCCGGCAGTAACGAAAACCAAGTCAGCTCCACTGACTATTTTCGATATTACATCACGTCCTGCTTCGGCACATCTTCTACCCATTATTGGGTCGCCTCCAGCTCCAAGTCCGCGTGTAATGTGTCTACCTACGAGCAATTTCTGCATTGCTCTTGTATGATCTAAATGTTGCTTATCAGTGTTTATTGCAACTGTAATAGCTCCTTCAACTCCGATATGGGTGATTCTATTCATTGTATTATTTCCTGATCCTCCACAGCCACAGACTAGTATTCTCGGGTCTGGAGTTCCGAACGATTCTAGCTCTCTATCGCGGAGTGCAGTTTGTGTTCTTCCTGACGATGGAGGATGCTCATTTACACCGACTGAACTATGAGGTGCTCCTGTCATATTATCCCCCGCGCATCCCGGCATTGCTGCCTTACAATTCTTCATTGGTATTCTTAGCATTATTAACAGTTGAGGATAATCTTAGGGTCGAGAGGCCGATTATCGTAGTAGATTATCAGAACCAAAATCATTTTTTTTTAAAGACAATTTTTTTGCATTTTTCGAGTTGCGACCGGAAATTGACATAAGTGTAAGGTCGCTCGAAGGCTCTGTCCCGCGCTTAGCTCAGTTGGCTAGAGCACCTGACTGTAGACTGGAAACACATGGTTGTAGGCAGCCATCAGGGGGTCCCCGGTTCAAGTCCGGGAGCGCGGACCAAAACACTATACTGAGTACAAATCCGTCAACTTTGCTGTTCAGGGTCTTAGATATAGACTCATAAAGGGGTGGCAAGTCGGCGACTCGCTACGAGGGATGAAGATGGGAGTAACAAAGTACGTACGTTCGGCTTGGAAGAATCCAAAGCAAAGCATGGAACCCCGTCATAGGACAGGTAGAATGGCTGAATGGCGCCACCAACCAGTATTCCAAAGAATCGACAAACCTACTCGTATTGATGCGGCTCGTCGCGTCGGTTACCGTGCTAAGCAAGGTGTTGTAATCTGTAGAACTCGTGTTCGCCGTGGTGGACTTCGTAAAGGTGTAGTAAACATGAAGCGTAAACCATCAAAAGCTGGTGTAACAAAAATTACTATGGCTAAGTCAATCCAGAGAATCGCTGAAGAGCGTGTTTCTCGTAGATATCCAAATCTTAGAGTGCTTAATTCATATTGGGTTGGAGAAGACGGAAAGAACAAGTTCTTCGAAGTTATTCTTCTAGATCCAAATCATCCAGTTGTTAAGGCAGATAGTCAATGGTCTTGGATTACTGAGAATCATCAGAAAGGTCGTGCTATGCGTGGTATGACAAGTGCTGGAAAGCGTGGTCGTGGTTTGTACAACAAGGGTAAGGGTGCTGAGAAACTTCGTCCTAGCCTAAATGCTAACAAAAACCGTGGTAAATAAGTAAGTTTCAGCCGAAGGTTGATTTCACTTGAGCTTGCGGAGCGTATTCAATGGTCGAGTTGGACATGAGTTCTGTTCGCGGTCTTCCTGTGATTATTCCAGACGGCCGGGTCCTAGGAACGGTACATGATACAGTGATTTCTGCTGAAGCAGAATCATGGTCTTGTACTCATTTATTCGTTTCAGATCCACCTGCAAGCTTAGTTGAAGGTAGAATACATTTAGCAATACCTTGGAACTGGGTTAAATCTATTGGAGATGTTGTTGTTTTACGTTGGTTTCCTAAGACTCCAATACCTAAAAAACCCTGATTATTTATGATGCAACTATACACGTAATCACAATACGATTCAAAAAGGGAAAGTTCACGCTAAGGTAATGCGTAGAGTCTCGTCAGCCATTTTGATTGTTCTTCTTTTCTCTCTAGCAAGCCCTTTAGTTTCTGCTGATTCTAAAGGTATCATTGGTTGTACTAGTGCAGATTTAGATATGATGCCAGCTAGTTGGGAGATAGCTGATCAGTCCTGTGTGACTATAGATTTTCAAGAAGTATTGACTCCCGGTACAACATTTTCATTTGAGATAGACTCTGACGAAGACATTGATATTTTACTATTTACGGCAAATGCAAGAACAACTTATCAGAATGAGCAGAATTACAGAACAGATTTGATTTGGGAAGAAGATTCAGTCTTCGAATCTTTCTCTGGTCAGGGTTCTTGGCATTGGACGGTTCCAGATGAGGGCCAATCAACTAGATGGTACATGGTAATTGATAATTTAGCCCATCCTCAAGATAATGGTCAGGGTGCCCAAGGAGGAAGTGTAGCCAATGTGGTAATGAATGTTGAACAGGTTGTTTCTCCTGCTTTTTCTTTGATAGATACTATCGTTCGTTTGGACACAAATGATCATGAAGTCGTAGCAGGTCCTTTCTATTTAGATCAGGGAAGTCAGCTTTCTGTTTCTGTAACTACAATGGAGGGTGGACCTGATATTTTCTTGATGACAGAGGAACAAAAGAACACATATGAGTCTGCAGTCGCAAATGGAACCGTCGCAGCTTCTAGAATAAATCAAGCAGATTTACTTGCAGTAACTAGTTCTGGTAGCACAGTTTGGTCAGCAGGCTCCCAGTATTCTGGAGTACCTCTATACTTACTCGTAGATAACCGTGCAGGTGCAGGTGGTGCAGGAACAAGTAAGGTAGCAACTACCGTTGTATCTTATCTAACACCAGTCGTTGAAGTAACTCTAACTGATCCTGATTCTTTGACTATTGTTGATGTTGGTGTAACTATTACATTAGATGCCAGTAATACGCCAAATCTTTCTAACCAAATATCTAGTATTAATTGGGATACAGATGGTGACGGATTTGATGATTACTCTGGTGAAACTATTGAAGTGTCTTGGCTAGTTCCAACAAATTTCACATTAAAGGTTACAGCAGTGTCTACTGATTCACGGAGCTCTACTATTTTCAAAGATATTGAAGTTAGAGATATCTCAAATCCTTCCGCTAGTATCGATATTAACTCGGATATAACTCGTGGCTATGGCGAAAACATTGTTTTAAGCGGTCAGTATTCAGATAATTGGGAAGTTTCAACTGTAGAATGGTTGGTTGATGATTTAGTTGTAGAGTCTTATTCAGGAGACGACTCTTCTGCGACTTCTTTCACTCATGTATTCGATTCATCTTACATATCAGGACTTCACACGATTACTCTCAGAGTTACAGATAAATCCGGACTAGTAACTGATGATGTTGCTAGCATAAATTTGTATGACCCTACTCCTCCTAGAGTAGATTCAGATTTTGTTTCTGAACTTCAAGTCGTAGTTAACCAGGCTTATCCTTTTTCAGTTCCAGCAACGGATCCAGAATCAACTAATTTAATCTACAAATGGGATTTTGACAGAGATATTGATTCAGATAATGACGGAATATCTTCTAATGATAATGAAGGAGTTGGCCCAACAGTAGTTCATCCTTTCTCAGAGCCAGGAATTTTCTGGGTAGTTTGTACTATTCAGAATGATGAAGGATTAACTACTGAAGCAGAGATTTTAGTAACAGTTATTTCTGCAGATTCAGGTTCAGATGGAATTGATTGGTTGAATATTATTGTAATTTTAGTCGCGATTTTAGTTGTAATGGCATTAATTGGTTTGGTAACAGTAAGAGTACTGGAAAATAGAAAAATCGCTGCTATGTTGGCTGAACAAGAGGAAAAAGAAGTTGAAGAAAATGTGGCACCTCCGTCTGTTGAAGAGCAGAAAGCAATGTGGGGTGGAGCGGGCATTAATCAAGTGACTCCGCTTTCTCAACCAAATGTAGGAACTCAATACGGAGGGTATTCTTCAGGAATGTCTGGTTTACCAACTCCACCTCCATCCGGAACTCCTACTACTCCTGTGGAAATGGACCCCGAATTGTCCGAATTACTAACTGAGTCCCCTCCACCAACATCTGCTCCAATTAATACTCCCGCTAATGACTTACTTGCAGCGTTTGAAGAAGATGATGCAGTTCCTAGAGAAGATATTCAACACGATTTTGATTCTCCTGAAAACTCTGAAAATGTTTGGAAACCTTCTGAAGACCCACTAGAAGGAGTCTCAGCCCCAGTTTCTGAGATAGTTGAAGCGCCTGATTTTGAACCAGAACCTGAATCAGAA
>DANB01000018.1:4848-25036 GCA_002497245.1 Euryarchaeota archaeon UBA439
CAGAGATTAAAGTCGATCAATCATCACAAAATCGTGCTGTTAGAAAGTCATGTTCAAGTTGTGAAAAATTGTTTGAAGTTGATATGCCAGTAGGTGTTGATGTTGCTAGAACCTCTTGTCCGCACTGCGGGTCAATCGAGACAATACGTTTTGAGTGAATTTTATGGGAAAAATTTGGATTCTTCATATAGGGTCATTTATTTTTGGACTTCCATTTGTAATCATTGGAATAGATCACTTTGTAGATCCAGTTTGGTATGAACCAATAGTGCCAAAAATATTGGGTTACCCTACTTTTTGGGTATATGCTAGCGGTTTTTTTGAAATTGTTCTAGGTGCAGGATTGATGTTTCCACGTACTCGGCAAATTTCTGCATATGGTGTGGCTTTGATGTTATTAGTTCTTTATTGGGCAAATTTCAATATGTGGATTAACGATATAGCAATCGGTGGTTCTAAATTCGGAACTAATTGGCATATTATGAGAGCAATAATTCAAGTAATTTTAATCCTCATTTGTCTTACAATAGCTAAATACTCTTCTAAATTCTCTCAATCATCCGAATGAAAGAATCGTTTCTTTTGAAACAAGATTAAATCTATTTTTATTGTATCAGGTAGGGGAATAACCTTTACCATATCTCTTAGAGGTGAGTTCATGCAAGGCGGTGCTGTACGTATTATACGCAGGGCCCCCGCAATCAATCACTCACAGACAATTCTTCTAGTTTTGATATTTTTAATGCCGATGTATTCGCCAATTACCAATGTCTCAGCTGATACAAGAATAAGTGCTAACGATTTCGAAATTCTTGATGAAATGACAGATGTACTTTCTCAGAGAGAAGATGTAATATCTTCGGAATTGGTCAAAAATATAGCAGGGCCTTCACTCGAAGGAGTTACTAACTCAGTGACTCCAACAAATCAGGATGATCCTCTTTATGGAATTAATGATTTATTCTCCGATTCTTCTATTGTAGATACAACTCCACCCGAGGTAATTCATCCAGGACCTTATGATCTTCTCATAAATCCTGAAAGCTCACCTCCTGGTGCTGTGAATACTGTTTGGCAAACAATCTTCAATCTTACGGACTATTTGATTTGGACAAAGTATACTGATTTAGACGGAAATCAAGTTGAAAAGTTCGAAGTGGTCACTTTTACTGCAACGTTATTTTCTTTCTTTGACCAAGAAACAGATACATTCCTTCATGCAATTGATGTTGATGATGATGGAGATAATGATATTCAAGTAGGTCTAGAGATTTCATTCGATTTAGGTAATGAATGGGGACTTGAAGGAGATACTCTTTGGATAAAACCTACAATTTCTTTCACAGTAGTTGTTTTGGAATCTAGTGAAGATGATGCTGATTGGGATGAATTACAAAATCTTCAAGTTTCGCTATTGAAAGCATTTGCTTACTCTGAAGGTATTTTGACTGGTGGAGAGAGTTATGTTTGGGTTATAGATTCATCTTTTACTACGCCGCCAAATGACTTCTCATTGGATGTTGGATTAGAGAGATTCTTCTTTGATATCTCTGACGCAGGTTCAAGTTTGGTCACCAGTCTTCTTTCCTTACTTAGTTTAGGTATACCTTTGCCAGGAGTCGATGAATCAAATATTGTTCTTTCATCGATTTCTTCTCCATATGCGATTCTGATTAATAATAATGGCCAAACCAATTGTCCTGAGAGATATTCTCAGATTGAATTAACCACTTTACCCTCATCAGAGATTTCTTGTGGAGTTGTAGCTGGGTTTGGTTATGTCCATTTTTCTCCTCAAGATAGTAATGGGGATAGAGAGGTTTGGGAAGTTGCTTATATTGAGGCTACAATTCATCCGAATGGAGTTTCTACAAGGCTACCTTCTGAAGTTAATTTGGTTATTAGAACAGACACAACATTGGCTCAAGGTGCAGGTGGAGCAGGTGAGAATGCTCTAGACACAATCGAATACTATGCAGATAGAAAATCAGACCTACACATTCATTTTCATGAGAATAAGGCAGGTCAACCAACTGCTAATTCAGAGGACCCTAGTGGGAATTCTACAGATACAATAGGATGGCTAAGAGGTATGCCTGCTGGAAGCCTATCATCCTCTGAAATAGACCGAATTTTTACAATGTTAGGTTCTAAATCCTCTCCTGAATTGCCAGGAGGGCAACCTGAAAAATTAGGTATGATTATTGCAATCAAGAATTTCTCAAGAGATACAACACAAAATGTCGATGATCCTACTCTTCCAATTAATCCCGCCTATCCTCCGAAGACTTTGGTTTTGATTCGATCTGTTCAAAGTATCCAATCAATAGAATATGACTCTTGGCATAAAAGAGGTGACATTGATACAGATCATAGTAAATTAAGTCTTGAATTGAGAGATTTGCCGACTTCAATTGCTATTTTCGGTTCATTCGAACTAGGTAGTTCTGAATCATCAGACACGACTCTTGATTCAGGAGCTAATTTAGATTTCATGTCGAAAATTTTAGATTCAGTAATTCTTAATCTGGTTAACTTATTTTTAGATGTAGGTGATATAATTAATTCAGTTCCTGGTGAAGCTATTTCAGTACTTACTGGTGATGTTGGTGGTGTAGGAGCAAACTCATTCGCAGGTAGAGATGTTAATTTGTTGATGACTGATAATCTATTGGCAAGTCGAGTTAGTATGGAAATCAGTGTACTTTCTTTACAAATAGGATCAAGCCCTCATCCTGTTGCTCAAGATGATCATATCATAATTTCTAAGGATAGAGACTTGGATCAGGTTGTTGGTGAATTTGGGGTCAGGGAACCTATTGTTCCCGTTGCTTCGAGTATTAGATTCAGTGGCCTCTCCGAGTTCACATTTAGTGATGACAATGTTACTGATGTCCAATCAGTAGGAATAAAAACTAATTCAGATGAATCATTCAGATTTTCATTTATTGAACATGATAGAAATTCGCTTGATAATTTTTCATTTCAAAGCCTATATTTATCAGATATACCAAATAATATTTCTATCGAATTAAATGAAGACTCTTTGAGTTATGATGCCAATGAAGGGATAGAATTGATTTCTTATGTTGGTTTAGATGGTGAACAGAGACAGGCAGCAAATATTCATGATATGCCCGCTGAATTTATGTTTGAATTTGGTGATCAGACCAGTTTTATTGCAGAAACTCCAATTTCTACAGTGGAGGTTCAGATTAGTAATTCTTCCGACCCTGTTACTATGACCGGTGATCATTTCTTGTTTCATCATGACTCTAATAACGAGACATCTACTATATCCACTCGATTGACAGGAATACAAGAATTGGGTTGGATACCACCTATTGAGGAAGGCTCTCTAGGCCCGTCGGGTCGAGGTACAGCATTCCTGAAATCAGCAGGCGATAGGCCAATGAGTATCAATGTAGACAATGCCCCTACTGTTGATTCATCTGGATTATCGGCATTAGCTCTGATTGAGCCATTACCATCTTATCTTACTGTTGAAGTTCCAACCAGTGAATCTTCTAATTCTGATTTGGTGTTGCCTGAATTTAACTCAACTAAAGGACTTTCAGGTGTTGCCTTTTTCATTGGTGGCTTTTCCGATTTTGGTAGATCAATTAATTCTGTATTAGCTGGTTTAACCAGTGATATTTCAACAGGTACTGACGAAGTTGATGAATCTTTTTCATATGCCTTACAACTAGAATCTGATTCTGCATTTGATCTTACTTTAGAAGCCACATATGGAAAAGGTGTAACTTCTGAACCACCATGGGTGCATGGGATATCATTCCAGTCTGCTCCTGAGGGATTATCTAATGGATTCCATATCAAAACATGGTTACCTGGTTTGCCTCCACAAATTGATATGACAATTGCTAGAGATACTCTAGCAAATGGTGAAGATTGGTATATACAAGTTTCAATGGATGGGTGGACACCTGCTCGTGAAGAATTTATGATTCATGCATATGGTGTGAATGGCCAAGATTTGTTGATGACAATGCAGGGGCTAAGCCCAGGACAATCTACTAGTTTGTATATCGATTCAATTTTTGAAATTAGAGACTCCGGAGGAATTACGACAGTTTCAACCGGAACACAATTTGGAATATCTGAGAGATTAGATTGGATACACATGATGTTGATTAATCGAGATTCCCAAAGCCGAACTGAGATGTTGATTAATGAAATTCCTAAATCAATTTCTTTACAGGCTAGTCTTGGAACTGCAATATCTATTGGTATGAGTGTCCCTGAACAAGAAAGAATAGAAGGATCTGCCGTAGGCTCTCTGATGTTGCAACAGATGCAATGGATGGATGGATTTTGGTGGCCAGCAACTGTATTTTTGAAAGATATACCAGGTTATATCAATTTGACAACAGCTCCTGAAATGAATTTTGATATCACTAAGAATCTTGCTTTCCAAGGTCTCCCAAATCTTGATTTTACTTCTTCAGATGATGGAATGTCATTGTATATTGAAGCATTCGGAAGAGCAATAAATTCTCGTGGAGATATTATTCTTCTAGCAGAAGGAATGACCGATAAGATGGTCATAAAACCAACAAATGATTTTGGTTTAGAAATACGTTCTGGCGGAAGTGGAGTTGAAAAAATATATGTCAGAGTTAACGATGTTCCGACAGGAACTAGCCAAGTAGGAACTCCGCCAGTTTATCTTGAAGAAATGGAAGCTATGGGAGAAAACCTTCGAAGTGCTACTTTGCATATTAGAGAATTAGTAGGTCCTTACAGCGTAATTGAAGTTGATGATGTAGATGGTGGAAAAATAATTGTTTCAGCTAAAGTAAGTACTGAGTTCGCTGGAAAAGAAATACAAGTTAGAGGTGTCCTAATTGATGCACAAACTACAGGAGGTGTCCCAACAGGAACTACTCTCGGAGTCAATGGTTTATCTTCAGATCTCTCAATATTGAATTTGGTTCCGGGATTGGGAGGTTCAACACATCACTTTTTAGTTCCAGAGCCATTTACTTCTGCAATATTAACCGTTATTGCCACAATATCTAATGGAGGTGATTAAATGGGATTACTTGAGAAATCTAAAAATCAGAATATAGAAGAGACTCTTGAAGAGGAATATGCTCATGATGTCTTGGTTAAATTAGAAGACTCCATCAGTTTCATTTCACCAATTAGAGTGGTAATTGTTTCTATAGTTGCTTTAATGATTATTTCTTCAACAATTGTTGCTGTGACGTGGATAGTGCCTTATAACAAGGTTACAGTCGATGTCGTTTATATCCAAAGTAGTGCAGGTCATGTTATTCTAACTGAAATAGATAATGATGGCAGTCGAGCTATATCCGATATAAGTCTAATAATCCGTTTCATTAATTCAGATAATATTGAGATCGATAGAACTTATTTCAACAAGTCATCCCTTCCTGCCCATAGTTCAGTTTCTGGAGATAGTTTAGAATTAATTGTAATTGGGCCATCCGTTTGGGAAGATTATACTATTGATATTGATCTAGAATATACAAAGAATAACAAAGATAATTCCAAGATAGAACTGGAGTATATAGTCGGTGAATGGAAAATGGAACAATTTAGCCATGGCACTGGTATTGATTTTTTCTAACTCTGTTAGAATCCAATGTATGAATCCTTCAGGGTTCAACTAACCCATATACTCAAAACCATCTTTAGTAGGGGGAACTTCATGAGCAAGCGTACTGTATGCTTAATTTTAGGGCTCTTTCTTCTTTCATACATACCTGCTACTAATTTCTTTGAAGAATCAGACGAATCATTTGGAACAAATATGGATGACAAAATAGAACGAATTGAAATCTCTCCTAATCCAAATAGTATTACTGATTTAGGCGCCCCAATAATCACAGACGGTGTTGAATTAATACGCTCTGAAAATGCCGATTCTAGTATTGGAGTATTCACTCATTCAGGACTTATTCCTAGTGTATACTTCTCTGAAGATATTGCAACAATTAGAGAAGATCTTGCTTTAGTTATAATAGACGGAAATACTGGTTTATGGGATGCTAGAATGGAATTGATGGAAATAAATGGTCTAGAAATTCGTTCCACTATCCCTCCATCTGGTTACTTAGTTCAGGGTACGGAAGAACAGCTTAATGAATTAAAGAATATTCAATCTGTTGAATCTATCCATAATGTACCCGCAGGTCTAATGGTTCATCCATCTCTTTACGATGCTCCAGAAGATCAAAGTCTTGTGATTGAAATCACAGGGTGGAAGAATTCAGAACTTGTGCGTCAATTAGATGTATTAGATGATAATCTCCAAGATGTTGCAGATTTATGGTTGTCAGAATCATGGTCTCCTGATTCAGGAATCTTCTGGGGAGAGATAGAAACAAATGATATTTCTAAAATCGTCAAGCATCCATCTGTATCTTATATTGCTCCAGTCCCAGTACTCGAATTAATGAATAATGAAGCTAGAGATCATATGGGAATTAATACTGTAGAAAATTTCTTTATCACAGGTTTGAATGGTTCTGGGCAAAAGATAGCAGTTGGAGATTCAGGGTTAGATGATGATCATGGAGACTTTACAGGTAGAGTCGCGGGTCTAGATTCTGTTACTCCGGGAGATCCTTCTACTGCTGATCCTTCTGATGGACATGGCACACATGTAGCATGTACAGTACTTGGCTCTGGAATGAGGAGTAGTGGGACTTACCAAGGAATTGCTCCTGAAGCAGACCTTTATTTTCAAGCAATGGAAGATGATGATACTGGAGCATTATATTCAATTGGCATTAACAGTATGTTGAATGAAGCTTACAACGCTGGAGCACGCCTCCATACTAACAGTTGGGGGTCTCCAACCGGTGGAGATTATACTACATCATCTGAAGATGCTGATGACCGCGTATCAACTTGGGACCAATACTGGCAATATCAGGGAATGACAGTATTATTTGCAGCTGGTAATGAAAGAAATGATGGAATATCATCTCCAGGGACTGCAAAAAATGTAATTACAATCGGTGGTCATGTGAATAGATATAATGGGGCTCCTGATGATATGTATTACTGGAGTAGTAGAGGTCCTACTGATGATGGTCGAATTAAACCAGATCTTGTTGCCCCAGGAGACTATGTCCGTTCTTGTAAATCTCAAGAAGCAAGTAGTGCTTCAGGGTCTTGGAGTAATAATTGGTATCTAGAATATAGTGGAACTTCCATGGCTACTCCAGCAGCAGCAGGTGCTGCGGTATTGGTTAGAGAATACTTGATGGAAGTTGCCTCACGACCTGCACCTCAAGCAGCTCTAATCAAGGCTTTACTAATCCTTGGTGCGGAAGACATGGGGACTAGAAATATCCCGAATAATGATGAAGGTTGGGGAAGAGTAAATCTTGTCAATACTTTAGTTCCCGATAGTGATGTAGGAATCTTTGTTGATGATAGGTCTCGATTGTCATCAGGCCAAATTAGTGACTATTCGTTTGAAATCACAAGAGCAGGAGAACCTCTGAAAGTAGTACTTGCTTGGTCTGATTATCCGGGTTCATCATCGTCTTCAACTCAATTAAGAAATGACCTAGATTTAGAAATTACTAATCCGAACGGCCTTGTTTACAAAGGCAATGTTTTCACCAATGGACAATCTGTAACAAATGGGCAAAAGGATTCCAAAAATAATGTTGAAGTAGTACTTGTAGATAATGCAATGGTTGGAACATGGAGTGTTAGGGTGAAAGATTCATCTCATGGCGGAAGTAGTTTCTATCAGTCCTATTCTCTTGCAGTTAGAGGAGTGAATGTTAATGATTTAGATCCAGATCCAACTTTCGTATCAGATTCGTTTGATTTATCAGTCCCAATCCCTCAGGTCGATGAAGAAGTAGAGTTTTCAATTTCCCTCATCAATCAGGGTGCTGGGAGTGTACCCGAGCTTTCTGTCTTGGCGGCAGTTAATAGTGTAACAATTAGTACAAAAACCATCAGTCTTTCTCCAGGAGAATATGCTGAATTAACTTGGAATTGGACACCTAGCCAAGATGGTGAGAATATTATTTCATTCTATATTGATCCAAATGACGATGTCGAAGAAGTATCAGAATCTAATAATCAGCTTTTTGAAACAGTAATTGTTAGTGTCCCAGGAGTTAGAGTAACTAGTGATAATCCTACAATGTTGATTGAAGGTACAACAGATAGTTCAACAACCTGGTCTCTTCAATTATCAAATACGGCACTTTTTGAAACCAATGCCAGTATTGTAGTTTCAGAACCGGTAAGAATGCAAGATGGTATAGAATTTGACTGGTTTTCATCATTTTCCAATAATACATTTAATTTAATGCCGGCAGAATCAGCATCAGTTGATTTATCAGTTATTCATCCTGCTCCTCCAGAGCCCGGACTTTATCGAATGATTGTAACAGGAACCGATACTGAGAATCAAATACAATCTGAATTTGAGATATATCTAGAAGTCCCTCTTCTTTCTAGCGCAGATATCTTACTTCCTCCAGGTCAGATAAAAGTGAATCCTCTAGTTTCAACACCATTGCAGATAGAAATTAAGAATGAAGGAAATGGCCCTCAAACATACGATGTCGAATTAATTTCTCCATCAGGATGGAGTCTAGGCCTAGATTCAATAGGATCTTTTGCTGGTTCATCGCACGGTTCTACAGGTTCTTTGGATAAAGGAGAAACTAGAATTATTGATGTCACAATAAATCCGCCCGGTGCAATGATTCCCGCAGGAACTTTGTTTTCTGGTTCAATATCTGTACATTCTAGAGTTAGTTCAGATTCCTGGTTTGAAGATATAAGTATGGTAGTTGAGAATGTAGACGTCGTTACATTAACTCCAACCTCTGATGGAGTAGAACGTGAAGTTTCAGCTGATGATACATTAGAATGGGATGTTAATTTTAATAATCAAGGAAATCGAGATTTAGAATTAACTCCATATGTTCTTTCCACACCAAATGGTTGGTCATTGACAGGTACTCAGAGCTCATTTACAGTAATATCTGGTGAGCAATTCATATTGCCTTTATCACTTAACGGTAATGGCCTTGCTAAGAGTGGTGATTTGAAGATTAGATTTGTTACAGATGATGGTTTTACTATTGACTGGAACAGAACAATAGATGTTATTTCTGGAGCAATTCCTAGTATTGATTTCTTCCAAGTCGCTTTACCTGATGGGACCTCTGCGAGTACTCCATTAGGTGTTGATGCTCATCCAGTAGGTGGAATAGGATTTGACTTATTATGGCAGGTTTCTAATTCAGGAACAATGACTTGGAGGCCTAGCATTTCAATGGATTTACCGGATGAGGATTGGCAGTATTCATGTTCCAGCGATCCAACCATAATGGTTGACTCTACTGTAACAGTAATTTGTAATGTAATAATTCCTCTATCTGCGGAAGCAGGTTCTGAACCATCAATTTCACTAATTTTAGACGGTGGAGGAATTGTATCACAAGACACAATTTCTCTTTATGTTGAAACAATTTCTAAAGTTAGTTGGACTGTGACTCAACAATTCGATTCTCCAGAAGGTTTCAACAATGAATTACATTTAGAATTACAGAATGTAGGAAATTCTGATATTTCAGAGATACTAGAGGTAACGGCTCCATCTGGTTGGGGTGAATTAATTTTAGATAGTCAATGGGTAAATTTAAGGCCCGGAGAGACTAGATCTGTAGAAATAGGATATAATCCTCCAAAAAGCTCTGATGGTGTCATTACCGTCTCTCTCTCTAATTCGGACGCAATTGAAGATTCGAAAATAGAAGTTCAGATTAATGTTCTATCAAACGGAGATTCCGAAGGTATCAATTTGACCAATATTCTTCTGATAGTTCTAATTATGATTCTATTAGTTGGTGGCCTAGGTTTAGCTATGTTTGTTCGTCGAGGCGGAGAAATTCAATCCTTAATTCCCGAGAAAGTAGTTGAAAATTTGACTCCAGAGAAAGATGAAGAAGTATCGAGCGGAGTTCCTTGTTGGATATGTAGTGTTGATATTATCATAGGTCAGGCTTGGGCTTGTTTAGAATGCGGTGCCAGATATCATATGGATGGACAGGTACAGGGTTGTAGCATCATAGAAAGAGGAAATTGTTTGCATTGCGATGCAGACATAGATCAACTCACAGAAGTATGAGAATAGCATATTTTAGTACACGACAAGCACGAAGCCCTTAGAGGGAAGATTACTCCGGGTCAATCATGAAGAGAGCCGATTCAACTCGCTTGGTTCTAATTTTATTGTTACTTTCTTTGATTCCTCCTGCTGTATCTGCAGCTGTAGATGTATCAATTTCAGCATCTCCTAACTCTCAAGAAGCGGACTCTGATAATCCTGCTGAATATGATATAACTGTGTCAAATACAGGTGATGACGACATTACTGTAACTCTTACTACATCTCAAGCTGCTGATTGTAATGGATTTACTTCAAACGTAGAACAAGTTAGTGGAACTATTGAATCAGGTTCCAGTGAAACGGTACTTCTCACAGTATCTGTGAATGAACAGGCTAGCGGCGAATGTGAAACAACGGTGACAGTTTCTGCAACTGGGGCTACTCCTGGCCAACCAAAAACAGATGATGTGAAAGTTACTACTACTGCTGGAGATGGAGGTTTGTATTCTGTAACTCTAACTGTTGATGATCAGACAGTAACTTATGATGGCGAGGAAGATGAAGTAGTTTGGGAAGTTGATGTAGAGAATACTGGGGAACAGCAAGAAAATATACAACTTGAAATGAACTCGGATAATGATTGCGAATCAGACGAACTAGACGCAACCGTTAGCCCGTCCACTGTTCAGTTAGATTCTGGCGATTCAACAACAGTTGATGTTACAGTAGATTTACCTGATGGTTCATCAACAGAAGCCGGAATCCATTGTTTCATAATCAAAGCTACAGTAACCAACGACCCTAATGCTGCAGATCCTGCTGAAGATAATCTAACTTTGACAGTAAATATTCCGGAAGTAAAGGAATGTGATCCTTCATTACAATTCACATCTATGAGTCTAAATCCTGGTGAGACAGGAAATAACAGATTTACTGTTGAGAATATTGGGAACACAGAGTGGACAGTTACAGCTAGAGCAGTAGCAGATAATTTTGATGTGTCCGATTGGGTCGATTTTGCCCCTCCTTCTAATGCATTACTCGGTGAAAAAAATACTGCAGACGATCGACACACATTTGAGTTTCAAGTTACCCCTGACGATTCAGTAGATGCAAGCACCCAAGTTCCAATAAAAATACAAGGCAGATCAGGTACTGATATCGGTTGTGAAAAGATAATGACATTAAATGTCGGACAATCATATGATGCATCTGCATCATTGAGTAAATCTTCTCTTTCAAATGTTGAACCTGGTACTTCAAAATCTGTGACTATGACAATCACCAATGAGGGCAATGGTGTCGATACAATACAAGTTAATGCTGCAAATGTTCCTACAGGTTGGCAGGTTTCATTCTCCCAATCATCTGTTACGCTTTCAAGTGGTAATCAAGGGACTGTGACTATTGATGTCGCGGTACCAGAAGGTGCAGATGCAGGTTCAGATAGCATTACTTTCAATGTAGGGCATGGCGGTGGTTCTACACCTTATGATTCGAAAACTTTGACAGTCTCTGTGGCTCAAGTTCATGACCTTTCTTCTTCTATTATCTCAGACTCTCAAAAAGGTAAATCAGAGCAAATAATTAGTTTCCCAATTCAAATTACAAATACTGGGAATGTAGATGATAATTTTAAGTTACAAGCATGCGATCCAAATGACGTAACAGGTTGTAACGATCCTCTATGGGAGTCATCATTTTCTAATTCCCAGGGTTCTACAATTACTCAGATAAACATTGAATCTGGAGTTTCAAAAACGGTTTATCTGGATGTTAGGATAGAGGGAGAAGAAAATGGAGATAGAGCATCAGTTTCTGCCGTAATAACTATCTTCGGGACGGACAAATCTTCGTCTCATGAGTTCACAATCACAGTTTCAAACTTTAATTATGGCATGAGTATAACACCGGTTAGTCCAGGAGAAATTCCAGACGAGTTACAAGTTCAACTTCCTCCCGGAGGGATGGGTTCTGTTTCTTTTTGGGTTGAAAATATTGGCGACTTCCCTAATGGCGATAATGCGGTAATCACAGTTACTGGAATGGAATCTACTGTTTTGCGAACCTTGAAAGTAAGCGGTGTAGTTACAGACGAACCATTCCATGTTGATGTAGGTCCTGAGAACCGTGTAATGATAACACTTGATTTTGAAGTTCTAGAGGGCGTCGAAAGTGGTGCTTCTGGGATGATTAAGGTTTCAGCTTCTTCAGAACTTAATGCTATAGAAAGTACACATGTTGACTTATTAGTTGACGTCATTACCATACACGATCTACAATTTACTATTGAAGAAGAAACCTCTCAGACTGTCACATATCCTGAGAAGGCAATTTTTACAATTTTTGTTACTAACCACGGCAATATAGAAGAAACCGTTGTCATTGAATCTTCTGAAGCCCTACGTTTCTGGTCTGTAAACGCAGTTGAAGATGAATTCAAATTAGCACCTGGTGAAACAAGAGAAGTAGAGATTCGAGTAACTCCTCCCAATGATTTGATTCAAGATGATACTTATGATTTTACAATTATTGTAATGCCTAAAGGACTTCCAGTGGCCGGGCAACCTCTGGACCTATCTGTTACTGCTGAGATTTCTCTTGGGATATCTTTCCTCTCCGATGACATGGTCCAGATTCTGGGCTGGGGTGGAATCTTAATCGGCGGACTGCTCGTCATTATTCTATTCGTCAGGTCTAGAAGAGAGAGCCAAAGAATAATGAAAGCTCTTGAACTTGAATCCGAACGTTAACTACTAACTTGAGGCTCACTGTTAGGTTACACTTATTGCCCTAATTTTAGTGGACCACACTAACGGTCCCGTAGGGACCGGGTTGTGAGCCCTATGACATCCGTCTCCGAAGCCTATCTTGCATTAGCAGTAATGACTTTGGTTGGTATTGGATTTCCAGTAGGGAGTTTCATAGCTTCGAGACTTCTAAGGCCTGTAGTAGATCCAAATAATCCTACAAAAACACGTTCTTGGTTACTTCCCGGTTATGAAGTGGATCAATCATTATATGTTCGTCGTGAGAGTACCTATGAGTGTGGTTCTGCACCCGTTGGTGAAGCACACATTAATTTCCACTTTCAATATTACTGGTATGCAATTATATTCTTAGTATTCGATATAGCTTTTATGTTTCTAGCATTTGGTGGAATAATATCTATCCAAGATGTTGACGTTACATCTAGGGCTGAAATTATGGGTGCTTTGACTACAATGTCCATTTTTATTTTTCTAATGGGCCTAGGTGTTTGGCATGTATTCAGAAAAAGAGGAAGAATATACATTTGAGGTGATTTTATGTCAGACGATACACAAAATTATTCTATGTTCAGTAGTAGACTATTAGTCGATACTGTTGGAGATGTTACTGATGAAGCATTGAAGGCTAGTAGATTGAAAGATGTGATTGGAGTTTTAGCAGGTCGTTTATTTAATTGGGGTCAGAGAAAATCTCTATTCCCCCTACATCTTGGAATAAAATGCTGTGCTTTGGAAATGGCTGCTGCCGGAGCAAGTAGATTTGATGCAGAACGTTTTGGCGTATTCTTCCGCTCCAGTCCTAGACAATGCGATGTACTACTAGTAAACGGCCCTATTAGCAAGAAATTTGCAGATCCTATAGTTCGTCTTTGGGAGCAAATGCCCGAGCCAAAATGGTGTATCGCTATGGGTGAATGTGCCATCTCAGGAGGTCCTTATTTCCAATCTTATAATGTCCTAGAAGGAGTTGACACAATCATTCCTGTTGATGTATATATTCCTGGTTGTCCTCCAAGGCCTGAGGCTTTAATCGATGGTTTCGGTAAACTGAGAGAGAAAATAATTCGAATTGGTGCTATGCCAAGTCATTCAAGATTAGAAAGTGAAGCTCCTGTAATTATCGGAGATGCATGAGGTATAATTATGAGGGTAGTTTCTGAAAAATCGCAGCAGGAGGCGGCTGAGAAATTAGTCAATTCTTTGAATAAGATGGATGGTGTTGAATCATCTGTAGATATTCGTACTAGTGGAACTCAGAATAGGCCAATTGTTAATGCTTCTGTTTCTCCAGAGAATTGGAGAAAGGTTGCCGAAAAACTGAAAGAAAAGCATTCAGTAGATCACTGTTCTATGATTACAGGTATTCACTGGCCAGAAGCATCAGATAAGAAATGGGAGGTTGTTTATCATTTTCTAAGGACAGGGATTAGAGATCCGGTTATTGAAGACGGTCTTGTAGTACCAAATATTGTAGATTTTTCAAAAGTAAAGGGTAAAGATGTTCCTTTAGAAATTCAAATTAGTGTAAAAATTGGAGAGACAAGAACTCCTTCAGTATCTAGTGTGCAAGATCTTTGGGTCGGTGCAGATTGGAATGAAAAGGAAACTTGGGACTTAGTTGGTATTGATTTCGAAGGCCATGATGGAATGAGGAGAGTTCTCAATCCACACGAGTCTCCAGTAGGTTTTCATCCACTTCAGAAACAACATAAATTGCGATATCATGGATTTGAAGAAATGTATGACGATGCTCAAGGTTTCATGCGTAAGCCGGTCGATTCTAGTAGGGTAAAGTAGGTGGAAAAATGGCAGAAATGTGGATTTCAATGGGTCCTCAGCATCCGATGACTCATGGTCTTTGGACTTTAAAAGTCAAAGTAGATGGAGAAACGGTTGTAGACACTGAACCAGATCTTGGTTATATTCATCGAGGTGTTGAAAAAATATGCGAATCACGTGACTTCACACAGATTACTACCTATTGTGATAGGCTATGTTATGCATCAGCAAATACTTGGTCTCATGCTTACATCTATGCAGCAGAAGACTTACTGGGAGTTGAAGTTCCAGAGAGGGCAGAATATATTCGCTTGGTTGCTGTTGAAATTCAAAGAATAGCAAGCCATTTGATGTGGCTTGGTGCTTATGGCCCCGATATTGGTAATCTTAGCGTAATGGTTTGGTGTCTACGTGAAAGAGAGATGATGATGGATTTATTACAGGAATTGGGTGGTTCTAGGATGCACTATAATTTCCCTCGTATAGGGGGTGTCAAAAGAGACTTGCCTCACGGTTTTGCCCTCAGAGCAAGACATAAACTGAACCTATTTTTAGATAGAATCCAAGAATACGAGTCACTTTTCGATGAATCAACCGTATTCTTAATTCGTAGTCAAGGAGTAGGTTATGCTAAACCTGAAGAAATGATTAATCATGGAGTTTCAGGACCTAATATTCGTGCCGCAGGAGTAAATCACGATATACGTTCATCTCATCCATATTCTGTTTATTCCGAATTAGATTGGGAACCAGCAGTCGAGCGTTCTTCAATAAAAGGTGCAGATTGTTATGACAGGTATAGGATTAGAGTTGAAGAAATGCGACAAAGTGCAAATCTAGTTCTGCAAGCATTGGATAAAATTCCTGGAGGTGCCGAAACATATCACGAACCAGGAGATCCTAAGATCCTTGGGAAGGCTCCAACTCGTGCTCCTGAGGGTACATCTGGTTCACATCACTTTGAAGATAGTCGAGGCGAATCAATGTTCTACATTGCTGGTGGAGGTGAGGGGCGTGGTAAGATGCCTTATCGTGTATCAATCCGTTCTCCTATGTTCATTACGATTCCATATGCTTCAAAGTGCATGATTGGATACAAGGTAGCTGACATTCCTGCCATCATGGGTTCATTTGATCCTTGTATAGGCGAGACGGATAGATGAGGTGATAAATATGACAAGCAGTGATTGGTTAGATGTTCGTGGTTGGACAGAATCCGGCATTGGTTGGTCAATGGATAAAACTCATGATCTTCTTCCATCAAATGATATAGATCTAGAATTTTCTATTACAAGACCAAGATGGTTTTTAGAAGAACCAATAGTTATCGGTTCTGAAATTAATCTTCAATCTGGATTTGCCGATATTCAACCCTCATTAGAAGCATTCTTTGTTTCGACTATAATGTGCACAGTGGTTTTCGCTACAATGATGTTGACTCTGATGGTAGTACCTTACATTGAGAGGAAATTTATTGGTAGATTAATGGATAGAATTGGTGCGACGACTTCTTTGAGAAGTTTATGGATTGGAGAGGGCCCTTCTACGGCCGGAGATTGGTGGAATAAATTACCAATGGGCATGGGGGTCCCGATAGGTATGGTGAATAAGAGTTTGAATTCTGCTTTTGGAAATAGCCATCACTTGGAAACAATTGATAGGGTCGGAAACCGAGGATATCATGGAATTTGGTTCTTATTCCCAGGTTTCTTTCAAGCACTGGCAGATTTCATGAAGTTCGCTACAAAAGAGCACCTTATCCCTGAAAAGGCTGACAAATTAGTTTTTGAAGTTGCACCTGTGATTATTATTGCAACCACTATAATGTGCTATGCATTCATCCCCTTTGGACCACATATATGGGCTGCTAATCCTGATCTTTCCTTACTATTCCTAATGGCAATTTTCGGAGTTGCTCCTCTTGGAGTCTTCTTTGCTGGTTGGGCATCAAATAACAAATATACATTAATTGGAGGGATGCGTTCTGCAGCGCAATTGACTGCCTATGAAATCCCTCTGTTAATTACTGTGCTTTCCATTGCAGTCATTAGTGGTTCTTTCAACATTATTGAGATTGTAGATTTTCAGATTGAGACTTCTGATACCTGGAATTTATTCATGCTTCCATTAGGTGCTGCTCTCTTCTTAATCACAATGATTGCAGAGGTTGAAAGAATTCCATTCGATATGCCTGAAGCAGAAGCAGAACTTGTGGAAGGTTGGTGGACAGAGTACGGAGGAATTCGTTGGGGATTGATGTTTGCTGTAGAAATGATGAGAGCTTATGCAGCTTGTATTCTATTCGCCATGTTTTTCCTTGGAGGCTGGGAGTTCCCATTCCAAGATACACTTTCTGGCATACCAGTGATAGGTAGTTTAGTTGATTTAATACCAGGATTAGTTATTGTTCTACTGAAAGCTTGGCTACTTTTCGCATTCTTTGTTTGGGTCCGTGCATCCTTACACAGAATTAGAACAGATCAAATATTGGAATTCGGTTGGAGATACTTGCTCCCGCTTTCAATTCTAAATCTAGCAATTGCAATGTATTTGCGTCTAGAAGTATGGACCGGTACAAGCTGGCCAATATGGGCCCCTCCTGTGATTACCGTTCTAGGGATAATTCTGTTTGTCGTGTATGCAATAGATGAAGACAAAGATGCATTAGAGTACTCAAGAAGGCCGTACAATACTCAAACATTGGATAAAGCATATCCGGGAAGTAGAAGAGATTAGGAGGTGAAATAATGGATTATAATACAGGACACCCTCATGCAACACCAAATTTTAGGAATTTAGTAATCAAACCCATGTGGATTACTTTGAAGACAGCTCTTAGAACTGTTCCATATATTGGTAAAGCAAAATTTTTGAAAAATAATTATCACGGTCAGCAAGCAAATCTGACCGATGATTTTACTTTGGAAAGAATTGGAGCAGATCATCCCTCTTCTGGGCAAATATATGCTGCAGATAGAGAATCCTCACCTGCTCTCCCTTTCTTAGAAAGACCGGTTACAATCATGTATCCATATGAAAGACTCGAAGATATGGAGCCTTGGCTCTTCGTTCCAGGGAACTATAATGGAAGAATAGGAATTGTTTGGGAAACTTGTACGGCGTGTAAGGCATGTGTAAAAGCCTGTCCTAATGATTGCCTTCACATGACTTCAGAAACTAGAGTTAATGTTCTTGACACAACTGATGAAGGAGATGAATGGCATGGACTTGGAAGTGAAATAGAATCCGGTGGCCTAGCAGCCAGGAAAAGAGATGATTTCGAAGAAATCGAGAGTTTTGATTTAATGCATGAACACACAGCTCCTCCGCAACAATATGATTTCGCAGAAGTTATTGATGTTAGTGGAGATAAAGCAACAGTTCGTTGGCAAGATGGTTCAGGAATTGAATCAGTCGAGATGTCTTCTCTAAAGCCAGCAGAAGTAGATATTGTCTCAGGAAGAATTGATATTGGAAGATGCATGTTCTGTGGTTTATGCGCAGAAGCTTGTCCTTTCGAGTCATTCTTTATGTCAAATGAATATGATGGAATGTCTGGATATACTAGAGAAGATCTTTGGTTCGATGCAGATCGAACTAGATTACTTCCTGTAGTTCATCAGGAAAGAGTAGACATGGAATTAGCTAAGAGGGCTCAGAAAGAGAAGACTAAGCGTGAAAAGAAAGCAGCTAAGGCAGCAGCAGCACCTAAATCGGAGGCATGATTTTTATGGCAATAGATTTCGAAGCAATTGTTTTCGTTATTCTTTCATCTGCGGCAATTATTGGCGCTCTAGGTTGTGTTTATGCTAGAAGAGTAGCCCATTCTCTCCTCTCACTTATGCTTACATTCCTAGCAGTTGCGGGAGTAATGGTCATGGCATCTGCAGAAATGCTAGCAGCAATACAAATTTTAGTTTATCTTGGTTCTGTAATGCTTGTTGTTCAATTCGGTGTAATGCTCACTCGTCGTCAAATTCAAGAAGGTGATATCCAATGAAAGCACTTTCAGCATTAACGAAATTGGGACTATTCGCATTCATTCTAGTAATGCTAAATGAAGTAATGTCTCATTCAATGTGGGGATTATCGTCATCCACACCTCCTTCAACCATTGATTTTGCACTTTCGCTCTATGGGGATGAGTGGGCGATTGCAACAGTGATTCTGGGTGCCTTGTTAGCAATGGCTATGGTAGGGGCATCTTATCTTGTTCGTGATGAAAGATTAATCAATCTGATTTGGGATATGGGAGGAGAAGAATCATGATTGACCCTAGCTGGATTTCTGGGTTAGGTGTAATCCTTTTTGGTATTGGACTTCTAGGTGCTTTTACAAGAAAAAATGCGATAATTGTATTGATGTGTATTGAAGTAATGTTGAATGCTGCAAATCTTAACTTTGTAGCAGGAGCTTCTCATTATGGTGATGTCGATGGTTGGGTATTTACTGCAATAGCAATTGCAATTGCTGCCGCAGAGGTTGCAATTGGTTTGGCAATCTTACTTTCATTATACAGTACACAGGAGACTATCTCTCTTGATGAGGCTAGTATTCTGAGGAACTGAGGTGATTTTATGGGTGAAACAAAACACGAATATGGACTTCTTCTTCCATTATTGCCGTTTTTGGCAATTGTTCCTTATTTAGCTTCACAAGATGGCAATTCTTCTACTGATTTCGCTTGGATGATAGTAGTAGCTCCTTTCATTGCTTTCCCAATTATTCTAATTAGTGGGCAAGTGTATAATAAAAATCAAACATGGAAAAACAAATTTAAGGAAGGAGGAATATTAGGTTTAGCAGCACTTTTAGTATCCTTATCTACTACAATATGGATTGTTTATGATTATTTGATAGGTAGTGCAGATATCAATAAGAATGATGTTACAAGTTGGTTAGAGTGGATTTCTTTTGATATTCTTCAATCAGATTACACAATGGCACAAAATCGAGTACTTGGAGTAGGTGTGTGGGTCGATTCTTTGACATTAATGCTCCTGTTTGTAGCGACATTCCTGTGTTTCTTAATTTGCTGGTTTGCTATTGGTTATATGACTACAGATCCAATAAATGAAGACAGTAATCATCGTTTTTTCGCTGAGTTTGTTTTATTCAGTCTTGGAATGTTTGGTATGGTACTTGCAGATAATTTCCTTTGGCTATTTATTTTCTGGGAAGTTATGGGTCTGTGTTCTTATTTATTGATAGGATTCTACTATTGGAAAGAAAGTGCGGCTTATGCTGCTAAGAAGGCATTTTTGACTACGAGAGTTGGTGATGTATTCTTAATGATCGGATTATTGATCCTATACGATATCTATGGTTCTCTGGATTTCGCAGTTGTTTTTGATGATCCTTCGACAGGTGTTGGTGGTGCTTTAGTTGATTCTGGAGAGTTATTTTGGGCTTTAATGATGTTATTTATTGGTGCTGTTGGTAAAAGTGCTCAGTTCCCATTACATGTCTGGTTACCTGATGCTATGGAGGG
>DANB01000018.1:25332-36410 GCA_002497245.1 Euryarchaeota archaeon UBA439
ACCTGATGCTATGGAGGGACCAACTCCAGTATCTGCATTAATTCACGCGGCTACAATGGTTAATGCTGGCTTATACTTGGTTGCAAGATTAATGCCATTTGTCGATGTTCATCACCATGGAGTTTCAGGACTGGAAGACTTTGGATTAATTGTAGCATGGATTGGAGGTATTACGGCATTTATGGCTGCTTCGATTGCCTTTGTCCAGAATGATATTAAGAAAGTTTTAGCTTACTCTACAATGTCCCAATTAGCATACATATTCACTGGTTTAGGTTCGGCACTTTATTTCTTAAATATCGATGAATATTATGCAGGATATTTTGTTCTTGGGGCATCTCTATTCCATTTATTCAATCATGCCATGGCAAAAGGAATGCTATTCATGGCTAGCGGTTCAGTAATTCACGAAGTTCATCATGCTCATGATCATCTTCACCATGGTTCAGATCATGGTCATCATGATTTTGATCCTCAAGATATGCGAAATATGGGTGGGCTCGCATCTAAGTTACCAGTAACTGCTACTGCAATGATGTTTGGCTCAATGTCAATAATTGGAATACCTTTGATTGGAGGATTTTGGTCTAAAGAGGGAATAATTGCAAAAACATGGTCAGCATATTTCCATGGTGAAACTTTGATGCTAGGTCCTGCTTTACTAATACTTGCAACTGCTGGGATGACAGGATTCTATATGTCTAGAATGTGGTTTATGACTTTCGCTGGAGAACCTAAGAGTGAAGTTGTTGACCATGTTCATGAAACAACTCCATGGATTAAGGAACCACTAATTATTCTTACAATTATCACCGCTCTTGGTGGCTTTGTATTGGCAGTTTTGGGCGTAGTTGATTTCCTTTCAAACAAAGAAGCAAATCTATCGTTGCATGGTAAATCATTGTTGGATCAGATTATTTATGAATTAGAACATGCATTTTTACCAGAAGATCAGAAACTTCGTATTGTAGGTTGGATCACAATTTTCCTTTCTTTCATAGTAGGGCCAATAATGGCTTCAAGAGTTCATGGAGGGCAGCTTAAAGAAGGAGAGAAAGCCAATTTATTTGTTGGATGGTTAGTTAATCTTTCAGGAAAGTTCGGGAAACAAGATGTTTCATGGTTAGCGGAATCTCAATTATCCGAGGCTCTCGATAAAAGACTTTATTTCGATGATTTATATGAAGGAGTGTTAGCACGTACACTGATTCCATTTGCTGATTTCACTGCTTGGTTTGATAGAAATATAATTGATGGTATCATTAAACAAATAGAATCAAAGTCCGTTCTCGGTTCATTTGAGATTCGCAAATTTACCACAGGAAGTGCTGGTGATTATATCTTAATGGCGACTATAGGGGCCCTCTGTATATTCGTATTATTAATGGGGGTGAGTTTCTGAACGATCCCTTGACAATTTTAACATTAACTCCAATTGCGGTTGGTTTGCTATTGCTAATTTTACCTCAATTATTACCTGGGAAATTAGCCTTGTCAATACGTAAATTTTCTCGAAATGTTAGTTTTGGAGTTTCAATGGCACTATTTGCATTTGCAACCTACCTTTCCTTCACTACTTTTGGTGGTATTGACTGGCTTGACATTAATATGGGTGAATATGAATTAATGAATGATAAACCAGTAACTCTTATCTCATCAATCGGCGTATCTTGGATTGTCGGTGTTGATGCACTTTCATTACCAATGGTCTGGTTAACAGCTCTATTAATTCCACTATCAATGTTAGTAGAATGGGATGCTAAAGAAGGGCATATTTTCCATCCATTGATTCTTGTTATGGAAGGTGCTTTACTTGGTGTGTTTGTTGTTCTAGATTTGTTTGTATTCTATGTGTTCTGGGAAATGACATTGATACCAATGTTCTTTTTGATATTAGTTTGGGGTGGCGAAGATAGAAAATACGCTTCTATGAAGTTCTTCATTTACACATTCACTGCTAGTGTAATTATGCTAGTTGGGATTTTAATAATGTATTTCCACACCGGAGATGTATCTGGAGTATCTGGAACATTAACGGGACATCACTTTAGCCTTATTGAGATGAATAGTGAGATGATTCAGTCAGAGGGTCTCAGACATTTAGTTTGGATTTTGTTATTAATCGGATTTGCAACAAAGATGCCTAGCGTACCAGTGCATACTTGGCTTCCTGATGCTCACGTTCAAGCACCAACCGCCGGATCAATGTTATTGGCTGGCGTAATGCTGAAAATGGGGGCATACGGTTTCTTGAGAGTCGCTGTCTCATTATTCCCAGAGTCTACAGTTGTTTTCACACCTATTCTAATTATTCTCGGAATGGCAAGTTTAGTTTATGGTGCATTGGTATGTATGGGGCAAACAAATTTGAAAAGAATGGTTGCTTACTCATCAGTTTCACACATGGGATTAATATTCCTAGGTATTGCAACAATGCAACCACTGGGTATCGCTGGTGCCTTATTCATGATGTTCGCTCATGGAATAATTAGTCCTCTATTATTCGCAGTTGCGGGTGCTTTCAAACATCATTACCATACCTTAGAAATAGGTTCTATGAGAGGTATTGCACATCACTCACCATATTTAGCCGCTCATATGATGCTAGGTTGGATGGGTAGCTTAGGGCTACCATTACTGGCTGGTTTCGTGGCAGAGGTAGCAATTATGATTGCTTTCTGGATGAGTTTTGGATGGCTAGTTATTTTACCTGCATTGACATTAATTATCACTGCAGTTTACTATCTCACATCTATGCAGAAGACTATTTTTGAATCAAACGACAGACATCATGGCATTCTTCCAGAGTCATTACACGGTGAAGAACCTAGAGACATTACTTGGAATGAGAATACTAGTATGTTCATTTTAGGTATTCTCACAATTGCTTTCGGTATATTCCCATTCATATTCTTTGATATGATGTCCGATTGGTCTTCTGAGTTTGTTAGTGAAGTATTACTTAGTTATCTAATTGAGCAGGGGGTGAGGCCATGAATCTTCCAATTAATTCTTCAGAGGCCGAATTGGTTATCCCTGAATTAATAATGTTATTTGGTTTAATATGTATAATTTTAATTCCTAATTTAGGAAATGCAAGTTTCCGCATCCCTCTAACAAGAATTCATGTCCCCGTATTTATTGGCGGTAGTCGTTTCAAGAGAACTAGTAATCCTAAATTACCAAATCAAGTTTCATTGATTATTTTCACTTTTGCTTTATTCTTTGGACTTATGCAGAACTCTTATGGTACAATAGGAGATACATTAGAGGTCACTGAGTTCAGCCGTTTATTTTCTCTAATATTCATTGCTGCTTTACTCCTTGCGACTATTGCAACTACACACAGACTTCCTGCTAGACCTAATGTAAAACCACCAAATGATGACGATAGCGAGAATATTTCTACTAAGAAAATTAATGCTTTAATTGATAATCGTCGCCAAGTTGATTTTCATATTATTCTAATTATGGTTGGTCTTGGGATGAGCCTTATGTCAATGGCAACTCATCTTTTCATGTTATTTGTTTGTATTGAGTTGGCATCATTATCATCCTATATTCTTGTTGCCTTCCATAAGGAAAGTAAGGTTGGTGGGGAAGCAGGAATGAAGTACTTCATTGTAGGTTCAGTCGCCTCAGCAGTTGGAATTTATGGGATGTCACTTCTTTATCTTTGGAGCGGAGATCTTTCATTGGATGCTTTGTCAATAAAGTGGGCGGAATCATCCTCAATTGACCCTTTAGCAGGAATAGCTGTTGGTTTAATGCTAGTTGCGTTCGGATTTAAGGTAGGTGCAGCGCCTTTCCATCTTGCAGCACCCGACGCTTATTCAGGGGCCTCATCTCCTATTGCTGGTTTACTAGCCACAGCCTCGAAAGCCATGGGATTTGTTGCTTTAATGAGAATCTTAGTATCAGTAACAATGCCTATTGAAGGTGAGGCTTTCTGGTATACTGCGATTGCTATAATTGCAGTTGTTACTATGACATGGGGTAACTTAGCAGCTCTAACTAGTAGTAATCCAAAGAGAATGCTAGCTTACTCGAGTGTTTCACATGCAGGATATATGTTAGCAGGTCTAGCAGCTATCGGAAGTGGTCTAGGTTCTGAAGAAGCAATTGAACTTGTATTAACTGCTATAGTATTCCATCTCGCTGTTTTGGTAATTTTCAAGTTTGGAGCATTCCTGGTATTATCTCTCTTAGAAACTGAGGATAGAGGTCATAGATTGGAAGATCTACATGGGCTTGCTCGAAGAGATCCACTAGTTGCTGGTTCCATGTTCTTGTTTATGTTGTCACTAGCGGGGGTGCCGCCATTATCTGGATTCTTGTCAAAGTTTTTGATGATTAATGGAATAGTAAATATTTCTGCTGGTACAGGTGCCTCGGATGCAACTTCAGTTCTTGACTGGTTAACCAGTGTTGAACCAGTATTTTGGTTGGCTTTTGCAATTGTAATAAATTCTGCATTGTCCATGTTTTATTATCTAAGAATTGGATTAGTTATGTTCTTTGAAGAACCGGAAGATAGTAGGGCTATGAAGGACGCCTTCAGTCTAAGATTAGCAATTGTAGTATGTGCGATACTAACAGTCATTGTTGGAATTGGGCCGCTAAGCGATTCATTACTGGAAATGGTTGCAGATGCTATAAATTCCTTTGTTTCTAACTGAGCGAGAAGGCTCAACTTCACATAGGTGACGCTAGACGGGTAGTCATGGCTCGTAGAGAGGAGAAGGTTGATGCTGAGCTTTTAGCAAGGTTAGAATCAGGTAGTGGTGACAAAATAAGAGTGCCCTTGCCTAATCGTAAAGTCAATGAAATGTTCGCTATTGCAGATCAGATTCTAGGTGGAAGAAGAGTAAGGGCCGTTTGTGAAGACGGCGATAGTCGTTTAGCGCGAATACCTGGTAAAATGCGCCGTAGACAATGGGTTAGAGAAGGGGACTTAATTGTTGTACAACCATGGGATTTTCAAGATGAGAAAGCAAATGTAGTAATGAGATATACAAAAACTCAATCGCTATATTTGTCCAGAAAAGGAGTATTGCCTGACATAGTAGATTTATTTGGAATGTCTGAAGATATCTCAGAAGTAACTGAAACTAATGAAGAATTAGAATTTATAGAAGAAGATTCAGTAGAAGAAGAATCAGAATTGGAAATTGAGGAATCAGTTGTAAAAGAAACATCATCAGTTGATGACGACATTGATTCTTTCTTTGGGTGAAATCATGTCAGATTCAGAGGATTGGGATTTACCCGACCTCGACGCTTTAATGCGAGGCGAGAAAAAACACGCATGGTTATCTGAACCTAGATTTGAGAAAATGTTCTCAGAAATTGAAGATGGTCTTCAGGGAGTTTTAGGAAAGGGGACTTATGATTGGGTTGATCGACGAGTTTTCGATGCTGTATTTGATAAATCTACATTAATGTCATTACATAAGTTAATGCAAAAAGGCGAGATTGAGACACTTGATTATCCAATTGCAAGAGGTAAGGAGGCCCATGTTTTTCATGCAACATCTAACCATGGTCCTGTAGCGGTGAAAATATTTCACACAACAAACGCGGTTTTCAAAGGATTAGCAAAATATATCGATGGAGATCCAAGATTTGGAGGGCTATCTCGTAGACATAGAGAGTTAGTGAATATCTGGGTTCGTAAAGAATTTAGAAATCTAAAAAGAATGAGGAAATATGGATTAAGAGTTCCAAAACCTCTTTCTAATTTGAAAAATGTTCTTATTATGGAATATTTAGGTGAAGGTGAAGGAGTAAGCCCACGACTGAAAGATGTAATTATTGATGAGCCATATGAGGTATTCGAAGATCTACTTGATTTTCTTGCTATTAATTGGCAAACAGCTGAACTTGTTCATGCAGATTTTTCAGAGTACAATATCTTATGGAAAGATGGTGAACCATGGGTAATTGATGTTGGTCAAAGTGTGACAAAGCAACATCCTCATTCAGAAGAATTTCTTGTTAGAGATGTAACGAGACTGGTTCAGTGGATAAATCGTCAAGGATATAACGTGGATATTGGTGAAAGTTTACTTCGTGTATTGGAAGATCCTGTTCCCAAATTACCTCCTTTATCCGATGGAAATTGAAACACAGGAAGTTAAAACATAACAGCCACTCCCCTAAACATATGGAGCATTTAGCACGGATTCCTAAAAACCGCATTGCTGTGCTTATAGGTAAACGTGGCTCTACAAGAAAAATGATTGAGAAAGCATGTGGGGCATCATTGCATATCGAGTCAAATTCAGGTGATATTAGTGTTAACTGGCCAGATGAAGGTGTAGACCCAGTAATAAAAATGAAACTTCCAGATGTGATATTTGCTATTGGAAGAGGGCTAGCCCCTAAAAGAGCAGTCCAGCTTCTAGAAGATGATGTTTTCTTGAGGATGTATGATATCAGAGAGTGGGTTGGTAGGCAACCAAATCAAACTAGAAGAATGAGAAGTAGGCTAATTGGAACCAATGGTAGAATTAGGAGCTTAATTGAAGAATTAACTGGCACGGAGATGGCAATTTATGGCTCAACAGTTTTGGTAATCGGTGTTCAAGAATCTTTAGCTTTAGCAACCCCTGCTATAGAAGGGATTCTCCAAGGTTCTGAACATGGTACCGTTCTTTTCGGCTTAGAACAGGATAGGAAACGTCAACGTATTCGTTCTTACAGTCTCGAAACTTATGAAGAGAAAGCTGTTGAAGATAGTTCGAGCTTTGAAGCCCTAGTTCCTAGTTTGGCCGACGCACGCCGTCGGAGAGAAAGAAAGTTTACTAATTCACAAGTTGATCCCTTGGATCAAGAAGCAATTTCAGAAATGATGGAGTTAGCAGAAGATGAAAAAATAGTATTTGAGGAAGAATAATTTTCTAATCTTAAATGCGTTATACCTAAGCGAGATGCCCTTCTGCGATGGCTATGGAAAATCCACTTGAAGAGATGGAAGACTACGAACGCTGGGCTACATATTTTCTGTATTTTGTAGGTGCTGTTTTATTTACGGGACTTACCTTAGATCAAATGGATATAGATAATCCTTTAACTAAATCAATTTATGAATATTATTTAGATCCAATTTCAGGCGAAGCAACCGGTGATTCTGGTTACAATGGAGTTAATACTGCAACATACGCGATTGTATTAGGAGCATTCGTCCTGTCACTTTCTGCTTGGTTACGCAGACTTGGAATAGATGGTAGTGATAATACAATTATTGCATTATTCCCTTTTGTTTTATGGGCAGCAACTGGAGAAGTGGTTGAAGATGCTGAAATGTTCGATAGTAGTCTTTCATCGCTCTTTGTCAGTCCAGGTGTTCATTTTCAGACTGCATCATGGGTTGTAATCTCGGGTGCACTAGGTTATTCGATAACTAATAATTCTAAAATTCTAAAAGAAGACGAATCAGACATGGTCAATTCGATAGCAAGCATCTTAATTTTTTGTCAATTTATTTTGTATGCTCATTCTATTTCAATCGGTCCTCAAAGTGATATTGAATTAGAAATGTTATTTATTTTTGGTTTAGTTGCCATATTATCGCCACAATTCTTCGGTGAATCATTAGAAAATTTTTCAACAATACAGAGATCTGTGTATCTAACTGGATTTGGGGGCTCAATGATTTTTCTTGGAGCAATATTCTCATACTCACTTAGTATAGATTCTTCAGAAATTGTACTTTGGCCACTAATATTTGTAATTGGCTTACCAATAATCATTTGTTGGCAGATGTATAATTACGGAAAAGAGTCCGCTGAAATTCTAGATAGTTATGGAATGACATCAGGTGTTTTACCTGTGGGCGTTACGGAAGACGAATATCTTGCTTCAACAAGTCCTGAGAAGGACTTGATGGAAAAACACCGCACAGCTGCAGCATTTGCTTCGCCGGTTGTATTTTTAGCCGTTGCTGGCCAAATTCTTGATGGTATTGCAACGGCTATTGGTCTAGAATATCTAGGATATTCAGAGAAACATCTTCTTTCAGATAAAGTAATACAAATTTTTGGCAATGCTTTCGGTTTTACTTTTGTTAAAATCGGTTTAGCTGGATTAATACTATACTTTTTCACAATAGCAAATTTTGAACATAGGCAGAGACATCTTCGTTTGTTAGTTGGTCTAGCAATGTTGGTAGTTGGAATGGCGCCTGGACTGAGAGACGTCGGCCGTGCTGTAATTGGTGTTTGATAAGGCTAAATCATGAATACGAACCCATTCAATTGAAAGTTCGAATGCCCTCTGGAGTGCTGAGAGATATGGATAGGCTACCAACTCGAATCGACCGGAATAGTGAAGATTTCAATCGTCGAAAAGAATTTAATATCCAACTTGTTGAGGAATTAAAGCAAAAAATCAACGAAGTTAAGGAGGGCGGCGGTAAGAAATATGTTGATCGCCATCGTAGTCGAGGAAAATTACTTGCTAGAGAAAGGATAAAGGAAATATGTGACCCAGGAACACCTTTTCTCGAATTTTCATCTCTGGCTGCAAATGGACTTTATGATTCTCGTGCCCATTCTGCAGGAATTATCACTGGCATAGGAGTTGTCCATGGAAAAGAATGTTTATTTGTAGCAAATGATGCAACTGTCAAAGGTGGTTCATATTATCCTATGACGGTTAAAAAGCACATCCGAGCTCAAGAAATTGCAGATGAGAATAATCTTACTTGTATCTATCTAGTTGATAGCGGTGGTGCATTTTTACCTATGCAAGACGAAGTCTTTCCTGACAAAGGACATTTTGGAAGAATATTTCGAAATCAGGCTATCCTTTCTAGTAAAGGGATTTCTCAAGTTGCCGCAGTGTTGGGAAGTTGTACAGCAGGCGGTGCCTATATACCTGCAATGTCCGATGAATCAATTATCGTAAAAGGAAATGGTACGATATTTTTGGCAGGCCCTCCCTTAGTAAAATCTGCAACTGGGGAAGAGGTATCTGCAGAAGATCTCGGTGGTGCAGATTTACACACACGAGAATCAGGAGTCGCAGATCACTTTGCAGAAGATGAACCCGAAGCACTTAGAATGATTCGTAATGTCGTCCAAAATCTGAATATTAAACCCAAACAAAGACTAGACGTTGAGGCTGTTGAGGAACCAAAACATGATGTTGAAGAATTAATGGGAATAATTCCAGATGATAATCGAACACCGTATGATGTAAGAGAAGTAATTTCTAGAATTGTTGACGGTAGTCGATTTCATGAATTTAAACAGAGATATGGTAATACCTTAGTCTGTGGTTTTGCTAGAATTCATGGTTATCCCGTTGGAATAGTTGCAAATAATGGAATTTTATTCTCTGAATCTTCTTTGAAAGGGGCCCACTTTGTAGAATTATGTGGGCAACGTGGAATACCTCTAGTATTTCTACAGAACATTACAGGATTTATGGTTGGTAGAGATGCAGAGTCTGGAGGAATAGCAAAAGATGGTGCTAAGTTAGTTACAGCAGTATCTTGCGTACCTGTCCCTAAATTCACAGTGATAATCGGCGGTTCTCATGGAGCTGGGAATTACGGTATGTGCGGTAGAGCATATGATCCAAGATTTGTCTTTATGTGGCCCAATTCTAGAATTTCTGTAATGGGAGGCCCACAGGCTGCAGATGTTATGGCAACAGTCAAACAAGATCAGATGTCAAGAGAAAATCTACCTGAAATGAGCGATTATGAACTAGAAAATCTAAGAAAGCCAATTTTAGAAAAATATGAAACTGAGGGTTCTCCTTACTATTCAACTGCGAGATTGTGGGATGACGGGATAATAGATCCAAGAGATACTCGAGATGTTCTAGGATTATGTATTTCTGCTAGTTTGAATGCTCCTCTACCAGAACAAAATTATGGCGTATTCAGGATGTAATGGTGATTAAAATGAAAATGAGTGATTCTCCTCCAGAAAATAAACTATGTGAACTTGTAATTGATGACGATATTGCTAGAATTAATCTAAACCGTAGTGAAGTGTACAATGCTCTCAATACTGAATTGATTAGTGAGTTAATATCGCTAATTAAATGGACATCTGATAGAAGCGTATCTGCCAACTCATCCTTGAAAGACTCAGATGGTAATAAATTCCTCAGAGTAATAATTTTTACAGGTGAAGGTAAGCATTTCTGTGCAGGCGCAGATATCAATATGATGAGAGATGCAGGGGCACGCTCAGTTGCAGAAAATCGTTTAGATTCTGAAAGATTAGACACTTTATTCCATGGTCTTTGGGCACATCCATGTTTCACTATAGGTTGTATACAAGGTGTGGCTTTAGGCGGAGGAGCAGGCCTGGTATCTTGTTTTGATTATGCAATTGCTGAACCAAGAACAAGAATCGCTCTTTCTGAGGCTAAATTAGGCATACTGCCAGCAGTTATTGGCCCCTACGTTTATCGTAAAATAGGTAGTTCTAATTTCCGTCGATTATCAATGATGGCTAGTAAAATAGATTCAGATGAAGCTATGAGAATAGGTTTGATTAATTATGTCGTAGAATCTTCTGAGGATTTTGCGGATAAATCGAATATGATTGCTCAAGAAGTTCTAACAACCGGACCTATGGCAGTTACAGAAGCTAAGAATTTGACATTGGTTTTCGATAGATGGAATGGTAATGATGAAGATCTTCGTGAATGGACGTTAGATAAAACTAGTCAAATGAGGGGTTCAGATGAAGGTCAAGAAGGCCTTTCATCTTTCTTAGAGCGCCGTAAACCCAATTGGTCTTCTGAATAATGTGGTGTAAGAAATGTTGCCTGATTGGATGATTAATGCACCAACTCCATTCGATTCGGTTTTGGTAGCGAATCGTGGTGAAATTGCTGTTAGAATACTCAAAGCAGCCAAAGAATCAGGGCTCAAAGGAATTGCTATTTACTCCGATTCAGATAAGAATTCATTACATGTAGAAATAGCTGATGAATCTGTTCATTTGCCCGGCCAAAGTCTCTCTGAGACTTATCTAAATATGGAACTAATAATTTCTGCGGCCAAAGAATCCGGTGCTCAAGCCATACATCCTGGTTATGGTTTCTTATCT
>DANB01000033.1:0-979 GCA_002497245.1 Euryarchaeota archaeon UBA439
GAATTGAACCATACTGTTCCATCCAATTGTGTTAGCAATTCCAAGTGCGATTTGAGATGCTGCTACGAAACCTGCTGCATAAGTTGCAATAGGTCCTGTTGCATCATTTAGGAAACCGATCTTTACAGTAGCGCCCATGAATGGTGCTGCTTCTAGTCCTCCAGTTGCAGTCCACATCATATTACAGTTGTAGTAATCGCCGTATGTAGGTACGTGATTGAATGTACAAACATCGTATCCACTTCCTCCAACGTCACCATTGTCAAGGAAAGTTAGTGTACCACTCTCTCCAGCGTAATCAGTACCAACCATGTTAAGATGTGAAGCCATATTTGCTCCATCTTCCATCATAGCTGCCATACCGATCATCATAACAGCATCATAAGCTTCTAGTGTATAGATACCAGAACCACAGACTGCATCAGCTGCACACATAGTTCCGAATGAACCTGAACCACCAGATGCAGCTCTTGGGTATGTTACCTGAACACCATTTGCTGCTGCTGTGTTTGTGTAATCGTTAAGAGCGGATTCACCAGCAATTCCGTCAGCACCGAATGTTGGTATTGTTGCACCCATTACAGCCATGGTCTCGATAATCATTGCACCATCTGCTGAGTAGGAAACAAGTACTGCTGAATCACAACCTGCATCCATCACTGCTTGTACAGCAGCTGAGAAATCTGTGGATGTTTCTTCATATCCTGATTTCAAGCATAGAGAATTACCCATTGCAGTCCAGTATGACTCAAATGAGTCTGCCAGACCTGATCCATATGCGTTAGTCATGTGGACTAGTGCAGGTGAAGTTACTCCACTTGCTGCAACCATATCTGCCATTGCGTCGCCTTGAATTGCGTCACTTGGAACTACACGGTAGAAGTCAGGGTAAGCAGTAGCATCTGACAATGCAGGGCTAGTACTTGCATAGGAAACTTGTGGGATTCCAGCCGCAGATAATACAGCGTTTGCAGCCATT
>DANB01000033.1:1301-50086 GCA_002497245.1 Euryarchaeota archaeon UBA439
TGAAGCACCAGAGCAAGCTGCTCCTGCTACTCCTACAACTCCTGAATCAACCAATGTTTGTGCTGCAGTTCCACCTAAGTCACCTGAACAGCCAGAATCGGCTTCTACAATCTCGAAGGAGTATCCATCATTTGTAGAAAGCATGTCGCCCGCTGCGTTTGCAGCATATGTGAATGCATCAGCGTATACTGAAATAGGTCCTGTAGCATCATTCAAGAATCCAATCTTGATTACAACATCCTCTACAGAAGGTACGAACATTGGGTTCGCATTATTCATGTAGTGTGCTGCGATCTCATCAGCGATTGCATTACCAATATCTACATCAAAACCAACTGCGTTTCCATCAGCATCTAGACTCTCAAATGGAGGATATGATGTGTCAGAACAGAATCTTAATTCTCCAGATTCTAGAACATGTGTTAGTCTGCTACCCTCTGTTGCCATTGGGTATGATGTTGCAGTGTTAGCATCTGTATCATCAGTCAATACTACTGCTCCTTCGAATGTTTCACCGAAGATTAAGTCATATTCTCCTGAATCAATCATTGCTGTGATTGCTACATTTAATGCATCTAGAAGTTCTGAATCGCCATCATCTACAGCGATACCGAATGTTTCATCAGAGAAAGTAACCATTAGGTCACCAGATAATGCTAAAACAGGTGAATCACCCATTGCGTAGTCTGCATCACCATTGCTGATTGAAGCAGTAACTGACGGGAAATCTGCATATGCAACAATGGTTGCATCTGGCAGATTATCATTAGCCCACAAATCTGAAGTTGTTCCAGATTGTACAGCCACTCTTGTACCTGCCATATTTAGATCAAGCGCATCAGTGATTGCTGCAGAACCTGAGGCACCGATTACACCTTGGCTACTTGTGTAGTAACCTCTTGTGAAATCGACCACAACTTCTCTTTCATCAGTCTTGGTCATAGCGGAAAGGATTGCGTCACACATCTCTCCGGCGTTCAAATTGGGGATAATCGGGTCCCAGTCAGAAGTCACGAACACTGAGGCTACGTCTGCAGCCGGTGTTAATGTCCAATCTTCCACTACTGGATCTGGGTCATCGTCATCTCCGCCTAAGCAACCAGCAAACGCTGCTGCTAGCATACTTAGGGTCATCATCATTGCAATTATTTTCTTGTTATTCATAGGATACTCACGTTCCGGTAGGCTCTTCGACGACATATAACATTTATAGAGTCTCTTGGGAATGTCTCTAAATAACGTTATTTTCAATAGTTAGGCAAATAATAAATAAAAAGTGCTAAATTATTATTTAAACCGCATTTATCAAAAAATCATAAGAAAATAACAGACAGAGTATTTCATGCAGTAGATACGTCTCGCAGGAGTATGACTGACACCCCTTTGGATTATGCTTCTTCTGGAGTAGATATAGATGCCGAGGGAGTCGCTGTTGCAAGTTTAGTAGGTGCTCTTTCTTCTTCTGTCAGGAAAAAAGGAGAATTTGGAGCCCCCGTACCACTACCTGGAGGGTTTGGCGGTATTATTGAATTTGGAGATTATAGATTGGCATTGGCCACAGATGGTGTAGGATCGAAACTAATGATAGCTAATGAGTTGCAACGATATGATGGAGTTGGAATTGACTGTGTAGCAATGAATGTCAATGATCTATTATGCGTTGGAGCGGAGCCAATTGCTTTTGTGGATTATATCGCGGTTCCAAAAACGGATGCCGATACACATGCAATTCTTGGAAAATCTTTGGCAGAGGCATGTAAAAGGGCAAGGATTACTTTAGCAGGAGGAGAAACTGCCACATTACCGGGCATAGTCACAGAATTGGATTTATCTGGTACAGCACTCGGTTGGTTCCCAAAAGGAGAAGCTATTACAGGAGAAAAAATACAGAATGGCGATATTATGATTGGTTTACCTAGTAGTGGCATTCATTCTAATGGTTATACACTTGTCAGGGCGATTGTAGAACGTTCAGGATATTCATTGACGGAAAAATGCCCTTTTAATTCGGATCAGGATTATAGAAATATTGAGAGATTTGTAGAAGGCGATATCACGTTAGGAGAAGTGCTACTAAACCCTACAAGAATCTATGTCGAACCATTGATAGATCTGATTAAGGATTGTAGAAATGGCCGAGGTCCTTGTGAAATTTCTGATATCAAAGCAATGGCACACATTACAGGAGGTGGATTATCGAATCTACTCAGATTACACGATGATTTTGGGTGGCATATCGAAAATCCTTTGCCAATCTTACCAGAATTTAAGTGGCTAGCCGAACAAGGCTCTGTAAGTAATAGAGAAATGCATCGGACCTTCAATATGGGTATGGGAATGACACTTGTGGTCAGTAAAGATAGTGCAATATCAGTAGAAAAATGGTTGAATGAGAGATTGCCCGGAACTAAATGTATTGGTTATGTTCATGATAAAAAGAAAGAAGTTACACATATAGATCAAGATGTTACTTTTTCACATTATTAAAATATGAATGAGGCGATTAATGATGATACACCTTGAAGGGGCCACATTAATTCAACTGAGTGATAAAATAGAAAATCATGTAATAGGACCTTCGACAAAAGACTATGAAAAAGTATTCTATAATCCCGCGATGGCAGGTTCAAGAACTAGAAGTATAATGCTAATGAAACATATTATTGGTTCTGGATACTTAGGCGATTCAGAGATATACGCAATAGATGGCTTAGCGGCTAGTGGCCTAAGAGCAAGAAGATGGTTAAATGAACTGCCACCTGAACAAGCAAATAGGCTGAAAGTAACTATCTGCGATATGAATGAAAACTCTATAGAAAGGGCGATGGAGAATTATCGGAAATACCCTCCGAGAAATGGAAAAGATAACCTGAGTTATAGGAAAGGAGATTTAAGGTCTGCAATATTAGATCAAGGCTGGCATTGGGTAGACATAGATCCATTCGGATCTCCAATGCCATTCCTTGATACTGCTATTCAATCATTAGCAAAAAAGGCTATCTTAGAAATTAGTGCTACCGATACTGCTGCTTTAGCCGGTTCTTCAAAGACGGCTTTAATGAGAAGATATGGTGCCAGAATAAATCCTGATAATTTAGCACATGATTCTGGATTGCGAGTACTCATGGCATGCATAGCTAGGTCAGCAGCAAGACACGATAGATTTGCGGAGCCGATTTTATCCGTATGGGATTCACATCACCTAAGAATTTCTGTTAAAGTAAAGAAATCTGTAGAAAAGGCCAATGAATTAGAGAAATGTTTGGGATGGAGAGTATCTGAACCTAATGAAAGAGAAGTTATCGATTCAATGGAAGAAGGTTTGACGCCTAGAAGTTCGACTAAATCTTTACCAATGCATTGTTTTTTACCGCTCTCATATCCGGTTAATAGAGAAGATAAAAGAATCTCAGGCCCACTTTGGATAGCTCCTCTGGGAGATTCTAAAGTAATGTCCAGTTTCATAGAAGATGATGTGGTTTCGATGTGTACAACAGAATTTAGTCCAAAAAATCCTATGAATTGGGATAAAAGAGATTTCGAATTAGAACGAAGGAGAGTTGTTAGAAGTATTAAAAACATTAAGAATGAATCTGAAATAATTGAAGGTGAGTTTCTGATTTTAACTGACGATTTAGCTAGTTGGAGAAATGTAGGGTCACCTCCCAGTCCCAATAAAATGGTTGAAATAATAAATGAAAAAGGGTTCAAAGCAGGATTGTCTCATTATCCCAAACCATCTTTTAGGACCAATGCTCCATGGGATGTAATAATTGAATCTCTAGAACAAACTCAACCGCCAATATAAGACATCTCAATTCGAGGGAGCATTATGGTATCTTCTGAACGTATCTCACTGTAGCGATCTTTTCGATGATGCCAAATTGATGCTATTGCTGCTCTTAAGTCCTCTTTAGTTGCACCATTATGAATCAATGCACGGATATCATGCCCACCAGATGCAAACAAACAGGTGACTAATTTGCCATCAGCGGAAAGACGAGCTCGTACACAATCTCCACAAAATGGAGAGGTCACAGACGAAATAAATCCTATCTCGCCTGAACCGTCCCTGTGCGCCCATCTTTCAGCAACATCACTATTCTTAATTCGCCCAATAGGAATTAAATCAAATTCTTTTTGAAGATGTTCAATTACTCTCTCGGAGGGGACAACCTGTGCTAATTGCCATCCGTTTGTTCGGCCTACATCCATATACTCGATAAAACGAACTTTAACATCTGTATAACGGAAGTAATTGACTAATTTACTAACTTCTTCTTCATTAACTCCTTTTTGTACAACACAATTGATTTTTACTGGCGAAAGGCCTACGTTGATGGCTTCTTCAATGCCTTCTAATACTGATTCTACAGGAATATTACTATCAGACATCTTACTATGAAGTTCAGGATCTAAGGCATCCAAACTAACCGTAATGCGCGTCAATCCCGCCAAACGTAGAGCCTTTGCTTGCTTTTTCAAGAGAGAAGCGTTTGTTGTCAATGCAATTTCGAGCCCAAGATTGGATAACATCTCAACTAATTTAGGTAGATCCTTTCTAAGAAGAGGTTCTCCACCAGTAATTCTAACCTTTTCTAATCCTAATGGTATGCAAGATTTAACGACTTTTTCTATTTCTTCAAATGACAGAAGTGCTTTCTTGGGAAGAAATGTGTGATTATTATGAAATCGCTCCCTAGGCATACAATATCTACATCTGAAGTTGCACCTATCAGTAACAGATATTCGTAAATCTTTCAGTGGCCTTCCAAATTGGTCTTGAATCTCGGAGGGAGGCACGATACCTCGTAGAGAACTAGGGTCATGAGCATTACCTGTTTGAGGACAGGTTGAATAAAGGGCACCTATTGCAGCATATTGAGAGGCATGCTGGAGATAACAGAGAAAGCTCAGGAGATGTTGAATCAATACATCTCCCAGGGAGATGATCCTGATATTGCTGTTCGTATAGAAATTATTGGAAGAGGAGCGAATGGTTTCAATTATGATTTACAGCTTGTTTCATTAAAGGATGCAAAAGAGGGTGATGTGCAAACAGAAGCAAATAATCTCAGTATCCTAATTGCAGAGAAAAGTGTGCAATACATCAATGGTACCACACTAGATTACAAGGAAACCCTGATGGGGGGAGGATTTGCATTTGATAATCCCAACCCTCTTTGGATAGATGATTTATCTCAGAATGTTGCTGACGTAATTGCAGAACATGTGAATCCAGCCGTTGCATCACATGGAGGCCATGTAGATTTACTAGGTGTTGATGATGGCAAGGCATACATTGCTTTTGGCGGTGGTTGTCAAGGGTGCGGTATGGTGGATGTAACTCTAAAACAAGGAGTTGAAGTTATGATAACTGATAATGTCCCTGGCATTACTGAAATTATTGATACCACAGATCATGCTGCTGGAACTAATCCATTCTATTGATTAGAATACCATCTGTACTTCATCGTCATCGTCTTCATCATCACTTGGTGCTGGTAAAGCCGTCTTTTGAGCACGATTGAATGCCTCTCTTACACGTTCTTCGATATTCCTTGCATCATTCAATAAATCTTGAATTGGTATTTCTTTATCTAACAGTTCACTTACGCCTTCAACAGCAATAAGAGCTGCTCTAGCATCAGGATACATAGGGTTACATTCAGCCAATAAAGCAGTTACATCGAGGCCTCTTCTTTCGCCCTCTGCAATAAGATATCCTGCAATTCCTGAAACTATTCCCTGTTGAATTCTACGTATACCTGCATTATCAAGCTGCTCTCTACCAAATTTATTGGATGAAACTCCCCATAATTCCCCTTCTTCTTTAATCCCCAATTCATTACTAATTACTCCATCAATTACAATTAATCTATCAAACCCGCCCTTGGTGAACCATTGTAATACTGTTTCTGCAAAATAAATGTCTTTTTCATTAGGAAATTGTATTTCAGATGTAAATACTCCAATTCCTTCCCCTTGATACACTCTAACAGGGTGCTTTGGAACTGAATCATGTATCAGAGCAATTGCCGGGAAATGTGGATGTAACACTGTTCCCATAACATCTAATTTTAGAGCAGAAATCAGATGAGATGTCGCGATAACTCCTACTGAACCAACAGTTGAAAAACCACATATTGCCGTTCCTCCGAGACGACTAGGGTCTGCTTCGGCATGTAAAACCAAAGGAAATCCTGTACTGCTATCATCTCCCATATGCCTCGCAATTAGTAGACTATCTTAAATCTCACACTTACATAATCACTTTTTGTTAAAAAAATATACTAGGATTTAACTAAATTGACTGGTTCCGATGTACTATGAGTGAAAGTGGAAACTCTGGAATTGGTCGTATTTACATAAAGGTGGGAAGCGACATTATAGATTTGAGTGGGTCTTCTAAAGAAGTTCAAGAGGGTTGGTTAAAAATAAAAGAAGAAGAATCATGGGAGGGAAAACTTTCAGCCATTAAAAATGCAAGAGATGCAGCGGTACAAATTGCTGCACAAAGAGCTGTTCAAAGTGGGATTCCTGAAAGAGGTTCGGCTTTTAGAAGGGTTCTAGATTCTTGTGAAATAGAGAAAACAGGAGATGTTATACTCGCAGCAATACATTACCTAAGATTCGTTGAAAAGGAAACAAATACTCCTCCTCGGGAATTGAAAAATCTAGTTTCTCAATCACAAAAATGGGATAAGGAAGATGTGGAGAAGTGGAACCTTTCACTCTACATCAATCGAATGTTAGAAGGAGGAGTTTCTGGTAAAAAACAAGAACCCTTTTTGGAATATCCAACCGGTATGCCAAAGAAAAATAGGTATGTGGTTCTTACAGATGCGGGGCGTAATTATCTGGAGAGTCTGACTCGTGTCTGATGAAGAAAAGATTCAAGATTGGTCTTACACATCTCACATAGGTAAAGATCTGAGAGGAATTAATCTCTCAGGTGCTAATCTGAAAAGAGCGGTGTTTGATGGGGCTGACTTGGAAGGAGCTGATCTTTCAGGAGCTGATTTGAGAAAAGCCTCTTTCAAAGGTGCAAATTTAATGAAAGCAGCATTTGATAATGCGGATATGAGAAACGCCATTTTTATTAAGGCTAAAATGAATCTTTCCAATTTCCAAGGAGCTAAACTTGAGGGGGCAGATTTGAGAGGTATTAGAGGAAGGTATGCGATATGGAGAAAGGCAAACTGGTGGGATGCTAAAATGGATGATGATTTAAGATCGGTATTAACAAAAAAATGGCCTAAGGAATGAAAGTTATTCTTGTATCTTCAAGAGGCCTTCACGCATCCATTCAGGAACAGAAACTTTCGTAGTTATTTCATCCATACTTGTGCAAACTGTAGTTTGCAATGAACTCCAACACAATATTTCATACTGGTTGAATATTTCAAAACTCCAGGTTACTGATGTATCTCCTATTCTCTTAATCTTCAACTTACAAGTTGCTATATCACCATATCTGAGAGGATGGTGGAAATTAGCTTCACTATGAACCAATGGAAAACCCAAACGATGTTTTTTAAGAATTTCATTATAATGAATACCACACGTATATTCCCATGATTCTTCATAGAAGCGATGTGCTAGATCCCAGAATTTAGGATAATAAACAATACCTGCTAAATCCACCATCGGGAAGTCTATTCTCCTAGAAGATATGAACGTCATGATTATTCGTAATAGTTAGTTGGTTTGAAATCTATGGAACAACATTCTAGAAATTGTGATTATTTTAGTGGACACTGATAAATGTAAATGGCGGACCCACCGCGATTTGAACACGGGTTTAAGGCTCCGCAAGCCCCAGTGATATCCAGGCTACACTATGGGTCCAATAGAACTTCGAGAGAAGGTTCATCTTTAATTCCGACGGTTAAAACCCAGAGAAATTTACATGTCCAAAGGAAGGATTGTTTTCCAACTAGGTTGTGCTAATTTCTTAGATTTTGGCCCATCTCTAGGATTAGGATGTTTGTGCAAAAGAACACCATGCATACCGTCTACATTGAACTTGACTCTTAACTCAAGCATGCGGTCTCTTTCTATTGTTTCCATCATTTCAGAATCTAGTTCAAATGAGGTACTGGAAGATTCGTCTCCTTCATTCTGGATACTAAGTATATTCGAATCAATATGTGCACGTGGAGAAAAATCGTAATCTCGAGGGTTACTCATAACGACTTTGAGATCAGCAATAAGTCTATCTCGGATCGAGATTTTAGTTATCTCCATCTCTTTGACCATACCCCTGCCATGTAGAATTACTTGAAAGGTCTTCCCACTATTGATGAGGATTTTAAACTGCAATTTCTGCTACACGTGGTATCAAAATAATAAATTCTACTTCTAAGCTCCAATCATTACCAGTATCTGGGTCAATACCATCTACTGGCAAATCAGGATCACATTGATCGGCCGTAATTGTCCATATCCACTCACCTATTCCCCATCTCTGGCCTGGTTCATTAAGTAAAGAATAAACAATATTTTCGGCAGAATCTCCTTGAATGTTGTAATCTGATTCAGGAATATCATTCAACTCATCGTACGAAATGTATGTCGACGCGTTTTCCGTAATATTATCGTGAGTTGTTGAAGATGAGGTTTCCCAGCCAGTCATTGGTAAATCAATATGTAAAGAAAAATTATCTTCGGGCCATAATAAAGGTATTAACTCTCTATCCAATATTAATGAGGCATTAAACTCGATAATACGAGCATTGAAACCGGGTTCATGAGTTAAAGAAATAGATTCTCCTTGTTCTAGATAATCTGACCAAGAGTAGGTGATTTTGTCTTCTTCCCAATAAACATAATATGTTCTAGAAATTACCATTATAGTCCATTCTTCGGACGATATACCACCTTTATCATCTACTACGGTTAGTATTCCTGTTTGGTTACCTGCTTCTAAAAATTCTATTTCGGCTAAAGAAGTTGTTGCATCCGCATCGCCGGCAGGGTCTCCGTCACCATCACTATCGAATGTCTTATCGAAATCCCAAATAAAATCTAAATCACCACCTTCTGGATCAAAAGAGTTGGAAGCATCGAAAAATGCTATCTCGCCTGTCTTAACAAATCCGGGTTTTTCAATAATAATCGATGGCGGAGAATTAACGAAAATAGTCATAGAAATTGAATCTGATTCTCCCAAATCATTGGTGACTGTCAGTTCAACTTCATGGTTCCCAGGATTTTGAAAATAGTGACTTATAATTCCGGATTTAGTTAACCGTGTCTCGCCGTCACCAAAATTCCAGTTATAATCTACAATTATTGAAGGAGATGGAGAGGTTGAGCTGCGTCCATCAAAATTTATAACTTCACCAACATTAATTTCATTTACGTCCGAAGAAATTTCAGCATTTGGTGTTGTTGAAGAAAGGCCTGTACAGCCAGCCAGCGATACCAAGAAAATCATACAAGATACCGAGAAAGTTCCAATCTTAGTAGACGACATTAGGCATCTGTGCATGATATGATGTTCATAGCGATGTTGGAAAAATACACTAAAGAAATATCAAAAATATATGATTTGAAAGATACGGACGGATTAGTTCATGGGGGAGATGTGTTTCGATTAATCATGGCTGGGGAGATTTTTGATGGCTTCCGAGTTGTAGGATTTGATTTAGAAACTACAGGTTTCGATGTTAGAAAAGAAAGAATTGTCGAATATGCACTGATTGGTAGTGATATTGATGGAAGTTCCATTAATGTACAATCACTAGTCTATCCTGCGAAAAGGATACCTCTTGAAGCATCTAATGTCCATGGTATAACTGATCAAGATGTCAGAGATGCTGGTACTTTCTCTGAACACGTTGGTGTAATTTCAAAGATAATTAATGATTCAATAATTGTTGGACATAATATTATTAAATTTGATTGGAAGATTCTTGAAATGGAGTGCGTCAGAGCAGGGGTTGAAGCTCCTAGACCAAGAGCGATTATTGATACACTGGTGATTGCTAGAAAATTAAAAATTCCTGGAAGGCATAAATTAGGAATTTTATGTAATAAATATGGTATCGAGCTTGATAATGCCCATAGGGCAGATGCGGATGCGGGCGCTACTCTGATATTATTATGGAAAATAATGAAAGAATACCCTAGATTCTTTAGAGGGACAATAGACGATTTACAAGATTCTTTAGCTGGCATAGGAAGAGAAAATTCACTGGGACCAGGTCTTGAAGATTTAGAGCCCATTCCTCATTCAAGAGGATTATTAAGAAAAAATAATTCTGAAATCATAGTTGCTTTTGGTAAATACAAAGGAAGAAGTTTGAATGAAATAAATAGAGATGATCCCAGATATTTGAATTGGTTATTTTCGCCTTCGAGTCCTATCGAAAAGATTGTTTGCGAGAAGTATAAGAATACTTTTCAAATCTAAAATTATCTTATTGATTTCAATAAAGGAGACCATGGTAGGACCTCACTCCAGTCACCTAAATGGATGATTTTTCCTTGAGATCTAACGCTACCAAGAAATACTGGGCCTTCATAATCAGAAGAAATTAGATTCTTCAACTGCTCCAATGCTCGACCTTTAATTAACGCTCCAAAATTTATCTCTGAACTTACTAGTTCTCCTTCTGAACCTACTGGTGACTGTCGTTCAAATCTTGCAGCGCCTGAAAATTCATCAAACTTGACTATTTTGACTACCTCATCACGGAATGTATTCTTATCGGAAAGAATACCCATATCTCTAGATATCCACCAATCGGGACACCATGCCTTAAACTCACAAAAACCACAAGCATCTTCACTGGGTGTTGATTTAGGAGGAGTTGTAGTTAATTTCATATCATTCCAAGCAAGTATTGCATCATCCAAAACAAAATCTCCGTCTGTAGAATATATTTTCTGATTAGATGAATACCAACCTTCAGCAGATACATGAGGGTGATCTGGTTTGGTTTCTTTCAACAAATCTCTATAAAATAATAATTGTCTAGTTACTTTCTCATTGAGAATTGAGTTAGGAGGTTTGCCAGTTTTTAAATCTGCAACTATCCAACCTTGAGATATTCCATCTTCATCTAAATCGTCAATTAACAAATCTAGTCTACCAATCAATTTTCCATCATTAGATATCAATGATTCTTCATTAGATAGGATAATTGATGTTATCTCTTTCCAATCTTTAATAGATATTTCAGAAAACTTCTTTCCAGCATATTTTGTTTTACTAAAAAGAAGATTGAGCGCCCCCACTAAACCTTCCCTTGCCTTTCCAATTGACTGAGATTTCCAACTTGGACGACGCGGCGTATTAAGGAAAATTTCTTTTTCAATTGACCACTGTTTATCTATGGTTTCTCTCATTAACTTGGATAGCCATCCGACTTGAGAATCGTCATGATGTTCAAAATCTAAATTACAGATTTCTTCCATGGAATTATGAATTACATTACCTAATGAAGCTGGCATGGATGCTTTGCGAGGCAACCTTTGTCGGGAAAGCCAGTATTTTCTCGGACATTCTTCAAATCGATTCCATGAAGAGGGAGATAATTGGTGTTGTTCGGATATTTCGGCCACTATTTCTACCCGCCTGACTGTCTGATGTTACGCTCGTGACGTCATAAGGATTAACACCACCGGCTATTACTATCTAGCAATGACGTCGCAACCGGAGATACAGTTTGATTCTGAAATTGATATTACAGGAGCGTTAGTGGTCAATTGCTTTCCATCACTAGGATTTGTTAGTAGTATTGTTGCACATTATTTAGTCGATAAATTAAATTTAAAATTAGTAGGAGGGGTTCGTCATCCTTCTTTACCGGCAGTTTGTTTAGTTCAGGAAGGGATGCCTTTACCGCCTTTGAGATTTTATGCGGGTGAACCCATCTGTAATATGGAAGAATGCAATAAAGTAGTTCTAATAGCATCAGAAATTCAAGTTCCAGCAGATCTTTGCTTACCATTATCTGGTGCCTTAATTGATTGGATTAAACAATCCAATGCCAGTGCTACAATAATGATTGATGCTTATTCACCGGGAGTTGAAAATAAACATACGGTTTTTGATGAAGATGATTCAGACGGTTCTCTTTTAGGGATAGGAGCAATAGAAGATTCCCATAAAATATTGAATGAATTAAAGGTCCCACTTCTGAAACAAGGAATCATAGGAGGTATGACTGGGGTAATGATGGGCGAAAGCAGAAGAAGATCCGTAAATACCGTTGCAATGCTAGCAGAAGCTTCGGGTGAATTCGGAAATGGGACGATTCCAGATTCGAGGGCTGCTGCAAGAATAATAAATTGTCTCGATAAATTGCTTCCTGCAATATATTTAGATTCTGAGCCATTGTTAATAGAGGCCCAAAGAATCGAAGATCAAATTAGAGAAATGATGGCTTTACAACTAAACCCAAGTGCTGAGCAAGCGGCTAACGAAAGTTCAAACATGTATGGTTAATTAAAAATCCATCAAAGATTTTTGAGTATTTTCTTCAGTATTAATGATTGTATTATTTGTCTCTAACATCTCATTTAACTGGCTCTCTGTAATTACTTGGACTCCTAATCTAATGGCATTATCAAGCTTAGAACCTGCTGATTCGCCGGCAACAAGATAGTTTAGATTTTTAGAAACAGATCCGACAACCTTTCCTCCATTTGATTTTATCAGGAGTGCTATTTCTTTACGAGAAAGTGTTAAACTTCCGGTTATGCAAAATGTATTTCCCGATAAAGAACCTTGTGAAAATGTATTTGATTCTGAATAAATATCTAGATGTGTTTGAAGTTTTTCGACTGTATCCATCCTTACGGCCAATCCCTCTAGAATTTGATTCGCAACCTTGATTCCAATTCCATCGATTTCAATGAGTTTTGTTATTGCTGAATCTTTGTCTTCAATATTTTCATTTCTTTGACTGACTAAATATAAGAGATTCTCTATTGATGTTACTTGATTTGCTACTGACGTTGCTAATTCGGGACCTATTCCTGGAATTCCAAGAGCTGAGAGAAACATACTAAGAGACATTTTTCTGCTGGTTTCTAATTCTCTTATCACATTGGTTGCGGACTTAACACCCATTCTTTCCAGATTTGAAATATCACTAATTTTCAAATTATAAAGATCGGGTAAGGATTTCACTAATCCTTCAGAACACAATTGTTGAGCTAGTTTCTCACCAATACCGTCCAATTCTAATGATCTTGCCCAATAAAGTATAGTTCTCTCAAGACGTGATGGGCAATTCATATTTGTACAACGAATAAACGCGCCATCCTGAATTAAATTAGTATCACATCTTGGGCACAAAGAAGGGATTATTATTTGAGAATAATCAGGTAATTCTTCATTGAACTGGGCCCCGTCTGAATGAGTTCTATCTTCAATATCGATCTTATTTGCTTTACCTATTACCTCGACTATCTTTGGTATTACATCCCCTCTTCTAACTATCTTGACTTTGTCCCCGATAGAAATTTGTAATCTCTCAACTTCACCGGGATTGTGTAAAGTAACGTTCTCAACTGTAACTCCAGAAACGTTAACCGGAGCAACTCTAGCAACTGGAGTGATTGTTCCTGTTCGGCCTACTTGCCAGTCAACATCCATGAGAACAGTGTTAGCTTCTTCGGGAGGGAACTTCCATGCTAGAGCCCAACGAGGATGATGGGCAGTCATTCCAAGATTATTTCTCTTTGAAATTAAATCTAGTTTAATTACCACTCCATCTATTTCCCATTCAATACTTCCTCTTTTTTCAGTCCAATATTCGGTAATAGAGGAAAGTTTCTCTGTAATCTTAGTAGAATCTTCGCCTTTAACTACTGTATTTCCAGCAATCTGTATTCCGATAGTTGAAAGCCAATCATTTGAATCTGAGTCAAAAATAAATACTGGAGGAGAGGGGCTATCTGGATGGCTAGAATCTGGATCTGGAAATTTAACATCATAGGCTAGGAAGATTAAATCTTCAGGTTTTGCTTTACCAGAATTCTTTGTTTTTTGTCTAAGGCATCCAGCAGCAAGATTACGTGGATTTGGGGCAACCGATGAATACTTTTCATTGAATGTAGATAATGGCATAATTACTTCACCCCTAATATGGCAATCTCCCTCCCAACTAATAGATTCAGGTACATTAGAAATTCTTCTAGCATTAGCAGTAACATCTTCTCCTCTCGTCCCATTACCTCTCGTTGCTGCTCTGACCAGCCTACCTCTTCTGTACTCTATGGAAAGAGCTGAACCATCAAGTTTAGGCTGACAAATAAACTGCCTACCATTTACTGTTGTTTCCGATACAAAATGGCTTATTTCCTTAATTGTAGTCGCTTTATCTAAACTACGCATTGGAAACAAATGAGTTACTTTCTCACTACCGGGAATGGCATCTGAACCGACCTTTTCAAGTTGGGGATTATGAGGGTCTAATCTTTTTAATTCGGACCAAAGAGAGTCAAAATCAGCATCTGAAATTTCAGGTGCTGCTTGATTATAATATAAATCTGAGTGATAAGAAATTTGTTTAACAAGCCAAGATACAAGCGCCCGCTTATCATCACCTGATGGGCGCTCATCAACCATGTCTCTTGAGAAAGGGGGTGCGACTTGAATCTGCGTATTGAGACATTAGAAATGTCTTGCATAAGCTAAGCAATAATGGTGGGCCAGCCAGGATTTGAACCTGGGTCGCGCGACCCCCAGCCGCGAAGTATAGACCAAGCTAACCTACAGGCCCTATTATCCAAGGGGGATTCTTTGGGTTCAAAGCCCTAACCGAAGTGTGAACTCAGTTTTCACGGGCTATACTGAACGGTGCAATCTCATCGATTAAATCAATATGAGCGACAAACATTCTACGGCAACAGTATCTCTCAATACCTAAATTATCCAAGACTATCTGGGTATCTTCTCCATTTACTACTGCTTCTTTGTATTCTTCGTATTTGTGAGCAATAACTTTGCCACAACTCCAACAACGGACTGGTATCAACATATCTTTTCACCTCATCTGTATGATTTTTGCCATTTGGCACGGGCACCACGACCCATTTGATGTTTAGGTTCTTTACGTCTTGGATCGTTGACAAGAAGACTTCGATCAAATCTCAAGTATTCTTCTCTTAATTCTTCATCTTCTCCAACTGCGCCACCATTCCATTTTACTAATCCGCGAGCTATTGCTGTTCTAATTGCGTCTACTTGGCCCATTTGGCCTCCGCCTTGAACATCTACAACGATGTCAACATCGTTTAAACGCCCCATTGCTTCAGCAATCTGGACCGGTTCCAATGCTTTACGACGTGCAAGAGTTGGTTCCATTATGTAGATTGGTTGACTATTAACTCGTACACGACCTTGCCCTTTACGAACGGTTGCACGTGCTATTGCAGTCTTTCTTTTACCACTGGTTTCAACTGAAATTTTACCTTTTTTCTTAGCCATATTCACTGACCTCCCCAACGTGTCGCGTCTACGCCTAGTGAAGAGGATATTTCACCGAGTCGTACAAATTTTACTGGTAATGGACGGTCTAGGGCAGATGTGTCACCCCAGGTATGTCCTGATGGTAACTCTTCACCAGATAGATTGGCTGGACAACCAATCATTACTCTTAGATCTCTAACTGCATTACGACCGCTACTATTCTTTTGATAGGGCAACATACCTCTAACCGTTCGCTTCATAATTTGATCAGGCATTCGCGGGAAAAATGGCCCTTTACGAGGATGATTTAATTTATACTTGAAATCATAATCTGCTAGAACACGGGTTCTAGGACCTGAGACTATTGCATTTTCAGCATTAAGCACGATTATTCTAACTGGATTGCCTGCCTTTCTAGCAGATAGTAATTGTTTTGCGACTACACTAGCCAGTCTTCCAAGTACCTTATCTGTAGCATCGTACACTATAGTTCCTGATTCATCCAAGGATTCTCACCCCCGATCCTTCTGGGTTTTCATTCATTAGTTCACGAATCGTAATTACACGTCCGCCTGCATCTTCAATTTTAGAGCGGGCTCCAGAACTGACACTATATGCTGCGACGTTAGGCTTACCAGCTACCTCTCCACTCCCTAGCAATTTGCCAGGAATTAGGACCATTCCGTCATTTGCTGCGTATCGCGAAAGACGGCTTAGGTTCGGTTCAGCCCAATTACTGCGACTGGTTTCCAGACGCAATGCAACGTCTCGCCATAGTGCAGAACCGGTTGACCTGCTCTGGGCCTTTAAATCGCTGATTAGGGCGATTAGGGCCGCGTTGGTCTTTCTATTGTTCTTACTCATATAACTCCCTCGACGTTTCTTAGGTATCGCGGCCACCTGACGACCTGTTATGAATGCTACTACTCGTCAAGTGGGTAATTCGTTGCACTGCGGCCAATGTGGGTGTTTAAGCAAATGCAGTTAATTCAAACTAATGATTGGACAATTATAATGAGAAACCGTCTCTTTCATCATCATCATCAATGCCTGCAATTCTTGTCTGACCTTCTGAATCAATGAATGAACCTGCTTTCACAACTGAGCCGTACAATCCTGATTCAGTCGATGATGTTCGATTCAACATACTTTCTCCAAGTGAATTGCTCAGATGGTTGATGATTGATTGTAAAGCATCAATTGCTCGATCTCTTTGATCAGCACCTATCTCGTGATCGGAATATCTGGCTTCTTCAAATATCGAGAATAAAGTATCTAAATCCTCTGGAGGAGTGATGCCTCCGAGCATTGTAAGTACTGCATCTTCGAACTCTCTAGTAGTCTCGTAAACCTTCTTCATAGCACCCTTGCTTCTGAAGAATCGAACTAATTGCTTGTAACAATCAAATATTGTTGCAATATAATCATTAGAAGCCTTTAGCGACATTAATGAGTCGGTTAAAATACCGCGAATAATTTCAATTCTTCTTCTTTCGTTATAATTTCGGTACATTATTGCACCAATTAATAAAACAAATGAAAGGACTATTGCGAGTACCGTAATAACTCTAAAAGTCAAAAAGTTCGTATCTGAAGAAGCTTCTATATCTCCAAGTCTAATTGTTGGAGTACTATTCAAGAATTCTTCTTGGAAAAATGATGACTCTTGGAAGTGAACCAAGACTCTCCACTGCCCGCTTATTGCGAGTTCGTTACCTTTAGTTTCGCCTGGTACTTCTTTGCCACTGTAAATAAAGCTGAAATTCGCTTCACCCTTTTCATTTGTAACAGAATACTCGACATTGTTAGTCACATAACCTGTTCCATTCCAATACTGGAATGTGAAAATTACTGTTTCACCTTCTACAGAAACATCTAATCTGTCTCTTAAAATTGATACTTTACCAGTAACTACTTCGCCTACTTGATAGCCTTCTGCTTTTGCCCAATGATCTTTCAATAGAATATCGACTTTGCTTCTGACAAGGACTTCTATGTCTTCATATGAACCGTTGACAACAGGGGTAGTTTCTGCTTTACAACCACCTGGTAATTCCTTTGTTGGTTCGTATGCGATTCTAATTGTTCTAAATCCTTCTAATTTTTGTCCACTTGGTTCAACACCCTTTCTGCTAGGATTATCTTCTGGGTCTCCAGAATACCATTCAATTTCTCCAGTTCCATCTTGAGTTATAGCTGTTGCAAAAGGTCTAGTATTCGTCTCAGGATCTAAATAGATATTGAGGCATTTACCTCCAACTGGATTACCATTAACCTGAGTTAACATGGCATCTATGTGGAATGATTCTTTCAAGTATAACACAGGGAATACTGAACCATTCTCAAATCTGAATGTATCGATATCTGTTCGGAATGGCCCAATTTCTTGTACTGTCATTGTTGAATTGGAGAAGACCGGGAAGAATTTAGTAATACTGGAGTTTTTGTATCTGTATTGGTCTCCTGTCTCATATGAATAATAATTCACAGTCACCTTGGCTTGGCCAGCTTGAATATCATTAAGCGGGCATATTATCGAAAAGAATCCATTGGAATCAGTTACTCCTCCGTTACAAGCCTTAACACCCAATTCTGTTCCTACCATTTCATATTGAACTTGAATTGGCCGATTTGAAAGATTTGTATCTAACTCGTCAACTAGTTGACCTGTTACTGTCATTGGCTTATCAATCGGTTGTCCTGTCAATTGGTCTATCTCTGAAGTGTAAACAATCTGATTATCTACAGAAAGTTGTGTGCCCCCAATCAAGCTAAATCCTTGTCCATTATATTGGAATACCTTACGATAGTGATCACTGTTCAGAACTTGAGCGCAAGGATCCCATGCACCGGATATGGATAGCATTTCTTGATCTATTGGTTCACAGCCTTCATGAGGTAGATTCTCTGAAAATCTAATTATTACATTGACTGGTCCAAAACCATCAGGAAGGAATGATTGAGGATCGTCTCTCAATAATTGCGGATCTAACAACATTGCATGATTAATTGTTCCAGCGTTAGGACATAGGGTCTCGATTATCTGTCGATGAACTGTTTGTTCAAAATCAACTCCTTCAAGAATAACTAATATTTCTCCACCATTTTCATCACAACCATCCAAAAGTTCACCTTTATCTTTGATTGCAGCGGTTCTATTATCGTCAGTCACCTGTGCAGTAAATTCCCAAATGTCCCCGCTAGACAATCTATTTTCAGTAGTACTTTGAAGATCTATGTAAGTTCTTGAAACAACCCATAGATCTATCCCAGAGGAGCTACCTTGGCGATATGTGTCTCCAGGATAAGTAAAACTCAACGAGAAGTTACCCAGTTCATGCATTTCATCTATGGTTAGATTGATTTTGAATACTCCATTTAAGTCAGTTACTGCTACATCGCTTGTACCATCAGCAGACCAAGTATAATTCACTGGAGCATCTCTAACCGGTTGGTATGCATTATCTATTACTCTCGCTTCAATAGTCGTATTTTGTCCGCGATAAAGTCTCGGTATGTTGTTTAATTGGAAGTCGGTTGTACCAATAACTGAGACATTCACATAAGCACCTGTAGGGGCGAGAACTGCTGATTGATTACCTGTAAAGTAATAATTTGAGTTTGTGAAGTCAGCACGAATACCATACACTCCTGCAGGATACTGTGAGTACCAAGTCCAGTTATAATCAAACACCGCTTCTCCATTAATCATATCAGGGACTCTAGCAAATCCTGTCTCTTGAGACCCTGCAAATACTCCATTATTATCAAGATCTACTTGTAATGCCATAGCATCATGTGGCCAAGCAGTCATTGTTCGGTTCCATACACTACCCAGAACTCTGAATGTCTCACCAGTAAACATCTCAGGCACTATTTCACATCTTATCTCACTTGCAGGATCTAATGGATTGATTGGTCCACATGGAGGGACGTTGAAGTCTCCACCATTTTGCATTGCAATGAACCAGTGTGTTCCATTTGAGGATATGAAGGAACGAAGATTTGCTGCCTCACCTGTAAGTCCTTGTGGTGTACCATCCCAAAGCATAGGATATTGTTTTCCAAGACTTACCTGACTGTATTCAAGACCTGCATTTGCTAAAGATGGTGCATGGAATAAAGCCCTCCAAGCACCAAACGAAGCGCCGGTAAATTGAGTGGAGTCATAGAAGTAAACTGGTCGAATTGAAGGAGTAATTATATCTGCTTCGACATACATTCTGTGCATCGAACGTATTGCGAACGAATCTGTCTTATCACCCTCTAAATATGGCCAGGGCATTTCTCCACCCAAATCTGGTCGAGATTCGCCAATAAACATGTAATCACCAATCGGTAAGCTTGTATTTGTATATTCATACAATCCAACAACACTGTGAGATTTCGATGTATTATCCCAAACAATTTCTTCATACGCACCTGGTACCTTTCCATCTCCGTTATCTATAGTAGAATTCCATTGTACTTGCTTCCAAACACCTTGACTACCACTTGTCTGAACAAATGATAATGATACCCAGCCTCCAGAATCTGCTCTGTAACCGTAGCCGTATCCATCGAATACAGTTGGATGTGTCAAATTACCAAATGGACCACCGTGTACAGTAAACGAGATAGGTGCATGTGACAACTTATTGTCGAATATTCCTCTATCCCAATCTGCTGCATAATGTACTTTATAATCAACGAATAAAGGTTGCTCGTCGCTTCTGAAATAAGTCCATGCAACATAATCAATTGTTGTATTTGCTCGTACTTCTGTAGGAACTGGTTGTGTAGAAGAACCATCGTGCAAAAACATTTCAGTTACTTCGGCATAAACATGATAGGTGGTGTTAGAACCTACTGGAAGATCTTCTGGGAATAGGAATTGTCCTACGACGAACTTTCCATCGGCATCTGTCAATACGTCCACGGTTTCAACTGCAGAGGTCCCATTCCTAGTCCAAGCAATATGAACTTGGACCGGTAAATTTTCTGCAGGAGCGAAGACTCCTTGATCAAGGTCCAACCAGCTAACAGTACCATTAAATTTAGCAGCATATAGGTTATCTAACCAAAGTACATCCGGTGATGTAAGAGTGATTCTGGTTGGAATCTTATCATCTTCGTCTAAAATACCATCATTATCACTATCCCAATCTGATGAGCTACCATTATCTTCTTCTAACTGATCCCAGTCAGAATCAATTCGGCTATCATTATCGTCGTCCTCATCTATTGCATCTGGACCTGTGCTTGGATCTGATGGATTTGCAATTCCTTCACCACCTCCAAAGTCATCATGGTCCCAAGGATTAGTAGATTCGCTACCATATCTAGATGGCCAGAGCATTATTTCATCTTCATCTTTCATTCCATCGGAGTCATCATCTAAATCAATATCATCTCTCAGACCATCGTTATCGTGATCCCATGCCGAAATAAACGGGGTTGCAGTATTAAGCTCTATCAAATTGGTTCGACCATCTCCGTCCCAATCATCATCTTTCCAATTTACAATACCATCATTATCGTGATCCCATGTCATTTGCTCTTCACCAACAAAGCAAAGCAATTCTTGGTCGGAATCTAAAACTCCATTATTATCATCATCAGGGTCTTCGCCATCCGGGACTCCATCATTATCGTTGTCTACATCATAATATTTAGGATTCAGAAGACCTTGTCCGAGAACCCCTTTATCATGAACGGCTTGGAACCACCCGTCTTCGTCAGGATCTGTATCTGTACCATCGTCATCATTATCTTCACAATTTGAACCAGTATAGAAATTACCAGGAGGGATGGTTCCTGTATCGTCATCAAGATCGTCGTTGCTATCTATCTCAAAATAATCCCAAATACCATCTGAATCGTCATCTATATCCCAATGGTCGTAAATACCATCAAAATCATCATCTAAATCTGCAGTATCATTGAATAAGCACTGTGGCTCCATATTTCCAGTAACGGGTGCGCCACAATCATCATCAGGATCAACATCATTATTCAGTAAATCCGCTCTTTCGTCGGGGAAGAAGTTAGCATTTGAATCAGCAGTCCATTGGAAGAATCCAAAGGTTAATCCTATGTAAGCAATCCAAAGATCACGATTATCTTTCATTTGATTGTAAGTAACCGCAGCAGTGGGGCTGACTCCACTCTGTGGATCGAAGGTGAAATGGAAGCAATTTTTATTGCAGGTCCATTGACCCTGTGAATTACTTCCATTGTAAGCACCATCGCTGTAATCAGGATCTGCTCTAGTACTGTAAGGATATGTATATTCTATTTGATTAGCCCTAGTTGGTGTAACCAAAGGAGCCCCATAGTACCAAGCATAGAATATTCCACACTCATGGTCTATTGCTTGAGGCTGTTGTGGGACATAAATCCAAAACAATGTTGCTCCGCAACTATTGTCATCAAAACTACCTCCCATTTTGATATCATTAACGTCTAATACTCCATCATTACCCTCATCTTGATCCCACCAGTCTGGTAATCCATCACCGTCTTGATCTACATCAATTCCATTTATCAGAGAGTCACCATCAATATCTATGTCAAAGTGATTATCTCCATTATACGGGCTCCATTTTTGTATAACATGCCAGTATAACTCAGGAACCTGTCCACTAACTGATGGATTGGCTTCATCAAATCCATTGTAATCCAATACGAAGCCGTTCTCTGAAGTGAATGGATTAAACATCCATGTTTGATTCCAGTACATTTCGTAAACTATTGCAAATGTATATAATTGGTCATCAGAAGAACCATCTAGTAAATCACCATCGTTTGTAGGATAGCTGTTATCATAAGGATCTGTCGCATCTAAATCTTGAATACCACAGTTTCCATCATCTGGGTCGTAATAATCTGAAATACCATCATTATCATCATCCCAATCTTCATCATTTGGTAATCCATCTCCATCTACATCTGTATCAATATCATTTGGACCATCATCACGATATTTTGAACCGTTCAACAAATGCAAATCATTGTCATCGTCGAGGTCGCAATTGTCATCTATATCTAACCAATCAAAAATACCATCATTGTCATCATCAATATCATCCCAATTATTTATTCCATCTTCATCCCAATCGTTAAATCCAGTGTAAGATTTACGCATTAGATAACAATTATCATCTGGATTGGAAGGATTAGGATTGGTAAGGCTGGCACAATCCCATGTATCAACAGTACTCTGAGGAACAGTTGGGAATATATCTAATTCATTGATTTCTCCATCGTTATCTAAGTCCCATGGTAAATCACTTGAGTCGGTTAAAGTTCCACCCACTGTGTTATCAGGAACTGGTACGCCTCCTAAATCGGTATCCAACCAATCCCAAACCAGATCATAGTCTTGATCTATGACTCTGTAACGGTCATCGTCAAGATCACGATCATAATCCATTTCACAATCTACTCCTGGAGTCATTATACTGCCATCATAGAATGGTTGAGTTGGTATCGGATAGTCCCCGGCAGCGTCTAAATTTGTATCTGTCTGAAGGCACGTATCTGGAATCCCATCGTTATCATCATCAACATCATACATATCTAATAGTCCATCATTATCATCATCAGTATCTGAAGAATCTGGAGAACCATCATTATCGTTATCTGGATCTAAGAAATTAGGAATTCCGTCACCATCTAAGTCGCCGTCATAAATATTTGAGAAGGCTTGCACTTTAGGATGCCATGCCTTCTCTCTTTCAACAAAATCAATACCTCCTACATAATCTCCATAATAATCACTACCAGTAAACGCAGATTGTATCACCGTAATATTGCCTTGCGCAGAAGAACTTAGAGCAAAATCTTGGTATGTTATATCAGCAGGACTGGTGAATTGGAAACTCCACGTACCTCCATTAGCAGTTATTGGCGGGCTGGAAAATACATTACCTTGTGCTTGAAGAGTATGGTCTTCTACATCCAAATTAACCCAAGTTATGCTATCGCCTGTTTCAATAGAGATGTTTTCAGGAGTTAATGCTCCATTATTGATATTAACAAAATATGTTGTTGGACCAGAATCCCATTCTACCCAATCAGACCAAAGATTATTTGCCGTTATATTTGATGTGATTTCCGAATTCCACGGGTGTGCATCCCATAGATCAGGTACTGAGTCTCCGTCATCATCTAAATCAAAATAGTCCTGAATACCGTCGCTATCGAAATCACAAGGCCAAGTAAATTGGTCTATACGGCCATCGTTATCATCATCTTCGTCATATGACCCTTTGCCAGTACCATCAATGTCTTCATCAGTAACTCCATCGTTATCATGATCTAACAAATTCTGATCAATACGATAACCAGTACCTACCACAGTTTGAGTCCAAGGATGGATTGTTGTTGGGATCACATAACGGTCTTCAGTATTGTTCTTTGGATCTGCTCCTTGTGACCAGTCAATAGGCCCTTCTAGTAATCCATCATTATCATCATCCCAATCGAATTCGTCTTGAATACCGTCATTGTCATGATCGAAAGGGTCTGTTCCATAACAACCATCAAATCTTTCAATTAAATCAGATATCCCGTCATTATCGTCATCTAAATCATACAAATCGGAGATTCCATCATTGTCGTGATCTTCAGTATCTGTTTCTTCTAATAAAAATCCATAGCTTGGATCAATTGCTAATGCTGCGGGGTCGGAAACTTTTCCATAAACGGAAAGTGGATCATGATACATAGGGTCGGTAAATGCCGGATGAGAGAATGGATTTTCTGCTCCGGGTTGCATTTCATTATTTTCTACCATAGGTCCATCGGCAACATCTATTTGCTGAAATGCTGTTCTCTTAATCACAGGGCCCCATTCAGATTCTTCCTCGGAATATGGTTCAAAATCTTGGAAAGAATACATCTGAGTACTGAATAACATTATGAATACCATTAATCCTGCAACAATACTTTTTTTCGAGCCTTCTAGACTAATACTTTCTTGTAACTTTCCTTTCATCGCGACCACCGAAGTATCATTCCTAAATGTAATTCATTTATCAACGCACACCCTAAGTTGAGAGTGGATGTATCAACGACGCGTTTTAGTATCAAAGTTCAGGACTACCTCGTGTTAAAATGGATGAATAAGTTCGGAAGGTTCAATGGCATCCTATCGAACCCTAATGAATTCAAAAATTCATCGAGCTACTGTGACAGAGGCAGATGTAGATTATATCGGATCAATTACAATCGATAAAGAGTTGGCTGAGGCTGCAAATATTTTAGAATGGGAAAAAATAGATGTGTTGAATATAACTAATGGTTCGAGGCTGGAAACATATGTGATTTTCGGCGAAAGAGGTAGTGGCGAAATTTGCATTAATGGTGCCGCTGCACGTCTTGTAAATCCTGGAGACTTGGTAATTTTAGTGACCTACAAAATAGTTGATGATTGTGGGCTGACTCCGGAGAGCCACGTACCAACCATTATTCATGTAGATGGGCAAAATAAGATCATTAATATTGATTAATTAAGGACGATGATAAGGTAAACCTTTGATGATAGTACAGGCGCGATATAATTGTTCCAATAGAACCACTGCGGCTAACTCATGTGGAAGTGTAATTTTTCCTAAAGAAAGTGATTTTAAGTCACCTCCATGAACCCCAAACCCGCCTGGTGGACCTACAACAAGATGGACAGAACTTGAGGATATTCGCCAATCTTTCATTTTCTCAGAATAACCCATACTATCGAGATTTTCTCCTTTTTCCTGTAAGAGAATGACATGATCATTACCTGCTTTTTTAATTATATCATCCAAATAAGGTCCCGGTTCTATCTTATTTCTATGTTCTACTAATTGTACTCCATCAGAAATCAGCCTGTTTGCATAGTCTGAAATTGCTGCTCTGAATGATGAATCTTTGGCCTTACCATGTAAGTGAACAAAAACACGGCCCATACCCTTCGCAGAGATAAGTACTCTTTCATTATTCGCAAAGCATCAAGAAAGAGAGCCTTGACGCAGGGGTGATTGACATGGGTTGGTGGCCATTCAAAAAGAAGAAAGAAATCATTCATGATAATCTTCATATTAAAGGCACTAAATTGTGGTTACAAGACTTAAGAGAAGTTTGTGAGAGAAATTTTGATAATTACGCAGAAGGTCAAAGATTAATTCGCCAAATGCAAATCGAATGGACGGATTCTCATCAAAAAGGAGATGTTTCTGACGAATTATTGGCAGGTCTGGACAGGAGATGTTTCAGACTTTTAAGAGCAGATTCGAATGAATGGTTGACGTGGTTAGATGACGAAGATTTTTGGGCGCCCGGCTGGGGCGTAGAATCAATAGAGTGATTATTGTGTGGGATTGGATTTTATTATTTTCAATACTAGGTGTTACTGTTTTTTGGTACAGTAGGAAACAGCCATTTCCTGAGATAAGCGGTTATTTCGCTGCCATTTTATTATTTATTGCAGCGATTTTATGGATGGCTACAAGTGCTCCAAGAGGCGAAGGTAATGAGTTAGCCCCCGCTTATATATCTACATTTATTGGAGGTTGTGCAGTCATATATGGTGTGATAAAAATGTCAGTAACAGACGATGATGTAATCGTTGCTCCATTCGGAGGAATCCTATTTTGCATAGGATCGATTACGCTGCTCTCTGAAAGATGGAGTGAGGCTTCTCAGGCAGAACAAATAGGTTCCTTTGTTTTAGCTTCAATTTTAGTAACCTTAGAAATTTATCTTGTATTTAGAGGGTTGATAATTGGCGTACAGGGAATTTCATGGTCGAAATCAGGATTAAGACAAATTAGTCGAGGGTTGATTCATGGGGAAAATGGCGCCATTGCTCATTTTGAAAAGTCTTGGGATATGGACGAACAATGGATTAATGCTATGAGTCATTCGGCATTAGCACTAATTTATGAGAAAGAGAACAATAAGGATGCTCAGACAGAACATACTATGGAATTGGAAAAAATTGGTGGTTGGGATGCTGTCGATAAATCTTGGGTAGAAGCAATAAGAAAACATTTAGATTTAGATTAATATTTGAGACGATTGTTCATATTGACTAACCCCTCCCGAGGTACAATATGGTTCGGATAACTAAGGTTCATACCGGTGGCGGAGATGGTGGTGAAACCTCTCTTGTAGATGGTTCTCGCGTAGGAAAAGAGCATCCTAGAGTGGCTATATACGGCACAATTGACGAAGCAAATTCAGCAATTGGTATCGTTCGTTCAGAGATGAAGAGGTGTGTTGGGATGGATGATCTTCGTTCGCGCCTTGTTGAGGCTGATCGAATGCTCGGCATTATCCAACAGGAATTATTCGATGTTGGTGCTGAATGTGCTTGCCCTCCGGGTGGAGTACCTGAACAAATGTCGATAATCGGGGCAGAGGCTGGTGAACGATTGGTGGAGGAGATGGATTACATGTTGGAAGATCTGGAACCTCTGTCTTCATTCATACTTCCAACTGGAAATCCAATAGTAGCACATTTACATATGGCTCGAACTATTGTTCGGAGAGCTGAGAGGGAAGCATGTGCACTTCGTGAAGAAGTCCGATATGAAGTCATTAGCTATCTCAATAGGCTCTCAGATCACTGTTTCGTGCTTTCTCGCTGGCTTACCGGAGAAGAGGGTGAGACCCTTTGGACTCCTCTAGGTAAAAGATAGGGTGAAATAATTGAGTATCGAATCAGCTGGATTCGAAGGGGCATTAATTAGTTTATCATTAATAGTTGCAATTGGTGCTCAAAACGCATTTGTAATACGTCAAGGATTATCCGATAGACACGTGTTTCTTGTTTGCACAATTTGTGCATTTTCAGATGCTACTCTGATAAGTCTAGGTGTTTTTGGTTTCGGAGAAATTATATCTAATTCAGAGAATCTCTCTGAACTGATAAGATGGTTCGCTATTTCTTTCTTAATAATTTACTCAATAATGAGATTCAAGGCGGCTTATGACGGTAATTCATTAGATATTGAGGATGAAAAAAGTCTTGTTAGTGCTAAGAAAACTGCTATTATTACTCTTGGTTTTACTTGGTTGAATCCTCATGTTTATCTGGATACCACTGTACTTCTAGGAACTGCCTCATTACAATTCCAAGGTGATGAAAAAATAGCATTTGCCATAGGTGCTATGGCATCTTCATTTCTGTTTTTTTACAGCCTCGGTTTCGGAGCTCGTCGTTTGGCACCATTATTGAAAACTGAAAAGGTATGGAAAATAATTGATGTTGTAATTGGTATAGTTATGATATGGATTGCCTGGAGTATTTACACAAATTAGTTTAAGTTTAGAAAATCCTTTGCAGAATTTAATAAATTTACTTCCTGGTCAAAAGTTAACTGCTCAGATGCTTCATCAAAATTCACCCACATATAATTAGTATGTTCATGAGATAATGTGACATTTAGTTCATCAGTATTTGCTAAATACCAAAAAACCTGCTTTGTAGTTGGTGATCCTTTGGAAAAAAATGTATATTCTGTTCTAGACATCCATCCGTCGATTATTGAAACTTCAGAAATTCCTGTTTCTTCTAATAATTCTCTCTTAGCAGTAGCAAAATGGTCTTTGTCATCTTCCTCAATATGCCCCTTAGGAAAACTCCAATGGCCTTGCGGATATTGCAGCAAAAGTATACTGTCATAATTCATTAGAATGAAGCCGCATGACGTTTCCATAACATGGGGGAGAGGTTATCGATATTGAATTATACCAAGAGGGGGGTAGGCCTTAGTACTGAATGAGGTGATGTCAATGGATATTTACACAAAGGCATTAACCCTAGATATTAAAAAAATAATTACGGATAGTGACTTAGATGGAATAATTACTGCTGCCATTTTGAAAAGATGGTGGCCAGAAGCAGATGTGATTTTTGGCCATCCCGGCAATTTGCGAGCAGGGATGATGGATGAAATAATAGATAGAAATACAGCAATTTGCGATCTACCAAGACATTCTAATTGTGGACTAAGTATAGATCATCATAAGTCAAATGATCCTCATGGAAATACAATTGATGATTGTGTAATATTATGGGAGCCAACGCCTAGTGCCGCCAGAATTGCCTACAACCTTCTAAAAAATAAAATTGATTTAACTGATTTAACAGAGACAATGATTTGGGTAGACAAATTAGATGGGGGTTCTATTTCAATTGATGAATTCAGAGGAAGGAATCCGGTACTTTGGTTAGGAAGAATTATTGGTTCTAACGAAGACATTACGATGAAAATACTAGAAAATATACAAAATGGTGTATCTATTGAGGAAATATTTGATTTGCCAGATGTGAGATTAGTACTTGATGAAAGAGTAGCTAAACAAGAGTATCTAAATCAAATTATTAAAGAAAATCTCTATATCGTTGATAGGTTGGCGATTGCAAGATTAGAAAATCTAAAAATAAGATCTAATGGTTATCTTGTGACATCAATAGCAGGAGATGAATGTGATGCATGTATGGTTATCCATGGAGATATCGGGGCAAGTTTTGATGAGGAGGGGAAATATCCGGTATCGGCTTCATTTTACACCAATTCTTTCATTCATAAGTCAGGAGGTGTTTTTGATTTGACTAAATTAGCGACTAATTTTGACCCAGACGGAGGAGGACATGCCAATGCTTGCGGATGTAGAATAAAACCAATTGATAGGAAAAAAGTCACAAATCGGGAAGTAGTAAGTAAAGATATTGACGCGAATATTGATGAGTGGCTAAATATATGGTCTCAAAGATAGGTGAATAAATACAAAAATCCAAGAAATGCATGTATTACAACTAGGTACATCATTACATCGCTTATTCTCCCATGAAGATTACTAATTTTTCCATAAGGTTTCTTATTCTGCCTATTTTTGCCGGCTTCCATACCGAGTTTTCTCAGATATATCATTAAGAAAAGTCCAATGATGCCAGCCCAGCCATGGAAATGGTTTGGTACTAAATCAGAAAAAGTAACTACTCCATTATTGATTTGGAAATAAATTGCCTTTGAAACGAAAGCCAAACAAATTACTAATATTACGTAAATAAATATCTTATTTCCTACTTTTTCATGTTTAGAAACAGCCTCATTTCGTGCATCATTTGATAAATTTAATCTGTCCTGACGCCATTTTCTTTGTCTGAAAAATTCCCGAATAATTGCTAAAGCAGCAAGAGGATGGAGGAGGATTACTATCGTGGCCAGAGCCTCCATGGACACTCCTGAATCGTAACATATCTTGAGTTCTCGCTTTTTCTGTCTTACATAATAAGGCGGTGCGTTCATGTAGGAGGGGCTTTGGGGCGACTTATCGGAGTGTCTTCATTTGGAGCAGTATCTATTAGATTGTATTTCTGACCTGCAAAGAGCAGGGGACGATGCGGGGCGTCGAAAGAGAGCAATCAATAAATCTGATACATGGGACTTACTAAATAAAAACTGGAAAGCTTTGGCGGTTCTAGCAGCAGAAAAAACTGCACCTAAATCAGTAGATAAAGATGAGATGGGAAACAAAAATAATGCTGTTAATCGTGGTCATAGAAATCGGATTGGGAGAAGAGGGGGAAGACAAAGTCGAATGAGTTTGGAAGACCATTTGCCAACACCACAACAGGCTATAGACTCAAAAAATCCTGCAGCATTCAAATTATCTGTATTAATCGCTCAAAAACATAAAATGACAACATGGGATAAATCATTTGATGAGCAGATGGATATATTGAGATTGGAGTGTAGTCAAGGGATTCATCCTGTTTGGAGTAGGTTAGCCAGAGAAGCCCCTCTATTTGCTGAATTTGAAAGATTTGAAATTATGGAGGAGGAAACTAAAACCTTCGATTCAAAAGAATGGATTAAAGCTGCAAATTTAAATCCAAATGATATGGTGGGCCTAAGAAAATGGTTAGATATGGAAATACCATTTTCCTTGTCTTCTGCCCAGGCCCTTTCTTTGGGAAAAATTCGTAAAGACCTCGCTGGAAGGCCGAGGCCTTTAACATGGCCTCAAATAATGAAGGGGAAATTAAGAGGTTTAGAAAATGAAGGGGCTTTGTTGGAAGCGATTTTGCTTCTTTGTGCCAATTCTAACGAAGCAATTGATGTTTTAGATAAAATAAAAGATTCGAGAGAAATGAAAACAGTTGTTGCGAAACAAAAAAAGTTATTTTTACTCAATTCTGATAATAATGATGTTATTATCGATTGTATTAATCAGAAAGGAGGAGATGAGCTCGCTAATGCGATTAGGATTGGGGCGTGGAAAAAAATAGAATTGATAGATGGTGAAATGCCCCTAAAACAATTAATAGAAGGGAAAGAGATCTTGGAAAATGCAAATGAAAATGTCCCATCAATCTTGCTATGGCGAATTGGTAAAAGTTTTTTCAATAAAGAAGAATATACTAAATCGATTAAGACAATTGAAAGATTATCGATAAATAATGATGACGAATTGATATTTGCAATAAGGGCTATTTCAAAAAGCAACTCCGAGAAGTTTGAAGAAACTATCTTAGAATATCTGAAAGATGCTGGAGAAGAAGGAGTTGCATTTGCTATGAGGTGCATAGACGCTCCTTCGAGTATTCAACTAGAAGCATCAAAAATTCTGTCGGAAAATGATTCAATAAGGTATACGGATGAAATACTATCAGTCATGACTCGGACGGCAGATATCGAAAATCTAGCTAAAAAAATGAATGAGAATAGTTCGTTAGGATTGGTCTATCCATTTAGAGCTTTGATGGTATGGCATTTAATGCCTGCAGAGATTGGCGTGAAAAAAATTGATGAATTAATTAGATTAAGGAAGCAAGCCCTAATTTCTTTGGAAGAATCAGAGAAAGATGATGTTCTTTCAGATGTTTCAATATCTCTGATTTCCTTATTAGGGGGTGTTCCTTCTAATATTGATTCCATTCATAAAATCTTAGATAAGGGGGCGATTATTGTATTGAATCAGGTTAGAAAGGCTCTCTCTTCGGACGGTTCTGGAGTTGTGAAAAACTCTTTGATTTCCTCTTTGGAAGATTCAATTAATAAAATAAAATTATCAACACTAGATAGAAGATTATTCGATGCTCTAATTGATTCATTATACGTAAACTCATCAGCTATGCAATTACAATCGGGAAATACTGAAAAGGAAGAAAATGCGCTATTGACATTGGAAAGGCTCGCAGCTAAAGAGAAGAATACAATCAGAACCATTCGGGCAATAACTGATTTAGTTAAGGAACATAATGTAGGGATTGAATCTTTAGAAAAATGGTATAGAATACATGATAAAGAGTCTGCTGAATACCAAATCATTCGTGCTGCTCTGCAAAAAGAAAATGGAAATAGACTAAACGCGGCTAGGGCGTACAAAGAAGGCGCACTTAAGATAGATGATAATTATGAAGAGTCTTCTTTAATTCTCAGAAAGGCTATGATTGAATACGCACATTCAGAAACATGGGAAGAGGCTGTCGATCTGTTAGATCAAAAGCCAGAATTGGAAACATTATTGACTAAAAGATTTCAACTATATTTAAGAACATGTGCAGATAATAATTCGGGTAAAACAGATATTGCAACCAAGAGGTTAATACGATTTGTGAGTGAACAAGAAAAAGGCAAAAAAGATTTGGATGGCGACTATAATAAGAGAAGGAAAGAAGCTCTTGAGTTAATTCAGAGATACCCTGATGAACATAATTTACCGGATAAAAATTTCAAAGGAAGAGTGAAGGCTGCTTTGATGACTTTAGAAAAATCAAGTGGCTCAAAAGAATCCGATTTGGAAAGACGTTTCCAACTTGAATTACATGATATGAAAGATATTTTTGAGTTGACTTTATTGGGAGAGCAAATTGCTGAAGAAAACCCTCTTAGAGGAATTAGAAGATTCGAGGAAGCTATTGAAACAGGTTACTTCAAGGGTAGACAGGTTGAAAGATTGAGAGACACTCAAAGAGCTGTTTTTGTTAGTCAAAGTACCAATATTCCTATCAGAGATAGGAGAACTCTGAAAAATCTTGGTTTGAAACCCTTGATATTAGTTGATACGAATGTATTAATTCATGCTCTAAAGGATGATTTACTTCAAGAAATTTCTAATGATGATTTCGGTTCCTTTGATTGGTCTGTAGAAAGATCATTCCATATGATGTTAAGAAGACAGGGCGGAAAAGAAACGTTTCTTTCGATCCCCCCTGCAGCATTATCTGAATTTACTAATCGAACAAAAAATCCCGATAATGTACTAAAATTATTCAATGATATCTATATTAATAGAGAACGTTGGAAGAAGAAAATTACTGCCGAATTTCTGAAAAATAAAGTAAAGGAAATATGCAAATCTTTCAGCACTTGGCCTCAAGAGGATTATTCCAATAAATTATCACAGATTGAGTTAGAAGAATTTTTGATAAAACACGAAAATATATTTGAATTAGTTGATGAACAAAAACGCAAAAGAACCGAAGAAATTCCGATACGTACTGAATTGAATGGAAAAGAAATTTATCCAGAAGGAGGAGATATGGAAATTATGCGAGATGCTGCCTCACTTGCGGCTTTGCCTTTACAAGAAATTGGCAGCATATTAGTAGCGACAAGAGACTCAGACTTCAGACTTGTATCGAGAGCGTTGGAAGAGGAATATGGATTCGGAGTAGTCTCTGACGCTCAACAATTAAATTCAAGAATATGATAGATATATTCTATTCAAGTTAGGTATGATTTTCTTCATTATCACATATGGGAAATTAATGCTTCTCCAAAATCTGAACAACTCAGTAACTTGGCATCATCCATCAATCTTTCAAAGTCATATGTTACTGTTTTTGCAGATATTGCACCTTCCATTCCTTTCACAATCAAATCGGCGGCTTCATTCCAGTTCATATGACGAAGCATCATCTCTGCAGAAAGTATCAATGATCCTGGATTTACTTTGTTCTGTCCTGTATATTTTGGTGCGGTCCCGTGAGTGGCCTCAAATATAGATATTCCAGTATCATAATTGATATTCGCACCTGGTGCTATTCCAATTCCTCCGACTTGAGCGGCTAAAGCATCAGAAATATAATCTCCATTAAGGTTCATGGTTGTTAATACTCCATACTCTTTAGGCCTTGTAAGTACTTGCTGTAGCATAGCATCGGCAATTACATCTTTAATTATAATTTGATTATTCGTTTTTGGATTATTCATGGTGCACCAAGGTCCGCCATCTAGTTCTGTTGCGCCGAATTCGTCCTTGGCTAACTGATATCCCCAATCTCTGAAGCCCCCTTCTGTAAACTTCATTATATTTCCTTTGTGAACTATTGTAACACTAGATTTGTCGTTATCTATAGCATAATTAATTGCTGCTCTGACGATCCTAGATGTCCCTTCACGACTAATCGGTTTTATTCCTATTCCGCTAGTTTCTGGAAATCTGATTTTAGTAACTCCCATCTCATTTTGAAGAAAATCGATTACTTTCTGGACTTCTGGGCTGCCAGATTCCCATTCAATACCCGCATAAACATCTTCACTATTTTCACGAAAAATTATCATGTCAACAAAATCAGGATTCTTGACTGGGCTAGGTGTGCCTTCGTACCATCTAACTGGACGAACACAGGCAAAGAGGTCGAGCTTTTGACGAAGTGCAACATTGAGACTTCTGATACCTCCTCCGACAGGAGTTGTCAATGGGCCTTTGATAGATACTAATCCAGTCCTCATCGCTTCAAGCGTTTCTTCAGGAAGCCATTCACCGGTTTTATCGAACGCTTTTTGACCTGCTAGAACTTCATTCCAATGTATTTTACGTTGTCCGGAATATGCTTTTTCTACCGCAGAATTGACAACATTGATCATTACTGGCGTGATATCAATACCAATGCCATCTCCTTCGATATAATGCACTAAAGGCTCATCTGGGACGATTAAGTTGCCATTTTTAATTGAAATTGCTGCTCCCTCGGACATTGTTCTCAGAGATGCCACTTACCACTCATTCATGAAGCCAACCCCTCTGCCTTAACAAGAAGTGAATCAGATGAAAGGGGTAGTTAGATGGGTGATAGATGAAGAAATAGAGGGGGAAACTGACAATGGGAAAATTACACAATTCCATAGTGAAACTGCAGCAAGCCCTATGCAAATTGTTCTTCAAGCACACGGGGCATGTTCATTGATTGATATCATTGATGGATTAAAACATAGAATGGAAAATGTAAGAGCCATGTGGATTGAATTAGAATCTGAAAGATCTTCTGAACGGCCAAAAGTTTTCACTCATGTAAATATGAGATATGTGATTGAAGGTGATATCCCTGAGAAGTTAGTTAGAAGATTGATACATCAAAGCCATGAGAAATATTGTTCAGTTGGAGTGATGATAACAAGATCCGGGGCAAAACTAGATTGGAGTCTGGATTTACGTCCATAATCTTTGAAAATAACAAAATTTCTAAAGATGTCGTTCGACTAAAGAAGTAGGAAAAATAAAGAAAATAAAGAGTTGCTTTCGTAAAGCATTAAACACCCTCTATTCCGAAGAGAAAATCCCTTACGCCGGGAACCCCATATCTAGACTTTCAAAAATAGGAGTGTGAATCTATGCAAACCAAAATAAAAGATAAATCAAAAACGACTAAAAACCATCAAGAAAATGAAAATGGAATGGTAGTTGAAAGAAGATTTACTACGGCTGGAGAAGACCCTTTTGATTCGTTCTCTTGGATATCTATGGATGTCGAAATAAGAAATCCAGATGGCACTATGGCGGACTCTATTGAAGGAGTACAATTTCCATCTGGGTTCGAAGGAGTACCGGGAAAAATTGCTGCTCAAAAATATCTGAGAAAAGCGGGGGTGCCTACCTATCTGCGCAAGGTGGCGGAAGATGGCATTCCCGTTTGGCTCCAGAGAAGTGAACCTGATCACGAGAAGCTACAAACTTTAGATCCTAAAGATAGATTTACTGGAGAAATTCATGGAAGAAATCTATTTCGAAGATTGGCGGGAACATGGACATATTGGGGCTATAAGTATGGATATTTTGCAGGTGAAGCGGATGCCAGAGCATATTTCGATGAAATGTGCTATCTAATTGCCAGCCAGCGATCTGCCCCCAATAGCCCTCAATGGTTCAATACAGGTTTACATTGGGCATATGGCATTGAGGGGCCAGCGCAAGGGCACCATTATGTCGACCCGTCCACAGGAGTACTATGTTTATCTGAAAATGCATACGAACACCCACAGCCTCATGCTTGTTTCATTCAATCAGTTAGTGATTCATTAGTGGGCGGAACTAGTTCAATAATGGGACTATGGAACCGCGAGGCTTTGTTGTTTAAATTTGGTTCAGGTACTGGTTCTAATTTCTCTAACATTAGAGGAGCCGGGGAGCCTTTGTCTGGCGGTGGAAGTTCTTCAGGTCTGCTGTCATTTTTGAAAATTGGAGACAGAGCGGCTGGTGCGATAAAGTCGGGAGGGACTACTCGTCGCGCTGCTAAGATGGTAACATTAGACTTGGACCATCCCGATATAGAAGAATATATTGATTGGAAATCTAGTGAAGAAGAAAAGGTTTCAGCATTAGTTATTGGTTCTAATATTTTGCAAAAACATGCTAACTCATTGATGGAATCTATTTGGCAACACGAAGATGAGGAGTCGAGGCTGGATCAGTCAGAAAATTTTGCTTTGAGAAAGTCCATAGTTAGAGCAATTAAAGATAATGTTCCTCAACCACATATTCAACGTATTTTAGATCTAGCAAAACAAGGATGGAAAGGAGTTGATTTCGAATGCTTTGATACGGACTGGCAAGGAGAAGCGTACATGTCTGTTTCAGGACAGAATAGTAACAACTCTGTGAGGGTCCCAAACTCCTTTATGGATGCTGTAAAAAACGGAGAGGATTGGAATTTGGTTTGGAGGACTGAAAAAGACAAAGCGGCCGAAGAAAATCGTGAGCCAGAAGCTTGTAAAGTACTAGATGCTGGAGAACTTTGGGATAAAATTGCATATACGGCTTGGGCCTGTGCAGACCCTGGAGTGCAATTTGATACCACCATCAACGAGTGGCATACTTGTCCCGAAGGAGGGAGAATCAATGGATCTAATCCTTGTTCGGAATATATGTTCCTTGACGATACTGCTTGTAATCTAGCCAGTATAAATCTACTTCATTATTATGACTTAGATAATCAAACTTTCCAAATTGAAGACTTCAAACACAGTGTAAGATTGTGGACTGCCACTCTTGAAATTAGTGTACTAATGGCTCAATTCCCGTCTGCAGAAATTGCACAGAAATCCTATGATTATAGAACACTGGGGCTCGGTTACTGTAACATAGGGTCTCTTCTAATGCATATGGGAATTCCTTATGATGATGAAAGAGCATACGCAATTTGTGGAGCTCTTACTGCAATAATGTGCGGAGAGTCTTATGCTACAAGTGCAGAAATTGCATCTATATTGGGGCCTTATCCCGATTATGAAAGAAATGCAGAACATATGTTAAGAGTTATGAGAAATCATCGAAGAGCAGCATATGATGCTCCAGATGATGAATATGAGGGTTTGACTGTTTTGCCTCGAGGAATAAATGCTAAGAAATGTCCTGAAGATTTACTATTGGCAGCAAGAGATGCCTGGGACCGTGCGTTGAGAGAGGGGGAAGAACATGGGTACAGGAATGCCCAAACGACAGTTATTGCACCTACTGGAACAATCGGACTAGTAATGGGATGTGATACGACAGGAGTTGAGCCACAATTCTCCTTAGTACAATACAAAACACTAGCTGGAGGAGGTTCTCTAAGAATTATCAATAATGGTGTAACAATGGCTTTACGCAGACTAGGATACTCAGATAAACAGACAAAGACAATTGAAGAATTTGTCATGGGTACAAAAAGTTTGAATGGATGTCCGCACTTATCTTATGATACGCTCAAATCCCTAGGATTTACATCAGCACAGATTAAAAATATCGAGGAGAAATTGCCTGATGTATTCGATATCAGATCTGCTTTCTCACCCAGTATCCTAGGTGAAGAAATGTGTGTGGGAACATTGGGAATGACAGAAGAACAATATAATGATGATTTCTTTGATGTTTTAGGACACCTAGGGTTAGATTCTGCCCAAATTAATGCTGCAAATGACTACGTATTAGGAAGAGGGACTATTGAAGGTGCACCGGGATTGAAAGATGAACACTTACCTGTTTTCGATTGTGCTACGCCTGGCGGAAAATACGGTACTCGATCTATCGATTGGCCGGCTCATGTACATATGATGGCTGCCGCTCAGCCTTTCATATCGGGTGCTATTTCGAAAACTATCAATATGCCTTCTAATTCGACTGTATCTGAAATTAAAGATGCTTATGATTTAAGTTTCTCAACTATGATTAAAGCGTGTGCAGTATACAGAGATTGCTCTAAATTATCTCAACCATTAATGAATCAACTTGTGGATTCCAGTGCTATGGAAGAAGATGAAGATGAAGAAGTGATAATTGTGCAGAAAATGGTTGAGCAAGTTGTAGATTCTTTACCTGTACCTGAACCAAAGGCACAGCCTCTTGCAGAAGCTATGGTACACGATTACATTGCGACAAGAAGGTCTTTGCCAGATAGTTGTGAAGGAGGTCGTATGAAGGCACGTGTTGGCGGTCACACCGTATATCTAAATCACAGTGCGTATGAAGATGGAAGATTAGGAGAGATTATGTTGACTACTTCAAAGGAAGGGGCTGCATGGAGATCTATGCTAAACCAATTTGCAATTGCTGTGTCTTTAGGCCTTCAACATGGAGTTCCTTTAGAGGCATTTGTTAACTCATTTACTTTCCAAAAGTTTGAGCCAAGTGGAATGGTGATGGGAGGTAGCGGACGCGTGAAGATGTCTTCCAGTATTGTTGATTATATATTTAGAGAATTGGCCATAAAATATCTAGATAGGCATGACTTGTCTCATGTTTCACAAGAAGATCTGGATCCTTATTCAATAAGTAGGCCTGAAATTACGGATGACGGTATTGTAAGAACCAAAGGAGAAGTTCGAGAAGTACAACAAACATTAGGAGCATTTGAAACTGTAGAAGATTCTGCAGCAAAAACAAGAAGGTTAGCTAGAGAGAATGGTTTCACAGGAGATATTTGTACCGATTGTGGAAGTAGTCAAATGGTTAGAAACGGAACTTGCTTGAAATGTAATGCATGTGGCTCCACTACTGGATGTTCTTGATTATCTCGCCTAATTCATTATTTCGTAAAGTAATACGTTTAACCAAATCTTTGTGTGAAGATTTGTCTAAATTGTATATCTTCATTGAAATATCAAAAAAGGATTTATGATTAATTTTAGCTATTTCAATTAGCATTCCAGATAATTGGGACCTAGATGCTGAATTAGATCGTATCCACAATGTTGGTATTAAGTCGTCAGGATCCGTTGAATCTAAAGATAGATAATGTCTCAATCCGGAGTCGATTAGTCTCTGAAGCATTCGATCATCTTGTTTATTAGAAATTTTCTTTGCGAATTGAATGAATACTGCCCTCTCTAAACGTGCTAAATTACCTAAATAAGTTGTTGATAATACTCTGGTGTCTGAATCTTCATCTTCAATCAATTTTTCTAATAAGGATATACAAAAATCTCTATCCTCTGAATCTATTCTAGATAAATTAGAAGCTAGCCCTCGCCTTAAATTTACTTTTTCACTATTACAAATTTGGAATAAAATTTCTTTTGATACTTCGGGAGTATGGGATAAAGTGTGAATTGTTGTCATAAGTAAAATTTCACAATTATTATGATTACAATCTATTATTAAATTTTGTACCCTCAAAGGAATATTTAGTAAAGAAGAGACATGTTTACTGATTGATAATTTTTCAAGCCAATGAGGCAAAACTGTATTTTTATGAGTTTGATGTAGTTGTAAAATATCTAAAATGGAATTAGCGGCTAATACACCACTAGGGTGTCCAATTTCTTCATAGAAGGGACTAGATTGTTTGCCATCCCATGCAATTTGATGGCGGCCAGTTAACTTCGTAGAAGGAAGTTCTCCTGGTTTTCTTGCAAAAATGATTGAGTTGAATAAATTAAAACCCTCGGATTCAACAATATTAGATCCTTTCAGACCTAATCCGATTAATGTGCTGACTGATAGATACCATCGATCTGTATCGGGTGACTCTTCGTCAAGTGCTGAATATAACCAATCTTTAATTTGAAGAATTAGAATTCGTTCAGAAATCTCTTCTATATTCTTAGATAGCCATTTTTCTCTTTCAGCGGCTGGATCGATATGCCGTTTGATATAACTGGGTTCAAAATCTTCGGTAATAAGTTCCAACCGATACAAAAATCCAGCGGTATCTATAGATGATATTCCTAACGCTTGTTGGGTTAATAAAGCTAAATCATCTGGGTTTTGTGCGGGAAAATCTGGAATCTCTAAAGGTGGATTTGGTAATGGAAGATATTCAAAAGATAAGGAGATACATTCACACAATAACTCGTCACAATACTCTCGGAGGAGAGCTTTCGCCTCCCTCCTCGACATCTTTTCACCAGATTAAATCTCTAGTTCAATATTTAGATTTTGGATTAATTCCTTGTATCTATTCCTAATTGTTACTTCAGTAACTCCTGCCACTTCTGCAACTTCTCTCTGAGTTCTTCTTTTGCCACATAATACACTTGCAATATAGATTATAGATGCTGCAATTCCTGTCGGTCCACGGCCACTTGTAAGTTCTTTTTCTTGTGCTGCAGAAATTAATTCATATGCTTTAGATTGAACCTCTGCATCAAGATCTAGTCCTGAACAAAATCTTGGAATATAATCTTCCGGCTTAGTTGGAGGGATCTTCATTTTCAGTTCACGAACCATGAATCGATATGTACGACCAATTTCTTTTCTACCTGTACGGCTTGCTTCCCCAATCTCATCTAGAGTTCTAGGGTTCTGACATTGACGGCAAGCAGCATACAAAGAAGCTGCTGCGACGCCCTCAATAGAACGTCCTCGAATAAGTCTAGCTTCAACTGCTTTTTTGTAATTAACAGCCGCTGATTCTCTAATTGATTTGGGTAAATCCAGTCGGCTCGCCATTCTATCTAGTTCGGCAAGAGCCATTGCAAGATTTCTTTCTGTTGCATTACTAACACGAGATCTCTTCTGCCATTTTCTCATTCTATAAAACTGAGACCTATAACGGGAAGAAATAGATTTACCGGAATAATCTTTGTTTTGCCAATCTATATCTGTAGAGAGACCTTTGTCGTGCAGCATCACTGTCATTGGAGCACCTGTACGAGCTCTTTGATCACCCTGTTCAGGGCTGAAAACACGCCATTCGGCGCCTTGATCAATTACTTTGTCTTCTAATACCAACCCACAGTCTTCACAAACGACCTCTCCACGAGTTTCGTCTCGATTTAAATTACGGCTTCCACATTCATCACATTTTACGGTGTCTTCTACAAGATAATCTGCCATCCCATCACGTCCTCTTTCCTAGGAAAGGTAAAATATCGCGAATGACGATGTTATTTAAGGTTAACATATAGATTGGAAAAATTGAAATGTAGAAAAATTAAGAAAATATTGAGAATGGTGATATATTACCCGACCATGGCAAGACTGGAAGGGGGCCGTGTGGATGAGCAAAAAACTATGGCCACCTTCTAAAATTTCTTTGAATCCGGATAAAAGAGTTTTATTTTTGACAAAGGATTTGGATTTAATTCGAAAACAATTGTATGATGGATTAAATCTTAAAATGGAAGATTTGACAATTGACGATCTATTAGACGATATTAATACCGATGTAATGACTCCTGCATGGGTTTGTTTTGATTATGATCCTTCTAAAATTGCTGAAAATGCATATGCTGGTCTTTTACATGATGGTCGTCGAGTTTTTGATTCTCATGCTCTGAAAAACGGCAATTTTGAAGTTATTGTCTCAGGACATAGAAAAGGAACGGGGTCAAGTAGAGAAACTGCTCCTCAATGTGAAAAATGGTCTGGAATCAGGATTGTAATTGCGGCATCATTCGCTCCAATACATGAGAGAAATAATATAAATTTGGGGCAATTGATGGGAGATCATGCTATGTTACAAAGATTACAGAATGGAGAAAGTATTGATTTGGAGGAGTTTACAAATAACTATGATTCGGTGACTAAGCTAATATTAGAGAATGGAGGAATTTTTCCCTTTGCAAAGAAGCTTGCTGCGGAAGAGATTGTTTTGCCAGATGTTAATAAAATATCACGCCCAATGACAATGGCTGAAAAAATTATTTCTAGAAAATTAATCTCAAAAGATTCTACTAAAGGATTTGTCAAACCAGGAGATGCAGTATTAGCATCTGTAGATGGGGGTTACTCTCATGAATTTACTACTGCACAAGTTCATGAGTTTCTAAAATCAGAATATGGGAATGAATATAAAATCCCAAACCCTCCAAAATTTGCTGTATTTGAAGACCATTTATTGTATGCAACAGGTGTACCAAGATTTGGAAAATTCGAAGATAAAATTCAAACTTTAAGAGATATGCAAAATGATTTTCAGAAACATACTGGAGTTAGAGATTATTCTGCTGTTGATGGAGTTTCTCCTGGCATATGTCACCAAGTTGCAAGAGAAGAATTTATTGATGTTGGAGATTTTATTCAAGCAACTGATAGTCACACCTGTATGGGTGGAGCAAGTAATGCATTGACCTATGGGGTTGGTTCGACCGAATATGCGAATTTGATCCACAATCAGTTTGCATTTGTAAAAGTTCCAGAAAGTATTAGATTTAATCTAGTAGGGAGTTTGCATTCTGGTTGTACTGCTAAAGATGTTATATTGCATATATTGTGGAAATATGCTGCAAAATCAGAAACTCTTGATAGGAGTATGGAATTTGGTGGACCTGGCCTCTCAAGTTTGTCAATGGATGAAAGAGCCACCCTATGTAACATGGCAACTGAATGCAGTGCTAAAACTGGAATATGTGATCCAGATGATTTGACAGTAGAATGGTTGATGGAAAGAAGGAGTGAATTAACTAGAGAAGAAATTGTTGCGGCTTTTGTTACTGCAGATGAAGGAGCAATATACCATGGAGGAGTTCACACAATAGATCTTGATGAAATTAAACCAATGGTAGCACATCCTGGAGATCCCGACAAGGGAATTCCATCTGATCCGACAAACGGCGCCTATATTGACGAGTTAGGTATTGTAAATATCGATATAGCATATGCAGGTTCATGTACTGCAGGAAAAGATGATGATTTTGCATATTATGCTGAGGTAACAAAAGCTGCTTTAGATGCTGGATTGAAAATTGCAGATGGCGTGGATTGTTATATCCAGTTTGGATCAAAAACGGTCAAAGCATTATCCGAGAAAAATGGCTGGACAAAAATGTTTGAAGATGCGGGTGTGAAATTAATTGATCCGGGTTGTGGTGCATGCATAGGGGCGGGCCCGGGAGTAAGCGATAGCAATGAGCAAGTTTCTATTTCAGCAATAAATCGGAATTTTCAGGGTAGGTCGGGTCCAGGGAAACTCTACTTAGCAAGTCCACTTACAGTTATGGCTAGTGCTTTTACTGGACGTATTACTGCTTGGAGGCCAGACCTTTTTTCTTAGAATTAATACTCCAAACTCCCCAGATTGCAGCAGCGAACCAAGCAATTTCTAAAATTAAAAATGCCCATTCATCAATAAAATAAGCGCGGATGGCTAACAATCCCGAGCCTAAGGCCATCAATCCCAAGTAGGGAAGAGCCTTGCTGTGAAGAATATCTCTTGTTTCTAAGAAAAATGCTGTTAAAATTAATATCATACCAATATAAGCAATTAATTCACCATGAATAAAACTGACAAACGCATCAATCATGACCTTTCTAAAAACATTGAAAATATAGTCTTTCTTCATTTATACAAGCGTATATTTCAATAGCCTATCGAGTTCCCATGCACTCATCACAAGTTGGCCCCAGGTCATTAGGACATGGGAGGACCAAGTGGAGGGAATAATATGGTGGATGCAAGAGATATATCCGGAAAACAAAAACAAATTGCAGTTAGTGAGTTCTTTGAAAAAAATAAACACTTTCTAGGATTCGATTCCCTTCAAAGATCATTGATTACAGCAGTTAAAGAATCTGTTGATAATTCATTAGATGCTTGTGAAGAAGCAAGAATACTACCAAATATTGTTGTTGAAATTAATAGATTAAAGGGTGAAGATGTAGAATTAATTACGCAAGATAATGGCCCGGGAATCCCAAGAGATGCTATAGAAAATGTATTTGGAAAATTTCTATTGGGTTCAAGATTTCACGCAATTCGGCAAACCAGAGGGCAACAGGGTATCGGAATAACAGGTGTTGTGATGTATGCACAATTAACAACTGGTGCAAAAACTCGTGTAATATCGAAAATAGCAACAGATTCGTCAGCAGTATTTGTCGAATTGGGTCTAGACACTAGGAAAAATAAAGCAATTAAATCCAAAGAAAGAAGAGAAATTTGGATTGATGAGGGTACTGGAGAAGAAATTAGGCACGGATTAAAAATATCAACAATAATGAAAGCAAAATATCAACGAGGGAAACAATCTGTATATCAATATCTTAGAATGACATCTATCGTAAACCCTCATGCAACGATCAGCTTAATTGTTAAAGGGAAAGATGGAGAAATTATAGAAGAAGGTAAATGGATGAGGACTAGTGAAAGGCTTCCTAGAGTAGTAGAAGAAATTAAACCCCATCCACATGGAATACAGTTAGGAACTTTACAAAGAATGTTGAGAGAGTCGGAACAACGAAAAATGACCTCTTTCCTTAGACATAATTTTTCTGGAGTCAGTGTCAGAGCTGCAAAAGAAGTTTTGTCTGTATCTGAAATTGAAGATGATAGGGTTCCAAAAAGAATTAATTCCGAAGATGCAAAAAAGTTAATCTCATCTTTTCAGAAAGTAAAACTACTCCCCCCTCCTACCGATTGTCTTTCTCCAATTGATGATTTATTGATCAAAAAAGGTCTTTCAAAAGCCATAGATTCAAGATTTGCCTCAACGGTGACTAGGCTCCCCGCGGTCAGTCAAGGCAATCCATTTCAGATAGAAGTTGGGCTTGTTTTTGGAGGAGATATTTCTGCGGATGGGCCCATAGAGGTGCTTCGTTTCGCCAATAGAGTTCCTTTAATGTATCAACAAGGAGGTTGTGCATTGACTAAAGCAATAGAATCTATTGATTGGAAAAGATATGGTTTAGATCATCCAGGAGGTAAAGGGTTGCCTAAAGGCGCCGCTGCTGTATTAATACATCTGGCATCCACTAATGTTCAATTTACTAGTGAAGCTAAAGAAGCTGTAGCCGATAATGAAGAAGTCTTTGATGAAATCAGAAAAGGTCTTTTAGAAGTAGGGAGAGGTTTGAAGAATCATCTAAAGAAAAAAGATCAACGTAAAAAAGCGAAAGAAAAATTCGAATTAGTAAATGTTATTCTTCCTGAAATTGCGAAAAAGACATCAAAAATTTTAGGAAGAAATGAGCCAGATTTAGCACCGGTAATAACTCAGATAATGAATGCGGTATTTTGTGAAGAAGAATTGGGATGGGATAAGGAAAGAAAGCTTGCAACATGCTCAATTAAAATTTTCAATTATACTGCAAGAGCTCGTGCCTATACAATCCTACTTAAATGGCCAGAAAGTGAAAATGTGTCAATGGTTGAAAACTCCAAAGGAGGGAGGAAAGAAGCACGAGGCATTTGGGCCTGGCGACTTGATACTCTCAACCCCGGTACTTCAACAACAATCGAGGTTGCACTTTCCGGACTCGGTAAAGGAGATTGGACGGATACAGATGTTTTCTTTAGAGGGAATGGAGATATTATCGGTGCTACCAAGATTGATGAGAAGATACTTGAAGAAATACGTAAAAGTGAAGCATTGGTTGCAATCCGAAATGAAATTTCTGAATCAGAGATTCAAGAAATTAGTGAAATTGTAATGGAAGATAGAGAAGAGAAGATTGAGGAAGAAATACGCTCTGATGAAATCAATATTTTTGCAGACTATGAGGAGGTTTCAGAATGAGTGGCGTTGGACAAAGAAAAACAAAAGACGAAGTGAAAGAAGCGCTGAAAGGAATTGCTGCAGAGATGCATAACAAAATGGAAAGGGGGGTTCCTCCATCTATGACGCTTCCAGTTAGAGCCAAAACAAATATTGGATTTGATAATAAATTGGGCGTTTACAAGTATGGTAAGAAAAAGAGTACTAGAGATGCAACGAGCCTTGGCTCAGCAAGACAATTGTTAAGATCATTACACGTAACTGAATTTATTGAGCAAATGATTGATTCGGGTAAGTCATCTACCCTGAGAGAAATGTACTACATTAGTGAAGCTTGGGGTCATGGAAAATTCGGTTCACAAAATGAAAGTAATAATCTAGCCGAGGATTTAGAAATTGTAACAAAATGTCTTCGAGAGGATTTTAAATTGCGTCCTGAAGAAGATGGTGCGAGAATAATTGGTAATGTTACATTTGAAGAAAGGAATAGAAAAGGAGACTGGATGAGGATAAATTGTAGAGATGATGTTGGAGATTCTGGTTATGGAGTTCCGTATAATGTAGAATCAGAAAAACTAAGCTTAGTTGAAGAAGATGTAGATTTCATAATGGCAATTGAAACAGGTGGTATGTTCGATAGGCTTGTAGAAAATGGTTTTGACGAGGAAGCAAGATGTGCCTTGATTCATCTAAAAGGGCAGCCAGCAAGATCAACTAGGAGGATTATGAAAAGGATGAGTCAAGAGTGGAATAAGCCGATTATTGTTTTTGCGGATTGTGACCCGTGGTCTTTTAGAATATATGCAAGTATAGCGTATGGGGCTATTAAAACTGCCCACATTTCGGAATATTTAGCAACTAAAGGCGCTCAATATTTGGGAATAACAGCTGATGATATTTTGGCTTATGATTTGCCCAGTGATGATCTTACTAAACAAGACCTTAGTGCATTGGATTCAGAATTGACAGACCCACGTTTTAATTCGGGGTACTGGAAAGATCAAATTAATCTAATGAAAGAAATTGGGAAAAAGGCTGAGCAGCAGTCCCTAGCAAAATATGGCCTTGATTTCGTTACAGACACATATCTGCCTGAAAAACTGAAAGATATTGGTTTAGGTTATTGATTGCCAAATCTGAAATGTAAACGCCACTGGCTATGGTCATGAAGAGTGGGGCCAAAGTCTGGATTAAACGCCTCACTGGTCTTTCAATAATTTTAATTTTAGTTTTTGTTGCAACATATGGCGACTCTACAGATAAAATTATTGAAAAAATGAATGTTGAAGAAAATAATTTGCTAGAATTAGAAGGAGGAGGGGAGGGGTATGTCGAATTGGAAGCAATTGGGCTCTATACCGTTGTCACATTGGAAGATAATCAATTGCTAGAAAATGAAATTAAATTAATGGATTCGGAGGGAAATGAAGTTGATGGAGTCGTACCTAATTCATTAGAAAAAATGAATAAAAGACCGGATTCAAATGGTAAATTAGTTTATGTCCCTATAATGATTTTTGATGTTCCTAAAGATGCAGAATATCAATTGCTTAATGAAGGAAATAATACACTATGGATTCTAGATGATTTAGAAATACAGTCTAATTTAATTTCAGATACAACAATATTAATCTCAATGCTTAGTTGTTGTTTGGGATTCCCTCTGGGTATAATTGCATTAATTTGGGGCTTATTTGTATGGAGAAAGAAGAATAAACCACAACAAAAATTGTTAGTTAAAGAAGAAATAATGACTACAGATCAATTGTTTAAACAATATAATTCGACTGTGAAAGCCGATGTCCCAGCTCCTTTTGTAGATTTAGACAAAGTAACAAATCATGATTTGCTAAATGATGATTTGTTGAATACTATGGAAATGTCAAAAGAAAATAATGAGGATTACGCCGAAGAAGAAAATAATGGCGAAAAACAAATTGATGAAAAATGGAAAAACTGGGACGATGGGGATTAAAGTAAATCTCTTTTCTAAACTTGATATCATTAAATGGGTTTTTAGACGACCCCTGACTACCTAACTTCAGGTTGGTAAGTGGCATGGACTTCGATGAGGCTATGACTATTCTAGAAAATAGGGCTAGAAGAAGTATTTTACAACACTTAGTAAAAGAGCCGCATTATCCTTTACAACTGTCTGAATTACTAGATATCAGTCAACAGGCTGTGATGAAGCACATTAAGGTCTTAGAAAAAGCTGGCTTTATTGAGGCAGAAGTTGTTCCTTCAGAAAAAGGAGGGCCTCCAAAAAAGATGTATAAAGTAAATCAAGCATTTTCCTTAAGACTTGATTTGGGCCCAGAACTGTTCAAGGCGGAACATCGAACTATTCCTGCTGGTGGCCCAATGAGACTATCTAACAAATTACCTCCAGAATTAGACTCCATAATAGATAGTTTGGGAACAAGAAGAGAGTTATCTATGTCTGAAGCAATGAATATTTTATCAGACTTAGATTCGTCTCTAGAAAAAATAGATCAACAGAGAGATGCAATTATTGCTTTACATCAACAAATAATGATGAAGACTTCGAAAGAAGTTACAGAAAACGCTGATTCATATGAAGAGAGGATAATGGCTAGAGAAATGATGACTCAGCCGAGAAGACCTTTAGATCTAGATATATTCTCACAAAATCTAAGAATACAGGAATCTCAAGCCGAGGATATCATGGAAAATATACGAGATAGGTTGATGAAAGATTTCGTAATAAATAATGATAACTTCGTTTCTGCTGACAAGGAAACCCCTCTTCCTTGGTGGCTAATTAAGTAAATAAATAGATTCAAAATTGTGTATCTGAATCATCATCAAGATTGGCCATCATACTGCTTTTTTCTGCAAATCTGTCCAATGCTTCCATCCTTCTACCATACATAACTACTCCAGCGACTGCGATTAATGCAAATGTCGCTCCAAGTATTATCGCTGGAACAGAATATCTAGCTACAATTTCCACACCTACATCTAAAATACCGTTATTTGAACCCATATCTCCTGCAGATACGAAATTATTTTTCTCGTCGGTCTCAACGATAATATTCTCAGGGTCTACTACTACCACTACTTCATGAGTTCCTGCCTCAACTAAGTAAAGCAGTGTGATAAGTGGTGGCTCATCATCTGAAGATGTTGGCATAATTGCTTCAATTAATTGTCTATATGCTACATTTTCTTCGGAGCAGCCATTTTTCTTAATTGAATTAATAGATATATCAATAAAT
>DANB01000033.1:50386-50597 GCA_002497245.1 Euryarchaeota archaeon UBA439
AGATTGCCCCACGCACAAAATAACATTCACGTCTGTAGCATGAGAATTACCATCATTCAAAATTGAAACTGTTACGGAAAGCATGTCTCCTATCTGCCCTTTACGAGTACCTACATCAACTGTCGAAATCTGTAGATCTGGAGCTCTAAGTCTTAATTCTAAGACTTGTTCATTAGTATCGCAGTTAGGGCGATAATTATCAGGGAAACCT
>DANB01000033.1:50892-65671 GCA_002497245.1 Euryarchaeota archaeon UBA439
GATAATTATCAGGGAAACCGTCGCCATTCATATCAATTGTACAAGAATCTTCCCAAATTGCTGTTTCGTCGAAATCACCACCAGATAATGAGTCTCCGAAGCTTGATTTTAATTTGATTCCAATCTCTCTATCGGCTAAAGCGGCTGTAGGATCTATTGTAACTATTGCAACTAACTGCAATGTAGTGTATGAAGGCATTACAGGAAGAGTGATTCGCCCCTGCCAATCCTTGTAACAGCCTTCAGTTGGAATAGGGTCGTTAGCAAGTAATACTACACAAGGCCTTTCAATTGGATATTCCGAGCCAAAACCTTCTAACAATGCATAATCGATTTTCCAATCACTAAGGGAATTCAAGCCAGGGATTGTATCCCAGCCCGTATTTCCTATCGTATGATTATGTACAGTAGGCTGATCTGCAACATTACCAAAGTTCGTGACATTCATAGTGAATCTAACGACTCGGCCAGGAGCAGTTGTTTTGATTCTGCTTTCAACTGTTGGATCGACAGTGATTCTCATGTCATGGAATTCAATTACTTCAACCTGTAATGTAATTAAATCTCTGAGTTTAGTTCCTTCGAAGGTTTCTTCACTATATATTTCGATAACTATGGTATACTGGCCAGCTAACGTCTCTTCTGGAACATTTATCATAAGAGGTATCTGTTGAGATTCGTCTCTATCTAATTCTTGGAAAAGAATTCTTGGAATTACTATATCCCAAACATCAGAGTTGCCATCTTGATCTGTGATAGAGCCGACTGCCATATCATAGCGGTCTGCTCCGTTTCCTGTATTCTCTATTATTGTATCAAGTTGGTACTCTTGACCGGGGTACAGTGAAAGTATGGTTTCAGTACTTGCTTCTAAATCATATCTTTGTATCACATTAGTTACAAGAACTACCGAATCTCTAACTTTAGGTGCTCCGTCTAAAGTTGCTTTAACAGTTACAGAATCTCCAATTCCTGCTGTTGCATTATACGGTGCACACATCTCCGCAGTAACTGTTCTTGGAGCATCTACTGTCCAATAACGTGGAGTTTCTTGAGGTACACTATTTCCTCCCGGAGCCTCTGAAAAGTCAAGATTGACTGTCCAATGATCAAATCTCCAAGTTTGTTCGGAAACTCCTTCAGGCCTCTCTTCAGGTCCGCCAGGAGTTGTGAAAATCAAATGACCAGGGGTGAAATTCTTCGTAACTTCAATATCAAATTCTGAACATTCACCAGGTAGAACATGCATTGTGGTTTCACCTAAGTCGAATACAATATTTCCGGTACTCTTGATAGATACATTAACCCACAATTCGAGAATATCAAATGTTCCTTTGTCTACCGATAATACCGGCTCACCTGTTGACCAACCTTTCAGATAAATAACAAATGTTCCAGGTTCCTGAGAAGTAGGGACATCGATTTGTAAATTTCTAGTCATTGATTGGCCCGGATCTAATGATAAAGATGTCGGGAATGTAACTCCCCATCCGAAAGGTAGCGCCCATTCTGTTTGCCCTTCAAGTGTTGTTGGATCATAGAAGGCAAACGTATCATATACATTCCCTGTATTGGTTATCGATATCGAGAATGTCGCCTGTTGGCCCTGTTCTACATCTGCCTGGAAATGGCTAGTATCTAACTCAATACCATGAACTACGTCCATTAATGTAAGAGTGATGGCCTCGTCCCTAATTGCCGGATCTTTGTAAGATACTGCTATGACTTTTATTGTTGCCAATTCATCGTGATGTGCTTGATATATTGTAGGAGCTCTTACTCTCATGTACAAATTAAGGCTCTCTCCACCTTGCAAAGATACAGGTGTTGAATCAAATATTGGTGTATGATTGCTGGCAAAGAATATGCTTGCACTCCAATTTGTAGTCACTCCCTCTACGGTTAAGGAGAATATGTCCGATACTAAATCTGCGGGGCCTGGCGTTGGATTCGATATCGACATATTGTAAGTAGTCTGCTCACTAGGTTCGATTGTATGATAGAATGTTTCATCATCGGCCAAAGAAACATCAACTAAGCCAGTAAGAATATGAACGTAACAAAGTGTGTAAACACCGCCATTATTTTCATCATTACATTTGTTAGTATCTGACCAACCTACATGAGCCCCGCTACCCATATCATTCGCGAAAGCAGGAGGCTGGCCCAACTCAGGAAGTGCTGGAGAATTAGGACCTAACTTATCTGATTGCCATTCAGTAATTGGAAGTAATTCCCAAGGATCAAAAATTGAAGATGCTATAGAGTTCAATGGGAATCCTGTTGGATAGTCATTATTGGTATGATTCAAACGAGTATACATCAAAGTCTCTCCCTGGGTTCCGTTATAATTGTCTAGCCAAGTCAAATGAACATTGTCAAATGAATCCGTCAAAATAGATGGCATATGTGAGTTCCCACTAAATGGCCTGTCTGGTGCTAATCCTTCCCAGCCCTCGACATTAGATATTGCAGCATCGGATATTTGCTTAATTGCATAAGATGGGAGTCCTTCGCTAACACCATCCCACGCTCCAGCAGAACTCAATCGTAAACGAGTGTAATATATTTCATAATTGACATCGATATCGAACCCATATGCTCTACCGTCCATCCAAGTAACATGAGTATTTCCTGAATTGTCAATAGCAATTGCTGGATGTAAACTATAAGCATCATTTAGTGTAATTCTTGTATCATTTACAACTACTAAATGCCCATATCCTAACGCATCAGGAGATGCACCTAAGTCTTCGATATACTTGTCTGCTGCATTGTCAACGAAAGTACCTGGATCTCCTTTCTGCCAACCAGGCCATGGAGATTCAAGAAGGCCCAGTGGATCTAGAACTGTCAAAAATATTTCTCTAGAATTATTAGTAGACAAGTAAACCAATGCTTCGACCATTAATTGCATTTCTGCTTGATTGGATTGTCCAGTTGGGAAACTGTACATCATTCCTTCTGCATTGGTTAATGCTAAAGTAGCACCATTACAAGTTCGAGCATTAAGACTTGTAAATCCATTTGGGCACTGAGCTAAATCCATCATGTGAGATCCAACTTCTGTAGAGCCGCTACTAAATCCTGCTGCTAGAAGAGGGATTGGAATGATCCCCGCGGTAACGCAAGCGTTGTGCGCCTCAAGAATAGATTGGGTATCATCTGCATCACCTGCTGGATCTCCTCCGTACGGTCCTTCGTCAGAGATAGGTATTACAATCTTAGTCGCGTTTGGATTCCATACGTGATCGAGTACTGTCGGAGGGTTTCCAGGAACATTTCCTTGGGCGTCATGCCAAGAAAGACAGGCCCATGTTGATGCAGGTCCCCAAAACTCACTATAGTAACCACCGTCTTGTGGTAAATCTATTGCTCCATTAGAGTATACTACTTCAGTCAGTTCCCTTATTCCTCCAGAATCATCATTTGGTTGGAGTCCTAAAGCAGTAGTTCTTGGACCTTGATTACCGCTACCTCCAGTCGCATATGCCGTAGCACAATTACCACTGGTTGCAGCTGATGGCCAATTTCCACTCAATGCATAAAGCGTTTCATAAACGGTCATGTTTGCTCTTTCTAACATTGGTTTTAGACCTTCAAAATTATATCCACTAGCGAAGGATCCGCCATAGAAAACAGCACACATATCTGCCCATTCTGCATTCATTGATCCTGATGTGTCAATGGGGACCACCATCTCTACTTTACCGCCGCGTGTATCGTCCCATACAACTTGAACAAAGTCATCCAAATCTACAGCTACATCTGGATGGCCTTTGTGTCCAATTATTGGAGTTAGTAAAGTTTCATCCACAGCCACTATTGCAGTTCTTGCAACAACGTCTGCTTCAATCATTGCATAGTAAATTTGAGGTTGTTGGTAATATTTGTCAAGCGGTTCATAAGAATCTTCCCAAACAATATGCGCATTTGCCTGCGAGTCTACATCGACTGCCGGCCAGTCCCTATTTTGTGTGTGTCTAGATACTTCAAAATCATCAATTACTGAAATTGATGCATCGATTGCCACTCCTCCATCGAGATCATCTTGAGAGGGGTCTATGACTGTGTATTTGATAGCCCAGTTACCTGTTCTATCAGCCCAAACAATGTGAGCCCTATCATTGTCATCGATAGCAATATCTGGATGCCAAGCTCTACTTTGACCCGCATTAGAAATTTGAGTCTCATCGATTAAGGTCTCACCTCGAGCATCAACCAATTTGTAATACAAATGTTGAGTGTTTCTACTCCAAACAAAATGGACATTTCCTTCAGAGTCTGAATCCAAGGCCACCATCCTATCATTTTGACTGCCGCCATTAACAATTTGTACTGCATCTGTAAGTACTACTTCACTAGCGGCTACCTGTGGAGCCACCATTGAAACAAATACTCCCATCACCATCAATGTAACCATCATTACGCTACTTCTCATCTTCTTTCTATCCATAGAACTCACCTCAGCATATGCTGTAACATATTAGTTTGAATATTCACTATACTTAACCTCGACCCTTACAGGTCATTTTAGAAATAGCCTATTAGGCCCACTCATCTCTATCAAAACTGCTTCCAAAATCGCCGGTTTCATCGAAATTTATGTCTAATTTTTCCCGTTGAGTCTTTTTTCCTCGAGGATTTTTATTTGGCCAATCGTCTACTGGACCTGGTTTGCCCGTACCCGGACCATATCCAAACTTTATTTTATGAATTAAAGATAATTTTGTTAACCAAACTTTTCTCATAGTGTGCATGAATTCATTCTGTGTCAAACCATCAAACCAAATGGGCCTTGAGAGATTAAATGCTTGGAGAGGGCCTGGTTCTTTGTCTTCCTTTTTGCCTATATGTAGCACCCAGTCTAAATTTGCCTGAGTTAGCAATATTCTAGTTTCATGAAGCCAAGATTCCCAATCATGTGGATCTGTAGAGTAGTGTTTCTGCATTTCCAATTGTTGACCTTCATCGACTCTAGTGATTGAATAAATTAAAACTAAATTTCTATTCTTTGGAATTACGACGTTGAATAAATGTGCTGCTTTTGTCGGAGGATATCGTACATGGAGGTGGAGGAAGTTCTGATTATCTTGTACTTCTCTCGTTTCTAATTTTTCACTAGAAAGCCATTTCCGGATTTCGTTGGCTGCCGCGGTTGCGTCCATGGTCACTGTTTACAGTCAACCTATTTGAGAAGTGCTAATTGAATATTCAATTTTTCTATTAAAATATTAAATTCTTGTCCCGCCGGAGATTTTGAAAATTTACTTATATTCATTGAACCTCTGTAATTCGACCAAAAATCATATCCTAATAAAAATAACAAAGAAGAAATATAGAATACAAATATTATTGAAAAGAAATATAGTAATGCTTGAAGAGAAAAGAAGGGGTAGTGTAGAATAGCATCGTGCCATTGGAGAACTTCCTGGGGGGGCATTGCAGGAGATGTTGTGCTCGAAAGGAATGTGATTACAAAAGATGTGAATGGCCAGAAAATAACTGGAGAAAACATACCGGCTAGCAAAAAGTAAGTTGTTCTTGCGTCTAGTCCTTCGTCACTCTTTTCTGCCATATAGCGAGCAAGGAGAGATTGGAGTCCCGAACCAATAATTACAGGTATGGATGTTGCGGCCATCAATAATAATCCTATTAATCCAGTAAATAATGTCGAAATACTTGTTTTCTTTAATTGTTGATTTGTACCTATAGCGTTAGGATCTAAATCATATAGATGTAATTTTTGAGCTGCATCTATTGCATTAGGAATTAAATCTTGATAGGTTGTGTTTTGTTTTATTTCTTCTCTAATGAATCTTGTAGCATGAACTTCTTGTCTTAGAGTTGTTAGAGGCTTTTGATCATAATTAGCTTTTAGATGAGCAATTAATTTCCATGCACGATAGGTTTCCCAGTCTGGGGCCTCAGGAGTCAAGGGAGATATCTTGCGATACATTTCCTCTTTCAATTCATTAACTGCAGAAGCGGGGGGCTCAATCCATTCGCCATCAACTAATCGAGATGTTTGAGTGTCATCAAAAACTTGTTTTATCTCAATTGGACTTGTATATTCAACATAGCTCTTGGTCCTAAACCAATAATGTCTTTCCCAATGAAGACCTGTTGGCTGAATAACAGGAGCAGGTAAACCTCGTTTTTTTGCTATGGCCGCCGACACCAAAGCTGCTCTTGCCGCTCCGGTTCTCAAGGCATGTAATTTAGAGTCTTGGTGAGATTTGCCTTCCGGCATTATCACAGCACCGTGACCCCCAGCCAAACAATTAGCAATTGTTAACATACTTCTATCGTTTATTTTTCTAGCAAAGTTTTCATCGGTTAATCCTGCTTCTACTTCTGCTTTTCTCAGAACAGGTTGGGATCCGTTTCTCCTAGCCCACCATCCAATAACTGGGCCAGTTATCAGGTCATGTCGACCCAAAGATATGACTCTCTTTTCCTGAGTTATAATCATTAAAGTTGGATCAACCAATCCGTTAATATGAGTTGCTACAGAAATTCTCCCTCCTTTGTTAGAGGGGATTTTATCAGATTCAAAATTCCTAAATATAATTGATTTGCCTACATTAATCATTAATCTTAATAGATGATTGAAGAGTTTGTTCCCGGGATGTTTGCCGGTATGGTCGTATGGTGCTTTCTCTAATTTCTTAATATTGATTTTATGTGCTGCCGCTGATAGTTCTGGCATGATTTCGGGGGCGCTATCCGAACCGTTCACAGTGCTGCGGGTCGGTTAGAGGTTGAGAATACATCGGTCACACCAAAAAGGATTCATCCTAGTTCTTCCAATATCGCTCTTGAAAGTTCAGTAGCATCAGAATGGTCTATAGGTTTTGGCTCCCAGATAAAGGAATGGTTAGATTGAGGGTATTTGGGGATTATATGAAAATGAAGATGGGGGACTGTCTGCCCAGCGTTTTCTCCATTGTTTTGGACAAGATTGTAATCATTAGCACCCGTAATTTTCATTATTGCTCTACAAATCTTTGGCAGCACTCGCCCCAATTCAGCGGCAGAATCCTCAGAAAGACTGTCCATAGTGCGGGATTCTTCTTTTGGAATGACCAAAGTATGTCCTCGAGAGAGGGGGTTTATATCCAAAAAAGCATAAACAAATTCATCTTCGTAGATTTTATGTGATGGGATATTTCCAGACAATATTAAATTGAAAATAGTTTTTCCATTTCCAGCCATTATATCATTAACCCGATTTAGAAATTGCCTCAATAATTGGCACCATTGATTTGATTTGTATAGCATTAACAAGTTCAGTATTCATTGCTCTAGATTGATCTGTTAAAGAGATTTTTACTTCTTTTAATTCTTGGGCATTTGAAAGATTTGTTTCATTATTATTGTGAATGTTCTTGGCTAGGTTGGCGATTTGATTCGATACCTCTCCTATTGGATGGCCTTCTGTGGAAAAATAGTTTTCTATATTCTCTGAAGCTTTAGATAATTCTTTCTCAATTTTCTGACTTCCTGCAAAATTAATATTTTTGGCCCATTGGCCAGCATGGTGGCCGGCTGCCTCGCCTGTAACCAAGTCTTCAAGTTGTAAATTTCCTGGAAGGTACCCGTCTCCATGCATTCCTGTATTCGCTGACCTGCCTGCTGCATAAAGCCCGGTATACCACATTTTTTGTGAGTTGAATGTGACTCTTCCATTTTCGTCAATTGGTGCTCCTCCCAAAGTGAATGCTACAGAAGAATATACAGGCACTACTTCTGAATTGATATTCAAGCCAGTTCTTTCCTCGATTCTTCTAATTGTTTGTGCGTACCACACTTTAGCATCTGATTCAAGAGACCTAAGATCAAGTACACAATTTTCTCCACTGTCTTCATTACCAATATCCAAATCTTCACCAGAATCTTTTCTGTATCTTCCTCCGACACTTAAAATATCAACTGGTAGATGTAAATTTGTGCCTTTAATTGTTAAATGGTGTTTGGACATATTCGACATCCCCTCAAGTTTTATTCCCGCAGATGCGGCCAATGATATTCCCGTTCCAGAACCTTCTGAAATATTGCTCCAAAGACCTTGATATCCCTCTGTTGCTAGAATTACGGCTTTTGCTTGTATACCAAATACTTCACCGGATTGAATGTCTAAAACTGTGATTCCTCGCACCTGTTTGTTGTCCATCACTAAAGATAGTGTTTGTAAATCGGCACGCCTAACTATTCCTCTTTTGATTGTCTGTTCTTCAAGGATTCTAGTAATCTCGCGAGATGTAGAATCTCCGCATCCAACAAGACGTGGGCGGCTGTGTCCTTGAAAAGATGCTGCAAAAGGTAGACCTCCGTCCCTTCTTTGTAAAACTAATCCCCAATTCTCTAACTTTGCTAAAACATTCATTGCTTCGCCACAAACTCTTGCAGCAGCAGATTTGTTGGTTCTTTCACCTCCCGCCGATATTGTATCTTCACGATGAGATGTTGAGTCAACTTCGTCAAAAGATGCTGCAAAACCACTAACTGGAGATGTGCCAGAACCTGAACCTATACTTTTACTATCAATTAGTAGTGGCTTTGTTCCGGCATCAGAGGATGCTATGGCTGCTCGGAGTGCTGCTGGGCCACTGCCGATAATTACGATGTCCCAAGATTCCATGGCCTCTCGGACTCTTCGAAAAGATTCCTTCTCAAGAAGATGACGCACTAAGAGGTGTCTAATTTTGGATTATTCTGAAACGGAAAGTGCCAGTTTTCTAACTGCCTCTGCCGCATCTGTCATCCTGACTCCCGCACTTTCTGGGTGAAGACTGGATGTAAGAGTCGTATGCATAACTGTAGATGAAAGTGTAATTCCGTCTTCACCATTTATCGTTACTTGTACGGGATGTGGGCCCGAAACAGTACTAGGCCATGCAACGCCTATCCACAATACCAAAGCCGCATCCAATAATCCATCGAGGGCGGTGATTTGCTTGGTCTCTATTTTTCTACAAGGCACTCTCAGAGTTTGTCTTTCAGGCTCACCATGGGCAGTTACGACTTCAACCTCAATAATCATATCAGATTTACTGCCGTTATGAACCATTACAAAAAGGTCAGATTGTCCATCAGAAGATCTTGGAGGCAGGTCTAAATCCATTCGCCAATTATTCTCACTTAGGATTAATTCTCCATTTTTTGATGCATCGTGTAATCTATCAATCAAACGAAATAAACCTGGTTGCCATGCTCTAGTGTGTGCTAATAGTCTCTGGATTGTATTGATATTGATTTTATTTTCTGGGTTTGTTAAATAATCCATGGCAGAAATTTTGTAAACTTCTCTTATGGATTGTAACATTTCTTCATTTGATTGTAGCCCTCTAGCATTCAGATGTAATGATGCTAACATGTGCTCTAAAGCAGCTGCTGGTTCATGCCCATCTCTTACTTTGTCTATCAATTCATTCGACCAATCGTCCCAACTACCTGCTGTTTCAGGATCTAAGTGTGCAACTAATACTTCTGTAAGTACTCTCTCTAAAATACTGTCATGTAACGTGGGAGCATGCAAGGAAAGGAGAGGAAATCGTCTAGAGCGCATGGGTATAGATCCTTCTAAGTAGAAGGTATTTAACCAACAAATAACTCCTAAGATTACAGCGAAGCTGATTAAAATTTGGCCTAGAATATATCCTGTCTTAAGCTCCCATACTGCGAATAAAGAAGAGGCTGCTAATAGTGATGAAAATAACCTCACTCTTTCCCTTAATACTCTCTCGTGAAGTGTATTAAGAATTCTTTCAACTCCAGGGTATGCTTCTTTAGATTTTAAACCACCAATTCTCAATTGAAGACGGTGTCTTGCAGACATTCTAGCAAATACAGAAGAAATATTTGGAGGTATTAAAAGTATGAAATTTATAGTAAATATTGCAATTGCCAATTCTAAAGATGAGTATTCCCATTTAGTTAAAATCACCCCCGCTGAAGTAGGAGCCGCTATAGAAAACCAAAATCGTATTGAAGGTGTATACCTAATTGTAGATATCCAAGTCCAAAATCTTCGCTGAGAGTCAATTCTTTGAATTCTTTTTGAAAATGCCTTGTCCTCGCCAAAAGTTGTCTCTGCGTAAGGAGTGGGCAACATCTCTTTAGGGGGAGTCACGGCTCTACGAAGTAGTCAATATCCTTGATGCCATCGGAAGATTTGCTGGAAAATATAGGATTTTTGCGACCATCACATTTCTTGAAGCATATGCTCTCGCATATACGGGCGATTAGTGTAGTCTGGATATCACCTTGGCCTCCTAAGCCGAGAACCCGGGTTCAAATCCTGGATCGCCCGCCACTAAGAAAAGGCGAGGCCGTGTCTTCTTCCGGCCTTTGCAACACGATGAAGGAATTGCTCTAATGGAATTCTAGCATGCATTGAGTTTTGCAGATTCTTGTCACAATCTGCTAGTGCATCTAATATTTCACACCTTAATTCATCAGTAATTGAAATTCTTCTACTAATAACTACTTCATGAATCTGTGATATGACATCCTCGGAATCTAATCCATATTCGTTCATTAATTTATCAATTTCTGCAATGGCACCTGAAAGAATTTTCTTATTTCTACCATTTCTTTTCTCCCATTTCCACTCTACAACTTTTCCTCTTAATGCGAGTTCAAGAAGATGTCTTCCTGCTTGAAGAGTTGTCGCTTGAATCAATTTATGTACAGCCGATCTATCAGATGCTAGTCCTCTAGATTCAAGCATTTCCAACGTAAAAATTGATTTTCTAAGATTCCCTTTACATACGTATACTATATCTCCAATCACACCTTCGTTTTTTTCAACATTCTCTGCATCACATATAGAATTCAAGGATGAAACTAATTGTTCTGTAGATGTTGATGGTATTCTTATCATTTGGGTTCTGGACCTTAATGCATCAATAATCCTACTCGGAGCTCTGGCGACCAAAATAAATCTAGAAGCATTACCTACCGTTTCCATCATACGACGAAGGTAGGCTTGACGGATGTGCCCTAAATGATCCGCATCTTCTAAAACAATAACTCTGCTAACAGGTATTTGTCCGTCTTGGAGTTCTATTTCTCTTCCTGCTGGAGGTATGTCTGATTCTTTGGTCTGCATAATTCCCCTATCAAAAGCGTCCAAAGACATGCGCCCTGCTAATGTATCTGAAGAATCTGTGCCGCCGGGTCTTAGAAAATTTTCAAATTTCGCCATAGCACCGCTAGATTTTGCTAAATCTCTACATTGAAGGATATGTGTAGTGGATGTCCAACCGGGACCGAGCATTTGTCTGGCGACTAACTTCCAAGATGCTGTTTTCCCGACTCCTGCGGGTCCTGTAATTAGTAAATTTGGAGGATTTGGAGACAAACTGGCAGAAATCAATGCTTGGCGTAAATTTTGAGGAATAGCGAGTTCCTCAAAAGTTCGAGGAGAATGTTCACTGAGCCAACTTGCCACAACATAGCGTCAAAGTGGAGGCTCTTGAATTGAACGATTTTTATTCTGCCTTCAAAATCTTATGTCGGCCGCCTTTACGAGGCTTGACAAATATTCTGTAACCGCAGGACCTGCAAGATTTTCCTGTTGAACCTGCTTCTGTCCAAGTTAATTGCCCACAACGAAGACATTTGTATCGGATTTCCAAAGGATCCATTGAGGACTCACAATGATTGCACCTAGGTAGTTCGGTTTCGCTCCACGGCCTTCTATCAGTACGGTTGCACTGCCGACATTTGTGAAGAATTAGTTTCTCAGCGCTCTTTGCCATCAAACCCGCCGACTGGAGGACCCTTATTCAATCTGTGGTTGAATTATTGAGCGCTACGTGCCCTCAAACATACTGCAACAAAGTTCTCAAAAATCTTAGCGCCATACTCGGAGTCATTCACTTCTGGGTGAAATTGAAGTCCGAAACGGTCACCAGTATCGTTCTCCATGGCTTGGACAGCACAATTATCACTTAATGCCGTTATTCTGAAACCATCAGGAACATCAATTACCTCATCATTATGACTTTCCCAAACTCCTTGTTTCTCGGGAGTATCGACAAATAATTCTCCTCCGCCATCGATTAATTCTATTGATGCCGCTCCAAATTCCGGATTAGGAGCTTCTTGTGACTTGCCTCCATAATATCCTGCCATGAATTGATGGCCTGCGCATATTCCCAAAATAGGGACATTAAGAGTTAGATATTCGGCACAATTGCCCAATTCTCCAGTTAATCCCACTCTGGCTGCCCCTCCTGAAAGGATTAGCCCATCGACTTTTCTAAGTTCAGAAAGGGGCGTTTTATTAGAGAGAATTTGAGTATCTACTCCTAGATATCTCAACATTCGCCACTCTCTATGGGTCCATTGCCCTCCGTTATCGATAACATCGATGACCAATTTCTCCTCTGACATGACATAATCGAGTTGCAAGAGGGTCATGAATTATCCCCTGAAATGGCTTCAGAATTGCAACCTTGGTTTGGGTGCGTTTGAAATACACTACCTTTGTCGTGATGCTACTGCCCCGATGGTGTAGTGGCCTATCATGCAGCCCTGTCGAGGCTGCGACCCGGGTTCAAATCCCGGTCGGGGCGCCACTGATTCAACTTCTCTATTACCAGTTGGTTTCAACTCTTTGCCCTTTTTCCAATACGCACGATACAAGAAAAATACAAGGATATTTATGTGAAGAATATAAAACTAAACAGATATTCATTAATGAATCATTACGAACAACATTAATGAACGCCGGACATATACTAGCAATTCTAATTGGTTTTTACGCTTCTTTCGCTGTTACAGTAATGAGTGTCTCCCCATTATTAGGTTGATCAATTATACCATGCTTTGATTTTCATCGGAAAATATCTTTATGATAATATAGGATAAAGCCAAGATTACCAAAAGCAATGGACAGCAGAACTCTAACCATCCCCAGTAGAAGCCCGGAAGAAGCATGAAATTTCATAGAAGAGTTTGGCCTTAATGATTTTGCTCATTTTGCACCACCCAATTCTGCAATTACTCCTGCTCCAATTAGCCACACCAGTAGTATGAAGATCATTCCGATTGTTATCGCGTTGAAGAATAAGGAGTACAATATTCGGATTGTAATGTCCTCGGTTCTGTTGTAAGGGAATAGTTTGTTGACCTCTTCATTTCCACCTTTGATGCCGAACAACGGTCGGAATAGGACGGCCCTTCTGGCAATCTCAAAGCAAATCATCACGCCTACGAAAACAATGATAGTTCCAATAACCATCGATGGATAGTAACCCAACCCAATCAAAGCAAACAGAGCAATGGGGAGGAAAGTCAAGTGCATGTGGACAATGTAGGTAGGGTATACTGCCTCGTTGAGATATGCGAGCCATTTACTGGGTTTGTTGAGAAGTTTGGAGGCCCAACTAAAGATGAATAGGCACCAGAACCATGCATGAAAAGACTGGATTAGAGCAGCTATGGTCGGCTCTAGAGAGAATGCATCGTATCCCTTGTCTACCCAGCCGCCCTCGTAAATCTCAGGTGTTTCGAATATTTCTCCACTGATGAACCAAACAATGGCCAAAATAGGAGTTATAATTGTGACTGGGATTCGAATTTTATCAATTGCAGGAAAGTAATCCTCTTTGGCTGCAATCATCAGATATCCGAATAGGAAATAAATCAGATATCGTGGAAATTCCCACCACATTCCGACTTCTCCGAAGCCCCACGGTTTGAACAGAATGCCATTGAGGGCGAGGATTAGTGGCGGCAATAGCAGCAGGCCCATCCCATATCGAATATTCAATAACGAGCGGGTTGCCTGTACTATCTTGCCGTCAGGGTTGTTGCGTACGTGTGAAAAAAGAGGAGTTAGAATAACGGAGTAAATCAATAGGTTGTAGATGAACCAAAGATGGCCATATGGCATCCTTTCAGATCCAGGGAATATCTCGAGTAGTTTACCTGCTGTATCAAGAGGGTTGAAGATTCCGAAAAAAAGAATGTAAGTCCCAAACAAAAGGGGGATCCCGAGTCGAGAGAATCTCTCCTTGATGTAAACATCCCAAGTTCTTCTTCGAAATGCGAACGCAGTACCCATTCCTGAGATGACAAACAGGGCTGCCAATCTCCACTGATGCATGACTCCAATAATTATGAATAAAAAAAGATTGAATAATTCCATGCTGCTATCTTCGCCCTCAAGTTGACCAAGAGAAAAGACTGCGTAATGGAACCAAATGAGTAACCCAAACAGGATGACCCTCAGCCAGTCAATATCATGACGGCGGATCATTATGTCACCTTAGGCGATTGAAACATACATCTTGGTAGAATCAATCCTCATATCAATAAATTGGTACCTTGTGCAGGGAATTAGATAGATAGTGTCATAGGTTGTCTAGGATTGGAGTTTTCTCAATGAGTGAGAGAATCAATATTTCTTCAGGTGCGCCTTGGGAGCCTATTGCAGGATACTGCCGTGCGGTCAGAGTTGGCCAATTCATAGAGGTCGCCGGAACTACTGCTGTGGATGCGCAAGGAAACTTCTTTGGGGAAGGAGATGCGGGTGCTCAAACCCAGTATGTACTTGAGAAAATCCAGCATGCTATAGAACAAGCAGGAGGTGCCATGTCGGATGTTGTCCGTACTCGAATTTTTGTTACCGACAGAAAGGACATGCTGGAGGTTGCAAAGGTACACGGAAAATTCTTCAGTGAAATATTGCCAGTGTCTACTGGCGTAGAGGTTGTCTCCCTAGTTGATGATAGGTTGTTGGTTGAGATCGAGGCAAGCGCGA
>DANB01000033.1:65968-73224 GCA_002497245.1 Euryarchaeota archaeon UBA439
TGGTTGAGATCGAGGCAAGCGCGATAATTAACTCGAGTGTTTGAGGCATAACAAGGCTAGTGAGTATAATGCTCCCTGTCCTATGCTGATTCAATCGTATATTCCAGCGTGATAAGCTCGACCAAATACTCTACCTCTTCGCCATTATCCGAGTTAGAGCATCCGGGTGATCCACCAGTTTCTACTGTGACGCTTATTTCCAAAATATACGGACCGAGCCCTGAGTTACCAACTTCTAGGCCATCGATAATATCTGATTTAGATACCCCACTAACATTTCCAATTAGAGATTCATTGAACCACTCAACTTCAACCAAATGGGATGAGATGCCATCGCCTGAATTTTGCCCACTAGATGACCCATTGTTCTCGGCATTAGAAATTGTCCCAGTTATTGTATCTGGATCAGGGTTAGAGGCACCCGGAATTCCGCATCCAAATCCTGAGCTGGATTCATCTTCCGAGTACTGCAGAGTAACTCTGACACCCACCACATTCAGATTCTCAGACCCTGCCACTGAATCTGTATGCATATCTATTTCCAGTGTCTCTCCGTCATTTACGTACTCGATTCCATCAGATAATTGCTCACTACCAAAGTTACCTTCAACCAGCCAATCTCCCGATGGTCCGCCATTTGATTCTAACGAGTCGGGTCCTGAGATAAAGTAGGTAGTCTCTACTGCGGCAACTGGTGCCAGAATTACCATTGCACCGACTGCTAGAGTTCTATAGTTAGGTAATTCGTAACGGCCAAGAGGAGAAACATCTGAGCTGCGTAATTGATTCATCACAATGTGCGTGATGAAAGCGGCACCCATGCCTGGAACAGAAGGGAATATGTCCTCTCCGAAACCACTAATGGACCACAATAATACTGAGAATAGTGCTACTAACATCATTGCCATAGTATGTATCGTATCAGGTTGATAACCGGCCCATCTTATGATCAATATCGGAACAAAAATCGAGCCTAGGCCATAAACCGCCAGTACAACTAACAAAAACACGGAATCACCGCCGGGCACATACAAACCGAAAATCGAAATCGCTGTTGCGAATGCAGCAATAACCAATGTTACGATCTTGGTCTTTTTGTGATCTTGGCTAATACTGGGCATCACATCATCGGTAAATGCTGCGGTACAGGCTAGAACTTGACTATCCGCTGTCGACATTGTGGCAGCAAATATAGAGGCCAGAATTAAGCCAACCCAAATGGGCCCTAGTGTTTCCATGGCTAACATGGGTAGGCTGAGTTCTGGATCGAAATCCGCTCCAGAGAAAACAACACGGCTGGCAAATCCAATTAAGGTCATTATCAGAAGAAATGGGGTCTGCCAAACAAAGAACCAGAGCATCGCAGTCTTTCGGTCTTGATCAGTTCCAAGAGTCATGACTCGACTAACTACCTGGGGCTGGCCAGCAACGCTTAATCCACCTAAAAAGAAAGCGAAAATCCACAGACTAACTCCAAAGCTGAGATCTGCAGGAACAATGCTAGTTAGATTCGCATTTTCAGCAGCCAAACCACTATGTAATCCAGAAAATCCTCCTACCTCCTGTAAAGCTACGTAACAAAGTAGACTTGAACCAATTATCATCACACTAGATTGGGCAGCATCTGTCCAGATAGAGGCACGAATCCCGCCTGCATAACAGTAGGCTACAACCAAAACAAAACCAATCAATATGCCAAAAACTTCTGACCATCCGAGCATTACATAGAGGGCTTTTCCTCCGCTGGTTAATTGGGCTGCGGCATAAACTGCTAGGAAAAGCACGGAAAGTATTGCAGCAAGTTTGGCTTCGGGCGAACCTGTGACATCTGATACCAATGAAGAAAGCGAACGTACGCCTCGGTCTTTCGCTGACTGTTGAATAAATTTGTACAACCATGCCCATGCCACAATTTGCCCCAACATACTCCCAAGACCAATCCATATGATAGAATAGCCCATGGTAAAAGTAAATCCGATGTAACCGATGAACATGTAGCCAGAATTCCAAGTGCTCACTGCGGACAATGCAGCTAAGGCCGGATTCATTCCACGTCCCGCAACAAGATAGTCATCTGTTGTGTCCTCTTTGACGAACATACTAGCTAGACCGACTCCCGCAAATGCGGTCATGAATAGAATGAATGAGCCTATTAGTACCAAATCCATGAACGGCTGCGGGACGTTGGGTGTTATAATTACAACCGGGGCTGAGCAAATGGGCCGTGGAATGAATCACCCTTCCCTACATTTCCTAGTGAAGATAAAGACGAATACCCTTTGCGATGAACATGGATGATGAGAAATTGCCAACTTCATCTGAAGATTCGAAATACACATTAGAGTATGTTTTCGGAATTTTTTGCCTCTTACTACTGCTTCCAACTGCAATATTAGCTTTCGGAGAATATAGAAATATTATTGATTATTTCGAATATGGAGGAGATTTCAATGATATTATTAGTTGGATATTGTATACTGCAACAATTTTTTCTATATTGTTTATCTCTGGTTTAAAATTCACTGGCAATATTAAATCAAACACTGTAAGAGTTGGTTCTGGAATTTTTATTATCCTGTTGTCTACAGTTAATCTTATTTCTAGAATTTCTGACTTTGATGAAGAAAGGAAAAATTTGGGGTTCGATGACTCTTGGTTAGAATTTCTCTATTGGTCAAGCACTCATGAAACATTAGAATTGGTATTTCTTGGTATCGTAATAGGGTTCTTTATACTCAAAAGATAGTTTTGTAGCGAATAACTACTTCATACATAGGCTACTCTGATTTACTTTTTGATAGGTGGCGATGTTGGTAGCAATACTTATTTTTATGCATGGCTTTATTATTACAATCCAATTCATCACAAGATAAGCCTACAGGGATCTTAAATGTTGGATTGGATAGTTTGTACTCGGAAGTTCCTTCCATCAGTCTTTCCATAACTGTATCTTCATACCTGTTCCGTACTAGGAACGCAGCACCACCTAACACTTCATCCTTCATCTGCTCGGTGATGGAAGTAGGGCTGTTAGATTCGGTATCTAATTTTGTGAGTATTTTGTTAATTAAAGATTTAAATTCTGAAGCATTCAGTTTTCCATCTTTATCAGAGTCGAATCTAATAAATTTCTTGTCAAGCCATTCTTGCCATTTTTCACTATCGTAGAAATATTTATTCTTGAACATCTCGAATTCATCTTTTGAAATAGCTCCATCTCCATTTTTATCGAACTCTTTGAGAGCGGTGTCTGCAATGGCCATTATATTACTCCACGCCTCGAAAAAGATTGGCAGTATTTTGTATAAAATATAGAAAAACAATAAAAGAAGGAATGGCTGAATAGCGGAGGTAACAACACTCATAATAGTCATAATGAGGATTTACGGATTAAATTTACTACGGATATCAGCAAAATAGAGAGAAAACGTGTATGTATGCATACATCAGGGTACACTACTTTACGCGGGCATCATGAGGCTTGGTTAGAAGACAATGTGGCGAATGCGGGAGAGAATAGAAGAAGTGGGGTGGACCAACAGAGTCATGCTCCATGAATTTCTAAATTTCAACATTGTCGGAACTTTCAATTTCTTCTTCGCCTTAATCCTCTATGAAGTCCTCTATTGGGTCGATCTATGGTCGGCCCACACAGCAGTAACCGCTTGGGCGGTCTCGTGTGCTATAGGGAATGTAGAAGCTCACTTTATGCATTACAGATTCACGTTCAAATCTACATTTCCCTATTTTAGAAGTCTGAATAGAGCCTTTTGGACATATACGGGCCAACTAGTGGTCACAACATCATCTCATTATTTGATAGTTGAAGTTCTTCTCGTGCACCACAGAATTGCTTGGTTGATCAATACCTGTGTTTTTGGATTCGTCAACTTTCTATTAATCAGATGGATTGCCTTCCCTCCTGAGTATGATCAGAAGAGTTCGCAATGACATGGGCCCCCTTGTTTATGCATACTACATTGAGAGTAGGGAATATGCCGGATACGTCATAGAGGGATGCCCGTGTCGAGAGTCATGGACGAGCAAAAGACTCTAGGCCTTTATAGAGAATACATACAAGCTTTCGAGAGGAAGGACTACCACGCTATCGCGGACCTATGTAGGACGCCATTCTTTGCCTCATCGCCCTCTGGCACCACAATTTTTGGGGACAGAGAAGATCTCCTAGAAGGTTTCTCTCTACTACGAGAGTCGCTGGATAATGATGGATATGTTGGTAGCAGATTGAATCGACTTGATTTTACAAGCGTGGCAGAGACATCAGGAACGCTTCTAGTTGATTTTCATAGAATTAATCAAGAGGGGAGCCCCTATTTTCATGGAAAGGCATTGTATATCTTCCAAAGAAATGAACAAACGATTGAGATAATCGGTATAGTAGTGTTGGATGATAACACCGCATCCTCTTGGAACGACTAAAGTGTCCTTTACTATGTATAGGCGTGTAAAATTTTAGCAGTAGAGTTGAAGAGAATATCATCAGGAAGTTGAAAACCTGCTGCTAAAAATGAGTTAATTATTTCTTTTTCACGGTTCTTGTAATCCTCAGATGAGCGAAATTTCTCTAGTATCTTTTCATCCGACCATGTCGTGTAAACAATCACTCTATCAGCATCTTCGGCAAATGTAAAATCATTACAACCATTTTCCATTGAAGTCGAAAGAAAATCAACCATTGCGTTATTCATTTCAGTTGTGATTTCACTGTTATTCTTGTTGGTTACCCACATCCTAATCACAGGCGATGTATTCATACATCTCCGATGTAATGAATTGCTTTACTATTTCTTACGCAGCATCTACCTCGGCAACCTATGATTCGTACTCGTTCCTCTCACCAGGGTCTTCGCTTAGGTACTGGACGAACTCGTACTCATTACGATCATGGTCGAAGAAGTAGTATCGATGCCTATATGGGTGATTGGCGTAGGTAGCACCCTGCTCATAACCTGCCTCTATCAGGCGTTCTGCAAGAGCCGATGCGTCGGTAACGACGAATCCCATGTGATTCAGTCCTGGATGAATATATGGCCTGTGTGGCCCCCTTTCAGTGGCTCCGCGATCTTCCACGCATAGGTAGGAGTCCTCAGTACCAACATGGACCCAGCGTTGTGCCTTCTCCCCACCCCCCTCTCCTCTGATTTTGAACTCTGGCATTGCGGTCAGGAGGAATCTGACTGTCTCATCGACGTCGGTTGAGGTGATGTTCAGGTGCTCGAGGTAGGGCTTCATGGAGGCTGGAGAGGTAATTCCGCTTATCTTGCCATCGGTAACCTAGTTTAGAGCGTTAGAAAAGAAATCTGCTAACTTTGTTTGGTATTCTTCAGAATTGCCCCATAATGCATCTACGTGGCCTCTTTGCTCAACATACCATGTTGTAACGTTAGCATCATTAGAAATCATTCTTTCCTCAAATGTTTCAGAATGTTCAATCGACACTCTGGGATCTTCTTTTCCGTGTGTAAGGAATACTGGTCGATCTCCTGCATTATCTGCTGCTTCTAATGGTGAACGTTCAGTAAGGCTGACTCCTGCGAGCCATCCTCCAACTCTGACACCCGGTCCTGCGAAGCTAGACGGGAATCCCAATCGATCTAATTCGTTCTTTATGACTAATGGGAAGTCAAGCACGGCACTATCTAACCACATTGCTCCTATCCCTGGTTCATCTGCAAAAGCAATTGCCGCTCCACCACCAAGTGAGAAGGCGGTCATTCCAACTTCCCCCGGCGAATATCCCTTCTCAGAAACTAACCAATCATAAGCCCCAAGAATATCTTTGTATTCTTTCTGCCCTATACTGACATAATCGCTTACAACATCGCTATCTCCATAATTTCTTAGATCGAAAGAAAGACTATTGATTCCTGCCTCTGCAAGATATCCTTGCATCAACAACATCTCTGGTTTGCATTTACCATTCTGAGGCATTCCGTGTGTTTGTATAACTACAGGAGCATTCGGATCGACTTCTATATACCAACCACGTAAAGTGATTCCAGATTCTCCCCTAGGTTCAAATGAAGCATTCTCATATTGATATTGATAATTTGATACATCGAAATTTTTTCTTATGTCTATTCGCTCTTCAGAGTCATTCCATGGCTCGAAACTCTCCCAATCATCGTTAGTAGTCCAATTATCGGGCGTATTAGAAGCCCACATACCACAACCAGGATTTGCGGAAATGCCTTGGGATGCGACGGTATATCCAATACCGATGTAGGCGATTGAGAACAAGAATGTAGATACTAAGAATATAGCGATTGTTTTATCTCGTTTTGTCTTGAGAATGCCCTTGATTTTCAAACGACTCATTGTTGTACGACACTGATGAGATACATAATACTAATCCTTTGTGCGACTTTTAAGGCTCTTGTGTTTCTTCGGACATAGAGTTTCCAGATTCGTCTAAGTCTTTAGGTTGTTTACCTTTTTCTACGATATTGGTGGCCCATTTGCCGGTATTCTCGTCGAAGTAAGGGATTTCTATCGTTTCAATGCGCTCATTTTGATTATTTTTGGCAGTCATAATGGCAAATTTTTCTTTGTAAAACTGGTCTTCGGCGCTGATAGTAGTCTCTGTATCTACGTCTTGTGGAAAATCTAATTGAAATTTGTTATGTAGTATCTTTCTCAATCCATGCTTCGAAAGAACACAGTCGTAATGTGCTACTATAATCTCTCTTGATTTTTAATTCGGGTTTTGATTTGCCTACCGCAATGGAAGGTAAGATTTGATTTATTTTTTCGTTAGCTGATGGGATGTCTGATTCTGCTACTATTACTCTTCCTCGTATCAGTGACACATTGCTTCTATTGAGGAGCGGTATTAATTTGGGAAGAAATTCTATTGTTCTATGAGGTAAATTAACTAGTACTAGATCCCACTTTCCCGAAATATCTGGATTGTTGTAAAGTTCTGTGGCATCCGCGAGACCAACTATTCTATCATTGTAATATTGTTCAATAGGCGCGGATTCATTAGGGTACTCCCTCTTGTCCCATCTTTGAAGATTCTCGAACAACAACTCGACCGCCGCGGCATTCAAATCACATGCCAGAATTCTTTCAACCAAACCTTCTTCGGCGATCAAAGTAGATAGGGCAGGCCCTACTCCACAAAAGGGATCACAAACAGCCAAAGGACGATTGAGGTCTTTACGCAATTCTTTTGCAAATCGAAGTGTTTCGAGTCTCTCTGTTTGAAGTTTAGTTGAATAATACGCTACTTG
>DANB01000011.1:0-158 GCA_002497245.1 Euryarchaeota archaeon UBA439
CAACTTGATTCACTACTAAATATGGCGGAAAAAGGAAATTCATTATTACATGAAATGCAATTAAAAGTGCTATTAGGTGCTAATTGAGTTCTCAGAACAATTGAAGAGGATAGTGCAGTGGCGTGCATGCTAATGGGACTGTAGCTCAGCTGGGAGAG
>DANB01000011.1:419-136514 GCA_002497245.1 Euryarchaeota archaeon UBA439
GGGACTGTAGCTCAGCTGGGAGAGCGCCGCACTGAAGATGCGGAGGCCGCTGGTTCAAGTCCGGCCAGTCCCACCAGCAAAATACCAAAATGACGCCTAGTGTTATACAGTAATTCATTAACTATTGTTCTATCGATACGTTATGGATATCTTTGAGGGCCGTATAACTTCATGCGGTTTTGAATCAGGAGATAGAATTGTTATTGGAATGTGGGAAAAGTCACCATTTGGAAGTTTTGCAGACATTATGTGGGCTAGGCCTGATGGGAAAAAAATTCTAATTGCACCAAATAATGAAATTGGAAAATATATTGATTCACTATATAATTTCGATGAAGTTAGAATTGAAGAAATAAAAATTGAAAATAAACATAATGAAATTGTCTTTAGCTGCGAAGACATCAAATGTCAGTTTGAATGGGGGAAAGAAATATCATTTATAGTGAAAAAGAGGCCTCTTTGGTTTGTATCTACAATTGAGTATTTTTTTGGATGGTTGATATTTAGGACGAAAACTCACGGCAAAACAAAAAATGGCAGAAAAGAGTGGTATGTGGTTGATAAAATTTCTAGATTGAAAAATGCTAAGGCTGAGCTCTCAGGTAAAAACTTGGGGAAATATACAAGATTCTACCCGAAGGCTAACTTTGGTTTTAGCGATCCACCAAATATGCCTGCATCGGTAATAGTTAGAAGTCATATTGAATGATTCTTAGAATAAATCATCATCGTCTTCATTATCATCAAAAGACATCATCGAACTAGATTCAGTATTTTTCTTAGCTGGTGCCTTTTTGGGAGCAGGTTTTTCAGTCTTTTCTGATTTTTCTCCCTCAGACTTCTGTCTTTCCTCTGCTGCCTTTTTCTCAAGTTCTGCAAGTTCATCTGAAGACATACCGGCTTCTCTCGCTAATTTCAATCGACGTTCATCACGAGCACGGATCTCCAATAATCTCTGTCGTGCCTTATCATAATGTTGTAACATGTACATTGCATCATGTTCCAATAATGGAGAATCGGAAATAATTGTAATATCTAACCAATCACCTTCCTCTGCTAAATATTCTGCAAATGGCTCAAATTTCAAATCAGATTTCTTTATCTGAGTGTAATGTAGAGCATTACCCATTCTATGTTCTACACCTGCAAAGTGACAATAGAACTTCTTTCCACCATAACTTTCTCTAACAAGGTCAAATAATTCAGCGTAATCTTCACTAGTTTTCATCTTACCATGACCCCTAGCATGAATGTGAGCCATATTAATTACAGGAACTGTTCCATCGACATGGTTGCAAACTTCTAGTACTTCCTCAATTGTACCCCATAACTCTTGACGCCCCGATGTTTCAATTCCAACTAAAGAAGGTTCAGATTCATGAATCCAAGGAAAGGCAGCATAGTCTAGTTCTTCTTGAGCATCTCCCCAAATTGAACGAACTCTGTCAACAACTCCTGAAAATACATTTGCTACTTGTTCATTTGCAGAACTACCTGGCTCATACTCTCCATAAGGACCTACATGATAGGTCAAATGACGTGCATTGAGAATCTTTCCAGCTTGCATACTGGATTCCATTTTTAACAAACTACGATTTCGTTCTCTACGATTTCCTAAAAGTTCGGCATAATAAGGACCATGCATATTCATTTCAATATCTGAATCCCAAGAAAGTATTCCTGCTTGCCAGTATTGATCGAAATGTTTGGGTTGAACTGTGCGAACGGTTTGTATCTCCATAGCATCTAAACCAAGCACAGTAATATCGTCCATACCCTCTACTATCGTACGCCCTTTACAAGACAAAGGGACACCTGCTGGACCTAATCGTAGTGGCATACTTGCATCCCCCGAGGGTTGGCCGAACGGGTGACCCTTCAAAAGGCATTGTTGCTATAAGTCCCAGTTAAAGTTCTAATTTAAAAAATATTTTTTATTCAAAATCGCCTAAACAGGCATCTTTAACGCCTGAATTTCCAGTTCCTGAAAGCGGAAGAATACAAATATATCTGGCCAACCATTCTAAAGGCTGAAGAGAATGTTCAGTGATAACACTCACCGAACCCATAGAATGTTCAACCATTGCCTTTTTCTCATCACTAAGATAGGTGCATACATGAGGCACGAGACCTCTATTACGAATTTCTTTGAGAATATCTGCAACGGGAATTTGTTCTAATTTAGATATTGCATCTAGAGCTCTCGGTGTAAAGAATAATACATGAATTTGTCTAATTCTACTTATCACAAATCCCCATGATTTAGAAATATCTTCTGAATTCTTAGGCACATCAACAATCATTACCATCTTTGCACCTTCAAGTTCTCCAAATGTCATCCCTGCACCCACTGCTGACTTTGGAGAATCGCCCAATAAGATCGTCTCTGCTGAGTTGACTAACCAATGAATACCATTTGTTGACTCTCTCCAATCTATCTTTCCATGATTAAAAGTGGAAAATAATTCATTATCATTGCAAGTGATAAATCTTGTTTGGGCACCAATAGAATCTGAATAAGAAAAAATAGTAAAAGCATTATCATCCCTATTTGGATTACCGAAAGCGACAATCTTGATTTCTGAAATAGACATTTTCTTCAATCCATCTTCCATCTTAACAAAGCTATAGCACCTCCAAGGCCCAATAATTGCTGTGCTGAGTCATGTTCTTGAGATACTTGAATAATAACGCCCTTTGATAGTTCTGTAGTTTGTAATATCGATTCCCAATTTTCCCTAACTTCTATATCCGGACTTCGTATCAGATTTGCATCTATAGCCAGTGTCTCAATAGCTCCTGAATCCGCAGCCTCAGAAATAAAATTCATTCCAAAAGCTACGGCTCCATTAGTAGAGATTCTTTTCAGACCCTCCTCTATTGCTTTAATCTGAGAAACAAGAGCATGTTCTCCTAAAACAGCATCTGCTAAACCGTCTGCTAATACCTCGTTAGCAGCAGACCTACCTCCGATAGAAGTGGCCGCATTTAGTATCTGATTTTTAGAGCCATTTGACTTAAGTATGGATTCAAATTGCTCTCTTGCAAGACCTGGCCCGCATATTACCATTGGCATATCATCGGAGAATACCAAGATTGTTTCTTTGGCAACTTTTTCAAAAAAGTCTCTCCTTACACCCGAAGAGTCATTGATTCTTTTACCGCCGCCACGCATACTAAATTGCGAAACATCTCTAATACCATGGGAGGTCACTTCAAACAGAATAATCTCATCATTTTCAACAACTATCAATGCAGATTTGGCCCTTGAACCAGATGAAATGGTTTCTTTAAGCAGCGATAAGTCTGATTTGATAAAGCCTCCAGGAAATTCCAACTCAACTTCATCGCCAGGAGATATAATGTGAGTATGGTGACTACCTATGTCAAAATTAGCATCCTTGATTATACCATGTGCCCTTAAATTGTCAGTGAATGGTTGAAATTCAGTCTTTTCTACGTTCAAAACTATCCACATAGGTTTTCTTTCAGCACTCTTCGCCCTACCATCTTCCTGGGTTCCAGTAGTAGAATCTCTCCTATGAGATAGCATTCCAAGAATCGAGTTGGGGCGACATAACTGCGATAGTGCCCAAAGATCATCTTCAGATTCAATCCTTAAGCGGAATCCTTCTTCAAGTGTCTTAATCTGTCGCACAACCACAACCTCAACCGAAAACTCCCATTAAGTTACCATCTTCATCCATGTCCATGTCCATTGCGGCTGGCCTTTTTGGTAATCCAGGCATAGTCATCATAGAACCACATATCGCAACTAAAAATCCTGCACCTGCATTGATTCTAATCTCTCTAATAGGTAAGGTAAATCCAGTTGGGGCTCCAAGTTCTGATGCCTCATGACTAAATGAATACTGAGTTTTAGCCATACAAACCGGAAGTTTATCTAAATTCCAATTTTTCAAAGTTTCAAAAGATGCCAAGGCCTGAGGACTGAAATCCACATTATGTGCTCCATATACATTTGTTGCAATTTTCAAGATAGTTTCTTTAACTGACATTCCTGGATTAATAATAGGTGAATATTTCCTTCCAGATTCATCATGTCTTTTACAAGCATTAACTACTGCATCTGCTAATTCACCAGCGCCTAAACCTCCACCTGCATGTCCTTCAAAAATTACAACATCTTTTGCACCGGCTAATTTGGCTTCATCACTAATTGCTTGTATTTCCGCATCTGTATCTGTGGAAAATTTATTTATTGAAACAATTACTGGTAATCCAGTCATTGAAATATTTCTAACATGTCTTCTTAGATTACTACCTGCTCCTTTTCTTGTAGCATCTACATTTTCAGATTCTAATTCTTCTTTTGGAGGCCTTTTTCCTCCTCCAGTTGAAAATCCTCCTCCATGTAACTTCATACTTCTAACTGTAACATTGATAACGACACAATCAGGGGTTTTTCCAGAGGCTAGAGATTTGATGTGAAGGGCTTTCTCTGCACCCATATCTGCTCCAAAACCTGCTTCCGTAACCACATAATCTGAACATGAAAGAGCTAGTGAGTCTGCAATTATTGAAGAGTTTCCATGTGCAATGTTTGCGAACGGCCCACAATGAACAAATGCAGGATCGCCTTCTAATGTTTGTACAAGATTTGGAAGTAATGCGTCTCTTAGAAGTAGAGCCATAGAACCGGCAGCACCTATGTCATCTGCAGTAACCGGTTGGCCACTATTAGACTCTGCAATTATGATTCGACCTAATCTAGCACGTAAATCCTCATAGTCTCTAGAGAGTGATAAGATAGCCATAACTTCACTAGCAGCAGTAATATCAAATCTATCACTTCGAACTAAACCATTTGATTTGCCCCCAAGACCAATTGTGACTTCTCTTAAAGAACGGTCATTCATATCAATTACTCGAGGCCAAAATATACGATTTGTATCAATATCTAACTGATTATCTCGATGAAGATGGTTGTCCAGAATAGCAGAACATAAATTATGAGCAGATGTTACGGCATGTAAGTCCCCAGTGAAATGTAGATTTATTTGTTCCATAGGAATTACCTGGGAAAAACCTCCTCCTGCAGCACCACCTTTTATTCCGAAAACAGGACCCATTGATGGTTCTCTAATTACACAGCATGCATTGTACCCTTTTCTATTGAGACCCTGATTAAGTCCAATTGTTGTAACAGTCTTACCTTCACCGAAAGGAGTAGGGTTTACTGAAGTTACAAGAATCAAGAAACCTTGCTTACTGGATGACTTTGATTTCATTGTTTCCCACTGTATTTTCGCTACAGTTGGCCCTTGCATAATCAAGTCACTACTAGAAAGTCCGAGCTTCGAAGCAATCTCTTCTATAGGTCTAGGTTCTGCCCTACGGGCGATATCCAAATCACTGTCCATCAACCTTTCCGGGCGAACTACTCACTTGAAACCTTCATTGCTAACAATTCGTAGGAGGCCATGTGAAGACACCCGCCTATTGGGGGATTGCTGGATTTCCCATCGCACATTCGTTAACCCCTAGGCTATTCAAAATTGTAGGTGAATATGTAGGATTATCTGGCTCACAATGTGTATTTATTGAGGCGGATTCAATTGATGAGTTTCTCAACAATATAGAACATTTGGAGGGAGATATCTGGATTAGTTGCACTGCACCTTTGAAGCATTCCCCTCAAGAAAGATTAGGAATCTCAGGGCCTAAAGGAGTCAATGCAATTAATCAATTGAAAAGATCTGATGGGGAATGGTCGGGGACAAGTACTGATGGTGTAGGATTTGTTGCCGCTGTGAAACATATCGGAATAAATCCCAAAGGAACTATTCTGAAAATGCGGGGAGGGGGGTCTGCTGCTCGCTCTATAGCTTCATCATGGTCATCTGAAGGAGGACTTATTCATCCAATAGATGGAAGAAGAAATCTTGTAGATGGACCTTGGAATGATGCAATAGTAAAGGAAGGAAATGCTGCTATTGCAATCGACCTCGATGCCACTGCAGGAGGTGGAGAATCTGAGAAATTAGATGCTGAGAGGCAGGTTTCAATATCATATGGCGAAAATTGGGGAATTGGCGACTTTGCTGTAATCATGGTTGCTGCACAGCATCTTGAAGCCTGGAAAAAACTATTTTCTCCAGATAAAATTGATAAATTACCTTCGCTGATAGAATTACTAGAATTGCTTGATGAAAGCTATCAGTCTTCTTGACTTTCTAACTTGGACTTGAGGCGTTTATTTTCTTTTTTGAGGGCCCAATGAGACACAAATAAACCAACAACGAGGACAGAAAATAGGAAAGTAGTCGCTGTCATAGACCATAGAAAGAGGGAATCCAAGCTTCCATGATTTTCAGGAGTTGCCTCGCCTGTGAAGTTGTAGGCATAAAGATTTATGTACCCTATAAAAGCAAGGATTGTGAGTGCTATCATGCCTTTGAGATAACCAAAAATACCCATATTTACACCTTTTTACATATTTACAATGGTATGTTACCATGCTTCTTTGGAGGCACCCATTCTCTCTTAGATTTGAGTGGCCTCAATGCTTGTATCAATTTTTTCCTAGTTTCTGAAGGTTCAATTACGTCATCTAACCAACCATTTTTAGCCGCAACATATGGATCTCCAAACTTATCTTGATACTCAGAAACTAATTCAGAATGTGTCTGATCTTTATCTGAAGATAATTCAAGTTCACGACGATGAATAATATTCACCGCACCATCTGCACCCATCACTGCCAATTCTCCCGATGGCCATGAAATATTGTAATCAGAACCTAGATGTTTACAAGACATAGCAAGATAAGCTCCACCATATGCCTTACGAGTTACAACTGTTAATTTGGGAATAGTTGCCTCAGCATATGCGTATAACATCTTAGCACCATGTCTGATTATTCCACCCCACTCTTGTACAGTTCCAGGAAGGAAACCAGGGACATCAACAAAAGTGACTACTGGAATATTGAAAATATCACAAGTACGAATAAATCTAGCAGCTTTCACGGATGAATCAATATCTAAACATCCAGCTAGTACTTTCGGTTGATTAGCAACTATACCAATAGGTTGTCCATCTAAACGGGCGAAACCAATAAGAATATTTTCAGCATATGAAGGAAATAGTTCCATGAACCTTCCCTCATCTACTATTTCCTTAATCACTTTAGACATATCATATGGCTTATTCGAGTCTGATGGTACAATATCTTCGAGTTTTTTACAAGACCGATTCCATTTATCTCCCGATTTAACATTAAGTGGTTCTGCAAGCGTATGATCTGGTAAGTATCCAAGTATTTCTGCTGCAATGTTAATTGCATCATGTTCATCATCTGCAACTAAGCAGGCAATACCACTACGGCTAGAATGAGATTCTGCACCACCTAATGTTTCTTCATCTATTTCTCCACTAACTACTTCAGGAATAAAATATGGGCTACGCATAAACATTTGACCATGTTCTGATCCAAGAATAACAAAATCAGAAAGACCGGCTGCTAATGCACTAACACCAGATACAGTTCCAAGAACTAGAGAAATAATTGGTATTCGGCCAGAACATGCTGCAAAAATATCCAGTAGTTCACCAGTAGCACCTAGAGATGATACTCCTTCATGAGCACGTTGACCGTCTCCGTCCCAAATACCGATTACTGGTAGCATTGATTTTTCAGCAAACTCAACTATTTTGGAGATTTTCTTTGCATGCATTTCACCCATTGTACCCTCAAAAATAGAATAATCTTGTGCGAAACAAACTATTCTTCTTCCATCGAGCATACCATGGCCGGCAACAACTCCGTCACCTAATGGCCGATGTAAATGTAGATTATGATCTCCAGAACGATGCTGTATGAATGCATCAATTTCAACAAATGAATCAGAATCAAGTAATGCATTTATTCTCTCTCTGGCAGTCATTCGACCAGATTTTCTTAAATTTTGAACCGAGATTCTATCTCCAGGATTATTTGCGATTTGACGCAAAATATCGAGATTATCGCTCGGCGAGGCCTTAGCCATAACATGTCGAACTAACAGGCGGTTATTGAGAGATTAGGGTGAAGGTTATCAGGACTGAGAATCAAATGGATTTTCTCCACACAAGTCAGATGCCCATGATGATTCAACGAATTCTCTACTTTTTTCTACAGATAGGAGATGATGGAGTTTCACTAAACCGGAACTAGGAGGGCATAATGACCCATGTCCTATCATTCCAATATTCTGTTGATCTCTGCCTTTAGAATAAACATCAAGGTGAACTGGCCCGTGTATAGTCTGAGTTGTAAGAACTGCAATTCCTCCTGATTTACAATAATCCTCTATTGTCAACTTTAATTTGATATTTTCAGGACTGTCATTTTCAGGATCTTGAATTGGTAAGTGTCCAAGTCCCGTTCCATGAAAATATAGTGCATCATAATTAGAGTCAATAGCCGCTTGAACCAAATCTGAATGTAAATGTGGCCCTGATGAAAATTCTGCAATTCGAATAGATTCATCAAAAAATATTGGCGATTCTGACTCAATTCTAGCCTCATGCACTTGAGATTCATTAAATTCTATTCTAGCACCCTTTTTATCGACATAGATATTAGCAATTGGATCTTGATTAATTGACTTAAATGCGCCTCTTCTGGATGAATGATATTTTCTAGATGCACATCCAGGAAGTACTGCACAACATCCATCTGATGAATCCGCATGAAGTACTACAACTGCTGAATCTCGATCTCCAGTAGGAGATGGTCCATGAGCTGCCCAATGTACAGCAGCAATTAGGTTCTCTGCTGCGTCAGAAGAGCCGCGGTCGGGGGACCTCTGAGAACCGGTAAGTGCTATTCTACCAGGAGGTCTTCCACCTTGACCAGCCCAACCATAAGATATTGCGGCAGCAGTAAAATGTAGAGTATCGGTTCCATGAGTTATTACAACACCGGCAGCACCCTCTGAAAATGCTTCATGAGTTGCTTGTAACATCCTATTCCAATGCCTTGGACGGATATCATCTGACCACATATTTCCTATTTTAACAGCATGTATCCGAGCAATTGAACGCAATTCAGGAACCGCATCTAATAACTCATCAGGCTCAAAACGTGCAGATACTGCTCCGGTCTTGTAATCAACCTTTGATGCAATAGTTCCTCCAGTATGTATTAGGTGAACAAGAGGTAAAGATTCATCTTGAGGTATTGGCTGAATATTCTCCTCCTCTTCCATAGGAACGGAATCAAGAATTTCTATATTCTGGATGACTGATTCGGGATATGAAATATTGTAACCATTTACTAATTTCATCGTAATCAATTTGGGCCCCGCAGGAGGTAAAGAAAGACCTTCATGAGAAGTCTCTCCCGCCCAAGTCTTGACCACTAAACGAACCGGAGTTCCTGCCTCTGGCCAATCCACCATGACACCTCTGAAATACTGGCACCACATCAAACACACGCCTCGAAGAACTCAAATGAAGACATCATCGGTGGTTGTATGTAGGAATCAACATGGAAGTGCAGACCGTATTATTAGCTGCCTTGATGGCTGGGGTTGTAGCGACGACTGTCACAGTGCTGATAGAAAAATATGGAGGAGTTTTAGGAGGAATCTTAGGGACAATTCCGACCACTATTATTCCTGCATCAATTGGAATAGCATCAGAAGGTGGAAACGAGGCTCTAATTATTAGTCTGGCAATAGTCCCTTCAGGGATGCTAATAAATGCAATTTTTCTAAGTGTGTGGGCTCTTCTACCTGATAAATTACCAAAAACATGGAGTCAAAATAGTAGCTTAGTTTTCACAAGTATAATCTCATTGATTATATGGGCTTTAGTGGGATTATTTACGATTAATATGATAGATAGAGCAATAGGTAATAATTACTCTCCTGAAGAAATATCTATTGTTGGACTTGTATTGGTTGCAACACTTGGGATAGTGATGTGTTGGAATCTAAAACCTGCACCTAAAGGAAAAAACTCAGTCAGTAAAAAAATACTCGTAGCCAGAGGTTTAGTCGCCTCCATGGCAATTGGCGTTGCAGTATTAATTTCGAGTTTAGGAATGCCTCTATTAGCAGGATTAGCATCAGTATTTCCTGCGATATTTCTGACAAGTATGATCGCTCTGTGGTTAGCTCAAGGGCCTTCAGTACCGCTTGGTGCTGCGGGTCCAATGATGATGGGTGGCGCCTCTGTTGCAATGTATTCGATTATAGCAATGTGGTCATTAATTGAATATGGTTTATTCATAGGTTCGATAATAGCATGGATTGGTTCGATTATATTATGGTCAATACCTTCTTTTGTGTTTGTTAACTGGAGAGCAAAAGTGACAATCTCGAATGAAAACGACTGAATAGGAATTCATTGGAGTCGCTTTGATGGACGACACACCTTTGATTCATCAAGATATCGAAAAGGCCCATACTTTACCTTCGAGATACTATACTGAAAAATCTGTTTTTGAAGAAATTATTTCTACATTTTCACAATCATTTCATTTTTCTGCACACATAAGCCAACTTGAAAAAAATAATATTATCCCATTACCTCAATTAGAAAATATAATGGAAGAATCATTGATTTTAGTGAGAGGTGATAAAATAAGATGTTTATCTAATGTTTGCACTCATAGAGGAATGCTGATTGCAACTACTCCATGTAATTCAAGAACCCTAAAATGTGGATATCATGGTCGTACATTTGGATTAGATGGATGTATGAAGAATATGCCAGAGTTTGAGAATGTTGAAGGATTTCCAAGCCAAAAGGATAACCTAAAACAATTTCAAGTTAGAGAATGGAAGGGATTATATTTTGTTGGAGGGAATAAATTCTTTGATTCGGTTTGCAAAGAATTAGATCGAAGGTTGGGTTGGATTAATTTAGAAGATTTTAGCCACGACGAATCAAGACATAGAGACTATGAGATAAAGGCAAATTGGGCACTATATGTTGATAACTATCTGGAAGGTTTTCACATTCCATTCGTCCACAGTGACTTAAACAATGTTCTAGATTATAACTCATATAAGACAGAATTATTTGAAGGAGGAGTGCTACAAATAGGCATAGCAAACGAAGGAGAAGAGTGCTTTGATTTACCAGAATCTTCACCAGACTTTGGAGAGAATATTGCGGCCTACTATTACTGGATATTTCCAGGACTCATGTTGAACTTCTATCCTTGGGGATTATCTGTGAATATTGTGAATCCTATCTCGGTCGATAAAACGCAGATAATCTATCATGGATTTGTAGGGAATAGGAATTTGCTAGGCAAGGGCGCAGGAGGCGACTTAGACAAAGTAGAATTAGAAGATCAAGATATTGTCGAAGCTACTCAAAGAGGTGTTTCGTCGAAATCTTATGACAGAGGAAGATACTCTCCGACTAAAGAAAAAGGCGTACATTATTTCCATAGAATATTAACCGATTAATGATATGGTGCCGGGAGCGGGACTTGAACCCGCGACCTTCGGATGTCTCAGACACTCAAAGCAGGCTGTTGCGCTCATGACTAGTTTCAACAAAAATCATATTTCCATCAAAAATTACCCTATGAGTCCGACGCGCTACCAACTACGCCACCCCGGCAGTAAGTCGGTCGAGTGACAACAACCATTTGAGTATAACCGTCCACCAAATGAGTTTTTTTGGGAACTTGTTACATCAGTACACTTGATGAGTAGTTCGTCATCGGAAGGACGTGGTCGACGTTGATACAGCCCTACGTGCTAACGCTTACAATGACCGTAAGCGTAGATCTAGTGGCGATAAAAAAGATGGTAAGAACACGCCGAAAAAGATTGAGGATTTTGATCCTGCCGCGCATGCAGTAAAAGAAGTTGCAGATGCTTATTCAATGTGGCTTGTAATTATTTATGGTACTGCAGTTGCATTAGCAATACGTTACTTATTGATGCCAGAAATGGATGAACCAGGAGCCATATTATATCTTGTTCCATTGTTATTATGTGCTACAATAATACCTCTCCATAAAATTATAATTCCGAGGAAATACAGTGAATTATACACTAATGGAAATTGGTTTAGAGCAGTCTTCTTATTCATTTTCACTTGGTTAGCATTTTCATTCATTGTTTCAAATCCTCCTCTAGCAGATATCGCACCCCCTACTCTTGCTGGTGGAATCGATATTGAACAAACAGAAGGAATTGAAGAAACTTCATGGAAGAATGGCGTATATACAATTAATTTGAATCAAGATACTGTTGAGGTGGTTATGGGTATGGCTGTAAGAGATAATGTAGATGCAGAATCTGTGAACATTAATGCTGTAATATATTACAGAGGAGAAATTGTACAAGATTTGGCTAACGGAACTACTATTTCACATACAGAAGAAATGGAGATGTTTGATTCAATTAATAACTGGACCAGAGGAAATAAAGTGAGTCCCCATCAAAGTGACATAGGCCTGGCATGGGATTTAGGAACTTTAGACCCTGGAGAATATACTATTGAGATTACATTGACTGAAGAAGGATCTCCTTGGATTAATACTACTGAATTAGTTTATACAATTTCAATAGCTCAAACTACAGTTCTTGGTTGATTTGAGAGCAAATCATTGCAGTCATAGCGTCTAGTTGTAGAGATTCACCTCCTCCTTCAACCATTCTAAAATCTGTTTCAGCCATTACTTCAGTAACCTTAAGTTTCTGACTCTCATCAAAAAATGTGACACTTCCTAATTCTCGATGTAATTGATTAACTAAGTCAGTTCCAGCTAATCCAAACCTATCTAACAATTCTCTAAGTCTTCTTCTAGCTGGTTGGAAACCATCTTGTTGACAGGCTAAGAAATATCCATGTAATTCTTCGGGAGGTGCTGTTGCTGTTGTTTCATAAATCAATTCTCTCGTAACATTGCTATCTAAAGACGCAGCAACTTGCAGTGAAGTAATGGCTTTCCTTAAATCACCTAAAGAAACATGAACAATAGCATCTGCTGCTTCTGGATGAAGTTCAATTTTTTCCTCGCTAGCGACATTTACAATCATGTCTCTAACTTGGTCTTCAGGTAATGGACGGAATCTGAAAACTGCGCATCTAGATTGGATTGGTTCAATAATTTTAGATGAATAGTTACATGACAAAATAAATCTACAAGTTTCTGCATATTGCTCCATAATTCTCCTAAGTGCTCCTTGAGCATCGGGAGTTAATGCATCAGCCTCATCAAGAAAAATTACTTTGAAATTGGTTCCAGGTACTGGAGCGGTGCGAGCAAAGGATTTTACTTTGGTTCTAATAGATTCCAATTTCCTCTCATCACTAGCGTTCATTTCCAACATATTCGTTCTGTATCCTTCACCAAATACGTCCCTAGCTAGAGCTATTGCAGCAGTAGTCTTACCTGTCCCAGGAGGTCCAGCAAACAATAAATGCGGGAATGTTCGCTTCTCAGCATATGCTTTGAGTCTTTCAACTACAGCCCGCTGTCCTTTGATGTCACCCACTGTTCGCGGGCGATGACGCTCAACCCAAAGTTCACTCATAGCAAAGTTACATCAAAGGCGGTTGTCCTTGAAGTTTTGTAGAGATGTACTCTAAGAATTAGTATCCTTCATCTGCGTTTGGAAACTGTTTACTACGTACATCTTCGATGTACTGCTTGACAGCCCCATCAATTGTCTCACCTAAATCTGCATATCTCCTTAGGAATCTAGGACTGAAATCTTTTGTTATTCCCAACATATCATGTAAAACCAAAACTTGACCATCACAATCTACTCCTGCACCTATTCCAATAGTTGGAATTGTTAGTTGTTCACTGACTTTCTTAGCCAGTTCAGCAGGTATCTTTTCGAAAACAATAGAGAAGCATCCCGCTTCCTCTAATGCTTTAGCGTCTTCAAGTAATTTTGTAGCCTCATCTTGTTCCTTGGCTCTAACACTGTAAGTTCCAAATTTGTAAATAGACTGAGGAGTTAATCCAAGATGTCCCATCACTGGAATTCCAGCTTGCTGAATTCTCACTACAGATTCAACAATTTCTAAACCACCCTCTAATTTAACAGCGTGACCACCGGATTCCTTCATGATACGAATCGCTGAATCAAGAGCGGTTTTAGAATCTCCCTGATAAGTACCAAATGGCATATCAACGACCACTAAGGCTCGATCAACTCCATTAATAACACATTGAGCATGATAGATCATATGATCTAAAGTAATTGGAACTGTTGTTTCATTCCCAGCCATGACATTGGAAGCAGAATCGCCAACAAGAATTACATCGATTCCCGCAGCATCTACAAGTCTAGCTAATGAATAGTCATACGAGGTTAGCATGGTGATTTTCTCACCACTTGCTTTCATTTCTTGAAGTGTATGAGTTGTAACTTTTTTTGCTCGACTAGATATTGCCATACACTCACCTTCGATATGTTCGAGAAACATACAGGCCTTCAATTGAACGCCTTATCAATCACTAATCGAACTCTAATTCTTCCACACCTAGTAAGAACTCATCTATTTCTAATATTCCATCTTTATTCTCATCAGCAGCATGGAAATATTCTCTCAGTGCATCTTCTCCTTCGCCAGGAAAACCTAGAGATTGCATTGCTGAGATAAATTCATTTAAATTCAGATGATTATTTCGATCTATATCTGCTGCATGGAATGCGGCCCAACGTCGGCGATGCTCTACTTCGTTAGGATTGGTGAATGTCAAGCGGAAAGTTTCCCAAGGAGTAATCTGATTCTCTGTATGCTTTTTACCATATGAATTATAGATAATTAATCCGATTATAATAGCGGCCGAACCGCCTATTACAGCCTTGGAACCCATGGCATAAATTAGAATTGAGCCTCCCAAGATTCCTAAAATCTGTACTAAGGGGAATAATGGAGATTTCCATTCGGGTTTATACCAATGAGATTTTGCAGATGTACGAAGCACTAATACTGCAACATTGAGGACAATAAAAATCATGATATTGAATCCAGAAGCAAATTCTGCTACATCATGAACTGGTAGGAACATTATGGCAGCTGCCATAGATAACCCTGTCGCAACAATCGCCCAATGAGGAGTCTCATACTTACTATGAACATTTTCAAAAAATAATGGCAAGAGATTGTCTCTCGCCATGGCGAAAAGGAATCTGGATGCAGCCATTATACCCGCAAGTGAGCCAGAAAGAACTGTGATGGCTGCAAATGTTGCTGCGATAGTTGCAACAGTCTTACCACCTACATCTAAGGCAAAAATATAGATTGGATCTTCTCTTGCATGTCCACTTTCAACATAATTAATAGGATCAACTGTTATTGCCATTGTTAGAGTCACAAAGACATATAATAAAATGCTGAAAAGTAGAGAAATAAGTATCCCATAAGGTAGATTCTTACCTGGTGATTTAATTTCACCACCTACTGCTGCAATTTTTGTAACTCCAATATATGAGACAAAAACCAGAGCAGCTGTAGACGAGAAACTATGCCAATCTGCTCCAAGTGATTCTCTAGAAATTGCGGCATCCCAATTTAATTCAGAGGTTGCCAATGCCCAAATGCAAACACAGAGTAAATATGAAACTGAAACCAAAACCACTGGTGTTTGAACTTTCTTAATACTCTTAGCACCCAGAATATTGATTCCTACAATCAAAGACAACATAATCATTACTGCGACATCAAGATTAATAGAAAATCCTAAAATCTCTTGTAAAACCCATAAATATGCTCTAAATCCAATTAATGCAAAGGCAGATTTGAGCATAAAATTAGCCCATAGACCTAATCCAGATATTGTACCTATAATTGGGCCGAATGTTTTTTCGATATAGACATAGGCACCACCAGATGAAGGCATTGCAGATGCAAGTTCAGATTTGGAAATTGCTCCAGGGAGAATAACTAATCCTGCAAATAAATATGCTAACCATATACCGCCAAGTGGAACTTCTCCTCCACCTAGTTCCATCATTGCTAGAGAAGGAAGAACGAAAAGCCCACTTCCTAACATTGCAGATAATGATAGGATAACTACAGAAAAGAGGCCTAGCTTTCTCTCTAATGTTTCAGTTACTCTTTCAAAAGGTTGTAAGACTATACCTAAAACCTCTGAGGGGGAAAGCCTATCCATATTCTACCGAGAGATTATCGATAGTTGAAGTTTTGTCTCCGAAATTATAATGTTAGAAAGTGTTTTAGCGTTGACAAGATGAGGGCGATTTCAATCATTTTGGTATTGATTATGTTGACTAGTTCATTCACTGGTTGCCTTTCTGAATCAGAAAAAATATCCTCTAGTGATGATGAGGATTTGACTCCCCTAAGGATTAATCATATTCAAATGAAAGGGACTCATAATTCCTATCATTTGGCTCCGATAGGACCTACAATTAGAGCTTATGATTATTCACATGACCCTCTAGATATTCAAGCGGAAGAACAGGGAGTAAGACAATTTGAGATAGATGTTTGGTGGGATGCAAGAGGTCAGTTGTATGTATATCATAATCAATATGACTCAAGATCAAACTGTATTACTCTTGAAGAATGTCTGGGCACTCTGTTAGATTGGTCAAATCAAAATCAAGAACATGTACCATTAATGATTTGGATAGAACCTAAAGAATGGATTGAGCAGAGTACTGACAATACAATAGTAATTGATTTGCAAAATATGCTAGAAAATATTGAGCAAGAAATAATCGAATATTGGCCTCGAAATAAAACTATTACACCTGATGATGTAAGGAACGGTGCCGAGACTCTCTCAAGAGCAGTTATGGAAAATGGTTGGCCTTTACTCGAAGATTCGAGAGGTAAAGCAATGTTTATCCTACTTTCTAGTGGAGACTTGAGACAGAGTTATTATGAACAATATCCAGGATTAAATGGTTCCAGAATGTTCACAATGTCTGAGCCAGGTAGTTCTGAAGCTGCAATCTTCTCAGATACCGACCCAATTGGTAATGGAGATGAAATAGAGGCTCTAGTTAGAGACGGATTTATTGTTAGATCAAGAGCAGATAATGCTGAAGATGGAGAAGCAGATAATAATGATACAACTAGGCTTCAGGCCGCTATTTCAGTGGGTGCTCATTCAATTTCTACAGATTATCCGGAGGAAGTCAATGGAATTGAATATTGGGTAGAGATACCTAATGGTAATCCAGTAGCATGCAATCCTATTTCTGCACCTGTTGACTGCACAGCAGAAAGAGTGGAGTCTTTAGCTAATTAGCTTTCAAATCTTTGCAATTACCTTTAACTCAACAGCAATTGGAGTTGGAAGAGCTGAAACTGAGCAAGTTGTTCGAGAGGGGAGGATTTCAGAAAAATATTCAGCATAAACTTCATTGTAGCCTGCAAAATCTCGGTCCATATCTACGAGCATAGAATATACATCTACTACATTTTCCAAACTTGAACCATACTCTTCAAGAATTATCTTGATATTTTCTATTACTGAACGAGTTTGAGCTTTTATGTCATAATCTAGAGGATTGCCGTTTTCATCTTTTATTGGGCCACCGGGTATCTCATTAGTAACTGGTTTTCTAGGGCCGATTCCACTTACAAAGATTAGATCGCCCACTCTGTGAAGGTGAGGGTAGGCTCCAACTGCAGAAGGCCCTAGTTCGGACTTGAATGGACCATTGGCCGTAACAAGTTTCCCTGCAGTTTTCTTCCCAACTACGCCGCCAACTATTCCGCCTACTGGGCCACCAACAGCTACTCCTGCAGCTGCACCCATTGCGCCGCCTGCTGAACTTAAAAATGATTTACCATAATCATTATACATTTTTTCTAAAATATCTTGAGGCATGGATTTTATTTGTTCAACAAGACGGCTTCTTGCCTCAGAATCCGTTATTTGGTCAACCTCATAAATCCATTCAAGTAGTTGCCCAAATTTTCGCTCATCAAATTGATCTTCGGACATCAATTATTCCCCTTATTTAGGACATTTCTATCGCCCTGATAGTACTCTACATCATCTTCATCGAACTCTTTATCTCCAAATGAGCCAGAGGAAGGAGTTAGTTGAATTACAGCTCCTCCGGAGCCATGTAATGCCTCATATGCCAACACTTCTCCATCGTAATTATTGTGTTGACCCATTGAAGCAGCGAGCCACCAAGCCGGCTTGTAAGCAACAACCTTCTGAACTCTTATTTGACCATGAATTTCTCTACTTAATTGACTTAAATCTTCTAATCTACCATCTGCAAAAAATTCAAGTATTTTTTCATTCCACTCATTATCTTTCGAACTATGAATTCTATCTTCAGAAGGATCAATATGTTCTGTGAACATTCTATTTGATAAGCTAGAAACTACAACTACAACTGCTTTTTTACCTTGACTAATTAAAGCATCATTTGCTGCTTTGCCAAGAACAATAGTTTCAGAACGATTAGCATACATATTACTTGAAACAATACATGCTGGGATTCTATTATCAGGATTTAGTAAGCTAAGAGCAACTACTGAACCAGTATCTATTGGAAATCCTTCATACTCTACAGTTCTAGCATGTAAACCTCTTTTTTCAGCTGCTGAACAATATTCATGAGCATATTCGGTATCTATATGGAAATTATATGGCATACTACCAAGATAATGGAAATCATCGTCAACATGAGTCCAAATTGATTCTTTAAGGGCTTGAATCTGGTGCCCTACAACACTTGGCCATGTAGTTGAATAAACTAGTATCAGATCTGCATCCGATTCTTCAATTCTCTTTCTACATGTTTCAAACGCAGCACGTAAATTTGCATATCCAGAATTTGCATCTGGTGAAAGTAAGGGCTGAGGATGGGGGGGTACATAAAGTCCGAAAAGAATTGGGGATTCTTCGCTCATTAGATCACCTCAGAGTACTAACTCCCTAGTTTCAGTATTTGGATCCCAACAAGCAATACAGTTACCTGTACCTATAACTGATTGATAACCATAAATTTCAGCAGGATAACTAGGCACGCCCATAGCAGCCATCATCCAAATTAATCCTCCCGCCTCAGTTTCAGCAATGGTCTGTTCAGTATATTCTGGCATAATATCAACTACCTCTTGCATCTGACCTTTTCTGAACATATCAATAATTTTCATGTCCCAAACATATTGACTATGATTGTATATGTGTTCTCGACTCATATCTTCGGGAAGAGGTGCTTCAGTTACAAAGTGACGATGACTAAGACTATGGCTACTTACTAAGACTACTTTTTTTCCACTTTTTTCAATAGCTCTCATACAAGCCTCGCCCAATGCCTTAGCTTGTTCAATCATTACTTCATTTGAATAATAATGAGAATTACGATTACTAGAAATTGTAACTATAGGTTTATCCCAGCTAGGATTCAATAAATGACAGGAAGTTATAGTCCCATAATCTACTCTGAAATCCGGATTTCGCATCATTTTCGTTATAATTCCTGCTTTGGCAGTTTCTTCATGCATAGCTTCGGCTAATTCTACATCAACTTTAAGATCGTAATTATATCTAAACAAATTAGGAAAAACCGGATCTACTGATTTTGATTTAAATTCTGGAAGGCCCAAGAAATGTGTCCCAATGTATGTTTGCCAATGTGGAGTGAAAATTACAATGGCATCATAATCAATTGTTTTTAATTTTCTTGCGAGTTTTGCATAACCCCAACGGAGAGTTTCCCAACCACCCTCGCTAAAGGCCTCATTTTGAGGAGGGTTCTCTGCATAAACTAGGTGAGGGGGGTGCGGTGCAAGGCATCCGAGTACAATCTCGCCTTTCGACATATTAGAGCGGAGACTATTCTTATTGATGAATGAGACGTATGGGGCTATTCAGAGTATTATATGCTAGATATGCCCCCGGCATACCATGAAGTGGGAGTCTGCTCCACTATGGCCTGTAGCAATTCCATCATTGTCCGGTTTTATTTTAGCATTCATACCATATCTATTTGAAATAGATTTTTTCAGTACAAAGAACTTATTATTTCCAGTATTAATTCTAGCATTTTTGGGTTTATCTTGCTTTCTGTTATCAGAAAAATATGGGAATAAAACAGAGTTGTATTTAGGATATTTCCTAGGAATGATTGTTTTCTATTCATTTAGATTGTTCTTTGGATTTTATGGAATAGCAGTAGTTATTTTAACTTGGCTAGGGCAATCAATGTATTTATGGCAATATAATTTCCCTCCATTTAGAATTGGTATTTGGTTAGCATTGGGTTCGATGTCTGGATTGTACATCGGAGGAATAATGGCATTCAATATATTCTAGTATCTTCGATTGAAATAGCCTTCTAGAACTATTCCTGTTATGATAAATGCTGGTAAGCTAACCAAAAATCCAGTATAAATTAATTCATCATCAGCATAATTTGAAACGATTCTAACTTCCCCTAAAGAATCATCATCAATACTCTCTGAATTGAATAATCGAACTAATAGAATATTGACATCAAACAAACTATCAGGAGTGACTGAAAATGTCAAGGAACTATTTACTTCAACTATAGAGAGGTTACCCAAAGATACAAACTGATCCCAATCAAAAATACCTTTTTCCGCATAATCCTCCACAAAGTCTCTCTGAATCATTAGTACTTCTACATCATTATCTCCAACATTGTAAACATCTACAATAACTGGGTCAGAAAGGCTGTGAACTTCAATTGTGTCTAAGTTGATATCGTCTATACCAAATCTCATATTCGCTTCATTTTCATTTGTCCCTGAACCATCAATTACGCCAACTGCTAACCATGTAGAACAAATTAATAAAAATAATATTGAAGATATTGCTTGGTTTCTATCCGGTATTAAAGAAATCCAGCCATTTTCAGTTCTAGCGCGCACTACAGGTTGCACGGCATGAACAAAAGAAGATGTGATTATTGCTAAGATAATCCCCGGAATTATATCTACAAACCAATGAATCCCAAGATATTGTATAGAAAATAGATAAATTATTACATTAAATTGAACGAAATAATCAAACTCTTTATGACGCCAATCTTTGAAATCTATACCTAACTTCCGACAGTGTAGTCTGTTGATAATTAGAAGACTGATTGGCAACCCAACATGTAAACTTGGTATTGCATTATCCATAGGGTCATTATTAGTGAAAAAAGCAAGGGTAAATGAATCGTGATACAAAAGTGCATCCATATCTGGAAGATAGGTAGATGTCACTTCAACATTGAAAAAGAGATAAAGAGGTACACTAAGAAGATAGATTACAAAATAATTCAAAGCTGCTTTGTCGGCCATTACTTCATCGCGACACAAAATATAGTACATTGGAGAAAACCATATCATAAATAGATACATGAATAGATAATGACCTGATAAGAAATTTGTTAGAATGTCATTAAGAAAAAACTCCTGAATATGATTTGTCCAATTACCCTCTATTGCATATATCCAATGAGTAAATCCTCCAACTCTAGCCTTCATTGGTTCGTTATGATGATCAATCATTGCTTTGTAAATAAACATTAGTAGATAAAGAAGAATATGCCACCAGTAGCCCTTTTCTTTGATTTCTTTTGGTAAATCTACTAATGAAACACGCCTCTCTTTCTCGTCTCTTGTCAAGAAAAAATGTATTGGTAAAGTGAAAAGTAATAATGCACCCATGGAAGTGCCATAAGGTCCAATGGGCCAATTCATTAGGCTCTCTGCGCACGACAATGATTCATCAATAATGCGGAAGTGGAAACAACTTTTATCCTAATCCTATCATGAATAAACATGGATGGGCATCAGATATGGATGGATGAATGTGCCAAAATCAATTTTGATGCTAGACCGAGACGATATAAAGAAGGTACAAGAACATCAGAAGATGCTGCAAGGCAACTTCAGTGTGATGTTTCGAATATTGCAAAATCAATTGTATTTGAGGGGGAAGAAGTAGCAATTGTTGTAATAACATCAGGATCTAATAGAGTCGATAGAAAAAAGAAACTAAAGAAAATACTTGGGTATAAACCAGGTCAAGCTACTCCTGAATATGTTTTGGAAAGTACAGGATATGAGGTGGGAGGAGTTCCGCCTTTCGGACATCTCAAGAAAACAATAAAAATTATTGATGAAGACTTATTTAAATATGATTTAATTTGGGGTGCTGGAGGGACTGCTGATACCGTTTTTCCAATTACTCCAGAAGAGCTTAAAGAAATTAGTAAGGCAGATATTAGAAATGTGAAACAATAGTGATAATATGGTTACAGATAAACTCATTGTGGCGGCTGAGAGGCTAAGAGATGAAGTTGAACCATTAGGAGATATGCTTGTAAAACAGGGTTTAGTTGATTATTCCTATAATCCACTTATCTATGCCTGGGAGCCACATAAAGCATTCATTGAATTAGGAGGGAGTAAAGGGGCAAATACACTCCTACTGGGTATGAATCCCGGACCTCATGGGATGGGACAAATGGGGATTCCATTCTCAGCAACTAGTGTTGTAAGAGATTTATTGGGAATAAAGGGATTAGAAGTTTTACAACCGAAAAATATTCATCCTAAAAGGCCGGTTACAGGATTAGAATGGCATAAAGAAGAAGTCTCAGGGACTAGAATATGGGAGGTATTACAAGAATACTATGGAAGTATCGAAGAAATTTTTTCGAATGTTTTTATCGTTAATCATTGTCCATTAATGCTTTTTAATGGAGAAAGAGGTACGAATATTACTCCGGATAGAATATCAGGAGATGTAGTGGACAAATTACTTCTGATATGCGATGAACACTTAATCCAAGTAGTTGAGATTATGGGAATTAAAAAAGTCATAGGTGTAGGAAAATATGCCGAGAAAAGGGCTCTTAAGGCATTGAAACATTTAGATATCGAAATTACTAGCTGTTGGCACCCATCTCCAGCGTCCCCATTAGCTAATAGAAATAAGGGTAAAGATTGGAAAGAAAATATAAAAAATGTTTTACCAAAAAATGATTTGTAGTGTAATAAAATATACTAAGTTCCAATTACTACACTAGTAAACAATTAAGTCAAGATATCCATTGTCAAGTCTCATGTCTGCTATGACAACACCCGAATACTTGATGGCGAATGCGAAGAATCATGGAGACGAAATAGCGATCTCTAGTAAAGGTTCTAATGGCGATTGGAACGATATGAGTTGGTCAGAATTTCATGATCAAACTGCTTCTGTAGCAAAGTCTCTTATTGCTATGGGCTTCAATGAAGGAGATAAATTAAGTATTTACTCTTACAATCGAGTAGAGTGGTATACATCTTATCATGCTGCAAATATGTGTAATGGGGCTGCGGTTGGAGTTTACCATACCTGCTCTCCAGAAGAAGTAGAATGGGTTGTAGGAAATTCAGATTCAAAAGTTGTTTTTGTTGGAGATAATCCAATGGATGGAGGAAATAAAGAGAAAATGTGTGCTTACAGATTACATGAAATAATGGGCAAATTAGACAAGGTAGAAACTGTCGTGGTAATGGATGGAGTAGATATGCCTGAACATCCTAAGTGTATGTCTTGGTCGGATTTTATTCTGAAAGGAGCTGACGTAGATTACTCTGAGATCGAAAAAAGAGTTGCAAGTATTACGCCAGAAGATACATTTTCATTAATCTATACATCTGGCACAACTGGAAATCCAAAAGGAGTAGAACTAAGTCATGATAACATTGACTTCGAACTTTCTGAAGTTTGGAAATTACAAGAATTCGAAAGAGGATGGAGGTATGTTTCTTGGTTGCCATGTGCTCACGTTTTCGGTCAATTAGTAGATTGTCATGCACACATCAGATGGGGACTTCACATGACTGTTGTAGATGCACCATTGAATGTAATTGATGTTGCCAAAGAAGTACAACCTCACCTATTCATTGGAGTCCCTAGAATTTATGAAAAAGTTTACAGTAATCTAGTTGCAAAACTTGGAGGAAAGATAAAATTAGCTAAAGTTCCAATTCTAGGCGGAATTATCAAGAAGAAAGCCAAGGAGGCAATTGGAATGTCTAATTGTGTCTATGCAATTACGGGTGCTGCACCAATAAATCCGGATATTCTAAAGTTATTCCATACACTTGACATACCATTGTATGAAGGATATGGAATGACTGAAACGACTGCGGGGGCAAGTTTAGGTTACAAGAAAAATCACAAATTTGGCACAGTAGGAAAGCCATTCAGTGGCACTGAATTAATGATTTCTGATTCTGGAGAGATTCTTTTCAGAGGAAGACACATCATGAAAGGATATTACAAAAATCCTGAGGCTACTGCTGAAACAATAGATTCTGACGGATGGTTACATTCCGGAGATAAAGGAGAAATTGACTCAGATGGATATGTAAAAATCACTGGAAGGATAAAAGAATTGTATGTGAGTTCTGGTGGAAAAAATATTGCACCTCTTGTAATTGAAGAAACTATGAAGTCTATTCCAATGGTTTCTCAATGTATGCTAATTGGAGATGGAAGAAAATACTGTAGTGCTCTATTCACGTTGGATGTAGGTGCAATTCTAAGAGATAAACATGGAATGGATCCAGCAAAAATACCGAAAGATCCTGCTGTCCAGATCTCGACATTGGAAAGCTTCGGTAAGACTCTCTCAGACTATACAGATAGTGAAGAAATTCATGCCGAAATGCAGGCACAAGTTACAGAACTGAATGGACAATTCAGTAATCCAGAACAAATAAAGAAATTTAAGATATTACCAAGAGATCTTAGTGTTGACTTTGGTGAATTAACTCCAACTCTCAAAATTAGAAGAATTCAAATTAGAGAAAATTGGGCGGCTGAAATAGAAGCAATGTACGAAGGCGCTTAATATTCAGTGATATAATGACACCAGAGGCCTGGATTGCTCTTGCAACGGTTTTTTGTTTAGGAGCAATGAGTCCGGGTCCATCTCTAGCAGTTGTTCTACGGAATACTCTCTCGGGAGGTAGAAGACAGGGGGTAATGACTGGAATTGGTCATGGACTTGGATTCGGAATATACGCATTCCTTGCGGCAGGTGCTTTTTCTACTGCAATGTCAATACATGAAACTGCTGAAACGGGATTGAAATGGGCAGGAGTTTGTATCTTAATCTGGTTAGGATATACTTTTCTTAATCATGCTAGGAAAGGCCCGAATATTGGAAATAACCCAGAAAGTCATGAGAATAACGACAAGCAAGGATTTATTCAAGGATTTTCAATTGCATTACTAAATCCAAAAATATTAGCTTGGATGATAGCTTTATACACGCCTTTTATAGAAAATAATGTTAGTCTTGAGACCCTTGTAGGGATGGGAGCATTGGGGATGATAATTGACGGGACTTGGTATGTTACTGTGGCTCTAGCACTTACAACTGGAGGACGTGTTGACAAATTAAAATCAGTTTCACATATTATTGATGGAGCAATGGGGTTACTAATGTTTATTTTTGCTGGCTTAATGATTGCTGATGCAGCAGGGTTGATATGGCTATAATCTTCATAAAGAGAAAAATATCAACCCTATTGAGATATTTCAGGCATCCCAGAATAAGAAACTAAGGAAAATCATTGAGAAGCAAAATGAAAAAGGAGCGATGATTATCCCACCTAATAGCCCAATACCAAGTGATTTTTTCTTAGTAACAAAACTCCAGATAATCATTCCAATATAAGCAACAGGAATAAGGAATGGAATGAATGAGAGTAAAATAAATGATGCCGACATGTCTTCGTCACCGTCTACAGAAATATAGTTTATTTGAGATTCAAAATTTGTCGCATAGGTCATTGTCCGGCCATTTTTTTGGAAATAAAAGTCATAATTCTCTAGAGAACCCCAACAATTCATGGGGTACCAGAATTCTCCATCTTCTGATTGGACATAGGAATAAAATCCATCCTCGATTTCCCACCAACATCCACCATAATCATCCCAGCTTCCTTGATTGTAAGAATCAACTGATGTATAGAAATACAAATCATTATTATCAATTTCCTCCAGACTAAATGATGGGATGTCAAAATATATCTCAGCGGTGTTAAAATCTTCATTGTTAATTGTAACCGAACCATCAAAATTGGGATCACTTTTACCATCATAATACCAATTGTCATTTGCTCTTTCAGACGATAGAATTATGAAAGACATTAGGAAACTAGCAATTATAGGAATCAAAATTAATCCAACAAGAAATTGGGATACCAGGAATTTATTAGGATCTTTTATCTGAGCCATGTTGACCGATTCAGGAGTAGAAAAACTACTTACATCACCGGAAAAAACACTCTTTGGTTTATCAGAAGAAGTCAGAGAGGATTGCTCTTTTTTATCGGATTCCCACCATGAACCATCATTATCTGTCATATTTGAAAGTCCCTCCAATTATAACAAAACATAAGGTAGATGGAAAAGTAAATCCAAAACAACTGCAAGAGCTTTAGCCTCTGATTTAGGACTATCTATACTTGCTTCGTTTGGAGGAGATAATCTCTGCAATTCACCTGAGTCAAACCAAAAAGATGAGCATTCAGGACATCCATCAATCTCAATTAGTTCTGTTAAAGAACCATCAATTTTTCTGAATGCAAAGTCTCGAACTTTCATGTCACTTTGACAAAAGGGGCAACAAATTTCTGTTGGAGTTCCTTCATCTTTGAATCCATCATGCATTGATTCCAATTTTTTGCTACAAATCTCTGATAAAGCTGCTTCGGAATTAATAGCTAACCCCGCACAAGTAGGACAATGAAAAATTCCATTACGAGAGAAAACGGATTGACCACTATCTACAGGAGATATTAATCTAGTTCCATCTCTAGGACATAACATAGTACTTCGCCTCAAACAAGCGAATGAATAACACCTATTCAATGCTTACCCGGATTTTATGAAAAAAGTTCACAAAATAATAATAATTAATGGGAAAAATAGAACTTTTCGGAAAAAAAATGCCATATTCTTCAATCGGCGGATTAAATGGGACACGTAGTGTCCCGGGTCCATGCAGAAGTCTGCCGAGGCAGGTGGAATACCGCTGAGAATCATTACAGCGGCAGCCATTTTCGATGGCCATGATGCTGCCATAGGTATCTTCAGAAGAATATTCCAGTCAATGGGATGTGAGGTAATTCATCTTGGGCATGATAGAGGTGCTGATGAAGTTGCTAGAGCCGCTATACAAGAAGATGCACATTGTGTTGCCATCACTTCTTATCAGGGAGGAGCTGTGGAAATGTTCACTCACACTAAACAAATTCTGAATGAATCTGGTTTTGGACATGTGAGTTTAGTAGGTGGCGGTGGAGGCACTATACTTCCAAATGAGATTCAACATTTACTTGATCAGAATATCGCAAAAATATATTCACCTGAGGATGGAAGAGAATTAGGTCTCACCGGTATGGTTTCAGACGCTATAGAAAGAGCAGCGAGAAATAACTTACTGGACCCAAAAAGATTTCAAACATTGGAAGAACCTATTACCGCTGATAATCATCCATCAGTTTCAAAATTATTGACTCTAGCAGAAAATGCTGATGAAAAAATATTCAATGAGATACTAAGTAAGGTTAGATCAACTGATGGTTCAACATGCCCAGTAGTTGGTCTAACAGGTACTGGAGGTGCTGGGAAGTCGAGTCTTACTGATGAATTAATGTTAAGGATACAAAGAGATAATCCTGGAACTAAAATTGCTTTACTCGCTACAGATCCAACTCGTAAGAGAACAGGAGGTGCTTTACTTGGAGATAGAATAAGAATGAATTCTTTATCAGATGATAATCTATTCATGCGTTCATTTGCTAGTAGAGATAGTGGAAGAGAAATTGCAGATTGTATAGGTCGTTCAATAGAAGCATGTAAAGCAGTTGGTTTTGACCTAGTAATTGTAGAAACTAGTGGAATAGGTCAAGGAAACGATGCAATTACAGAAGTAGCAGATCTCTCATTATATGTTACTACAAGAGAATATGGAGCACCTAGCCAATTAGAAAAATTGGAGATGTTAGATTCGGCAGACATTGTAGTTCTGAATAAGTTCGATAGACCTGGAGCTGAAGATGCACTAGCAGAAATCAGAAAACAATTCAAGAGAAATAGAGAGATGTGGGATGCAGATAACTCTGATCTCCCGGTTGTACCAACTATTGCTAGTCAGTTTGCTGATGCAGGAGTTGACCAATTGTGGCAGAAACTTTGTAATTTATTAAATGAAAAATATTCTCAATCATTTTCAGCAGCAGAACCTAGATTAGGGGAAGATGGACTACCACATAGGTCTTCACCAATACCTCCAGAAAGACAAGGATATTTGGCTGAAGTTTCAAGCGCTATCAGAAATTATCATTCTAGAACAGAAGAAGTAGCATCAAAAATGCGTCTAGTCCAACAATTAGAGGCGGCGGCTTCGCAAATGAAAGCGAAGAAAAATAAAACAGCTGCACAGGGTCTCGAAGAAGAAGCTAAAACTATTCGTTCAGAAATACCAGAAAGTGCTTGGGAAAGTTTAGAAAATTTCAGAACTAAAGCAGAAGAGTATCGTTCAGGAGCAACCAGTTATACGGTTCGGAACAAGAATATCCCTGTTAAAACAACCAAAACTACGCTTTCAGGGTTAAATATGCCAAGAGTCGCATTACCAGATTATAGCGACTGGGGAGACACAATACAGTGGATTAGAAAAGAAAACATGCCAGGTTCATTCCCTTACACAGGAGGGGTTTTCCCATTCAAAAGACAAGATGAACTACCTGTGAGAATGTTTGCTGGAGAAGGTAGTGCTGAAAGGACAAACAAAAGATACCACTTTCTTTCAAAGGATCAAGATTTCAACAGACTTTCAGTTGCTTTCGATTCTCCGAGCTTGTACGGAAATGACCCGCAAGAAAGACTAGACATATTTGGGAAAGTATGTGAAAGTGGAGTTTCAATAAGTACAGTTGATGAGATGGAGAAATTATTCGAAGGATTTGATTTGTGTGCTGCTAATACTTCAGTATCAAAAACAATCAATGGAAACTATTGGTGGCATCTTGCTGCTTTCTTTAATGTAGCAATCAGACAGCAAGTCAAGAAGTTCAAAGAAGAGAATGGGCGTAAACCAGATGAGAAAGAACATTCAGAAATTAAGGCTAAAACTCTGAGCACCGTTAGAGGAACTGTTCAGGCAGACCAATTGAAAGAATCGATGGGTCAGAATACATTAGTATTCAATCTAGATACTGCATTGAGAATGATGGGGGATGTTGCGGAGTTTTATGTAGATAATGAAGTAAGAAACCATTACTTTGTTTCAATTTCAGGATATCATATTGCAGAAGCGGGAGCAAATCCAATTTCACAAGCTGCTCTAACTCTATCTAATGGTTTAACATATGTCGAGTTATTCAATTCTAGAGGATTGGATGCAAATAAATTCTTGAGAAACTTCAGTTGGTTCTTCTCGAATGGTATGGATCCAGAATATGCAGTAATTGGTAGAGTCTGCAGAAGAATCTGGGCTATTGCTATGCGGGATATGTATGGAGTTGATGAGCGTGGTCAGAAACTAAAATATCACATACAAAGTAGCGGTAGGTCTTTACACGCTCAAGAATATACATGGAATGATTACCGAACTACACTGCAAGCACTTTATGCACTAGCAGATAATGCTAATTCACTTCACACTAATTCTCGGGATGAAGCATTTGGAACGCCTACAGAAGACACTGTAAGAGATGCTGTTGCAATCCAACTCATTCTTTCGAAAGAATATGGATGGTTACAAAATGAAAATCCACTACAGGGCTCACATGTAGCAGATTGGTTAACCGATTCTGTCGAAGAAGAGATACTGAAAATATTTGAAGAAATGCATAGACGTGGAGGAGTTCTAGGTGCCCTTGAAGTCAATTATCAAAGGAATAGGATACAAGATGAGTCAATGATATATGAACATAGAAAACATTCTGGAGAGTTACCAATTATTGGAGTAAATACTTTCGAAGAAGGAGTTGATAATTCACTATCAATAGAAGAGTTCGATATCGAAGTTACACGTTCAGATAAAGACGAAAGAATGATGGTAATTGACAGAAACAAAGCATTCAAAGAAGTTCATGCTAAAGAAGCGGAAGAAGGGCTAGCAAGACTCAAACAAGTAGCCAGAGAAGGTGGAAATCTGTTTGAAGTTATGATGGATATTGTGGAACATTGTACTGTTGGGCAAGTTACACAGGCACTATTCGAGACTGGTGGAAAGTTTAGAAGAAATATGTAATCAGTCATTTTTGGTAATGACATATAGTGTTAAAATTTATATCTTGCCTCAACATATGCACAATGTTCACAGAACTCACCTGCATTAGGAACTGAGGGCATATCAAGACATTCTTTGGCTTTAATAACAAGATTTTCAACCCAATCTAAATCAATACGTTCTCCTTCAATAATTACATCATCATTTGCTATATCAATTTCAATAACTAAAGCAGGTTTCAGAGGAATTCCTCTTGGACTATCATCAGTACCTTCACTGAGTAGAGATTCTGCGTTGTTATTACCATTCTCATAAACAAAAAATCCTCTAGTTGAAACTGGATGTCCAAGTTCTCTTAGTAACCATTGATAAATTGCCATCTGACGAACATATCCACCTTTGTATATATCCTCAAGAAATAATTCAGCAGTAATATCTGCATTTGAGGCGGTAGACTTGTAGTCTACTACGTACCACTCTTCCGTATCAGCTTCTCCAGACTTCCATATATCGTCAACAGCACCTGTAATCATCAAGCCATGTTTTGGAGATCTAACTCCCTTGAAATTCTCACGCCATTCGTCCATCATTGGATGTTGCAGAGGCACCATATGACCTAATCCATTCTGCACCATATAGGGATGCGGAGTACCTTTCTCTCTATGAGCATCAAACTCCCTCTTTAGCAGAGTATCAACTAAAGTATTGAGTAAAAAACCTGGAATTCCTGGTTTGCCAATTCCTTTCACTCTATCTAACCAGAAGCATCGGGGACAACTATGGCATAGTTCCAGCTTCGATCTGCTTATTGGAAATGGATGTTTAGATTCTGCATTACCATACATCGAATTCTCTCGAGAACGACGCTTCCATTTCTTACGCTCAGTAGTAACCATGAAATTGGACAAAGGGTAGGTGTTATGAACTATCTCATTGGGTTGATTTATATGCATAGGTTGCTAAAACTGCTCCAACAAATTGTGGTACAAAATGCATCCATGAATCGGCAAGTGTCAATTTACCAGAAACTATCAGTGCACTAGTTACTGCTGGATTGAATGATGCAAGAGATATACTGCCAACTGTTATTGCACCTGCAAGAACAACTAGAGCTATAGCAGCACCATAGTAACCGTTTCCGGATGTTGATTCAGTTGTTGCAACATTAAGAATAACATATGCTAACGCAAAAGTGAATAGAAGTTCAGCAACTACTGCTTCATTACCTAATTCTGCAGTCACAGGAGAAGCGGCATCAGGGAACAAAAGACTCTCAACAACTACTGCTGCAGAAACTGCTGCTATAACTTGTGAAGCAATATATGGCAGAACCTCATCTTTTTCACATGCCCCTCTGAGGTAAATCGAAACTGTCACTGCAGGATTGTAATGTGCTCCAGATATGTGGCCGCCGGCATAGATCATTACCATTAGAGTGGCAGCTATACCAAAAGGAGCATATTCTCCAGCAGAACCATAAACTGCAGCAGTACAAATTGTTAAAGAGAGGAAAAAAGTCCCTATGAATTCAGTAGTTAGCTTCTGTTGCATGTTGTGCGTCATGTACACTATTGGAAAATAGAATGCTCATCAATGTTGTTCTAATTAAAACTCATCGAAGAAGTAGTATGGCCTATCTGGGGGCGGCGGAAGCCGTAGATACTCAACTGATTTCGGAACACTAATTTCTATTTCATAAAAATCATGTAGTGTCTTTTGTTCATTTATATCTCCACATAGAATTTTGCCTTCAGATAGTACCCATGCCAAAGTACGGTCATCAAGAGGGCTTATCTTTATCCATAATTGACTTGGCATAAAATCGGACCATGGATTCGTGCCTAATTCAAAAGTATCGAAGCCATCAAATATTGAAAAAACCGCTCTTTGAGAATAATCAAAAGGACGAGATTTAGGTTTAACAGACATTATCTGTTCAAACTTGTACCAATCTCTTTGAGGTTTCTTTTTTAACGAAATTTCGATGAAAAAACCGGTTTCAAGTGCAACTTTATCTAATTTATTTCTTCGCAATAAATTCACTATGCCAGTAGGTAAACGACATCTTGGAAATTCTTTTACTTCGTTATAATTTCTACCGAATGCAAAAAGAGCATCTTCTAATTCATTGTTCCTCGTATACCCTCCTGACCTAATCAATGTCAAACTCCAAATATTTTCCTCAACTTTTCTAACTATTTTTTCACATCCTTTTCACTAATTTAATACAATATCTAAATTAAATTTAGATTCCGGCGAGTAAGGACATTTCCCCAAAATGGTAAACTTTCTTGCCGGACTATGAAGGTGGTTTCGACGGTTAATAAAATTATTGAACAATATAAATTAGAAAAATATCTTTAAGACATTAAAACTAAACATCATATGAGAGACCCTTTATCGAACAGACGGTAGTAATGGGTGAAAAGAGAGAATGTGCCCTAATCACGGGCGCATCTAGTGGTATCGGACTAGAAATTGCGAAAGTATTAGCATCCCAGAATTATGATCTAATAATTTGTGCACGAAGAGAAAAAGAGTTACAAGATTTAGCAGACGAGATTACTCGTCGGTACACGGTTAATTGCAAAGTTATAGTTGCCGATTTAACAACGGAAAAAGGAGTTGACTCGTTAGTTAAAGATTCAGGAGTAGTAGATATTCTTGTTAATAATGCAGGTTTTGGAATACTTGGGAATCATCTCGATATGCAATTAGGAAGACAATTAGAAATGATTGAATTAAATATACATGCATTAACAAGATTATCTCATGAGTTTGGGAACTTAATGGTCAAAAAAGGCAAGGGTAAAATAATGAATGTTGCATCCATTGCGTCATATATTTCAGGTCCAAGTTTTGCAGTCTATTGTGCTACGAAAGCCTATGTCCTATCATACTCTAGAGCGTTGCATAAGGAATTGAAAAATAAAGGGGTGACTGTTACGGCATTGTGTCCAGGTTATGTCACGACTGGTTTTCAAGAAGTTGCAGGAATGGAACTCAGTAAAATGGAAAAATTGACCGCTGTACCTGTAAAAAAAGTTGCAGAAATTGCTGTGAAATCAATGCATAAAGGGAAAAGAGAAGTCATGCCTGGAGTTGTGAATAAGCCATTACCATTAGTGACAAAAATTACTCCGATGTGGTTGCATCTAATTATTGTAAAATGGGTGCTGAGATAATTTATTTCTGGCATTTAGGGCAATAAAACGTTGAACGTCCTGATTGTACTATTCTCAGAATCTTACTCTTACAATTTTCTTCAATACATTCTTCTCCTTCACGATTAAATACTCTAAACTGTTGAGCGAAATAACCTAAGTCTGATTCTCCAGAAACTCCTCTAAAATCAGAAATTGTAGAACCCCCTACCATTATAGCTTCAGCAATTACTTGATTGATATTCTCAAAGATCCGTTGTATTTTACCGTTCACCTTGTTACTCTTACCTGCAACTTCTGCTGCCGTCTTAATTGGAGAAACTTTACTGCGAAATAAAATCTCACTGACATATATGTTTCCAAGACCTGAAACTACTCTCTGATCGAGTAAGGCACTCTTTATTGGAGAACGTTTTCCATGGAGATTAGATTTCAATATTTGAACGGTAAATTCATCAGTGAGAGGTTCTGGACCTAAACTAGCCAGCCACTTCTGTTTAGTCTCATTTGATGTTTCGAAAATATCCATAAATCCAAATCTCCTATGATCAGTATATACTGCGGTTTTCATACCATCATCAAATTCAAAATATGCATGGTCATGCTTACCTTTTCCTTCTGAACCAACCGTCCAAACTCCTGTCATACCCAAATGACTCATCCAAGTATATCCATTAGATAAACGAAATAAAAGATACTTTGACCTTCTATCAATTCTCTCAATTTTAGATCCAGTTAATATTTCTTCAAAATTCTCAGGGAAAGGAAACCTAAGATTTGGTCGACGTAGATCAACGAAACTTACCACACTACCAGAAAGATGAGGAACTAAACCTCTACGAACAGTTTCAACCTCTGGCATCTCAGGCATGAATGAACCATTGAAAGTGATTACATTATATTGTCTGTGTTCTAATTTCGATAAAAATTAGAGAATGATTGAAATAATATTTGTCATTAGAATGTCTATGAGCAATGACGAGGAAGTCCCTTGGTCAGAAAATGACAATGAGATACCATGGGCAAACCCGACGAAAAATGCTGTTAGTTCGGTCCAAGTACAGGGTAGTTCTATAGTTGGACAATATACTGAAACTAATGCAGTTATGGCTATGATTCTTGCAGCAATATCTTATTTCATGTGTGGGATTTGTAGCGCTATTCCTGCAGTAATAATTGCTAATGGCGCATTACAGATAACTAATAATCAGCCGGGCCATCCAGATCATGGTTTGGCAAGAGCAGCTCAGATTATGGGTTGGGTTATGATTGTAATAACTGTAGTAGGGATTTTAATCTGGGGCATATTAATTTTCGTAGTTGGCGGCGTTGGATTATTAGCTGGTTCCTAAATCATATCTAATTTCTTGACAACAAATATCCTATGCTGACTCTCAAAATGAGATATGTCAATGTTTTCTAGAAGTGTTAAATTCTCATTTAAATTAATCAATTTCTCTGCTTCTTTGAAACGTGAATCATCACCACCCTCAATCCATCTTTCACTGGCAGCTTTAAGAGATAATAAGCCGATACCTTCGGGTTTCAAAAAAATCTCTGAAATTTTAAGGAATGACTGTGTTTGTTCTGCAATACTAATATCTTGATGGAGCCAATCAACCTTATCTCTAAGGTATGGTGAGATCACCATAGGGTTCCTAGCATCCCCCAATACCGGAATCAATCCAGGTCTCAATTCAGATAATTTACTCAAATCCCTCATCATTCGAGGAGAAATTTCTACAGATACAATCTGGCCATTGTGATGATTTCCTGAACCACAAACATGATCATGAATATGGCTAACAGTAGTTCCTGATGATGCACCGAGGTATAGACAGGTTGAACCAGGTGCTGGTATAATCTCACTAGGATCTAATTTTGTTTTCATTAAACAAGCGGCCACCTTAGATTTCTGCGGTTCCCACTGACGCCATTCAATTCTACTATCCTTTTTTCTTCTTTCATCTCTAACTGATACACCCTTAACTGCATTTCTAGTCCATAAAGTACGGCCTTCTTTACGAACCCCCCATGCAAGTTGAATAGGTTTTCTTCGACCCATTCATTCACTTCCTCTTCGGAGGCTTAGGAAATTTATTCTTTATTGATTCTGCTTCTTTATGAATCTCTGAAACCTGTTCTTTTGTTAACTTCTGACCATCGAAATGATCTATCCTGACTGCAATACTAGCTTTACCTGCCAAATATCTCGCAACTTTACCGCGAACCCAACGTGGACTACGACTTACTGCTGGCATTGAAAAGAGAATTGCTCCATGTTTAGGAGGAGGGGCTCCTTTTCTATGTGCAGACATAGCTGCATTAGCTCCTAACACCTGAAGACTACCCGAAGGCATTCTAGCTAGGCGCTCACGACCACCTGCTAGAACAACTAACTTTGCAGCGCTTATAGGACCCATTAAAGCAGATAAACTAGGCAAATAATCGTTAGCAAGAGCTCTGATTGTTTCCTCAGAAGTTGTTATCTGATTTGCTAAATTAACTACTGATTGTGCTTGAGAATTTATAGTATTCCATTCATCTTTCGAAGGCTGATGTATTGGTTCAGAGACATTGAACTCTTTAGCCACATCATTAATTGATTTAGATTGAGAAACTATTTCTGGAATTTTCTTTCTTTGTTCATCTAAATCCAGATCAGATAAAAATAATCCAGTCCATTCTATACATCTCGCTTCTAAAGTTGTCCAAGAAGATCTCAACTCATTATTCGCAGAAACTAACATATCCATTCTTCTATCAATATCCCCTGAAGATTCTGCGACACCTCTTTTAGCTAACCTAGTAGAGGCTTCGATAAATTTCTGTATTTCTTCATCTGATAATTCTGGCCATTCAGAATCGGATAGAGCGCCTAGAGAATCTATTGTTGACTCAGGAAACCGTTCCTTCAATGTAAACGCCTCAGGAGTAAGTCTCCCAGACTGTAAATCTGAAAGCCTATCTACAAGATTTTTTGTAGAAATACGGTTCCAATATAACTCATCAATTATTTGATTGTCAGCATCGACAACCCGGGCCAACCTCCAATCGTAGATGACGCGCACAAACCTCTCGGCGGCGACTTCATGCTTCAATCTCACGATTAGCAGCGAAGGCATGAAAACTGACATCTATTAGCCAAGTCATGGATGGAAGGCTAGTTCTATTAGTTGGTCTAGGTGGTGCAATAGGATCAATCTTGAGATATTTGATAACGGAGATAATACCATCTAATCAAATGCCATATGGAACAATTACTGTAAACTTACTAGGTTCGATGCTACTGGGAATAATGTTTGGAGCAATTGCTGCTGATGCTATTATAAATCAAGATTATGTGTTATTATTTGGAACTGGGCTATTAGGTGCATTTACAACAATGTCTGCATTTGCGATGGATACAGTAACTCTAACAGAAGATGAAATATCTACAACTTTTATCTACGTAATTATAACTATTGTTGGTAGTTTGGGTTTAGCATGGTCAGGATATAAAATCGGATTTTCTTTATTCTCTTAATATTATTATTTTAGAGTCAGAATATTAGTAACGTTCAATAAGATGATGATTTACCACTATTCGGTTGGTTACACAATCAACTGTTGGTGTGAGTCATGTTTTGTCCTGAATGCGGTACATTAGGTTTTATGGAAGGTAATGGAAATATTAGATGTACAAATTATACTTGTGGATATGAAGGACCTCTAGCAGGAAAAGATGGTAAAGGAGCAGAATTTACCGACCCAATGACTGGAGAAACTATTGATCTATCTAAAGCAGCAACTTCCAGTGAAACCTCCTCTCTGAAACATCTGAATGAGGTTGTACCTGAAACAGTCGCTCAGGGAACTCTTTGGGTTGGCGATTATCTTTGTCCAAAATGTGATGCAGATAGGATATTTGTTGTATTAATGCAGACCAGATCTTCTGATGAGCCAGAGACAAAAATCTGTACTTGTGAGAGTTGCGGACATAAGTTTAGAGAATATCAATAATATTCAAATTTTCTTGACTTTTTGTGAGATAATACCTAATCGTTGAAACATAAGCATGAATAACCCGCAGTCAAGGGTAGGATAAGAAAGGGGTGGCATGATGTTGAGAGTCACAGCAAATACGCAATTAATGAAAGAAATAGTGGATCTACTTTCTGTGTTAACAGAAGAAGCAAAATTAGTATGGAAAGAGAATGGACTTCAGATAAATGTAGTTGATGGTTCGCATGTTGCTTTGCTATCTGCAACTATAGGTGATGCATGCTTTGAGACATATGAAGTTGAACCCGTAGAAATTGGATTAGAACTGGCTAAATTAAGAGATTTATTAAGTCTAGCTGGTCCTTCGGATTTAGTTGAGTTAGATTATGATAAAGCAATTGGAGCAATCAATGTCAGAGTTGGAGCAGTACATAGAATCCTAAGAGGCTTAGACACAGCAACAATGAATGAGCCAAAAATGCCACAGTTATCATTCGATAGTAGGGCAACTATAGACGCAGCTAAACTCTCTAATGCACTAAGAGCAGCAAAATTCGTAGGAGAATTAGTAGATCTAAGTCTAGACTCTAATCAGATGAGCGTTTCAGTAACTGTTGAAGCTGGTGAGTCAGTTAATGTAAGATTTGATGCAGGAGAATTAAGTGAATTAGTTTCTCCAAATCCAACCCAATCGACATATTCTCTGCAATTCTTAGACCCTCTAACAAGGAAGTTAGCAAGTGGATTAACTGATTCTGTCACATTAGAATTCCAAGATAAATATCCACTTAGACTAACATGGAATAGTAATGATGGAGGAGCTAGTTGGGTGTATTTCCTAGCCCCTAGAGTCACAAATGATCCATGATTAATCATCGATGTTATTGAAAGTGTAGGCTCTTACGGTAAGCCGTGAGTGAACCTTCAGTTACGGTCATTATTCCTAGCGTTAGGAATCATGAGGAATTAGATATTGTGCTAAAAGGTCTGAAAAAACAGACATATGGAGGACAAATCGAAACAGTAGTTGTTGGCCCAACAAATGATCCAGGAAAAGAAGTCTGTCTAAAGAACAATATTCGATTCATTGATGACGAAGGTTCGAGAACTAGAGCAGATGCATGTAATATAGCAATCAAATCTACAAATTCCGAACTGATACTATTCACTGATGATGATGTCATTGTCCCAAAAGATTGGGTTAAGAAATTAGTTTCATGGTTTGAAAACAAAGAAGTTAGTGGGGTAGGAGGGCCTAATTTTGCTCCAGTTGGTGAGTCCACAATGTGGCAACAAGTAATTGATGTTGCATTCTGCAGTACAATATTTACTGCCGGAACTAATTACGGCAAAGTAGGTAAAAAGGATCTAGATGAAGTCAACCAACTTCCTGGAGTTAATTGCGCATACAGACGCTCAGTTCTAGAAGAAGTGGGGGGTTTTGACGAAGGTGCCATTGGAGCAGAAGATGTAATGCTTGATCACAGAATAAGGCTAACTGGGAAGAAATTGTGGACTGATAGAACTGCCATAATGTGGCACCGAAGAAGAGACCTATCAAGAGTTAAGAAACAAATTAGGAATTATGGGCTGGTGAGAACTTTGGCTAGTCACCAATACCCTGAACTAAGAGCACCTACGCATACAGCAGTTGCATTTTTTCCTCCAATAGTTATAGCAGCATTTGGATTCTTTTTCTGGGGTCTAGTAAATGGAGGAATAGCGTGGCCTGATTTTTGGGATATCCGATTGTCGACAGTACCTATGGGGCTACCGAGGTTAGGTGTTCATACACTACCAACACTTATTCTATTGTACAATCTATTAGCTTGGTATGGCTCTTGGAAGGGAAACTCCCCCAGTAAAACAAAGAAAACTATCTTTTTGTCCTCAATAGCAACTTATACATTACATTGGAACTATGGAATAGGAGTATTAACCGGTTGGATTAGAATTTTAAGAGGAAAATCGGGCCTTCAAATAGATGATAGGTCTCGTTAAATTATTTTCATCTTACCACAATTATTTCCAACTCTCCAGGAGTTAGTCCTTGGCCTCCAAAATACAACAGTAAATACTCCGATAAATAATCCACCGAATACTAAATTTAGCCATCCCTCTGAAATATATCCTGGACTTGCATTAAAATATGCCCAAATAAATGATGGGATGATTCCAATTACTAATGAAATTAGCAACTCCTCAAATAATAACTTAGATTTATCGGATGAAGAAGGTAACTTTGGAGCAGAAGAATCATCATGATTTATCTGTTGTCTTTTGACCAAACGTAAATATTCACATTTCTCACCTTTACGAATTGAACTAATTGAAGGTTTTCCGGAACTCCAAGTACGTGAAACTTTCATTAGCCAATTATCTTCTATAAATGGCCTTCCATCACAATATTTCGACCAATAAGAACCACGAATTCTATCAGATAATTCTTCAACTTCATTTTCTCCAGAAATCAGTTTCTTTCCCATTGCGAGAGCCCATTCTGATTCTGAGGCAACATAACAACCTTCATCTTGTAAAGCGACATTTGCAATTTCATAATTTACCGGTAAAAAAGATATTTCAAAATTATAATCAATTTTAACTTCGTGCCTAGGCCCGATTCCTCCAAAAAGAACTGAGCGATTATCGGAACCAATGAATACTTTACCTGGTTCCACAGCTATCCATTGAATTTCCAATCTCACCCCACCTAGGATTCAATTTCTCCAGTTTGTATTGACCACTGAGAAGCATATACACTTTCGTTTTCCAGTAATTCACCATGAACGCCTCTTTCTACAATTGAGCCATCAACCATTGAGATTATTTCATCGGCATTTCTAATGGTAGCGAGTCTATGGGCTACTGCTATGGTAATTCTATTCTTCTTACCGTTGGAACCGTCAAAAAGTGATTGTTGTATTCTCTTTTCTGTTTCAGCATCTAATGCAGCACTTGCTTCATCTAAAATTAGAAGATCAGGGTCATTCAATAGGGCCCTTGCCAGACTAATTCTTGCCCTCTGACCTCCCGATAACATTACTCCTCTATCGCCAACCATTGATTCTAATCCATTTGGTAATTGAAAAATAAATTCTGATGCTCCAGCCATATCTAATGCACTGAATATCTCTTCATCAGTAGATTCTCTCGCATAGGAAACATTTTCTTTAATGGTCCCGTAAAAAAGAAATGGTTCCTGAGATACAAAACCGATCTTAGATCTGACTGATTTTATAGTAAAATTATTGATATCTATGCCATTAATGAGAACTTGTCCATGTTGTGGTTGATAGAATTTCTCTATTAACTTCAATATTGTACTCTTACCAGCTCCGGTATGACCCATAACTCCTAGAAATTCTCCGGAAGAAATCTCCAGATTAATATTGTTGAGGACATTAGACTTGGAAGATGGATAGGAAAAAGATACATCTTTGAATGATAGACTGGTAATTGGTTCTTCAAGAGGTAATGCGTCCTCCTTATCAAAAATTGAAGGTTCAAGATCTATGACTGCAAAAACTCGACGTGAAGCAGCCTCTCCTTTCTGTAGTTGATTCAGTAACATCCCTAGAATCCATAATGGCATAGTCATTCTAGTAGATATCAGTAAGAATGTAACAAACTGACCGACACTTATTTGTCCAGAATTCATTAACCAACCTCCGGCTGAAACTAAGAGACCGAATGAGATTCCAGCTACTATATGGAATCCAGGAATGAAGCGATTTCTGATAAAAGCTGCTTGTATAGCTTGATCCCTATAATTGCCACTCTGCCCGTCAATCCTAATTCTTTCGAAATCGCTGGCATTATATGCTTGAACAACTGTTATGCCAGATAATACATTTTCTAATATTGCTACTATTCCGCCAGTACTTTCTCTTTGTTGCCGGTACTTTCTTTGTACTCTAGTGGAAAACCAGATAACCATAGGGACAATCATGAATAATGGCCCGAAGAGAATCATACAAAGTGTAGGAGACATCCAGAAAAGAATGCAAAAGGCCGCACTAAGAGTTGTTACTATCCTAATTATACTAGTAGTAGAATCTGAAATTATATCTTCTAATTGTGCGACATCCGCGGATAAAACAGACATCAAGTTACCTGTCTGCCTAGTTTCAAAGTATGATGCCTCCATATTCATCAAAGATTTTGTAGCATCCATTCGGATATCATGTTGAGCCTTGTAGGCTATTGACTGCCAAAGTTGATTGCTCAATCCTTGAGTTATTGCAAGACAAATGAATGATAAGAAAATAAGTAAGCCAAAGCCAAGCTCTGTCGAATCAATTGGCCCTAAATTTGGTATTATATCAAGTGTAACAAAACTCTCAACTCTTGAGTCGGTAAATTGAGATTTCTCAGGGTTATAATAATCAGCAGCCATTCCTATAGCAATCAAGGGAACAAGGTCAAATATCCTGGCACCAATATTCGCTAGTAGACCACCTATCGCTCTTTCCCAATATCTGGTCACATAAGGTAAAATTCTCCATATCTGTCTACCAACTATTTGCTTATCTTCACCAAGGTCAGACGCATCTTTACTTATCGACGATACTATGATGCCCTCGGCTAAGTCTGGAGAACTGGCCTTCGACATGTTCTTCCGGAGGATAAGTAGTGTTTGAATGCTTCACTTGAGTGCTTTGTTATGGTGCGCCCGCCGGGATTTGAACCCGGGACATGAGGTTGGAAACCTCAGGTGATAACCCCTTCACTACAGGCGCGTAATCTATCGGAGGTTATGCCCTTTCTAAACTAGTTCGGTTACATCCGTTCAAATGTTATCACCATATCCGAGGTTTATGCTTGTGCGTCAGAGAGTTGGAATTCTGTTGATGATACTATTTCTACCCATCAATGGCCCTTTACTAAGAATTGGCATTCAAGAAATAACGGATAAACCAGTTCCAATTGGAGAATTTTATTTCTTTGCTCTGTGTATAGTTTTATTTTTACTAGGCGGAATAATGACTTTTACGCCTAAATTAAAATCTCCTTTTCAAGAATAGAGGATTTGTGGCCAATTAAAATGAATATTTTCAATAATCTCATTAATCTGTTCTAATGAATAACCTGATTCAGTTAATTTTTCCGTCAACTGATGAGTTCTTTTGGGTATTGTTTTTGGTCCGAGCACAGCACCTGGGCGATTTTTATCATCTAGGAAATCAGTTTCCATACCCCAATAAGAGTTACAATATGGTAAACTTTCTACGATTTTTGAAATGCTATCTTTACCAACACTTACAGTTACACTCAAACCATGAGTGAAATCTGTACGAATATTAGCTGGAGCGTAATGTCTTATTGCCAGATGCCTAGGTAAACCCGCCTTATCACATAATTTTGCTAAATCTGAATATGTTTTCTCACCATTATCTTCCACATGAAGTTGTATGCTAATTTCTTCTTCCGCTGCTAATTTCATAATTTCTAATAATAAATCATTGGCTGCATCCCAGATTTCTGAATCTACAGGATAATGTGGACGACCCACTTCTCCAAGACAAACCGCATCGCCCAATGAAATATATTGTATTGCGAGTTTTACTGCTTGAAGATGTAAAGATGTAGATTCCTGTAAACCGATTTTATGAATTTGTTTTTCCCAAGATATAGGGTGGGGGCCGAGAATTACTGAAACTTTAATTCCAAACTTTTCTCTAATCTCTCTTGCCATCTCAATAGTATCATCGTATGCAGATTTATAATCAGAAATTGACAAAGGTAAATCTAAGAAATTTGGTTTATGGACTAAATTAATAGCAGTTCCTCCGGAATTTATGAATTCAGAAACTGCATCTAGAAACCTATTATTACGATCTAAATGCATATGTTGGTCTAATATTGGCCCTTCCCATCGGCCGTGATTAAACATACTCTCACGCCAATGCGCCCTCATCATCTAACAAAGACGACCAATGCCTAATTGCCATCTCAGCAATTCTTTTAGAAGTCTGTTTCAAGACAATACCATGGCCATTGTTAAATAATAAAATACTACATTTATGTCTGTCTGCTTCTATTCTTAAGGCACCTATCCTAGAATCTAGATTTATCTCAGAAAAACGATCAGCAGCTAGATCCATTAATACGGCTCTACCTATGGAAAATCGAATTATCATTTCACCGGACTCTACTAAAAGCCATTCATCAGACATACCAAGCGTTAGCAATAATTCTTGTACAGCCAAACGTGCTACTTCAGTTCTTGAGATACCATGAACCAATACAGAACCTTCTGGTTCAATTACAAGAGTTGCATGTGGGTTCTCATGAATAATTACAACAAATTCTCCTGACTTAACACCTCCACCCAAGCTAACCGCTTCTTCATGATTTATTGGCTCAGAAGGAGTGAAACGAAAGGTCTGTGTTTCAACATCAAGATTAATTTTGGTTTCATCCATAATCATTCCTCCGGAGTTATCTCCTCAACATTCATACATGAAGTAATCGCTTTTCTTATTGAAGGTAACCATGCCTGATGAATAGGGACCATCAAAGTTAATTCTTCTGAAACTGAATTACTCGTATTATTCCTGAGATTTGCTAATGCTCCCCTAATCCTTGAAACAAACCTTTCATCCCTGAGATTTTGTAATTCTTCAGAAATTCCTCGTTGTTCTTCTATCCACCAAGTCAAACAAGATGCAGAGGCGGCCCCCATATCTGCATTCACTAACTTAGAACTTTTTACAGATTTAATTGCATTCTTTCTTGTTTTTTTCCATCTCCTACCAGTTGTCAATGTCAAAATTAGATTAGAGTAAGTAACCTGTTGGTCGGCACTTTTTATTTGCCAATCAACCCATTTCTCATCTTCAAGGTCAGGTTCAATTGCATAAATTGGAAGACCTCCTCTTGAATTTCTGGCATGTAAAAGTAAACGTAATTGTTCAGGGTCAGGGATTACTGGACCATCTAAATCCAGTTCATTCAAGTCAGTCATCAAACGTCCTAAAACAGTACCTGAAGCAATGGCTGAGTCTCTATGGACTCCTGGACTTTCTTTCTCTTGTTTGTCTTCCATTATCCAAGAATTAAGATCGATTGATGATGTCATAAAAGCCACACCATGAAAATTAGAATGAGAACGTAACTTGACTGGCATACGGATACAAGGAATATGGGGCCAGAAAATGATTTTTCCTCCATCTGGGTCATTAAAATGAAACTCATCCCATACTAAGTCTGGCATATCCATGCCTATCCGAAACGGTACCTAGGATTGAATACAACGGTCAGAAAATGTCCCTAAATTGATAAAATAATATGATGGGTTCAAGTTTGATGAGGATTTGAGAGGGACGATAGACATGAACGAGGCCTATTCGACAGACCCGGTAATTCAACTAAATGAGGTGTTTCCTGGAGACACAAATGCACTAGACACATTGTTCGGTGGAAGATTAATGTCAATTATGGATACAGCCGCAGGTATGGCGGCATCTAAATTTGCTCATAGGAACTTTGTTACTATCTCTGTTGATGCATTAAAATTTAGAAGACCGGCATATCAAGGAGATGTAATTAGAACTACTGCAAGAGTTGTTTGGACGTCTCCTCGAACCGCAGGGATACACGTAATCTCATGTAGATTGTCAAGATCAGAATGGATAGGTGAGGAGATATGTTCGGGATTCTTCTTTATGGTTGCAATCGATAGGGATATGAAAGCAATTAATATACCTCAATTTGAACCAAAAACTGATGAAGAAAAAGAATTGTGGAAATCTGCACAAAAAGCTAGAGATGCAATGAGTTAATCAATTTACTAATTCAATTCACCGTTCCTTTCAACAAGGGAAGACTCTTCGGATAATTATGCCTGTACTCAATGTTGCCTTTGTTGGTTCAGAATCATTAGCAAAAAAAATTGCTAAAAAAGGAGATGTTAGAGATATTGAATCTTATGTACATAAAGAAGAAAGAAATGGAGAAATAGGAATTATTTCATTACTTAGACCTCTGAAACATCCAGAAAAAATAAGGCCATTGCTTTCAGTATTAAATGTGGCTAAAGTAGGAATAATCGAGATATCAAAGGTTGATTCTGCATTAGGAGAAATATGTGTATCATTTGGATGTGCTAAAATAGAGAAAGGATTGGTAATTATTAATTCTCAAGTTGGAGATTGGGTCGATCCGGATCAAGTAAGAATTATTCTAGAACAATCCGGACTAAAGAATTGGGAATTGTTAGAGAAGTTACCCGATGAACACAGTATTCGTGAAAAATTATTTTCTTTAATGGATAATCTTGAAACAGAAGATTCCTCACTAATTCTACCTGTTGACCAATTTTTTAATGTGAAAGGAGTGGGTTTAGTAGCAATAGGTTATGTACAATCTGGCTCTGTTTCAAAACATGATACAATCCAAGTATTGCCCGCAGATGAAAACGGGATCGTACGGAGTTTACAAGTTATGGATGATGATGTAGAAACTGCTGTTTCTGGAGATAGAGTCGGCTTAGCAATAAGGAACTTGAGAGAGGAGGCTCTGCATAGAGGTTGTATGGTCGTACATACTGATTCGAATGCATTGAATAAAAATACATCATCAATATTTAGTATTACTAAAGCACCATTTCAGAAAAGAATTTTACAAATCGGTGACGTCATACATGCCGCAGTAGATATGCAATTTATTGTGGGTAGAATAAAAAATATTGATGGCCAAAATTTGACTGTTGATTGGGAAGTACCACTTTGGACAAGGAAAGAATACAGTCCTCCAATAATTATTACTCAATTAGATGCGAGTCCTATGAGGATAATTGGGACTACAGTTTTGTAATAAAACGGCATATGAAAAAACCCTCAATAAGTAACATGAATTTATGCTCAACGAACCGAGTTATTATATCGTTAATGAGTAACTCGCGGGCTGGATGCACACGTTCGGGCGTAATGCCCGACCGGATGAGGGAGAGTCGGCAACGTTCGGCAACCTCTCTTTGGTTGGGGTAAGGGGCAAGTTCAGGATAGAAATAACCCAGCGTCAGCTAGTACTTTCCAATGATGTAAGAAAAGGGATTAAATTAGATTTAGCATCTATTTCAAGAACAAGAAGTATCGATATTCCAACAATTCCCGGAGGAATAATAATTTGGGGTTCTGCGGCATGCTATCTAGGCGCCACAATACTAATTCCACCATTGGGTTATGCAGTTTCCCTATTAGGAGGACTTTCGGTTTTATCCCACTTTATTTTCAAAACGCCAGCATTAGTAATTGAAACTAATATTGGCGATAGACATATCATCCAATCAAGATTAAATGATCAAGAAGTTTTATTGAAAGTTCATATGATGATTGAAAAAGTTAGTAATGGACAGTCAGTTAGAGATGCAAAAAATATTTTGGAAAGAGAGTTTAGACATGAAAATAAAGCGAATGTAGTTCCTAAAGCCCTTTTGAATGCACCTTCTATTAACGATTTAGTTCCTGATGTAAATGTGGATTCACAATTAGGAGGAAGTTTTGCCAGTATATCTGAATCGAGATTCGAAAATAATTTCGAAGAGAGTAATATTCAGTTATTTGATAATCAAGATTCTGTAATTGAAGACCAATTTAGTAAACCTATAATTCCAGATATGGGCTATAATGAAGTTATTCAAAAGCCCTCTGCTTATGAGCAGACTTGGGGTAGAAATGAACCCGAATGGTATAATGAAAAGAAACCCAGTAGTCTTTTACAGTCATCGCTAGAAGATGCCACGGAAACAATGGAAACAGATATTTTCGGATTTGGATTTGGAGCAGGAGGTCTTTTCGATTCTGAACCTGCCAAATCATCATCTAATGAACCTGTAAACTATTTATCTCCTGAGAAAACTATCGCACCTGAACAATATATTTCAAATAATTATCAAGATAATGAACATATAAATTCAATTTTTGGTTCAGAATATTCTACAGAAGAAGAGAATGTAAAAAGAAGTATGTCAAGTGCTGAAATGATTAGAGTTGCAAATGGACTGAATCGCAGCCCTATGAATAATTATTCAAGATCGTTGCCAGAACCTACTGATGAAGCAGTCAGAAATGAATGTAGACCAGGTTTAGTAAAAAGAGCAAAAGCACAACAGTCATTACATAGAAAAGCAGAAATTATTGCATCTCTGCCTGCACCGACCGATTTAGGAGAATACCCCGGATTATCTAGAATTGCAAATTCATATGGGGGTGGAAGACTTACTCTAAGAAAGCAGCCTGTAAAGAAGAAAAGCACATTGAGTCTGATTGAAAGATTACTAGTTCCAAGACATCGTAATTATGAGAGGAGAGAATTAGATTATTCATCAGAATATGGTGATCCTGACGGTATTGAAGCAAGTGAGGGGGCAAGATTTCAGTCAAAACAACATCTAAGAATTAGAAGTGATCAAGAACATCAAGCAGACATAAATAATAGACTTAGGAAAATAAATACTACCGAACCTTCTTCAGCGAAAGATGCATTAGAGAAGGTGGTGAATAGGGTTTCCAGAGGTGAGGAACATAGCCCAACAGAATTGAATAGTGAACAGCCATTGCTGAGATTTAATCAAATGCGTAGAACATCTAATAGTAATGATAAAGGGCATCTGAAAGGAATTAAAAGATTGAATTAAGTTAATCCGACTATTCTTCTATATCTATCTACTCGAGCATGATATTGTCCACGTTCCAACTTTGAAATACTTGAGCAACCCAATCCTCCTAAGGTAAAGGAAGCTGTTACTGTAGCATGAACTAGAGCATTACGAATTACTTCAATATCATTCAATGCACCTTCTCTACCAGAAATATTTGCTAAGAAAGCCCCGGCAAATGAATCGCCACATCCTGTTGGATCTACTACATTGCTAATTGGGTATGCAGGAAGAGAAACTAAACCAAATGGAAACTTGCCAATCACCCCTCCACTTCCTCTTTTCACAATTACACATCTAGGGCCTGGACCTGCATTTTCTCCGCCAAACAAAGCGGCTCCAGACTGGATTGAAGTTATAGCTCGAGGGAGATTCTTATCTCCTGCAATAGCACAAACTTCTTCTTCATTTAGTATAGCAATATCGACCTTACGAAGTGCCTCAGATAATTTGACCTTTTCAGAATTAATCCACAACATGAAACTATCTAAAGCAGTTATAATTGCACTAGGGCATTGATCAAGAACAGATACTTGTGTTGCAGGATGAGTGTTTGCACAGAATAGTATCTCAGGTGTAGTCCAAGAGATCGGAACTTCTGGATTAAAATTTTCTAACACATTAACATCGGTGGAAATAGTTTCAGCATCTTCCATTGATCCTTGATACCTACCAGACCAACGAAAGGTATCACCGTTTCTCATTTCAACACCTGCCAAATTAAGACCTGCTGATTCTAATCTTAATTGATCAGAGGGAGAAAAATCATTACCTACTGCACTAACTATTCCTATATTTGGATTATTAGAAATATCATCAGATCTATGGAATGCAGCAGATAGCCCAGCATATGTAGCTGCACCACCTAGAAGATCAGAACCTTCTGCTTCAGGAGTAGAAATATCATCATAACCTATACTGCCAACAATTACTATATCCAAAATCTAACCTCCCGATAGTAGGTTTGGGTGTTCTTCGAGATAATGTATGGTAATATCTCTTTTACGGAAGTCATTTTCAGATAAAATAGCAAGATGTAAAGGTATCAAAGTATCGACACCTAACAATTTGATTTCATTTAAAGCAGCGGTTAATTTGGAAATTGATTCATCTCTTGTTGGTGCCCAAACAATCAACTTAGCAAGTAAACTATCGAATGAAGCAGGCATATCATATCCAGTATGTGCATGAGTGTCAATTCTTACACCAGGACCGCCTGGCCAATGACATTCCCATAATTTACCTGGTGAAGGGGATAAAGTAATTGGATTCTCTGCATTCAAACGCACTTGAATCGCGTGACCTCTGATTTGAATATCATCTTGAATCAATTTTATTGGCTCTCCCGATGCAACTCTGATTCCCATTGAAACCAGATCATTTCCAGTAATCATTTCAGTTACTGTGTGCTCAACTTGAACTCTAGGATTTACTTCTAAGAAATAAAAATCTCCTCTAGAGTCTCTGAGGAATTCAAATGTTGCTAGGCCGCAATAACCTACGGCTTTGGCTCCTGCCACTACCTTATCTCCAATTTCTTTCCTGATTTCATCTGATAACCATGGCCCTTCTTCGAGTATCTTCTGGTGTCTTCTTTGTATTGAACAAAATCTTTCTCCAAAATGAATTGCATCTTTACCATCTCCTAGTACTTGAAATTCAATATGTTGGGCTCCTTCAATAAATTTCTCTAAGAATACCCGATCGTCTCCGAAAGCAGATAAAGCACGACCCTGACATAATTTCATAGCAGACTCAAATTCGTCTTCTGATTCGACTACTTGCATTCCAATTCCTCCACCTCCTGCGGCAGCCTTGATAATTACAGGAAAACCAATATCAGTGGCGATTAAAGATGCTTCTTCCGGATTAGAAATAGGGCCGGGTGAACCTTTGGCTACAGGTAAACCGGCCTTAACCATAGCTTCTCTAGCTGTAATCTTGTCACCTAATAGCTTTAGAACATCTGAACTTGGGCCGATAAAAATAATACCCTCTTCAGATAACCTTCTCGCAAAAGTAGGATTTTCTGCTAGAAAGCCATAACCCGGATGAACGGCGTCTGCACCAACATCCTTAGCAGCAGAAACTATTGCTTCGATATCTAGGTATGATGCTAAAGGGTCATCTCTAGGGATATATACTGAGTCATCAGCTAATCTTACAGGTGTAGAAATACGATCTTCTCGGCCATAAATCATTACCGCTTCTATGCCGAGAGAGTGTAGTGAACGAATAATTCTCAGAGCTATTTCACCGCGATTCGCAATGAGGACTCTCCTAAACATCATTCTGTGGCAAGCAAAGATACACTATGATTGCATCGGAATAAAAAGATTGATTTGGCTAATTAATATACATCTCTTAGATATCTTTTTTCTTTCTTCATCATTACATCTTCAACAAATGATTTGGCGTCTTCGGGATTCATACCGCCATGCTCAGAACAAATATCAATCAATGTTTGATGAACATCTTTAGCCATACGTGATTTATCTCCGCAAACATAGAAATATCCGCCTCCGTTAATCCAATTCCAGATTTCTGAGCCATTCTTTTTCATTAGATGTTGAACATATACTTTCTCAGAACTGTCACGAGACCAAGCGAGATCATGCTTGGTGAGTATTCCTCTTTCTTTCCAATCATCCATTTCTTCTTTGTAATAATATTCTCCTGATTCAGTCCAATCGCCGAAAAATAACCAATTCCTTCCTTTGTCACCATTCAAATCTCTCTGTTGTAAAAATGCTCTAAACGGAGCAATTCCCGTACCAGGGCCAACCATTATACAATCTACATCACCATTTTCTGGGAGTATGAAAGATCTTGTTGGAGACATGAAAACTCCAATAGGAGTAACACGAGGAAGGCATCTATCAGAGAGATATCCAGTTGTTAATCCTGCTCTATCTCTATCGTGATGACTATATCTTACTATTCCGACAGTCAGATGTACAGTCCCTGGCTCGTGTTCAGGACTACTGGCAATAGAATATAATCTTGGCTTCAAACGATCCATTCCATCTATAAATTCCTGAGGAGAGAATGATAAATTGCTGAAATCTCTAAGAGTGTCGATATAATCTCTTGTCCAGATATAGTCTTCCATTTCTTTCGAATCAGAAGTTAATTTTTTCCAAAGTACTTCCGTTGAATCATTAGGTGACATGATTTGAGAATATCCAGAAGGTGTATCTCCCTCCTCTCCCGAACCTTTCCAACTAATTACTGAACTCCCATCAGATGTTGAAACTCTATCTCTACTAACAATTCTAATCTCAATTGAACCATCGTCACTAACTACCTTAGAGCCTAAATTTTCAATCCATTTTTTAGAAACTCTGTGAACTTCATACCTAGTTGAAAGTGCTTCACGTAAACTACACACTCCAAGATTTGTCTCGACTTCTTCATCACCAGTAAAACCACCAATTGAAAGAAGTTCTGAAACAATTTCTGGTGGGCAAATTGGCACAACTCCAAGAGCGTCTCCCGCTTTGTATTCTAATCCTGATTTTCCTAAATCGAAAACAATGTGTCGAGTTTCTTTTCCTGAACCTTCACCATTTAGAATGTAATTTTCTGTTAAGTAAGAGGTGTAAGGATTCTTTGCACTCCATTCCGACTTCACTGGTTTCTCTTTGACTTCAGGAGTTGCTACTACTTCTTCAATTTCATCATCAACTACAGTACTTTCGTCAATAGCATCGGTTTCAATCGGAATGTCTCTGTCTTCAATTTTTGCCATCTTCACTAGTACAGAATCTGACCAACTCTGTGCGGGCTCTTCAAAATCAACGTCACAATCAACTCTATCGTGTATTCTTGTAGCGCCTTTAGACTCAAACCATTTATCCCATTCTTTTCCGGATTCACAAAATAAGTCGTATGAAGAATCACCTAAAGCCAATACTGAATAATGTAAACCATTTAGTGATTCGATATCTTCATTATTTGCAGCCTCCCAAAGATCCTCAGCATTATCTGGCTGTTCTCCATCCCCCCAAGTACTGCAACAAACTAACACTCTTGTCTGCTTAGGAATATCGGATATTGATATTTCGTCCATTGCCCTTACTGTCGGCTTTAAGTCATGTTTCAGAGCTGCATTTCCAGTTTGGATTGCGACTTCTTCTGAATTACCAGATTGCGAGCCATATAAAATTAAAATTGAACGAGCGCCAGACATCATAACACCTCAAGACAGTTGAACTATCCGAGTTGAAACATGTTTATGAATAGATGTCTAAAGAAGAGTGAAGTTGTATCATCTTCGGAGCGATTAAATCAAGTCTTAGGTGTATAGTCGAGAGTCGTGATTCGCATCGACTTCTTGGGTACTGGAAACGCTTTCACCCCATTTGGGAGACTCCATGCATTGACTCTTATTGATGAGAAAATTTTGATTGATACCCCTCCAACTTTAATTACACAACTTCGAAGAAAAGGTATGAAAACGTCAGACATAGAACATTTATTATTCACTCACTGGCATGCAGATCATACATTCGGATTTCCATTCTTCATGCTTGAAAGAAAATATATTTCAGACCCTATGCTAGAACATGATCTGAAAATATATCTCAGACCGGGAGGTAAAGAGAAACTCTCAAACTTATGTAATGTAGGATTCCCTGGTAGTTTAGAAGAAATTGGAGATATGGCTGACTGGTATGAAGAGGAAAATTTTGAACTGCCGGGAACTAATTGGAAATTTGAAAGATTTCCTGTTTGCCATACTCCTGAGACTGACCCACACGGATATGAATTAACTCATAAATCTGGAATTAAAATATTACACTGTGGAGATTCTGGCCCTTGCATAGAGATTGAGAATAGAGCAAAAAATGCCGATATTGTAATACTTGAAATGGGGATGCCAGATATAGGAGATTTTCCTTATCATTATACACCTAGCGACGTAGTAGAATTCTCAAAAAAGTTTCCTGAAAGCCTAGTTCTAGTAACACATAATTATGCTAGCTCGAAAAAAATCTCAAAAGGATTTCAAACGCCTAATTTGCCAAAAGAAATTTATCAGTTAGAAGACGGAGATGCGGTTGAAGTTAATCAAAATGGTGAAATTAAAATAATTAAAAATGGCTGAATTAAATGTTAATTTCTAAAGAAATTTAAAAACAAAAGTTAATTCATTTAATAATGACATTGGCAACTAAATCGGACCTTCACATCAACTTAGTTTGGAATCACTTATTACCTCTAAGCGTCTCGTCAAGAATCCCCATTGTCGAGCGACCATCTCAAAGTGTGTCGATAGTGCATTGGAGTATGCGTAGAACAATGGTGAGAAAAAATGGACGGGAATATTTTTGAAAAAATACTCGGACAAGATTCATTATTTATAGACCGGAAAGCGTTTGAACATGCATTCGAGCCAAGTAATTTACCACATAGAGAACAAGAAGTAGATGCTCTAGTAAGAAATCTAGTTGATGCATTAAATGGCCATATACCATCAAATATGTTACTTTATGGAGTTCCAGGTTCAGGAAAAACTGTGGTTACAAGATTCGTACTTAGTCAATTACTTGAGAAAGGAAAAGAAATGGGACATCCTGTTCAAACGTATGAAATAAATTGTAGGAATGTAGATACAAAATATAGAGTTGTGCAAACATTAGCTAGTCAATTAAAACAGAGAGGAGACTACCCAATACCATTTACTGGATGGCCTACAGATAGAGTACTTGAAACACTAATTGAGAGAATGGATAGAGCGGGCGGCGTGCATATTTTAGTGTTGGATGAGATTGATAACTTGGTTGCTAAGGCAGGTTCAGGTTTACTCTACAGCCTAACAAATATGAATACACTACTGAGAAATGCTAGATGCTGTATTATTGGAATTAGTAATGATCTAAATTTCACTCAAGAACTCGACCCTAGAGTTAGTTCAAGATTAAGTCAAGAAGATGTTGTATTCCATCCTTACGGTGCTCAAGAAATTCAAGACATTCTTCAAGAGAGAGTAAAGATGGGTTTGAAAAATAATTCACTAGAGTCAGGAGTAATACCTCTGTGTTCTGCTCTAGCTGCACAAGAACACGGAGATGCCAGGAGAGCTTTGGATTTATTGAGAATATCTGTACAAAAAGCAGAACAAAGATCTCAAAATAAAGTCGATCCTAAACACGTTCGTCTAGCTCAATCACAACTTGAACATGATCAAGTTACTCCAGTCCTACGAACTTTGCCTTTACACCAAAAATTAGTATTGTTTTGTATAATAATTAATGAGGAAAATGGGTTAAGAAATATATCGACAGGAGAAATAGTTAGGACCTATTCTGAAGCATGCATGAAAATCAATATTGAAGCACTGACACCAAGAAGAATTTCTACTTTACTAAATGAATTAGATACACTAGGTTTGATTATGGCAAGAAACGTAAGTAAAGGCAGGGGAGGAAGAAGTAAACAAGTAAATTCTGCAATACCAAAAGGCATTGATTCAATTAAGACTTTGAGTGAAAATGAGCCTCTAATAGAAGAAGCAGCACAAGGAAAGTACATGTTACAAGGCAGACTGTGACTTCAGTCCATAAATGAAAGCGTTAAACCAAAAGGGTAAGTCGCCGGTGTGATAAACATGGCTCAGACAGACTGGAATGAGGCTCTAACAAAGCCAAGCAATATGATTTCAACTGCAGCATTAATGCTAGGATCATGGATTATTTTATTATCTCTAATCAATATGTTTGGAGGTGGAGCAGGGCAAGCAGGAAACAAGGTTGCTTGGATAGGATTCATCGGAATGGGAGGAGATGCTTTTGTCCCTTATGATGATGGATTTATTCTTGATGATGCAATTTTTGCTGTTTTCGGATTAATTTTATTTTTTACGGGAATAAGGAATAATGACGTTGCCAACTGGATAAAAACCAATAAGGGGATGGATATACTAAATAATCTAATTAGTGGAAAGAATGGGAAAGAGATTATTTCAAGTTGGCTTGTAGTAATTGGTATTTCTTTCTACATCATTTGGAGTATTCAAAACAATACATGGGTAGACCCAGGCGTATACTCAGTTATGATTTCAATGGTGGCATTTGGTATTGCATTGAACATAAATTCAAAAGTAGAAAATTAATTATTTTTCTTTTCACAAAGTGATAATATCTTTTGACATCTAGTTTTAGAATCTAATCCTGTAATTCTTAATACTACTCCCTTACTTGGTTGACCATATATTATCGCTGATTTTATCGGAGCTATGATATGTAAAAATAACGGAGTCAAATCTTCTTCGCCATTCACAAGAATAAGTGTAGTTTGATTCTTTTCTGTCCAATTTTTGATTGCTTCTTTACAGGATTCAAATAAAGACTTTGTTAAAATACCAGGCGGATTTGTACATTCAATAATATTATCATACAGAGACTGATTGATTTCTCTATAACCATCCCATTTCACTCTTTTTGTTTTCTCATCAATTATACCGATAGAGGATTGAACCCCTACATTTTGTAATGCTCTAACTGTCACATCGCCTACACCGATAATAGGTGAATGGAAATCTTCAAGAAAATCCAATGCATTGGTAATAGCTATTGAATGATCATCTTCGGGACCTGGAAATAATTTACCAAAAGGATCTTTTAACATAGATTCTACCTCTTTTGTCAAGTACAGGTTTGAACTAATATCAGCATCTCTTATCCAAAACTCACCATCTCTGTCTATCTCACCTTCCCTAATTCTTGAACTAGAGATAATGGCTCCGTCTTTAGATAAAACATGCGGTACTAGGATTATTGACAATGGCATCAATCCACCCTCAATACGTTTTTCATTAATTATTTGACAAGTTGAAAGTGTTTCACTAGTACAGAAAATCTTAGTAGCCTTTTCATGGGAAATTGCAATACCAAAATCGTCTAATAATTCATGGAAAGTGATTCTAGAAGATTGATTCTCAGAAAGACTTTCTTTAATCAATTCACATCTTTCTTTCCATGTAGAAATTCTAGGATCTTTTTGTTGAGCAATTGTATCTGACAGGACCCAAATCTCAAGAATATCGCAATTTGATAAACAAGAATTTATCAATTTCTGGTGGCCAATATGGAAAAATTCGAAAGTCCCCCCAACAAGTCCGATACTGCTCATCAATCGTTCAGAGATATACATATGACTTGAGAACTGCGGAGAAGAAGTGTGCCCCAGGGTGTAACGGAACCTTTCACCGTACTTTCGTACTCTGGTTCCTGACCCCACCCTAGGACGTATGTTGGATTATGGGGTAGTCCCTAGAATCATCCCTTTCGGTCAACAGGGGACCTTACATAATCCATACCGTCTGTATTGCGCCAGAGGTCATCCTTAGAGGAATAATCTCTTCAATTATTCACAAATCGTCACTCTGGTCTTCGACAGACGGAGACCCAAATCTGTGGTACCGAGTTTCATCCTATCACCTCCGGCTGGGGGTTTTGTCAACTCGGTGTTGCCAGTTGGGCAGATATTCTAAGAGATATTCATTCAATAACTCATCGATTCAAAAAAAATGGTGATTTGTAATAAAAAATTAATATTATAGATTGATTGAACTGATATTCTCATGGAAACCAGTTTTTCTTGAAAGTAACCTTTCACCTATAATTGGATCTCCATCAAATATAATTTGAGAAGAAAAATCTGGCCACTTTTCTATAGGCTGAGCTAACCAACCGGAAAGTGAATGCGTTCTTCCAGTTAATGGAGGAGTACTATCTATTGAGGATTCAATGGCATCTAATAAATCCAATAATGAATCTGCTGATTTTGGTAATTCATCTCTTCCTCTACGACCTCTGAGTCGACGAACGAGTAGAGAATAGATTTCTAAATTGAATCCAGGATGAGAAAGATTTTCTAATCCCGGAGCATTTGATGATTCTCCAATAGGCCTCAAAACTAAGGCGGGCCAAGGATATGGATGAGAAAATAACCATTCATTAGATTCATCGGTACTAAGCATTTTCAATAGTATATCTGATGAGATAGGAGCCCACCAATCATAAGGCAACCTTTCTATTATAAAATTTAATTCTTCTTTCGAAAGTTCTCTACCATCTATAGAATAATTAACTAATGATGCCCAAATCTTCAAATCGTGATTTTTAGGAAGACTTTGTGCTTTGAATATTATTTTTTCAAGAACCTTTTTGAAGTCTGCATTTGGATTACGTCCTGAACTAAATAACCAAGATACACCTTGAAGAGCAGGCAAGGATTTCTTTGGCGGTGAAGAAATCCAGGCTTCTAGCGACCATTGAATTAAATCATTGTGAAGATCTTCAGGAACCCATGCGGCATTAGTCAAAAATTGTGCAGCGACCCAAGATGTGCCAGAAGATGCCTCTATGAAATCGATTGCAGGACGTGTCCTAATTGTTGTTTGATTATCTTCTCTTATTTTTTGTCCTAATCTTTCAGCAAAATAATCAAGAATTTCTTCATTCGCCTGATCAGCAAGTTCTGCAATTCTATCTAGAGGTATATGATCGATATCAAATAATATTAGCCATTCAATTGGTAATCTTTCTCTTAATCGCTGCCATCTTGGCCATCTAGTTGCCTTTGGTGAAGCAATCCAGGCTGCTAAAGGATATCTTGCTTCCATCTGATTAGCCCATTCCTCATTACCGCTTGGGAATTGAGAAATTGCAGATTTTATCATTGAAATATATCCAGATTCTAGTTCTTCAAATTTAGGGCTGTAAGACTTATCCAAACCAATTAATTTCCAAGGATTGATTTCTAAAGAGGATGAATCCTCATTATTTTCTACAATAGTTGGTAAACTATCAATTAATTTAAGAGAGATTATTTCTTCATTAGAGGTTTTGAGTCTCAACCAAGGAAGTGGTCTAAGGCTATCATTATAGAGAAGATTGGAAGATTGTGTTATAGAGCATATCTTATCTTTAATTAAAATCCTTAATTTGGGATGAATTAGTATAGAAGAAATTTTAGATTCAGGAAAATTTTCATCAATTTCTAATACAAGTGGGGGGCGATTATCTTCTGAAATAACCCAACTCATTAACGACTCGAGAGCAAAATTTCCGAGACCTCTGGTATCTAAATTTCTAATGTTAGATTCTTCGACCGTGAAAGATTTGCCCCCCCAGTCTCTTCTAAATTTTCTCCAAGTAGAATCATCTGTTCTAACTTTTCGAGTAGACATTATTCTATCTTTAAGAGATTGTACTCTTCTTTTTAATTCTGTCTCGGGAAGTCTAGGATGTGCCTTTTGAATCCATATATCTAGAGAAGATAATGGGTAAGGGTCCCCAATTAAGTCGAGACCTCCTAAATTTGCAATAACTAAAGAATTTATCCTAGTAGTCCTAATTAGCATAGTTCTAGAAAGACTGTCAGGAAGTATAGCGACTATTGGAACTTTAGGCCTTATTTCTTGACTTAATTTATGGCATTCTCCTAAAATCCAATCTCCACGATGGAAAGTGTTCTCGTTTAGTGGTGGTTTTTGTCTTGATGTAGGCATATCATACCAAGTACCTAGAGTCATTGCCAATTGACTCATTTCATTTATCAAAGTGGCTCTAATAATTCCGATTACGGAAGATTGAGCCGAATATGTATCAATTTTACCCGGATCTATCGAGATAGGTGGAGTCTGGATTACTTTCATACTCTGTAAATCAAACCACCTAGGATCTTTTTCTTTGAAAACTGCCCAATTCCAACGAACCCCTTCATTTCCTATGGAGTCATCGGAATTATTTTCGTAATCCGGAGGTCTATCGGGGATAAGGATCATTGGGGACTTTGGAATGGAGGAAATTCCCATTAGAAGATTGCTTCCGTCTTTATCTAGAATACAAAATTTACCAGGCATAGAGGGAAGAGGGAGTGCTTCTAGAGCTCTAGATTTCTCATCCGATCTGATTCTATTCCAACCTAATTCAGTTAGATGTAGATATGCTCCTCTACTACCTGCAACCAGATCACTTGAGACCAGCCCCTCGTTTCTTAATTTTCTCAACTCGGCAGAAGCATGAGGAATCTGTAGACCAATGTCTCTAGCTAAAACAGAAACTGTTTCTCCACCTTCTGATAATCTATTTAGCAATCTACGGCGATATCTACTACGAATTTTTGTAGGTGTGGAAATGAAACTGGGCATATGGCCAAATTCGGAACCTTCTGACACCAATGACCATCTCCGTAATCAACCACTTCAAAACTATGTATTAAATTATCTATTTTAGTTACATTTTGTTACACATTTCTAGTGGAAAAATAACTAGTTCCATTTTAACACTGAAAAATAACACAAAAAGTACCAAGATTAGTGCAACTATATGTAACTAAATTGAACAATAAGTTGCAGAAGCGTTATATTACCCCCCGTCGCCCTACCTATATCGAACCGGCAGTCGAAGCCGGTAGAATGAGAGATGAGAATCATGGATACGAAAATAATTCGCGATTTAGTCAAAAAACATCTTTCAGAAAAACCCCGAAATACGATTGAAATCAAAAAATGGCTATCCGAAAATATTCACTTAGAAGATAATTATGATATTGCAGCTATCTTAGAATCAGATCCAAAAATCATTAGAATTGGGAGAATTATGAAAAGTGGAGTTATTGGGAAAGAATCCCCTTTGTCGGAATGGGCTACCGACGAATGGGTATTACATCATGAAAGAAAAACAGCCAAAAAATAATGGAGATTAAAATATGAGAACAACTAGATTAAGACAAAAAATTAAAAAATTCCTTGACACTAAGGGTGAAGCAAATACTACTGAAATATTAGAACATGTCAACTCAACTATGAGACATGGAACAACCCCCCAACAGTTAGGAAATGTATTATCAAAAGATAAAGACATTATGAAAATTGCAACTACTAAGAGGGGCGGTGCACTTTCCGGACGTTATGAAATATGCGTATGGCAATTACGTCCTGGATCTCAAGAAAGGCAAGAATAAATAAAATAATTTATTTATTTTCTAGTTCTGAACTCCAATCTCCGGTTCTTGCTAGACTATTCATCCTTGAACGGTGTAAAAATACTGATTGGCTGCCTTCATTATCTCCAGTAGCCCATGTTTTCAAAGCATTAGCCAATAATGCTCTACCGAATGAATATGATAACTGCCAAGGATGAATAATATCCATTTCATTCATCAAATTTAAGTGAGCAGTTGCATCTTCATCAGACTGACCTCCGGAAAGAAAAACAATACCTGGAAGGTTATGTGGGACATTTTTTGTCAAGCAATCAACTGTCATTTCAGCTACTTCTGAGCGAGTTATTTGTTCGGAACAAGAAGTACCTGCAATTATCATATTTGGCTTAAGTAAAGCGCCGGGAATATGAACTCCTTGAATCCGGCACTCTTCGAAAGTGGCAGACAAAATCGATGATGTTATATCGTAACAAGTCTGAGCATCATGATCTCCTGCCATAATTACTTCTGGCTCAATAATTGGGACCAATCCTTGCTCTTGACATATTGAAGCATACCTAGCTAATGCATGGGCATTTGTTGAAATACACGCTGTTGATGGTTTGCCATCTCCGATTTCGATTACTGCTCGCCATTTAGCAAACCTTGCACCCATTGAAAAATACTCTTCGCACCTATCTCTTAATCCGTCAAGCCCTTCAGTGATCTTTTCGCCTGCATGATTTGCTAAATCTTTAGCTCCTGTATCTACCTTAATACCCGGATATACGCCTAAAGAAGTCAAAGCATCAGGGATATTCCTACCATCTGGCATTTTCTGTCTTATAGTTTCATCAAACAATATAACTCCACTGATGTATTTTTCGTAACCATTTGTTGAAAAAAGATTTGCTCTATAGGCATTTCTTGTATCTGGTGAAGCAGAAACTCCTACTGCCTCAAGTCTATTTGACATAGTTCCATTACTTTCATCCGCAGCAAGAATTCCTTTACCTGCCGCAACTAGTTCACGTGCTGTTTTTTCAAGTAGTTGAGTATCCATATACTAACCTCAAGCCAACGTGAAGGCTATAGGAAATGAAGGCATCGCTTAAGCATTCCAGAAACAATCAACTATCGTGAGAACCTTGGACAAATTTATGAATTCCATTTGACACATCAATAACTTCCGATTCAACATAATATTTTCCATTTTCTAGAGTTACTCCTTTTGTACGTCCTGAACAAACTCCGGTTCCTATAAACAATGCATCATCAGATGAACATAAGTCATCTCTATCCCACAATCTTTCAATGTCTCCATCAATCATTTCCTCGGCCCTAGACCTATGTCCTTCATTTTTGAAAACCAAACGCCCCTGGAAAGGTGCATTCATACCTCTTAAAGCAGTGGCAGTAATTACTCCCTCGGGTGCAGCTCCAATACCCATCAACAAATCAATTTCTGATTTAGGGTCTGCAGCATTCAAAGCAGCAGCGATATCACCATCACCAATTAAAACAACATTGACAGATAAATCATTCAATTCCTTAATTAATTTTTTATGACGTGGACGATCCATGACAACAACATTTAGAGAATTAATAGGTTTATCTAAAGCATTTGAAGTGGCCTCAATATTATAAGAAGTTGAGGCATCTAGGGAAATCTCTCCCATTAACTCTGCAGAACCTGAGATTTTATTCATGTAGCAATCAGGTGCATGTAATAGAGCCCCTCTTGGTGCTGCTGCCAGTACTGCCATAGCATTAGGTAAATTGTAAGCCACATGATTAGTACATTCCAGCGGATCTACTGCAATATCAATTGCAGGTGAATTAGCATCTCCCTGTAATGAACCCAAGGGTTCACCAATCCACAACATTGGAGCATCGTCCCTCTCTCCTTCTCCAATTGCAACACGTCCATCAAATGGCACAGTATCAAATACTGCTCTCATAGCTTCTACCGCAGCACCATCGGCCGCTTTACCATCTCCCTTACCTATCCATTTTGATGCAGCAATTGCAGCCGATTCAGTGGCTTGAAGAAAGTATTTCTCTAATTCGGCTGTTGTCATATCACTTCGGAGTAGTAATCAGCATTCAATTATGTTGGTCTCCTTTGCTCTTTTTTATAACTTGAACATTGGTGATTCTAGATTCTGGATATTGGCCATCTGAATCTTTCTCAATAGATTTCAACATATCCCATGCGCATAGTAATCCTGCATTAACTCCGCATAATGCTTCCATTTCAACTCCTGTCATCCAATGAGTTCGAACTGTAACCGTACATCTAAGATTAGAACCTTCAATATTCCATTCTACAGAGCAACCTTCAATTGGGATAATGTGACAGTGAGGTAAGATTCTTGGAGTTTCTTTTACCGCCTGAATTGATGCAATAGTTGAAATTTCTCTGACATCACCTTTTTTTGAACGTCCTTTAACTGCATTAATACCTGAAGATGACAATTCCAAAACTCCTGTAGCAATCGCCTCACGGAAAACTACATCTTTACTACCAACATCAACGATAGCAGACCATGAATCTTTTAATTCATCGACGCTCATGTAATCTTCGGAGAGAGTACTCATTATTCAGATAAACGGAAGTTAAATCTGAGATAAAAATCATCCAAGACCTTGTTTCCAAATTTCACCATCAGATCTTACTTCTTTTTTCCACAATGGTGCTTCTAATTTAAGTTGATTAATTAACCAAGAACAAGCTTCGAAGCCGGCCTCCCTATGTTTCGAGCCGACATGAATACAGACTATAGGCTCGGATGGTTCAACTATGCCAATTCTATGTGCAACTAAAACTGATTTGACGCTAAATTTATCTATAGAAGTTTTGGCAATATCTGAGAGAATATGATTTAATTTATTTTCCCAAGCATCAAATTCAAGTCTCTTGACTTTGATTCCATTATCGTCACCTCTTGTTAATCCTACAAATGAAACTACACTTCCACATCCTTCAATATTCAATAAAGAACGAAGAAAGTTTGGATCGAGTTGATCCTCTTCTATTCTAATGATTACTTCCTCTTTTGACATCTGAGTAACCCGCTTCTGAACGGTTCGAGTACAAATTATCGGATGAACTCTTTGATTGTAAATGACCAAACCTTTCAAACAATATACCTCATACGCAAATGCGTGAAGGAGAGGATTGACATCTTGGGGGCGGGTCTATCAGGCCTTGCTGCAGCGACAATACTCGCCAAGGCAGGTAAAGAAGTTCATGTTCACGAGATACGTAAAAATAGCGGTGCAAGATTTGATGGTGATTTTCAAGGAATTGAGAATTGGACAAGTGAAATTGACTTTTTTGATGAAATGAGAGACTGGGGGCTGGAACCAGAAGAATTCAAATCAAATGCATTTGATATAATTGATTTGATTCATCCCGATGATGTCATTACAAATCCAATAACTAATGGTACAGCTTTTAGAGTTGTGGAGAGAGGAACAGACGAACATTGCATAGATCAAGGGTTCAAACGGATGGCAATTTCAGCCGGTGCAAAAATTCACTATGGAGTTAAAGTTAGTCCTGATGACTGCGATATCGTAGCAGCAGGCCCAAAAGACTCTAGTGCACTTGCTTTCGGAGAAATCTTCCATACGGATCATCCAAACCATGTAGCCTTCCAATTGAATGATAAATTGGCACCGGGCGCCTATTCATACCTGATAATAATTGATGGAGTAGGGCTGATTTGTACATGTTTATGGAGAAAACAAAAGAAATCAGGAAGATATCTTAATGAAACCATAGCTTGGTATGAGTCAAACTACGAATTGAATAGGATACCTATCAAAAGAGTTGGTGGGAAGGGGGATTTCAGTTTACCAAAAAAATATATTCATGAAGATAAGATATATGTTGGAGAAGCAGGAGGCTTGCAAGATTTCATGTGGGGTTTTGGTATGAGGTATGCAATTACTAGCGGAGTTCTAGCAGCACAATCGATTCTCAATCAATGTGACTATGAGGTTGAAGTAAGGAAGAGACTTGTTCCTTTGATCAAAATAAGTGCAATAAATAGATTCTTAATGAACAGAGTTGGAGATAGAGGATTTAAATTTATAGCAAAATATTGGATGAGAGATCAAGAAAAGAAGGGAGATGGGTTGAGTTTTATGAAGTGGGTATATCAACCCGGCATTTTCAGAAAATCACTTTGGCCTCTTGTTAAATTGTCTATGTTGAGGAAAAAGAAATTGAAAGATGGGCGGATAGTTCATAGGATGCCATTTAGAGAATCTTTGAAGAGAGATTTATGGGAACCCAGCGATAAAGCTAACCATATAGCTGAACAATGGAATGAAGTTAGAAAAGGCGGTGCAAACCTCTCATTCAGTGAATCTGATGCTTAAAATTAGCATTACTCTGATTCCGTTTCTTTCATTAACGAATTGTCTGTGCGACATACATGACTTCATGGCCAGACCTTGAGCCTATGCCCAACAAACTAGTGAATTATGGCGTTACTGAAAACGGCATAGCCATTATTGAACTGATATCAGACACTGATGGAAAACCTCTTGAAGAAGGTAGAACATCTGTTAATACTTATACTCGAGAAATGTGGGAAGACATAGATCAGGCAATTCTTAATGCAAGATTTGACGGAGATGTCTCTGTAATATTATTAACAGGGCATGGCGAGAAATTTTTCTCAGCAGGAGCAAGTATAAACTATCTCAATACATTATCTCCGAGATACAAATATTTCTTTTGCCTACATGCTAATGAAACACTATCTCGCCTTGAGCAAACTCCAAAATTAGTTATTGCTGCACTCAATGGACATACAGTTGGAGGCGGCCTAGAGATTGCTATGGCAGCAGATATTAGAATTGCTCACAAAGGTAATTTCCAAATTGGTCTACCAGAAGTTTCGCTGGGAGTCCTAGCTGGAACTGGAGGTACTGCAAGATTATCACGACTAGTTGGTAAAGCAAAAGCAATGGAAATAATGGTCACAGGAAGAAAATTCTCATTCGAAGAAGCTAGAGATATGAGTTTAGTTCATGACATATATGATAGTATCAGTTTAGATGAGTTTAGAATGGATGTATTGGATTATGCCGGACAATTTACTTTGCCTCTAGCAGCTGCTAAAGCTATTGGAAATATCAAACGTAGTGTACAAAGTGGTATTGAAATACCTCTTGAATACCATTTGGCATTAGAAAGAGAATTACAGTCAGATCTATTCCAATCGGAAGATGCGAAAGAAGGAATAGCATCCTATGTTGAGCGTAGAACACCTAGGTTCAAAGGGAAATAATATTCTGTGCCAAATGTACATTTATTCATATACTAACATCGCTCCGGCAAATATATGTCAGGTAGCGAAATAGTAGAAGGATATACCCCGAACTTTGAGGCATGGATTAGAGACTTCAATGAATGGCAAACAAGAATTGGTTTTGACCCATCTTGGTTAGGAGATTACAGATTCGATATAAAATTTGACTGGGATACTGCCGGAGATTCTATTGAGTTTGGAGATTTCAAGGGTATGCCAAAGTGGGAAAGAAGGATGCAGATACCACAACAGAATATTAGAGATGCAATAATTAGCATGGTTAGTGTACAAGGAGATACAGAATTTGCGAGTGTAGAACAACAAAATCATCTTTTAGCTACTGCACCAACGGAATATGATAAAAAATCTGCATTAAGAATTATGTGTGAAGAACAGAGACATGGTTGGCAAATGGCCTACCTATTATGCACTTATTTTGGTGAACAAGGAGTTAGAGAAGCAGCAAAACTACTGGAGAGAAATGCTCAAGATGGAACAAGAATTCTAGGTTCATTCAATGCCCCAATAGATCACTGGCTTGATTTCTTCTGTTTTACGCATTTTATAGATAGAGATGGGAAATATCAACTTAAGATGCTCAGCACATCTTCATTCAAACCACTTGCAGCATCAATGGGGCCCATGCTTAAAGAAGAGTCATTCCATCTTGGAACTGGAGCAAATGGACTAAGAAGGATTGTTAAACAAGGAGTAATACCTTGTGAATTATTACAAAAATATTTGAATAAGTGGATTAGTACTGGTCTAGATTTGTTTGGTACTGACGATTCTACTAGTGCACAATGGGCTTATGTTTATGGCGTTAAAGGAAGATATGATGAAAGAGAAAGTGATATTGAAGCAGATAGAGAGCACTTAAATGAAGCCAGTCGAGATTTATATTTCCAAGAACTTCGTGAAGAGATGCGAAGGATTAGTGCTGCTAGGAAAGAAGGTGAGCCTGAACTTTTCATACCATCAGACAAATTTAATAGAGGAATAGGCAACTATGCTGGAAAGAATTATACAATTAAGGGTGAAAAGTTCGAAGGTTCTGATGAAGAATATAAAGAATATCTAGTCAGCGTATTACCAACAGAAGAAGATGAACATAAACTGATGAATGATTACATGAAACAAGAATGGATCCAATATCGCGAATGGAAAGGTAAATGATTGTTGGTTGGTGATTATATGCAACATGTAGCCTTATTAGCCTTTGATAAACAAAAGTGTAAACCATTCTTTGATAGATTGACCGAATTATTCTATGAACATCATCATTCTGCAAAAGAAAATGCCGAAGAATATGAGAAATTATTGTATATGGTGAAAAAACCATATGATAATAACATGTTAGATATGATTGATGAATGGATGGGGCTAGAAAAAAGGGAATGGCGAGAAGAAACAACTAGGGAAGTAAAATTAGCACTATATGCAATTAGATATCCGGACACCCTTCTACTAGATAGCTTTACAGAAAACCCCAGATCTGATCTTAAAAGACTCTCAGCATACTTACATTTTACCCATCATACATATGCAATATGGGATGAAGATACTAGAAAAGGGCTAGAAAAAATTGGAATTAATATTCCTGAAACAGAAGTAGCTGACCCGTTCATCTATGGAGCATATGTAAGTGCGATAGAGTTATTGAAAGATGTTGCACCATTTACATGTTTCCTAGAACATGATGTACCAAGACAAAGGCTATTTCAGTCGGCTCTAGCAGCATATGGAAGAGAATAGTGAGCAATACCTATTGACTATGCCCATTACGTATGTGTATGCAAGTGCGCACTGTGGCAGTCATAGGGGCTGGGACAATGGGTTCTGGCATAGCTCAAGTTTGTGCACAAAGTGGGTTGCAAACCAAGATTTTTGATGCTTTTCCTGAAAGTTTGGATAAAGGGATGGAAAGAATTTTTGCATTTTGGGATAAAGGCATAGAAAAAGGTAAAACAAGGAAAAATGAGAAAGAAGAGTGGAGTCTGAATTTAAAATCTTGTTATGAGATATCGGAGGCGCTAGAAAATGTTGACTTGGTTATAGAGGCAGTTCCAGAAATTATGGAATTGAAAAAGGAGATTTTTTTGAAAATTGATAAATTAGCACCAAAGCATGCAATACTTGCCACCAATACTTCCAGTTTACCAATTTCAGAGATTGCAAATGTTACTAACTGTCCTGAAAGAGTAATTGGTATGCATTTTTTTAATCCAGTACCTATAATGAAACTTCTCGAGTTAGTGAAACATGAGAAATGCTCTGAAGAAACTATCAAATTGGCTCAGTCAATAGGCCTAAAAATAGGTAAAGAAACAATCCTAGTCAACGATGTTCCAGGATTCGCGACTAGTCGATTAGGAGTAATTATCGGAAACGAAGCAATCAAGATGTTGTCTCAAGGAGTAGCATCTGCCAGCGATATCGATACTGCAATGAAGCTTGGATATAAGCATCCTATGGGGCCTTTGGAACTTTCAGACTTAGTAGGACTGGATGTAAGAAGAGATATCTTGAATAGTTTGGCAGAATCTTTCAATGATGAATCATATAGACCTCATCCATTGTTAAATAACTTGGTTTTAGAAGGCAGTTTAGGTAAAAAAACGAATAAAGGAATTTATATCTGGGATGAAAATGGCAAGAAAGAAAGGGATGACTTGCCAAGATAGGTGTTCAAATGGCTAGTCTTATTGTTGAATCGATAGGCATTATTGCTGGTACACTTGGAGTTGTTGCTTGGATACCTCAATTAGAGAAAGTTTGGAAGCAGAAAAAACATGAAGGAATCTCATTACCGACACTATACTTAATTTGTACTGCATTATTGTTATGGCTAATTTATGGTTTGATTATTGGCTCGATTTCTATAATTATCTCAAATCTTGCAGCTTTAGCATGTATCTTGAGTTTGATGTACGGAGTTATTAACTTAAGAAGGATTGAGTAATAGAATTCATTCTTCACCAAAAATCGGATTTCTCTTCTCTAAAAATGCAGAAACTCCTTCTGCAAAATCAGGAGTTAAAGATGAATTAGTGATTAGTAGTTTTTCGAACTCAAGTTGAGTTTCCATGAAAGTAGATGTTGAAGCATCGATTAATTGTTTAGTAGATCTACGACTTGCTTCTGCCCAATTCCCCCATTTTTCTGCTACTTTAATTGCGCATTCTAGAAGTTGTTCAGATTCGACTAATTCGTCAACGGCACCATATTCTAATGCCTTTTCTCCACTCCATACTTCATTTTCAAAAAAGAATTTTTTTGTTCGTTGTGTTCCAACAAGTCTAGGGAGTAACCACGTAGTGCCGCCATCAGGAGACAATCCTAGAGAGAAGAATGCTGCGGCTAATTTTGCTTCAGGGACACATATCCTATAATCAGCACACAAAGCTAAACCCAAACCACCGCCTGCTGCGGAACCATTTATTGCTGCAACAAAGATTTTTTCAGAGGCACGAATTTTCAATTCCATAGGATGAAGGATTGACGTCAGACCACCCACTAAATCAGAAATACTGCCGTCATCTATTGCGGAAGCAAATGAGTCTATGTCAGCTCCAGAACAGAAGAATTTCCCAGTTCCGGTCATTACTATTGATTTTATTGATGAGTCTTCAAGTAAGTTGTCTATAACATCTGACATTGATTTTATAGATTCCATATTTAATCCATTTCTTGATGTTTCTGCAGATAAAGTGACCAAAGCCACACTGTTAGGTAGATGTTCGACTGTAATAGTCATGATTATCCGAGTAGGTATTCACTATTAGAATGCGTGAATATCTAAAGTAAGTACTCCTCGCACTGTCCATGCATACACGAGACCAACTGTATATCGATGGGAAATGGGTTCTACCAATGGGAACTGGAAATATAGATGTAATTAACCCTGCAACGGAAGAAATAATTGGAAAAATTCCAGTTGGTTCCGTAGAAGATATTGACAAAGCAGCTTCTGCTGCAAGAATTGCTTTTGAGTCTTGGTCAAAAAGTAGTATAGAATCGAGGATAGATATTCTGAATGCCCTCTCAAATGCACTGAAGGAAAGAGGAGAAGAGATTGCTCAGACTATTACTGCTGAGGTAGGCACTCCTATTGGTTATTCTAGAGTTGCAATGGTAGGTACACCAAGAGTTGTGTCTAGGAGTTATGCAAAAATTCTAGAAAATTTTGATTGGGAAGAAAAAGTAAGAAACTCAATTATTTGTAAAGAACCGATTGGAGTTTGCGCATTTATTACACCTTGGAATTTTCCTCTACACCAGATAATTGGTAAAGTTGCTCCTGCAATTGCTGCTGGATGTACAATGATATTAAAACCATCAAAGGAAGCCCCATTAAGTGCATTTATTTTAGCAGATATTTTACATGAAATAGGATTACCTCCTGGAGTTTTTAATTTAGTTTCGGGACACGGGTCTGAAATTGGGAATTATATGTCGAGTCATCCGGAAGTAGATATGGTCTCATTCACCGGTTCAACAGGAGCTGGAGTTTCTGTAAGTGAAGCCGCAGCACCTACAGTCAAGAGAGTAACATTAGAGCTAGGCGGTAAAAGTGCGAATGTGGCCCTAGATGATGCAGACCCGATTTTAGTAGCAAAAAAAGCCATAGGGGCTTGCCATCAAAATAGCGGACAAACATGTTCAGCATTAACCAGACTTATTATCCCAGAGTCTATGAGTAATGAAGTTTACAAAATTATAGCGGAAAAAAATAATTCTTACCATCCGGGTGATCCTTTAGAAGAAAATACAAGATGTGGGCCTATGGTAAGTTTAAGACAACAAAAAAGTGTTAGTAAATATATTGAATCTGGAATTAATGAAGGTGCTACTTTGATTTCTGGTGGTCTAGGAATGCCTGAAGGTATTTCCAAAGGATTTTATGTGAAGCCAACTATATTCGCAAATGTAACTACTGAAATGAAAATCTGGAAGGAGGAGATTTTTGGCCCTGTTTTGGTGATTACAACTTATAAAAATGAAAAAGAGGCTCTTATGTTAGCAAATGACTCAATATATGGTCTATCCGGAGGAGTCTGGTCTAAGGATGAAGAACGAGCGATAAGATTCGCTAAAAAAATGAGAACGGGTCAGGTGAGTGTAAATGGAGGGGCATTCAATGTTAGTGCACCTTTTGGCGGATACAAGCTTTCAGGTAATGGAAGAGAACTTGGCACGCATGGGCTTAATGAGTTTCTAGAAATTAAATCAATTCAGCTTTAAAAAATTGTTATTTATTATTTACCGAGCCATTTAGGAGATTCACGATTTAGGAAAGCATTCACACCTATTTCTTTGTCTTCAGTGTCAAATAAAGCCACAAATTCAGACCTCTCCATACGTACACCTTCACTAAAAGGTAGATCAAGAGACGCCCTTACTGCACGTTTTGCAACTTTTGTAGTATAGGGGGACTTTTTGGCAATATTTTCTGCCAATTTCATAGTAGTTTCTTTAAGATCTTCAGGAGTTGTTACTGAATTGATTAAACCACAAGAAAGTGCTTTTTCAGAATCAATCATATCTCCTGTAAGGACCATTTCTAGTGCCTTCCCATATCCAATTAATCTACATAATCTCTGAGTGCCTCCACCACCTGGAATTAAACCTAGATTTATCTCAGGGGTCCCAAATTTCGACCTATTAGAGGCAATTCTGATATCGCAAGAAAGTGCTAATTCAGTACCTCCTCCCAAAGCAAATCCATCAATCATAGCTATGGTTGGTTTGGAAAGATTCCATACTTTTTCCCATGCATTATCTTCAAAGAAGGGTCTGACATCATCTGAATTTTTACCAACAAATTCGGAAATATCTGCGCCTGCAGCGAAGGAATGTGGTTTCGGTTTCTTACCATCTAGAGGTGGATTTGGTGGAGCACCTGTGATAATAATAACTCTAATTAAATCATTATATTCAGCCAAATCACAGGCTTCTTTCAATGCTTTATGAGAATCAGAATTTAACGAGTTTAATTTATCAGGTCGATTTAAGGTCCAAACAGATACAAGCCCTCCCTCTGGAAAAGTACCTTCAATCGGAATGTTTTCTATTAGCAGGGTATCATCATTCATACTTTACCGAAGAAGAACGAATGTTTGAATATACGGTTAACCCAATTTCATTCTTTTTCTAACTCAGGAGGAGAAATAGGAGGGAAACCCGGAGGAGGAGGCATAGGAGGAAGCCCAGGAGGAGGAGGCATAGGAGGAAGTCCAGGTGGAGATGGAATTTCATTATTTATTAGTAAAGTATCTGACTCTATTTTCTCATCTGTTTGACTTCTACTCTCTACAACTAGAGGGATAGTTAATTTCAATATTCTTGTATTATCTATCCTTACATAAGATACACCAAGAGGCTTGGAATCATCATATTCTTCAGATTCTTCAAGTATTGTAAGTCCATGATTTGGATCATCCAATAAACTAGCAAGATCTTCACCATCTTCAACTTCAGTCCATAAACGAGCTTTTGCGGCTCTTCTTTCAGCTAAGGCCATTCTTCTCTTCCTCTCCAAACTCGAACGGATTTCTGCTTGTCTGGACCTTCGCTGATCAACAAAATCTTCTATTTCAGATTCCATCTCCGATTGAGCATCAGAAGTAATAACTAACTTTTTAGCAAGTTTAGTACCATCTGCAGCTTCTACATTGCCTAGAGGAAGAGGGGGCATGGGAGGTGGCACATCTTCGGTATTCTCTACAATAAGAGATTCTGCGGATGGTACTGGCATAGGAGGTAATGGTGGCGGACTGAAATTTCTTTTTTTGCGACTACGCTCAAGTTTATCTTCATTCTCTAAATTAACAACTTCTAATTCTTCTACAGTGTTGATTGGAATATTTGGAATTTCTGTCTTTTCAATTATAGGCTCATTATCAATGATTTTAGGAGGTGGAGAAACCAGTTTTTGATTACCAGTAAACATCAATATCGCCAATATAGACAATAGAACAACTCCTCCTGCTACAGAAGAAATTAAGTCCAGCCTTCCTTGAAAAATAAAAAACAAAATAAAACCGAAAAATAAAGAAAACCAACCAGTTATTCTAATTAAAGACGGCATAATATCATCTCTGCGAGTGGGGGCCCTATCTTCACTTTGACGGAGGTTTGAGCTCTTCATAAAGAATCCTTAGAGACTTCCCTCTGTGTGATTTAGATGCTTTTTCATTTTCGGATATTTCACCAAAAGTACGACCATCGCCGGATTCAGGGATAAATATTGGATCAAAACCAAAGCCGTTTGTACCTTTAATCTGAGTTGAAATACTACCAGAACAAACGCCTAATGCACGAAAATATTCTCCGTTTTTATATAAAATCGAGTAGGCACGGAATTCAGCATTACGATTAGACTTGTCAGCAAGAAGATTGATAATTCCCTCATTTCCGATAGTTTTTGAGATATAAGATGAATAAACTCCAGGGAAATCATTCAAAGATTCAATAAATAAGCCTGAGTCTTCAACTAACAAAGCATGATTTTCGAACTCAGTTTCGGAAATTAATTCTAAAGCTTGTTGAATTTTAAGTTCGGAAACATCAGATATCGAAGAAGATTGGGGTTCTATAAATTCTGGAGGCAGGCCATTTACAAGAAACTGTTCAACTTCATATCCTAAGTTAGATAGTATCGCATTTGCCTCAATGACTTTATTTCGATTACTAGTAAGAAAAAGTACCTTCATAAAAATCACTAACTTCTAAGCATGATACCTTACTCTTCCTCTAATGGAGTTGAATCTTTCAATGACATCTGATCCTGAAGGAGTAAAATCATTAGAAGAATTAGAAAGATATCCCTCAATCATTGATTCAATTGCATTATTCTCTTCATAGTGACTTGCATTGAGGCATTCGTGTAAAACTTGTAAATCAAGTCCCAAATGTTCAATCTCAGGTGAAATCTTAGAAAGGCCAAAATCAATTATTGTTAAGTCTCCATCATCGCTAATAATCACATTATGTGTAGTTAAATCACCATGGGATATCCCTAATTCATGTAATTGACGAATTAAACCGCCGAATTTTTTAATTTGTTTGTTATCGGATTTACCATTCAATAAAGATTCGTACAAAGTTACGCCTTCTACTTCGGATAAAATAATCCAACCTTCATCTATATCAACATCAAATAAGGAAGGAGAAGATATCTCTGTAGAATGTAGTTTTGTTAATACTCTAACTTCTACAGATAATCTTTGACGTGTTAATCTTCTATCTAAATCGGGATGACGATATGAACGAAGATTGCGTTTCTTTAAAATTGCCTTATCACCCATCCAATATCCCGAAAATACCGTGGCTTCAGCCCCCTGATGAATCATTTTGGAAGTTTTCCATAATGGCACAGACTCATCATCCATGTGTACCGGAGGTGACATACCTTGAAAGAGGTTAAACCTGACCAATGAGTGAAACCACATGTCTATGGGCCTACCAAATATGCCTAGAAACCAAGAAAAGGTAATGCCTAGGCTATATTCAGAAGAGAGAATTGAAGAAGAAGCAAAGAGGCTTTTAAATGCAATAAAACAACCAGAAAGGTGGACTCTAGAACACTGCAAATCAATAGCCGCATATACTTTAGAAATTAATGAATTAAAAAAACAAAAAGATGTTTATCTAATCGCTCATTCTTATCAAACACCGGATATTATCTACGGAGTAGCAGATGAAGTTTCGGATAGTTATTCTCTCTCTAAATCTGCTAGAGATGCTAAACAGCAGATAATTCTTTTCTCTAGTGTGAGATTTATGGCAGAAACTGCAAAAATACTCAGTCCGGACAAATTAGTAATACACCCATCGCCTGAAGCTGGTTGCTCATTATCAGAAAGTATTACTGCAGAAGATGTCAAAAAATTGAGAAGAAAATATCCAGGAGTGCCAGTAGCTTGTTACATTAATACTACAGCGGAAGTTAAAGCCGAAGTGGACGTATGTGTAACCAGTAGCAACTATCTGAAAATATGTGAAAATCTGCCCGGAGATAAATTAATCTTTGTACCAGATAGATTTATGGGTGAGCACTTACAAAAATCACTAGCCGGAAAGAAAGAAGTTGTTATTTATGATGGAGAATGTGAAGTTCATGCATTATTTACCGGAGAGAAAATCCTTTCTTGGAGAGAAAGAGCAGATAAGGCAGGAATTGATCTTCAAGTTCTAAGTCATCCTGAATGTTCTGCTGACGTATTAGAAGAAAGTGATTTCATAGGCAGTAGTGAAGTCTTAATCAAAGAATCAATTAGATTAGGTAAGGAAGGAAAAAATAACATCATGCTGATTACCGAATGTGGAACTGCGGACAGAGTATTGGCAGAAACCAATGATGAATTGAATATTATTGGAACATGTGTAATGTGTAAACATATGAAAACAACACTTCTAGAAGACATACTCCAATCATTGAGAAGCCCCAGAGATGATCAAATAATTCAATTAGAAGAGGAAGTTATTGAAAGGGCGAAATTTTCTCTTGATGAGATGTTCAGATATGCTGAAGCCTAGTTACTTACTCTTTTCTCAATAGCTGCTTGATGAGATAATAGCAGCAATAATGGAATCAACATCAATATTGCTGATTGTAATACAACAGAGGAATACTCTTCAAAGGTCTTTTCAAGAGAATATATCACTAGCTCTGAGTCTCCATTTTCATCAATCTCAATCCATGTTACACCATTATCAAGTACATGAGGATTTTCTTGATCTAAATCATCAAGAGTAATCTGAATACGGCCATTATTGTCATCAATATGCCATAAGAATACTTCTCTGTTAAAATTTTCAGGGTCTAAATTTATAGGAGGGGAAGTAATTGGTCGCTGTAAAAATGCAATATAATTTCCTTCAATGCTGGGAGATTCTGATGGCCATAGAGGATTAGAAATCATTTCTTGATTTCCCGTTAAAGCATCTACTAAGATTAAACGATTGAGAGGACCTACATCAACTAAAACAACTATCAAACTTCCTTCCATTTCAATATCAATAATTGTTGAGTTATTATAATCTACTGGAATCTCATATATTCTTTCAAGATATTCATCATTAAGCTCATTCGAGAAATTTTCAATTAAAATATTAATCTCAATCCCTGGATTAAATGGTGTTGTGACGTTAATAATTGGGCCATTAGTCGTATTATATGCGGAAGCAAATAATTGTCCTGAGCCTTCAATTGCAGTTAAACCTTGGATGTTATCGGAAGAAATTAATTCTTCGTCTAGAACATTTATTATTTCCATTGTATTATTCTTGACTATGACTAAACATGGTTGACCTTGATTGTTCTCAATAATAGAAACTCTATCTAATTCACCATTATTCGTGAGACTAAATATAGGCTCAAAAACTTCAATAGATGAATTGTTTAGTTGGAAAAAATCTAAGTTTGATCCATCAAAAAGTATGAGATTATTATTTGATAACTCAATTTGAGGAGGAGATGTCCAATTATTTCCTTCAATAATTGCCTCTTTCTCAGTACTTACATTCCATAACTTGATTGTTATTTCATCGTCAATATCCTCAACTCCGACTACCCATCCCTCTGAACCAGCGGCATTTGTTGGATTGACGCCCTCAATCGGGAAATCTTGATGAGTTGCGTCCCACAATAACACTCCACCTGTTAAAAGTAATACTGCGGCAATAAATGCTTTTGTTTGACTGGAACTAGGTTTTTGTATAGGTTGGAAGAATTTTTTAGTAATAATCCAGGACTCAGAGAACCATTTCTTGGGATTATCAATTGCTCGAGCTAATCTTCTTGAAAACAATCTTTCATCAGCGAATTGCCAGATTGGAGTATGTGTCTTAGCCGTAATTTCAACAGCAAACATAGCAACAATAATTCCGCCAATAATGTCCGAAACCCAATGAATACCGAGATAGATTATTGTAAAAGCAGTTATTACAATAAAAAGTAGCAGTAACCTCCTATATCTTAACCATCGTTCATCGGAATCCCATCTTTCCATAGTTAACCAAATTGCAAAAGGAAGTCCAATATGTAAGCTAGGCATACCATTAGTGAAGGGGTCAATCTGTATGAACCAGTTATGAATCTCTGGAGTTAAATCATAAGCTATTGTTTCCATCTCAGGGATATAATTTCCTGTAACTCTGACATTAAAAAATAAATAGAATGGTATAGCTAAAATATAGACCCAAAACATTGACAGAGATACTCTATCTGCCATATATCTATCATCAAAAAATATTGGATATATGAAAGAAGAAAAAGTTACAGCCATAAATCCCATAACATAGAAATGTGTTAAACTAAAAGACAATAAAGAATTATTCAATGAATCTTGTACCCACCAAACAATATCTCCTTCAATCGCATAAATATAGGGTGTCATATCCAATTGAGTATTAGCCATTAAAATTCTATCTAACTGATCTAGCAAATCTTTCCATAAATAAACAGAAAAAACTACTATCATGTGGGCCCAGTATCTTCTAAACATATCAATGAAACCGGAAATTCGAATTTTAGCATAATCTGGCTTAAAAAATGGCATTAAAGAAAGACTAATTATGATAGCTCCAGTAATCCAAGTAAGATAAATTCCACTCGCCACAGCCATATTATCAATATGACTCGGAAAGACTACACGTCATGAAACTGACCCTTCTATGAAATAATCATTTATGATATTCGAACTGTTGGACTGCTAGGAAGTTCTAATGATTCAACTACTTTTTCAACGATTTTATCAAAGGCCTCCGCGGTTGCTCCATCAGGCTCTGCTAATATTCGATGGACACCGTCATCCCCTCCTCTAACAATTCCTGGATCAAAGGGGAGAGATCCCAAAAACGGCACTGAAAGGTTTTCTGCAGCATCTGAACCACCGCCACTTTTGAAAACATCCAATGTGATTGACCATTTACCCTCAGAATCGGAAACTGTCTCTATCATATTACCAGTTGGACCTTTCACTGAAACTTTGGTTTCAGGGTTGGTTACTCCATCAATAGTATAACCACTCATGTTTTCTACCACTCCTATTATAGGAATCGAGATAGTTTTAGCAAAATTAATTGATTTTCTGCTATCTAGTAATGCTACTTCTTGAGGAGTAGTTACAATAACAACTCCATCAATTGTTGGTAGACTTTGAGAAACGGTAAGGGGCTCATCACTAGTTCCGGGAGGAAAATCAATTATTAATGCATCAAGTTGACCCCATTCAACGTCTCCAATAAATTGATTTATTGCACCCAATTTTATTGGACCACGCCAAATTACAGGCTTATCAGGATCTTCAATTAAAAATGCCATGGAAATAACCTTAATTCCATGTGAACCTATAGCTGGATGGATTCTGCCATTTTCGACATGTAAATCTGAACCTTCCAAACCTAGCATTTTTGGAACATTTGGGCCAGTAATATCAATATCCATTATTCCGACTTTCTTACCCCTACGAGCTAAAGAAAGAGCCAAACCAGTAGCAACTGTAGACTTACCAACTCCTCCTTTACCAGATAAAACCATTATCTTATGCTTAATATCTTGGTCTATTTTATTGATACGTAACTTCCTCTGCATTTGTTGATAAGCTTGTTCCATCTGAGCTTTTTGTTCAGTTGATGCCTCAGACTTCTCTTCTTTCTGTTCTGATTTGCCATGATGATGGCGAACCGGAGGTTCTGACATGATTATTGCGTGTAGTAAACAATACTTCAACCCTAGTGATGATTAATTAAACATTAGAGTAAAATAATCTATATTAGTTTAGTTCATTAAACTTGACCTCTTCGGAATAATGTGAAACTATTGTTTGTATGTGTAGGAAATACTTGCAGAAGCCAAATGGCTGAAGCGCTAGCTAAAGATATGGGATTCAAAGCACAATCCGCGGGAACACATCCAGGAGAACAGATTGCCGTAAATGCTGTTGCTGTGATAAAAGAATTAGGAATTGAAATGAATAATCAATTTCCTAAATCTATAGAGATGATAGATACAAAAGGATACGACAAAATAATTAGTATGGGATGCGGAGTTGAATGCCCAAATCTTCCAATTTCATCGGATTGGGGATTAGATGATCCAGTAGGTCACGATATTAATTTTTACAGGAATACTAGAGATAAAATACAATCACTATTAGAAAAATTGTCTCAAACTCAGACCGACGCTTAGAAAAGTGACTCAGGTTTCCCTCTGTTCAGACGAGTGTAGTGTAGTGGTTATCACCGGGCGTTGCCAACGCCTGAACCCGGGTTCAAATCCCGGCACTCGTACCAAACTAATCTATGTCTGAATTACGTAAAATTATTAAAATTCCAGCAAATGATAGTGATAATACAATAAATAAACCAAACACAATCAATATCGATTTATTATCTGAAAACCAGTTTCCAGTAATAGATTCATCAGTTTTATCTAATTTAATTACTAAACTTTGATCGGACACATCTGTTGTAGAAAGATAGATGTCGGTACCTCTAACAAAAATTTCTATCTCTCCATTGGGTAAACTTGAGCGAGGGAAAATCTCCAATGAATATATTCCATCATTGGAGATTCTGTCGACTCCAACACCATCATCTTTCATTAATATCCAGTTATTAGATTCACCAATAGGGGCTAATCTACCCATTTTAACCTGAACTGAAGATAAACCATCAGGATCAACTATTGATATTTCCAATACTTGAGGTATTGGGTCACCGGATTTAGGTACGGCAACTGTATCTGATATTTCATTACCTCTAATAATTGAATAATTCACAAAAGTTGGAGCCTCATTCTCAATAATTAGTATTGAACTAATTTCTACTCCATTAATCAAAGATTTAGTAATTAATCTAGAAGAATCATTCCCGTCTATCAATCTAATTGGAACTAATCTCTCACCAGGTGCAATAATATATGGAACTTGAAATTGTCCCACCCATTTGGAGTCAATTAATGAGAGAGGAATTGATTCTCCACCAGCACTTGTTAATTCTAAAGAAACAGAGCTTACACCATGGCCATCATTTGCCGATATAGATACATCAACAAAATCTCCTCTTTTCACAACATTCGGTGTGAAACTGATGGATGACATCACCGGAGCAGGATTAAGAATTACAATATTTGAGGAAAACACTACAGTTTCCCAAAAATCATTAATTTCTATTTCAACTGTCTTATTTCCAAAATCTAGCCCATCTGCTATTATTAGAGATGTCCAAACATCGTCATGGATAACAGTATCTCCAAATAATCCTCTATCTGATAATTCAATAATCCCCAATCCAAATTGGGACATATCTACAAATATGGAAATAATATCATTATCAACATCATCTACTGAAACTTCGAGATGAGCTTGCCCTCCCTCAGTATACAAAAAACCCTCTCTGAATTTTATATTTTCTAATAATGGAGGAGTGTTTTCTTCGGCAGTGATTATTGAAGGTGAGCGAATCTTATCTAGATTCTGAGTCTCGTAAAAATTAACCTCTCCTTCTAATAGAGGTAAAGTAATTGAACGATTTACATGATGGAATAGTCCTGCTAATAAGCCTTCATTAATCACACTTCCAGATGCCTCTGTGTTGTTACCATAATCTCCTATCCAGTCGATCACATCGACATTATGACCATCTATATTCACTTCCCTACTATCTTGAACAATGATTGATAAAATAAGATCTGAATTTCTAGATAAAATAATTTCATCCCCCTGCCTTAATATCTCAGGAATTACACCTGTTTCTTTAGTTATAGGAGATGCCTCAAAGGAACTGGAAGAAGGCCTTTCAACATCAACCTGGATTGGAGATTCTTCGGGAAAATAATCTGAACTTGAACCATTATCTTCAATATACTGATATCTAACTATTGGATTTTCCCAATAAGATTGAGGTACCGTATACTCATATGTAAGATTATGTTCAGCATTTATTTCTTCGTCTACAATCATGAAGACTGATGATACATTTAGCCAATTCTCATTTCTAATTTTATTTACCTCAAAATTAGTACCTGAAAGATTCTGTTGAGTGGTCTTATCTTCGATTAATCTAATTATCCCAAATGAACCTGAAACATCTCCATCATATGTCCCATCAACTCTTAAAGTATCATGAAGAATAAATCCATTTCTATCTTCGAAATGTAAACTATCAACAGTTCCGTTAGTGTAAATATATGGAGCCTCTTCTGAAATAAGTGCATTAAATTCTGCATTACCGATATACTTCAAAAGATGTTCTTCTTGAACTCCATTTATCCATAGATCTTTGTATCTAAATTCTTCTAATTCAAGATCAATATTTCCATCTGCAAAGTCAATAAAGCTTGTAGCATCTGCTTCTAAATTTATATTCTGATATTCACGTAAACCGTCTGAATCTAAAGACTCGAAGTAAAATGAAGAGATATCGCCTGAGATAAATAGAGATTCATTGTCTGAATTATCTAGAAAATATAACATTCCATGGCCATCAACTAACAAATGCTCAGTGTAACTATCTTGTAACAATGTACGATTATAAAATGCTTCAGTCACATTTACCGAGATATTCAACCCATCCTGAATAGTCAATAAATTTCCTTGTCCACGCATCTCAAACTCCTGCCCAACTAATTCTTCGTCATAATAAGTCTGGTTTAACCAGACCTTGTCTAAATCGAGTTCAATATCCATATTATCAAAATTATATAGTTCAAAACTTCCAGAACCTAATTCATTTGATGTGAGACTCGGACCTATTCTTTGCTGCCAACCTCTACCTTCAAAAATAAGATTGGAACTGGACTCAGAAGTTCCTAAAATATTATTTTGCCATGTTCTATTGCTGGTCACTTCATGATCTGCTATTGGTTGATTCCAATTTGTGACTCTAATAGAACGGCTACAAGATGCTTCCAAAGTTTCAATCGAAATCTCAATTTCATCCATGAACATAGGTTCTTCAGGCAGAATAATATCAATTTCTCCACCAGCTAAAATAACATTAGAATTAAAGTTACTTCCTATTGTCTGGTTAGCACGTAAATGACTTATTGACGTGTCTACTAAGTGAGGTGTGGTGCCATTAACAAAAGAGGGAGAGAAAGACACTACATAACGGTGTATAATTAGTGGATTATATACCGAGAAATTACCATCAGCATCCATTACTGGGAATTGATCTACTCCCCAATCAGCAAGTATTTCACACTCTATAAATTCATTTTCTTCAGCAGAAACCAATGATGAAAAACTACTAAACAATAAAATAAAAATAATGAAAAAAGCTTGTTGGATGCTTTTCATGATAAACTCTAGGAGAATATGCTTTTGAAACTTAGGTATCAATGATTTTTATAATGTCTCTAGAATAATGGTTCTTCCCAATCATCTTCTTCTCCAGATCTCTCTTTCCAGAGATTTGCAGGCATGTCATCATATATACCAGCATAAGGATCTTCATCATCAACCTTTTTTCCTCTCATCTCCATTGCAGCAAGAGCGAATGCCTCGGCTGTAGATTTAAACTTCCAATAATGGATTCTCCATTCTCTTCCATCCCATAATGTTGTCTCTTCAGATTCTGTAGTCAATAGATCGTAATCTTGTAACTGATAGAAAAGATTACGATCATTAGGTTCTAGTGCGTTATCAATTATTCGATTTGAGAAACCAAAAAAACCCAATGCATGCTCAGCAATACCTTCAGCCACGACAGTTTCCATATCTTCGTCAACTTTACGGCGAATGGCCTGAGTTAATTGTGCAAGTGTCAAACCCATATCACCGACTCCGATATATATTCCATGGATGGGTGTGACTTATCAACCATACTTTATTACGATTACAGATTTGATTTGAATCCCGAAGCCATTAATCGGGAGAAGCGAGTCGTAATCATCATGGAAGAGTCTGGCAAGATGACTTTCTTGGGCCTAGAAGAAAATGAAAATGGCCCTTATGACATTGTAATTTTACCCATACCTTATGAAATGACAACAAGCTACAAGGAAGGAACTGAATTTGGACCAGAGGCGTGCATTAGTGCAAGTTCACAGGTGGAATTATTTGATGAATTATTAGATGATGACCTTCCTTGTGGTTTCAAGTTATTCACCTCAGATAATTGGAATAATGAGGTGTCAAGTCTCAAAGAAGCTTTAGAAAGTATTGAAAGATTTTCTTCAAAGTGGGTTAATGGTGAACAATTTCCAATATTTTTAGGTGGCGAACATGGCATATTATTACCAATAATTAGATCTCTAAAAAAACATCCAAAAATTGAAGGAGAACTAGAAAAATTAACTATTGTACAAATTGATGCACATGCGGATTTAAGAGATGAATTGAATGGAGAAAGATTTTCTCATGGAACTGTGATTAGAAGATCTTTAGATGAAGGTGTAGGTAAAATAGTCCAGATAGGTATCAGAGCATATTGTTCGGAAGAAAAAGAAATAATTGAGAGTGATAGAAGAGTGAATACATGGTTTGCCAGAGATCTAATTAGTATAGATTCAGAAGACTCAAATTGGAACGAAATGATTGATCAAATCAAGAACTTATCAGGACCCATATGGCTTAGTTTCGATATTGATGGATTAGATGGCATTCTAGTTCCAGCAACGGGAACCCCAGTCCCCGGAGGATTATCATTCTGGGGAGCAAATAAAATAATACAAGAATTATTTAATGCTAAAAAATCACAAGTAATAGGTGCAGATGTTAACGAAATATCAACTTCACCAGGCACTAACCTGACAGAATTTTCCGCAGCTTTAATTGCTACAAAGATTATAGCTTGCCATATAATGAGTACGAAAGGATAATGATCGTAAATACTTTATTAATTCGAATAATTGATCCCATATTTAATCAAATATGCTCTGAAATTGAAACTTTGTGATGCAATTCTTTGTATAATTGAATATTATCGCAAATACATGCATGTAACAGTTAGTGAATTTTTAGAAACCGGAGACATTATGATTATTCCTCTTTTTCAAGATACGGAAAAGGCACCAAATAATTCGACAATAGGTTTGAGTAGGAGTGCAAGTATTGCTGTAAAATCCGCGATTTCTAGTGACGGTTTTGACGGAAAGGAAAAATGTCAGATTTCAATATGGACGAAAGAATGTCAAATAATACTTTTAGGAGTTGGCGATAAAAATAAATTGACCCCTAAGAAATCTAGAGATTTTGGTGCGAAATGCTTTAGCAATCTTCCAAATAATCAAGGAAGGAATGTTGTTATCAGATTTACTGCAGGATGGAATAATCAAAATATGGCATCATTTGCAGAAGGAATGATACTAAGAGATTATTCATTTGATAAGTATCAAAAAAAGAAAGACGAGAAAAATGATAGTGAATGGTCAATAATTTGTCAAACAACAAAAAGATATACTAAAGATCTCGATTTAGAGATAAATAGACTTTCTTCCATAGCTACTGGTGTGCACCTTGCTAGAGACTTAGGAAATGAACCTGCAAATCGACTTTATCCTGAAGAGTTTGGAAGAAGAGCATTAGAATGGTCCAAAGGAAAAGAAAATGTTGAAGTTGAAGTCTGGAACTTCTCTCGTCTCAAAGAAGAAGGAATGAATGGACTCATTGAGGTTGGAAAAGGAAGTGTACATAAGCCATGTATGGTATTCTTCCGTCTTAATCCTACTACAGAGACCAATAAACAAGTTCCTTGTATTGTAGGTAAAGGTATTACTTTTGATTCTGGAGGAATTTCAATCAAAGGTAGTGCAGGAATGGATGAAATGAAATTAGATATGCATGGTTCTGCTACTGTTTTTGGACTCTTTCAGGCTCTTCATGCAACCGGTTACAAAGGTCGAGTTAATGGAATAACATGTATGGCAGAGAATATGCCAAGTGCTGAAGCATATAGGCCGGGAGACGTCATAGACACATATTCTGGAAAAACTATCGAGGTCCTAAATACAGATGCTGAAGGACGTAACGTACTAGCAGATGGGCTTTGGAAGGCCAGTGAATTAAATCCATCTTACATCATTGATTTAGCAACATTAACCGGATCAATTGTAGTGGCTCTTGGCCATGAAGCAACAGGATTATTTTCGAACGATGATTCATTATCTGGAAGAATTAAGAAGGCAGGGGATGAAGTTGATGAAATTTGTTGGCCTATGCCATTGTTACCTGCATTTGAAAAACAAATGACTTCCTCTAAAATCGCAGATGTAAGAAATCAAGGAAAAGGCAGATGGGGGGGAGCAATTCAAGCTGCAGGATTCTTGAAACAATTTGTCCAAGAACGCGAAGGTGAAAACGGAGAAAAATCCCAAATCCCATGGGCACATCTAGATATTGCAGGAACTGCAGGAATTTGGGGTGGAGAGTCAAATGCAACTGTTAGCCATGGAGCTACGGGAATACAAGTTCGGACTCTACATCGATTAATAACGAGTAAATGAGAAAATTACTCCTGAGGAGATATTAAAAAAATAATAAGATAAACAATTGCTAAACTACCACCTGTAAATATTGTAAATAAAGAGAATAGAACTCTTGAAGTTAGAGAAGTTATTCCTAATTTCCTAGCAAGTCCTGAGCAGACACCCAGAATTATTCTGTCATCAATTGGTCTTACAAATGGTTTAGCACCAATTCTAATCTTCTTAAGTGCAGAACCTTCATCCATCAGATCACTCATCGGTATCGTCATCATCTGAATCTAAAACTTCAAAATCGGCCTCTACAACATCACCTTCTTCAGACTCATTACCTTCATCTGAAACCTCTGCGGATGCTGCTTCGTACAATTTAGATGATAAACGATGCATTAATTCTTCTAACTCTTGTATTCTTGATTGGATACCTGTTTCATCTAAGTCTTCATCTGGAACTGGTTTTTCATCTGAGATGATTAAAGATTCCAATTCTTTCAACTTTTCTAAAACAGGGCTAACTACTTCCTCAGATAATTTCTCTTTCGTCTCATCAATTGTTCTTCGAGTTTGGTATACTATACTATCTGCTGTATTTCTTAGTTCAACTCTAGCTTTTTTACGTTTATCTTCTTCAGCAAATTCTTCGGCATCGCTTATTTTTTGTTTGATTTCTTCTTCGGATAATGATGTTTGACTCTCAATTTTAATTGATTGTTCGGTACCTGTACCAAGATCCTTTGCAGAAACATTCACAATACCATTAGCATCGATATCAAATGTAACCTCAATTTGAGGCAAACCTCGTGGAGCAGGTGGAATACCCATAAGATGGAATCTGCCAAGGGTTATGTTATCATTAGCAAACTCTCTCTCGCCTTGGAGAACATGCACTTCGACTGCTGGTTGATTGTCTGCTGCAGTTGAGAACGTTTCCGAACGCCTGGAAGGGATCGTTGTATTTCTTTCAATCATTGTAGTCATAATTCCACCTAATGTTTCTATTCCTAAAGTCAAAGGAGTTACATCAAGAAGAAGAACGTCAGTAACTCCTTCATCGCCGACAATAATTCCTGCTTGTAGTGCTGCCCCTAAAGCAACTGCTTCATCAGGATTAATACCCTTGAAAGGAGATTTTCCTACTTCTGATTCTATAGCCTCCTGGACAGCAGGAACTCTAGTTGAACCACCTACAAGAATCACCTTATCAACATCCCCCTTGCCTATCCCTGCATCCTTCATTGCTCTTCTTGTTGGAGCCATTGTTCGCTCGACTAAGTCTGAAATTAAATCTTCAAACTTAGCTTTAGAAAGTGAAAGATCCAGATGTTCAGGCTGACCATCTTTCATTGTAATAAATGGTAAGTTTATCTGGGACATTGAAGTACCAGACAACTCAATTTTAGCCTTTTCTGCAGCCTCACGTAAACGACTCATTGCTTGCATATCTTTTGTTAAATCAATTCCTGAAGATTTCATATATTCGCTAGTTATCCATTCAACGATTACTTGATCAAAATCATCACCACCAAGCCTATTATCCCCACTTGTTGCCTTTACTTCAATTTGCGGTTGGCCATCAACTTGGTAAATCTCTAGTACAGAAACATCGAATGTACCTCCACCTAAATCATAAACTAGAATTGTCTGATCTTCGTCCTTATCTACCCCATAAGCTAGAGCTGCTGCTGTTGGTTCATTGATTATACGAAGTACTTCTAGACCAGCAATTCTGCCTGCATCTTGAGTTGCCTTTCTTTGAGCATCAGTAAAATAAGCTGGACAAGTTATCACTGCCTGATTAACTTCTCGACCTAGATATGATTCAGCATCAGCCTTTAATTTCTGTAAAATGAAGGCGGATACCTCTTGTGGAGTATATTCATTATCATCAATATTCTGAACCCAATCAGTACCCATTTCCCTCTTAACTGAAAGAATGGTTCTCTCAGAATTTGTTACTGCTTGTCTTTTAGCAGTAACACCTACTAATCTTTCACCGTCCTTGCTAAACGCAACGACAGAAGGAGTCGTCCGAGACCCCTCTGAATTGGCTATTACCACTGCCTGGCCTCCTTCAAGAGTTGCTACACAGCTGTTTGTCGTTCCAAGATCTATTCCTATTACAGGTCCACCCATTTTATTCACTTCCTATTTCAATTATCATTTCTAATATCGAATATAACATCAAGTATGCCATTATTTAGGCTCCATTCAACAATCTGACTTACAGGTTCGGTTAAATCAAATCTCTTAAAGGGCCTTAATTGAGTTGTTTTCATCAACTGAAATGCCCTACCAGAATCTATCAAATTAATCTCTAATTCCGACTCTACAATATCTAATTCACGAGAAATGTCTACCGTTGCATACATTCTATCTTCATGAATATGGATGTCGACTTGAAGTTCTTCTTCATTATTCTCTTCTTGATTTAATTCAGCATCAACTACTGGAGTAGGAGTATTTACTTGTATGTTAACTCCCATGTTCCTGAACAATTCTGAAAAACCATCCGGGCCATTCAACATTGATTCCATAGTTTTTCTAAAATCATCGGAATTGCCATTTATGTCAATTTTCATATCCTGATTAGATAGTTTCTCTGGATCAATACCCATTTTTTCGAATTGATCACGTACTTGGGAAAGCATATTTCTAAGAATGTTAATATCTATTGGCATACCCATGTCAGAAAACATTCGTGCCATTTCTTTGAGCATTTGCTCTTCCCATTCATCTCCACTATTTTCATCCATATTTGCCACTACTTAACTCGAGGTTGTATAGTGGGAAGGTACTATCCTTTATGAACCTCTCGTTTTGAATTCTTTTGTAAATAAGAATTGATTAGAAATGTTATTGTCACGGGAGCGGTTTCAAATCTGTTAGGTTACTCGCGAGGTTGTATGTCAGATGCGGAACATGAAGTTGCTTTGGAGGATACTGACCGTATTCATGGCCGAACTGCTTTAGTGCGTAATGTCGCTGCTGCTGTTTCTTTGTCGAATGCTGTTAGATCGACGTTGGGCCCCAGAGGGATGGATAAAATGCTAGTCGATGCGGAAGGAGCAGCGAGTGTTACTAATGATGGAGTGACGGTTTTAGAAATGGCTAAAGTTGAACATCCAACTGCTAATTTACTAATTGCCTCTTCAAGTTCACAAGACCGTGCAGCAAGAGATGGAACTACTACTACGGTAATTTTGATGGCTGAGATGCTACAAAATGCTCTGGAATTAGTAAGGGCTGGAATCCATCCCTCAATAATTATTAATGGCTACAGAATTGCAAACAGTAAAGCATTAGAAGAACTTGATAAGATTTCACGTTATGCTAATGATAGAGTTCTGAAAGAAGCAGTTGTTAAAACTTCTTTACAAGGAAAAATAGATTCTTTATTGTCTAAACATCTTACTGAATTAGCGTTAAATGCTGCAGAATCATTGTCTGATGAGGAGGGAGGTAAAGACTTAGAAAGACTAAGAATTAAAAGAATACAGATTTCTGGTGGCAGAGCATTAGATAGTGAATTGTTACCGGCATTAGTGCTAGCGAAAACAAAACTTATTGGGGCAACTTCTACTTTTTCGGATGGAGGGAAAGTTGCAATAATTGATGGAGCTATTGAAGAGAGAAAATTGAGTTTGGATGCACAAATCGAGATTAGCGAATTAGGTGTGTTAAAAGATTTTCAGGCTAGTAATGAAAAATACCTCACAGAAATTGTAGGGCACCTAGAAAAATTAGGAGTTGATTTACTTATAGTTAGAGATGGGATAGCAGATGAAGCTATTTCCATACTATCTGAAGCAGGCATTACCGCCTATAGAAGATTCGAAAGAAATGATCTTGAAAGATTATCAAAATTGACAAATGCAAATATGATTAGGGATGTCAAGAAAATCACTAAGGACGATATTGGAGAATATTCATCACGTTCAGAAGAAAATATTGGAGGGATAAATTATACAAAGATAGAAGGAGAATTTGGTGGTGCTATGACAGTTATCATCAGAGGTTCTACTCCCGAGATTAGAGATGAAGTAGGAAGAGCCTTTGATGATGCCCTAGGAGTAAGCCATAGATTAACCAGGGAGGGAGAGATTCTTCCAGGAGGAGGGGCAACACAGATACACTTAGCCAGAAAGCTAAGAGAATATGCAACTACACAATCGGGTAGAGAACAAATGGCTATTGAAGGATATGCAGCTGCTCTAGAAATCGTCCCTCGTACATTAGCTGAAAATGCTGGCTATGACCCAATAGATATTGTGTTATCACTCTCAGCAGCTCAATCGAAAAATAAAGAAGAAGGGTCTTGGATCGGTCTTAACGGAAATTCAGGCGAAATCTCGAATATGCTGGAAGAAGAAATCTTTGATCCAAAATTTGTAGCTGAGCATGCAATTACAGGAGCAACAGAGGCTGCAATAAGTATCCTGAGGATAGATGATGTATTATGGGCAAAGAAAGGCCCTGAGACTCCAGATTGGACTAACCAGATTGAAGATAATTAAAATATTACTTTAAGTTACTAATCATCTCATCAACTATAGTTTCTAGACCAAATCTTGATTGCCAATTCCAGTCATTTCTTGAAACTTGATCATCAATAGAATCTGGCCATGAATCTGCATAATTCTGACGTATGTCTGGTTTATAGTTACAAACAAAATCTGGCAACCTCTTCTTGATTTCAGATACTAATTCTTTAGGAGTAAAAGAAAGGCCAGAAATATTGTAACCACAACGGGCTGAACTCAATGAATCAATTGGAGCGTCCATTAATGATATTGTGGCTCTAATCGCATCATCCATATACATCATGGGAAGACGAGTATCGCCATTAAGGAAACAATCATACTTTGACTCATCAGACAGTGCTGCATGAAATATGTCTACTGCATAGTCAGTAGTTCCGCCGCTAACAGGTGATTTCCAAGAAATAAGTCCAGGATATCTAATACCTCTAATATCTACTCCATATTTTTGATAATACATCATACCTAAGATTTCACATTCAACCTTAGTCATCCCATACTTAGTAGTAGGATTAAGCGGAGTTACTTGAGGGGCTTTCTTTGGCGTATCAGGACCAAAAACAGCGATAGAAGAAGGAGTGAAAATACGCAAACCAAATTCTCTGCCAGCATCAAAAATATTTCTAGTACCTTCTACATTAATCAATTCACATAATTCCGGATTTTCTTCACCCCTTGCGGAAAGAATTGCGGCTAAATGATAAATGATTTTGATGTTTTGATCATTAATAATTTGAAAAATTCGATCTTTGTCAAGTACATCTAGATTGATATACGGCCCATTTAGAATACATGGATGATTTGGTTTCTCTCTGATATCACTAGCTATTACCATATCAGAACCATAAATGTCTCTTAACGATTGTACTAAATCGGTACCAATCTGACCAAGTGCTCCTGTGACCAATATACGGCCACCCTCGCGTCCAATCATAGTCGACCGGAGAGATGGAGATACTTAGACTTAGCAAAGATTGTTTTTTGGACTAAGTATAAGGAATGTTGATAGGCAAGGTATGTTGGCTTCAAACCCCGTTGATTGGATGAAGTATGTTGTAGTCACGGGAGGCGTCTTGTCAGGACTAGGTAAAGGGATTACAGCGAGTAGCATAGGAGTATTACTGAAATCCGCAGGACTGAGCGTCACTTCTGTAAAGATTGACCCTTATCTGAATTGTGATGCTGGAACGATGTCGCCGTTCGAACACGGCGAGGTATATGTTTTGGATGATGGGGGAGAAGTTGACTTGGATTTAGGGAATTATGAAAGATTTCTAGATATATCATTAACCAAGGATAATAACATAACTACAGGTAAAGTTTACCAATCTGTGATTGAAAGAGAGAGGAGAGGTGACTATCTTGGTAAAACTGTACAGGTCATCCCGCATATTACAAATGAAATTCAAGAGTGGATAGAAAGAGTTGCTAATACACCGAGTGACGGGACAAATAATACTCCAGATGCTTGTGTAATTGAATTAGGAGGGACTGTAGGGGATATTGAAAGTGCACCGTTTATAGAAGCCTTAAGGCAGTTCCAGTTTAGAGTTGGAGAAGAAAATATTTGCTTTGTCCATGTGAGTTTAGTACCTGTAATGGGGCCTGTTGGGGAACAAAAAACAAAGCCAACTCAACATACTGTAAAAGAACTGAGAGGGCTGGGTATTATTCCAGATATTCTTGTTTGTAGATCAGAGAACCCATTAGACGAAGAAACAAGGGTGAAGTTGGCAGCTTTTTGTCATGTATCTCCAGATGCCGTGGTTTCAGCTCATGATGTATCGAATATATATCGGATTCCAATTCTATTAGAAGAACAAGGAGTTAGTGATGTACTTTCAAAAGAAATTGGTTTTGATTTACCAAAAACAAGGCCTCTTTTAGATGATTGGATAAGAATGGCTGAAACCGTAGATAATCTTGAAGAAGTAGTAAAAATTGCTATGGTTGGTAAATATACTGGACTGTCAGATTCATATCTCAGTGTGATCAAGGCATTACAGCATTCATCATTTGAGGTAAATCGTAAACTTCAAATTAATTGGATAGAAGCAGAGAATCTAGACGAAAAGATAAAACAAGAAAATTATGAAAAATATACTGAGGCTTGGGATGCACTAAAGGATTCGGATGGAATACTTGTCCCAGGTGGTTTTGGAATCAGAGGCATAGAGGGCAAGATAAGGGCTGCAGAATATGCTAGAGTCAATAAAATACCATATCTTGGAGTTTGTCTTGGTTTACAAATTGCGACAATAGAATTCTGCAGAAATGTATTGGGTATGAAGGATGCAAACTCCACTGAATTTGATGAAGATACATCTCAACCAGCAGTAGTATTCATGCCAGAGATATCAAAGACACATATGGGTGGAACAATGAGGCTGGGGACAAAACCAACACCGTTTCTCGTAGAAGACTGTAAAATAAAGAGGCTTTATGGAAATCAATCACATGTTGATGAGAGACATAGGCACAGATACGAGGTAAATCCAGAACTAATCTCAAAAATTGAAAGTGCGGGATTAATGTATGTTGGCAAAGATGAAACTGGTCAGAGATGTGAAATTATGGAGTTAAAAGACCACCCATATTACGTCGGAACACAATATCATCCAGAATTTAAATCAAGACCGGGGAGGCCCAGTCCTCCGTTTTTGGGACTTTTAATGGCTTCAATAGGGCAAAAGATTTGAAATTAATCAACAATTATTGGGAGTACTCTAGTAGTTCTATATCCTTGTAATACTTTCATATATTTTTTCTCAGAGAATCTATTATCCAACATTTCATCTCCGGTTTCTATACGTAAACGACGGACAGAAATCAATTTAGCGGGAGTAACTACACCTAATATATCATCAATTGGTATTTTTCTTAAAACACTAGGAGAAAGTTGTAAATTACCTCTCCCTATAAGGAAACCTTGGCCACCCATAGGAGACAAGAGCAAAGTAACTTCGCCATTGTGTGAAGATAAAATGTCAATTAGTTGTTCTTCATTAAGATCGGTTCCTACCTGTTCTTTACCCAATGTAGCATCAATCCCTAGAACTGTCCCCTCAAAACCAATCATGTTAGAAATTGTTCTCAATGTCCCACCAGAACCCCAGATAACTAATCTATCATCATGAATTAACAACTCTCGAATGTGATCTGCAAGTCCTTCTATTATCTCTTCTTCGCCTGTTGCCTCAACTCTCATTTTAGCACCTTGCATCCATCTGGGAGATGCAGGTGTCTTAACTTCGGCATACAATCTAACTACCCATTCGCCATTTCGATATTTATCTTCATCTAAATCAAGAACTTCGGTACTGGATAGTAACAAATCCCCATTCAACCATGACGAAAGTACTTCTGCACCAGCTTTAGGAGATGAAGCAAAACATCCAGAATGCATTTTAACACCACAAGGAATACCAATTACGGGTATACTAGATTTATTTTGAGAATCTAAAGCCGATACTATATCTCGTGTGGTTCCATCACCACCAGCATACAGTATTAAATCAATATTTGAATCAATGAGCAGAGAGACTAATGTGGAGGTATCAGACTGGCTTGTAAATCCTGGAGATTCATGAATTAAGTTGAAATTACCTATAGAGATATTATCAGGTATCCATTGGCTACCCATTCTTCCCTTGCTTGTATACCATTGGATATCTTTGTCATTATCATAAATTTTACTGAAATATAACAAGGCATCACTTACTCTTGGACCTGCCCTGTCTTCTGCACCCATTGAACGAGCAAAATTAGCTTGGCCATCTGAGCCCTTTAAGCCCAATCTACCGCCTAAACCAGCATCAGGATTAACCAACAAGCCAATGCGCATCATATCACTCGCAAAGGGCGTGTGTTAATATCAATACAGCCTACGGGTTTACCATAATGCGTATCGTAATTGCACTTGGGGGGAACGCTCTTCTTCAGAGAGGGGATGAAATGACTGCTGATAATCAAAGAGAAAATATCAGAGTCGCCGTGAAAGCTTTAGCACCAATTATTGAGGAACATGAAGTAGTAATTAGTCATGGAAATGGTCCTCAAGTTGGTCTTCTATCATTACAGTCTGCTGCTTACAAAGAAGTTGAAGAATATCCTCTTGATATTTTAGGTGCGCAAACTCAAGGGATGATTGGTTATATGATTGAACAAGAATTAGGCAATCTTCTACCAATTGAAAAGCCTATTGCATCTATCCTAACAATGGTAGAAATAGACCCCGAAGACCCTGCATTTTCAAATCCAACGAAGCCGATTGGTCCAGTATATACTGAAGATCAGGCTAAAAATCTGGCAAAAATTAAAGGTTGGGACATTAAAAATGATGGAGAATATTGGAGAAGAGTTGTTCCTTCACCGGAACCTCATCGAATTTTTCAGTTAAGGCCTATTCATTGGTTATTGGAAAAGGGAACAGTGGTCATATGTGCAGGAGGTGGCGGAATTCCTACATCTTACGCTGAAAAGGGTAAATTAGAGGGAGTCGAGGTTGTAATTGATAAAGATAGAGCCAGTTCTTTACTAGCCTTCGAGTTAGATGCTGATTTACTCATTATGGCAACTGATACAGAAGGAGTTTACCTTGATTGGGGGAGCGATTTGGAAAGAATTATTTCAAAAACAACACCAGAAGAAATTAGAAAATATAAATTTGATAATGGTTCGATGGGGCCAAAAGTTGAGGCTGCCTGTACCTTTGTTGAACGCTCAGGACAAAGAGCAGCGATTGGATCTCTGAATGACATTCAAAAAATGGTGGATGGTTTAGCGGGAACACAATTTTTACTGGAATAACTTTTACATTTGTGATTAAATAAGCAAGGTATTCATATCATTGTCGTGTCGGGATAGATTACGGAGGCGGAGTGAATGTCGATGATACAAGTAAAAATCAATGACGAAGAAACACATGAATACGCATCCGGAATTACTGCAGGAGATATCTTGCAGAATGTCTATGGGAAAAGAAGTGGTGCAGTAGCTGCAAATATTGATGGCATAGAAAGAGATATGTCATTTACAATCAACGAAGATTGTGAAATTGAGCCAATCTTAGGAGAATCAGAGCAGGGTTTGTACATTCTTAGGCACTCTTGCGCGCATCTACTTGCGCAAGCTGTTGTTGAAATATTCCCCGATGCTAAGCCTACAATAGGACCGCCTATTGAACATGGTTTCTACTATGACTTCCATATGAATCCAATAGGCGATGCTGATCTCAAAAAAATAGAAAAAAGGATGCAACAACTTGTTAGGGAAAATATTAAAATTCATAGAGAAGAATATGAAAATAGCGAATTAAGAGAAATGTTTCAAGGAAATAAATTCAAAATTGAAATCATGGATGATAAAATAGGAAATGAAGTCGGTTCAACCGCCTATAGACAAGGTGATTTTGTTGATTTATGTAGAGGCCCGCACGTACCATCAACTTCTCACCTTAGATGGTTCAAATTAACAAGTACGAGTCAGGCATATTGGAGAGCAGATAGGAATAGAGAACCCCTGACTCGAATTTATGGTATGTGTTATGCAACTAAAGAAGGGTTGAAAGAAAGACAAAGGCAAATCGAAGAAGCTAGTAAAAGAGATCATAAAAAAATTGGGAAGGAAATGGAGCTTTATATGATCGATGAGATGATTGGAAAAGGCCTGCCAGTTTGGCTACCTAACGGAGAAATTCTAAAATCAGAAATAGAAAGATATGCATTGGAAACCGAAGATGAATATGGGTATGATAGAGTTACAACTCCAGTTTTAGCGAAAAAAGAATTGTTCGAATGTAGTGGCCACCTCCCACATTATGCTGAAGGAATGTATCCTCCAATGGAAATGGATGATGGAACTTATTATCTAAAAGCTATGAACTGTCCAATGCATCACTTAGTTTTTAGTAATAAAAAAAGATCATATAGAGAACTTCCACTAAGAATTGCAGAGTATGGTACAGTGTATAGGAATGAAATGTCGGGAACTTTAGCAGGTCTATTAAGGGTCAGAATGTTATCAATGAATGATGCACACATCTATTGTACCCTTGAACAAGTTGGACAAGAGGTTGCGAGTAATATAAAAATGGTTCAAGATTATTATTCATCATTTGGGTTTGAAAATTATCACTTCAGATTATCGCTTTGGGACCCTGAAAATACTGATAAATACATCAAACAACCAGAAAATTGGAATTCTACTCAAAATCATCTAAGAAGAATATTGGATGAACTAAAGGTACCTTATGTAGAAGCAATCGGTGAAGCAGCATTTTATGGACCTAAAATCGACATTCAGTTTACAACAGCCTTAGGAAGAGAAGAATCGATGTCTACAATACAACTTGATTTTGCAGCTAAGGAACGTTTTGAACTTAGTTATAAAGATGAAAAGGGAGAAGAAAATGGTGAAGTATTTGTCATTCATAGAGCACCACTATCAACTCATGAAAGATTTGTTGCATTCCTAACAGAACATTGGGCAGGAAACTTCCCTACTTGGCTATCACCCAAACAAATTCAAATAATTACTATTTCTGAGAAACAAAAAGAATATGCAAGAGAGGTTGAGAAGTCTTTAGCAGATATTGGAGTTAGAGTTTCTGTAGATGACTCAGACGCAACCATTGGGAAGAAAATACGTATGCATAGGAAAATGCGTCCCGCATATATGTTAATTCTAGGAGAAGACGAAGAAAAAGGAAAAACTGTTTCGATTAGAATTGATCGGAAAGGCGAACCAAGAAGTGGAGAACAACGTAATGGAGTCCCTCTAAATGAATTCTTAGAAAAACTATCCGAAGAAATTACTTCTAGAAGTAAAGACTTATCATTAGTAAAATAAATATCGAGGTTTCTATATGGAAGAGGAGGAAATCGTAAATATTGCTGGTTATCGCTTTGTAAATCTAGATGATAGAGATGAGCTAAGACAACCTTTCCGATTTATTTGTGAAAAGCTAAATCTCAAAGGAACTATTTTATTGAGTAGGAACGGAATTAATTTCTTTCTTGCTGGAAATAAAAAATCTATAGATTCTTACATAGAATTCCTAGAATCTGATAAAAGATTCACCGATATACCATTAAAAATAAGTTACACCGATTATCAACCATTTAGAAGAATGCTTGTTAGACTTAAAAAGGAAATTATTTCATTAGGTTTAGATGAAGTTAGACCAGCAGAATTCACTGCACCTAATATCAAACCTCAAGATTTTAAGAATATGTTAGATAATAATGAAGATATATTAATTCTAGATACAAGAAATGATTATGAAACTAGAGTGGGTTTATTTGAGAATGCAATTGATCTCAATTTATCAACATTCAGAGATTTTCCAGAAGCCATCTCAGACCTTCCTGAAGAGTATAAAACAAAACAAATAGTAATGTATTGTACAGGTGGAATCAGATGTGAAAAGGCATCAGTGGTAATGATGAATGCAGGATTTGAAAATGTCAAACAATTAGAGGGCGGCATTCTTGGATATTTTGAAGAGACTGATGGTTCTTATTGGAATGGGGACTGTTTTGTCTTTGATCAAAGAGTTGCAGTAGATACCGATTTAAATGAAACAGAATACTCAATGTGCTTCGCTTGTAGAGAACCTCTAACGAAGAAAGAAAGAAGATCTAATGATTATAAATTTGATTCTTATTGCCCATATTGTGTAGAAAAAAATAAAAATGACTCCTAGATTCTTCGTCTAAGGTTCTCGATGATTTCATCAGTTTCTCCTAATAATGAAAGTGTAGAGTCTATATCTCCTTCATCTAATAATTTCTTACATCCAGAAATTTTGCTCTCAGCGTTCATTCTCATTGGATCATTGACTTTAATGTTAGAAGAATCTAGTTTTTTTCTTAAGTCAATCCACTCACTTTCTACGAATGTGTATAATTCTAAAGCCTCTGATTTTGATTTTTCATATATTTGAAGATCTTTTGTAAGTGATTCTAAAAGTCTAGATGCTTCAACCCACTGTTCTAAATCTACTTTATCTTCAATATTCTTCAATTCGTTTCTCCACCCATCACCAGATTGGCCAGTAGGAAATCTTGCAATCAATTTTTTCCTCTGCCTAAGTGCGCGTTGTACTTTTTGCATGGATTCAGAAACCTTATTTATATCTCTGATAATACTTGTAGCCAATCCTTTAGCAAGTGAAGAATTGCCTGAATCTAATGCATTCTTTGACTCTAATAATCTCTCTTTAGTACTAATTGAGAAACTGTCATCAACATCTTGGATTGCCTTTTCTGCTTCGATTATTGCTTCTTTGGCTTCTATTGTAGTAGCTTCTAAACTGTCAAGATGTCCGGAAACTGAAGATGCTATCTTAATTGCTTCAATTGGATTCTCCGATTCAAGTGCTTCCTTTGCAGAATCAATTATATTTTTTATTGAGTCTAATTGGATCTGTTGAATATTAGAGATTAATTCTTCAGCACCTGCAATTTCATCAACTGCATTTTGCCAATATTGAATTACCTCCTCGGACTTCTTTTTGGAAAGCCGGAAAAATATCTCTGCTTCCCTTAGTGACCCGAAATCAGATTCTTTTTCTCCAGATTCAAATGCCTCTCTTGGACCGTTTATTCCAGGGGCTATGGATTCTGCTTTCTTCAAAAATAGATAAGTTTCTTGTTTTATGTCATCTAAGTCTCTAGTCAACGCTTGAACTCTTTCAATTTCTTCTTCAGCGAGTGATATTGCCTCCATGCCTCTCTCAGGATCATTCCAACATTCCTCTCTTGCTTTCTTCAAAATTGAAGAGGCTTGTTCTAGAGAGATTCCTTTGCTTCGTAATAGTAATACTTGCCCTTCAACGGTATCAAGTTTCTTGATGAATTTTTTTCTTGATTTGTGATTCATATCCTTGGATAATAAGTCAGGAGCCATAGTAACTAATACACAAATTAAGACAAATAAATAAACGTACATTTCCGACGAAATGGAATACATAATTGAGGCTGCAAATGCGAGTCCGAGAAAACTAGTCAGTCCTCTCCATCTTCTAGATGAATGAGTTATAGAAAGGTTTTTTCTAGCAACAGACCAAAGAAATATTGCTAATAGAAAATATATTAATCCCGATATTAAAGCGTCATTATATTCGATATTAGAGACTGATAATGCTAACAAACTAGGATAAGAGATATTAGCAATTACACCTAATCTAGATCTCTGAATTAGTCCATAATCAATCAAGTCAATTACAACTAATGAAGAAATAAATATCATAGATATTGGGCCTAAGCGAGGTAATAGCTCTGGCGAACCAAATAAACCAGAGAATAACCACCAGGATGCAGAAAAAATAAGTAAAAAAGTTACAGATAATGCTATTCTTTCAACTCGAACTCTATGATCTCGAATCACTCGATCAGGGTAGTCGGGTAGTAGAATCACAATTAATCACAATGTGTTATGACTCATGAGTGCTGCGGATATTTGTTTCAGATTATGGCCTTTGAGAATCTACTCCCCAGAGCTTATTCACAATAATAACAAATAATGATAAAAATACAAAGACTAACAAAACTGTTTGTATTGGTTTTTGCCAAGATGGTTCAACTGGAATGTTAGATTCAATATTTATTTGACCATTCTCTCCTGCACTCTCACTCTGCCACTTAAAGTATGTACTGATCGGAGTCGAACTGCTCAACTCAAAACTCAATTCTACATCGAAATATCCGGGAGAGTTAGAATTTGCAGCGGGCACTCCAACGAATGGCCCACATTGACTATCTACACAAAACTGCCCAGACCCAGATGATGCTCTATTATTTTTCAGAGATGCTGAAAATAAAACCGTGTTCCCCTCAATTAGTTTACCATCAATTTCGGTAGAAATCAATTCAATATCTACACCCAAACTTGGAGAAATTGCTAATCCAAATGCAAGATTCTGATGATTCAAAGAAGAATCATATGCATCTATACTAAAGACATGAGTCCCAGAAGTAAACGGTCCAAGAGTCATTTTATCTATTTGATTCATTGTAACATTATCAAGAATTATTCCATTATCAATTGATAAAGACCACCTGGTATCATTAATTGAATCTAAATCGTCAAAAGACTGTTGTAGAGAGATTGTAATTAAATCCCCCTCTCTAGCTAGATTATTAGATGAAATCGATTGATTATTGATTATTAAGTCGGGAACTATTGTTGGCCCTATACCATCCAAAACAATTATTTCCCATTCTTCATAAATCGTATTTCCGGCATCATCAGAAATTGTCAGATTAACTGACCATGATGTAGGGGGCTTAGCTTTATGACGTTCAGAAAGATTTAGATGAAGCCCGTTTACATTATCATTTTGATAAAATGCATCGGAGAAATCAAGATTATTTACATCTCTATGAATATAATTAGGAGTCTTATTTGATATAATTTTAATATCCACAGGTGATTCAGAATTAGGGTCATTTGCTGAAATATTAAATGAAATACTTGTATCTGATTTAACTGCTATAGATTGATTAATATCAAATGTGATTATCTCATTATTTTCATTTATGTAAGAGATTACTGATTCCCAAGTTGGGAAAATAGAATCAATTACTATCTCCTCATACCATGTATCTGTAACATTAAACCAATCTTTACAATACATAGCTATGCTAGCAACATCTCCTTCTTGAAAACCATAATCTTGAGAAATGAAACTTAGATTAGAGCCATAGTGCGTCAAAACAAGAGTATCATTATTTGACAATGTCCACCATTGTTGATTATTATCTAAAGTACTATCATCACATTCTCCATAATATAATGTATTAGAGGTTAAAGTAATCATTGTTCCAGTTGAAGTTCTGTAACCCAAAGCATTGGGCATTTGATTATTAGAAATTGTTACTCGAATATTACTTGCAACATTTGCTTCAGAGCGATTTACAATAAATTCACCGGGTTCTCCAGAAAATATTTCTCCCATTGCACTATATGTGTATTCCCAATCTGCTGGAAGAAAAATCATTAACGGAACTTCTTCAACTAATGAACCGACCCTGGGGAAATCAATAATTCTAGTAACACGACTATCTGTATGCCCTATCAAATCAGTTGACTCATTCCACCCCCATGTGGAGTTTTCTAATTCTATTGGACCTGCCACTACTTTAGACGTAAGTAAATTAACTCCTTGGGGCGAATAAAGAGGATTATAATCAAAAATACAGCAACCACCATTTTCAGAATTGGTCCAGTTTCTTTCTGTACGAAATAATTGGTCAAATAAATCTGATTCATTTGAATCAATAAAGCCATCAGAGTTTCCTAGATGGATATCAATTTGAGCCCTAAGTCCTAATTCCGAATTCAGAAGAAGATCGGTTCCAATCTGATCAGAGAGGATTATAGATGACTCCCAAGAGGCATTAAATTCTGAATTAACTTCTATTTCATCTTCTATAATAAATTTCGAATAACCTGTAATTGAAGAAAGAATATCTTCATCACTAATATTTTGATCAGCTGTAGCACTAACAGAAGTGTTATTCAAGCTAAAAATAACTAGGAATACCAATAAAAATGATAATGTATTTTTGTTCATCTTTTCACACTCTTGAATCATTAAAAATGATTGATGAACCATTAAAGTCAATGTTCAGAGGTAACATTCTATGCTCAGAAGAGAACTCAGATTGTAATTTTTCACGAAGTTGTGGGTCTCCATGGACAAGGAAGAATCCTCCGCCTCCAGCACCTAATAATTTAGCCCCATTAGCACCATTAGACATTATTCGGCTATACATCTCATCAAGAAAATCGTTGCTTACATTTGAAGAAATACCTCTTTTCATGGACCATGCTTCATTGAGAAGAATACCTAGTTTTGATAATTCTCCTGAAGAAAGGAAATTTCTCGCTTCATCTGCCTGTTCCCTTATTCTAATTAGATTATCAATGGCAGATTTCCCCTCTTCTTCAGAATTTAATAGTACAGCAGAAGCAGAACGATTCTGACCAGTGAAGATAAGAGTGAATTCATCTGAAATATTCAACTGTGTTTTCTCAGAAATATTAATTGGATCAACGATTACATTTCCATCGGGACAGAACCTGATTGAGTTTATCCCGCCGAAAGATGCAGCGTATTGATCTTGTCTACCAATAGGCTGACCCAGTATCTTAATCTCAATTTCACATGCTTCAGATGCCAATTGAGATGCCGAAACATTTCGCCCGGCGAAACAATGTAAAGCATTTAGCAAACCTACAGTGACTGCAGAAGAAGAACCTAAACCGGTCCCTCTAGATGGAATATCGGCTATTGTAGTGATTTCAACTCCAGAAGTAACACCAGTTATTCTCATCGATTCACGAACTAATTCATGTTCAAGGTCTTCAAAATTGTCTACAACTTCTAACTTTGAATAAGATAATCTAATTCTTTCATCAAAACGCCTATTGACAATTACGTGAATGTATCGATCAATGGCAAGAGATGTAACCATTCCGCCCTTTTCAGAGGTCTTAGAGAACCAATCTACGTCGGTTCCACCGCCACAAAATGAAACTCGAACTGGCGTCCGACTGATTATCATCATGCTTATGGGATAATTCATTACTCATCAAGACAGCGGAATACGGTCATCAAAGGTTATACTTAGAGGGCAATACATATGACCGACTTCTGACGCGATTAACTAGGGGAACGAGTATGGGCGACCTTATCACGATGGATGATTTAACAAATGAAGAGATATTGCAAGTACTTGATAATGCAAGAAGGTTATTGCCGGTTGCCAAAGGTGAAGCATACTTGCCTTTACTTCAAGGGAAGGTTTTAGGAAATCTATTCTTTGAGAATTCCACACGTACTCGAATGTCATTTGAAACTGCTATGAAAAGATTAGGTGGTGAAGTTTTGAATCTAAGTTCCATTGGCTCTTCAGTAGCGAAAGGTGAAACTCTGTATGATACTATGCAGATGGTAGATGGATACGCAGATATCGCCGTCATTAGACATCCCAACCAAGGGGCTGCTCAATATAGTGCAGATGCTGTTGAAATACCAGTTTTAAATGGTGGAGATGGAGCAGGGAATCATCCAACTCAGACTATGCTAGATTTATTCACAATTCGTGAAGCTCATGGCAGTCTTAAAGATTTGAATGTAATGATGGTAGGAGACCTTAGATATGGAAGAACAACACATAGCTTATCTCATGCATTAGTCAGATTTGGGGCTAAAATAACTCTAGTTTCGCCTGATTCACTTAGAATGCCTGAAGAAATAGTCTCAGATCTGAAGAAACATGGCGGAGATATAAATGAAACAGAAGAAATGTCATCAGCAATTGATTCTGCTGATGTAATATATATGACAAGAATACAGAAGGAAAGATTCCCAGATGAAGATGAATACATCAAAGTAGCAGGAATTTATAAATTAACAAAAGATGATCTCTCCGGAGCTAAAGCAGAAATGATAGTCATGCATCCTCTACCAAGAGTGAATGAATTACATGCTAGTGTTGATTCAACAAGACATGCTAGATATTTCCAGCAAGCATTTAATGGAGTTCCAACTAGAATGGCTTTACTATGCAGAAGTTTAGGAGTAAAGATTCCAAAGAAGGTGAAGAAATGACTGAAATGAGACGTGTAACTGCAATTTGTAATGGCACTGCAATCGACCATATACCATCAGGTCATGCTTTACAAGTACTGAAAATGTTGAGATTAGATGTTGGAAGATCTAATCCAATTTCTATGGTAATGAATGCCCCTAGTGGAAAAATGGGTAGAAAAGATGTTTTGAAAATTGAAGATAGGGAATTAAATCAGGAAGAATTGGATCGTTTAGCTCTTATTGCCCCAAAGGCATCAGTTGCAATTATTCGAAATTATCATGTCGCAGAGAAAAGAACTATCGAACTTGGTTCAGAATTAATAAACATAGTAAGATGTTCATTTTCAAATTGTATAACTAAAAACTCTCGTGAGCCTTTACCTCATAAATTAAAGATTATTTCTGCAGAACCTATGGAAATACGATGTTCATATTGTGGAAAGAATCAAGATATCAATGAAATTGTTGATTTTATAATCTAATTTTCTTCTAACCAACGTTTCATAGTACAGGCTTGACAAATTTTCCTACTAGTTATTTCTCCACATTCCTCACAATTCTTAATTTCTGATTTAATAGGATTGACTTCTTTGTATAACTTACGTATTTGGTCTAAAGAATGCAATAGACCGTGCCTAGAACCAGGAGTAATTGTTTCCATATCAGCAATTATTCTGCGACTTAATTGCCTCATTGCTCCCGGAGCGTGGGGGCAATCCCCATCATGAATAGGTAAATTTGAGGAAATTGCATGAGCATGAATCTCTTGCTCAGGAATCCAGCGCAGAGGAACAACTCTAGGTGCAAGACCCTCGATTGGATCATCAGTATGAGGAGCCAAACGGACTGATCTCTCGATATTTCCTTTCTGAAAATTCATTATTATTGATTGGGCCATATCATCTAGATTATGCCCCAAAGCCATAATGTCGGCTCCAACTTTCTCTGCTAAAGCATTGATTCCTTGTCTTCTAAAAACTCCACAATAAGAACAAGGCATCATACCCTTAGCATCAGGATTATTTTCTCCAATAACATCCATTTTATTTACTACATTATCCATCCTATCATAGCCCATTTCTTCATATGACAACGTTTCAAATCTGACATCTAGAGATTCTGAAAGTTCTCTTGCAAGTTCAAGTGAAGGAGAACGATATCCGTCAATACCCTCGTCTATACAACCAGAAATAATTTCTACATCTCTTCTTTGGCCAATAATATCGACAAGCATACTCAATAGCACTGCTGAATCCTTGCCTCCTGAAATAGCCACAAATATTCTGAATGGGGTACCATCAGAATGTCGAGCATCTTTGGGTAGGTTAATCTGTAAACGTACTTCCTTAGCTACTCTTTTCCTGATTGAAGAAGCTAAATGTTTACCACACAAATGTTGACCACTATATTCCTGAAATAGAATAGATGGTTCCCTACATTGACTGCAGGATTGTATCGAGAGCCCCTCGCCCATAATGTGCCGTCAAGTATTCTCCGCTTGAACCCAACGAGTCAAAGATAGTGATTAAGCGATGGATTGATGACCTCGATGCTCCTGATAGAGGTATGAATGACCACCCCTCCTTAACCAATGGGAAAAAAGTAAGTAGATTTGGTCCTTGGTTACATCGTTTTTTAGTTTTCATTACTATTTTAATAACAATCTCATTTCAAGAACAAATAGTTCAACTTATACAGCATTTAGATATTGAAAATAATATTATAATCATAGTTATTGAATTTGCATTAATTATTTCCATCTGGGGAACTCTTCATAAAATGTTACGATTGAGTTAGTTTCTAATTTTTGAAAGGCCTGTCTCAATAACTCCGGTAAGTCTTTGCCACGGAATTACGAATCTTCCGCCAGCAACAACAATCATGAATAATGACGCTGAAATTACTTTACCATAAGTTAGTTGTAATTCTAAAGACTCCTTTACTTGACCAGACCACTGAGAACCCTCTAAGAATCCGACGAATGAAATTAAGAAATCATCAAATTCAAGAGCGAGAGCTGTTGTTAAACTTACAACAATCATTACTCCAAATAGATGTATTAAATGCCCATTAATAATATTATTAAATTGATTGACATATTCTGGATCATTCTTTGATGCTTCGGGAAGTACAGAAGTATACTCGAGATTTGTTATTACTGCTAATCCAGATTCTAAAAATACCAATAATAGTATAGCCACTGTCAATAAATCAAAAGCTAATGGAGAAATTAATCCCCCAAACAAGGTCGCTTCACCAATCTGAGCAGATAGGGGTCTCAATCCAACATCTACTGCGGTAGTTACTCCTTCAAATGTCAACATTGCATGGATTCCAATAACCATCAAAAAGTAACCAGTAGCCCATGTAATCATCCTCTTAGAAAGACCCCAAATTCCCATCAAACCTATAAGAATTGGAGCGAAAACAATACCAAAAAAGATTAGTTCAAAGAAAAACTCGAACGGGGCTAAAACTAATTCGATATGATTATATTGATCGTCAGCATTTCCTATTGGAAGATAAGGGCCATATGAAACCATGCCTATCAACCAAGAAATTAGGAATGGAAGGAGGAACCAAGAGGCCAGAATTATACTTAATGTTCTTTTGATAATTAATTGAGTTCTTTCTCCGCGTGTTTGCACGAATACCCATAATGCAGTCAAAACAAAACATAGTATCAAAGGCATAGTAAACGCATCAAAACCAGATTCATTAATTCCAGTAATAAAATTAGGAAGAATAGTATTTCCATTAGATTCCATCCATCTCAAACCTCTAGTATGTTCATATGCTGGACACCAACCATCTGAACCGGAGTTTGCGACAAACTTGTCGGAACATTCACCATACAATTTACTCATTTTTTGCATTAAAAATAATAGAGAAATTGTAGATAAAGTTTGTAATAGAAGTACTTGCCATCTAAAACGTAATTTCTTGATATGGAGGGTTTTTGATTCTGGTACTACATCGATTGCCATATTTTTAACCTCCCTATACTGTCCTTATTTGCAATAATGCTTGAGATAATTCAACACTGGGTGTCCAATCTATTACTTTGGCCCCATAGCCTGAAATAGCAGTCAATCGATTTTGTCTTTCCAATTTTAAAACTTCATAGGCCATTCTTGGAATCCTACTTACAAGCCTCTCAAGATCAATACTACTTGGAGATAAAACAATTACCTCATGGCCCTTACCTGAAAGATTTCTAATTGCAGATAAAGTAGTCCCATCTCCTTCGAGACTACTAATAATAAATACAGGAGAGCCTCTAGAAATTCTTGGTGAGAGAGCATTAGTTACTGCTTGTAAAGGCATACTCCCTTTCGATTCAACTGCAGCCAATTGGCTTAGAACTTTGTAATGTTGCTTATCTCCGGTTTCAGGAGGAAGAAAATCCATTCTTTCACCATAGGTAACCAAAGAAACCGAATCTCTTCTCTTGATGAAATAATTGGCGATTGAAGCAGCGGCTACTGTACCCATTTCTAATGGATTCTTTAGCACAGTTCCAATTCTTGCTACGTCACGGGTATCGAGAATGATGAAAACGTCTGTTACTGCATCTCTAGTCTTCTCATTAACCATTAATTCCCCAGTTCTAGCAAAAGCTTTCCAATTAATTGAACGGAAGGAATCGCCGGGGAAATATTCTCTCAACGCATAAAATTCCATTCCTTGGCCAGGCGTTTTTAGAGTTGTAGCTCCAGTATACATCTTTGGAACATCAGAACGAATCAAAGCCTCTTCAACATCTCTAACTTGAGGGAATACAGTGATATCTGATCTATCTCCAATACTAGTTTCGGAAACAAATAAATTGAATGTATTACGATACCTAATAGATGTCGGACCTATGGTATAGTGCCCCCTTAATGGGCAGCGAACAGTATAACGAATCGTGGCCGTTTGTCCGGGTCCTAGGTTCATTCTCATTAGATTGATACCTTTTCTCATTTTCATCTCATGAGGTACATTATCAAAAACCTCTAACTGTTGTGTACGTCGATATGATTTATTTGTTATAGTTAATACAACATTTATGTCATCTCCTTTGTAAACATTGACAGCAGAAACTTCTCTTTTTATTTCTAAATCTGAATGACCCTCAACCCACCCGTTAATTGCTAAGAATGAAACGAAAGTCAGACCTACAATCATTAATTGGAAATTAGAAATCATCATACCTATTAGAATCAAGCTTATTCCGCTTGTAAGAATGATAGCAGCTTTACGAGTCCACATATTCTACCTCCTCTTCAGAATTAGTTGAACCCCACTCCTTGATTCGTTTCACGATTCCAACCAATTCATCGGGCTTATATCTTCTATCCTCAAAAATGAATTTGGTTAATACTTGGTCATCAATCATTCTTTGTAATTCAGCAGCGGGAAGCGCATCAAACTCTTCTCTTGAAAGCGTATTTAGATTTCTTATCCTCGTAAGTAATACCTGCCTTATTTTTTCAGGTTTTTGATAATATTCATACCTCCTAGCATCTCCAAAACCATAGTAAATTATTCTGAATACATGTCTCCAGTTTTCAGGGTCTTCTTTACGAATTAGAACCGCCTCTAAAGTAACGAATAAACCAAGGAATAGTAGTAACATAGCCATCCAATCATTAGTGAAATAAATCAATAAATAATACATTAAGTTATATGTATCTCCGAATAATGTAGGTTGTTGATGTCTTGATTCATCAAAAATTACAATCGCATTTGAAGTACTTTTGGCACTTGAGTTACCAATCAATAAAGATTCAGCAATAATGTCGAGTGCCCACTTTCTATTATCATTTGAAGGAACAACATCGTCTACCCCTGAGTAAAATGCATCATCATACAATGAATTAGTTAATACTGAACCATCTGCAACAAAATGTACTCTTCCAGAATCTGCCCCTACACACAAACGATCTGCACAATAACGAACATAAACAGCAAATGGACCTACTTCGTCTCCATCAATTCCAAATGCAGAAGAACCAATCGTGAGATTGCCGTCATCATTAGTATCTAGATATGAATCAAGAGTAGATTTCCCTATATCATATCTATTTTCTACCGGATTATAAGAACCTGCATTGAAAGCAGATGGTTGGTTGGTCAACAAATTATAATTCTCGGAGAAATCCCATTGTGTTTCAGATATCCATCTGTGAGAGCACAATCCTGCATCTTCCCGAGTAATCCCTGCTGGAAATGTTGTAATATCATAAGGATCAGTATCTAGTAAATCAATAAAACCATCAGTATCTGTATCTCTAAGACATGGATGAATGCTTGATAAAGAACCAGAATTGGTAGTGAAATTGAAGGCTGATGTAGTATTTACCCAAATGAAATTGTAATCTAATTCTGTAGCATATGCTTCTCCATCATACAAAGTATGGCCTGAAAATTCTAATCCAAACTGTTCGGCTAAAGTTGAAGAGTAGCCTTTATCATCCATCAGAAGTACTGTACCTCCTGCTTCAACGAATTCATCGATAGCAAGTATCTCAGAAGTTGTGTAGCCCGAACCCTCGGATAATTCAATTACATTTTCATCACCTGTAAATCTAGGCAATGAAATAGTATCTTTCTCTACACCAGATATAATGAAAATAGCTTCTTCGGGATGGTCTATCTCACTCAATAATAGAGGACTTGATACCAATGCAGTTGTATCTACTCCCATGCTATTTATCTCAGCTCTAAACAAACCGAGATCGTTCCAGTCATCTCCATATGCTGATTGCTGTGTTTGACCATCTGTGACGTAAGTTGCAGCTATTGTAGAAATTAAAAGAATTAATAAAATCCAAAAAGCTCCAATCAACATATTACGACGTGCTTTCAGGGTAGTTAATCTACGAGTATAATCGCGAAAATTGGCCATCCTATACCCCACCTAGTCTATACGACAAAAATCGAGCCTGAACTTCGACTTAAGATGGTTGTGAACGAATGAACGGTTATGCATCATGCTATTCTGATAGTTTAATTACCTTGCCAACACTATCAATCTCTTCAACTGGAACTGATAAAAGACCATTTACAGTAGGCCATGGAAGAAGTTGAGGATTGATATCTGGTTCAATCATAACCAGAATATTAGTTATCTGTCCATTTTCAATATCAATAGTAAAATCTGTAACGCTACCCAATCTATCATCTGCACTATCATGAACTTCACGATTAATGATTTCTCTTCCGAATGTTACCGGCATTTTATTTCCCTCAAGCGGATTCAATCCCTGAATGGATCTCCGAACTACGTCGAACTGATTCAAGTCCACTAGTTAATCTTGCTTCCATTCTATTGTAATAATCCATCATTTCATCATTAATCGTAGGACGGACTCTATTTATTGCCTCTTCAAAATGCTTTTTAGATACACTTTTTTTCTCAGCCCTCATTGAAATTAAAGCAGCTTCTCTACATATAGCTTCAATATCTGCACCTGTGTAATTAACTAACTGTGGAGCTAAGTCTTCGATATTGAATTTTCCAAGAGGCATCGGTTCTGAATGAATTTTCAAAATTGCCTTAATTGAATCAACATCAGGAGGAGGAATGTGGAGTACTCTTTCGAATCTTCCACTTCTTAGTAATGCGGGATCTATCATTTCTGGACGATTAGTCGCTGCAACTACAATTACTCCTTCCATTGATTCAACACCATCCATTGAACTTAGTAATTGATTAACTACTCTATTCATCACATCCGAACCTTCACCGGTATTACTTCTCCTGACTCCAGCAATGCTCTCAAACTCATCTAAGAAAATTATAGAAGGGCTAGATTGCTTAGCTTTCTTGAATAATTCTCTGACAGCTTTCTCTGAATCACCTACCCATTTAGAAATTAATTCAGGTCCTTTTATTGTAATGAAATTCGCTTTGGCTTCATTTGCAATTGCCTTAGCAATGAGTGTCTTACCAGTACCTGGTGCTCCAAACAGAACTATTCCTCGTGGGGGATTTATACCAAAATGGTCAAACATCTCAGGTCTTGTAAGAGGCCATTCAATACTTTCCTTCAGTCTTTCCTTGACTTCTTTTAATCCTCCTACTTGATCCCAACTTACTTCGGGGACTTCAAGATATATTTCTCTTAGAGCGCTTGGTTCAATTTCCTTAATTGCTAATTTGAAATCTGCCATTCTGACTTCCATCTTTTCAAGTACTTCAGCTGGAATCTGTTCTTCGTCTAAATCAATCTCTGGTAAATATCTTCTAAGAGCTTTCATTGCAGCTTCTCTAACAAGGGCTGAAATATCTGCTCCTACAAATCCATGAGTATTATCCAATAACCATTCAATTTCAAAATCGTCACTAATTGGCATCCCACGGGTATGGATTCCAATAATTTCTGAACGGCCATGCTTATCTGGAACCCCTATCTCTAATTCTCGATCAAATCTCCCTCCGCGACGAAGAGCTGGATCGATTGCATCAGGACGATTAGTTGCACCAATTACTATGACATTGTCCCTACCTTGCATACCGTCAAGTAAGGTCAATAATTGAGCAACGACTCTTCTTTCTACTTCACCACTAACATCTTCCCTCTTAGGAGCAATAGAATCTAATTCATCAATGAAAATTATTGCTGGAGAATTAGCAGCTGCTTCATCAAATATTTCACGTAATTGTTTTTCACTCTCTCCATAATATTTCGAAATTATCTCGGGTCCGTTTATTGAAGTGAAATTGGCTTTGGTTTCTGATGCAACAGCCTTCGCAATCAATGTTTTGCCAGTTCCTGGAGGGCCATGTAAAAGAACTCCTCTAGGAGGATCAATTCCCAATCTTCGGAAGAGAATAGGATGCTTCAATGGAAGTTCGATCATTTCTCTAACTTTCTGAAGTTGCTCACCTATTCCTCCTATATCCTCATATGAAATTGTTGAAATTGGCTGGCCTGATTCATCTTCTTCATCAACGGGCTCTTCTTTGATTACTATTTCAGTGTCTGGAAGTACTTGGACTATCCCCTTGGGAGTTGTTTTGACTATCTGAAACGGTAAAGCCTCTGCAAAAAGAGTCATTCCAGGTATGAATATCCTGTCTCCAGAAACTACCGGTCTCTTATTCAGACCTCTGCGGGCAAAACCCTCAATTCCTGGTCCAAAACGTACTTTCTGTTGCTTAGCCATTACAGGACTAAGGATTAATTTCTGACAAGGCTGTGTCTCAACTTTACGAATTGAAACTTTGTCTCCAAGAGAAACACCTGCATTTTTCCTAATAATTCCATCTACTCTGATAATACCAAGATTGGCATCTTCAGGACGACACCGCCAAACAATAGCGGCAGTTTTTTGTTCTCCAGTAATCTCAACAATATCTCCTGGTTTCAGATTCAAATCATTATCAAAAGGTACTCTAGCACGGCCATGCCCTACATCGCTTGGTATCGCCTTTGCTACTCTAAGTTGTAAGTCATCTACTTCCTCATTTGACATTCCACATACCTCTGAACAATCCCTTGTAGTAATCGGGGGTAGTTAAACCTGTGAACTTGAAGATGTCAAATGAATAATGGATAAAATCACCATAATCCTTCTTGAGAAGGTTTCTTCATAGAGTTATATTTCGCAGGTACATGACCAATGTACTCGAAACAGGATTTGAATTTATGGAAGCCAATAATCCCAATGGTAGTCCGAAGATTAAGGGATACAATATAATTAATGGTGAATTGAAATTATCAAGTGGTGGAGAAACTTTTGATAGTCTAAATCCAGCACTACTCTCTGACTGTCTTGGAGAGTTCCCACTTTCAAATAAAGAAGACGTACATGAAGCACTAGAAGCTGCAAGAAATGCATTCCCTTCATGGGCTGCAACACCGGCACCGACTAGAGGACAAATTATAGGAAATATGGGAAGATTGCTGATGCAATACAAAGATGATATTGTAAGAGTTGAAACAAGAGAGATTGGAAAGACATTGAAAGAAAGTGGAGGAGAAGTTCAGGAAGCAATTGACACCTGTCTATTTTTCCAATCTGAGGGGCGTAGATTATATGGTCAAACAGTTAATTCAGAATTACCAGATAAGGAGCTTTTTACTTACAGACGGCCTTTAGGAGTCTGCGGAATAATAAATGCATGTAATTTCCCCTCAGCAGTTCCTTTTTGGAAAATGATTCCAGCAATAATGTGTGGAAATACATGTGTTTGGAAAAGTCCTCAGGACTCTCCATTATTGTCTTTCATGCTAACTAGAATTATGCATGAAGCAGGACTACCAAATGGTGTCATAAACTTGATTCATGGAAAAGGAAGTGGAGCAGGACAACATCTTGTTGATGCTGTAGATCAGGGGTTAGTCAATAAGATCAGTTTTACTGGTTCTACGTCAGTAGGAAAAATGATTGGAGAAGTTTGTGGTAGAAACTTAGTATCAGCGAGTCTAGAATTAGGTGGTAAAAATCCATTAGTTATTATGCCAAGTGCAAATATGGAGAATGCTGTTGAAGGAGCATATTGGGCAGGATTTGGAACAGCGGGTCAACGATGCACCAGCCTCGGTAATTTGATAATTCATGAAGATATTTATGATGATTTCATTGAAAAATTAATGGAAAAAGTGAGAGCAACAACAATTGGAGATTCGATGGTTCACGACAATGTATTGTATGGCCCAATGTTATCTGAAAAATATGCAAATGATTTCATGAGAGATTTAGAATTATGTGAAAAAAGTGGAGCGCGAAAATTATGGGGTAATGGGAGAATAACCTCCGATAATAGGCCAGAGAATTTCCTTGGCAATCCTGAAGAAGGAGTTTACATGTGGCCACATGTTTATGCAGATGTGACCGAAGAAATGGAATGTTTCCATGAAGAAATATTTGGCCCGGTAATCACAATTGTTAAGGCTAAAGATTTCGAACACGCATTACATCTTGCAAATGCATCGCCATATGGATTATCAAGTGCAATTTATACCAATGATAGACTGGAGGCATATAGGTACAAATCAGGAATTAAAGCAGGAATGACTGGAATAAATAATTCAACAACTGGTGCTGAAGCTCATCTTCCTTTTGGTGGAGTAAAAGGTAGCGGTAATGGAACTCGAGAATCTGGAATATGGGTTATTGAATCATATTCATATTGGCATGCAGTAAATGACGAATTATCAGGTAAGTTGCAACTTGCTCAAATGGATGTAGACGAAATTGAATTGATTGAAGAAGAAGTTGATTATTCTTCTTTGGCATGATTTTTCATGGAAACATTATTTCTCCACATTCAGGGCAACGAAGTGTAGGAAGCCAAGCTCCGGGCATATAACCACAATTAGGACAAATGGATGATGTGATATCACTGAAATCGTCCATTTTAATCAAACATTGGAAAAACCAAGCCCACATTAATATTCCGCTAGAGATGAATGATTGAGTAAGGGGAAAAAGCAATCACTTATTGCCCATCTTTGATTCGCGAGTAGTGCTGGTGCTTGCACCAGTTGGTGAGTTCTTTGTCTGATTCGATTAAACTACCCCTAAAAAAGGGGTTTGGAAAAACAGATAGGATTGATAGATGGTGGACTAAGCCATTTTGGATGGGTTTTGGATTAACTCTAGCTTTGATTTATACATCATTAAGGGTTTTAATCTGGGATGGAGCAATTCACTATGATGATCACAGAGTAACTTCACCAATTTTTTCACCAGATGTAATACATTTGTTTCATTTAGAAACACCTAATTGGATGAATTCTGCTTTGCTAATTTTATGGATACCATTTGGATTTAGAGGAACTTGTTACTACATGCGTAAAGTCTACCATAGAGTATTTTTTCAGAATCCTACAGCCTGTGTTGTTGCAAAGCCTGAAGTTAATTATCGACTAGGATACAAAGGAGAGACTGGACTATTTGTGCTAAATAATATTCATAGATATATGTTGTATCTGGCAATAATTATTCTTTCAATGAAAGTTTACGATGTATATCATACAATGTGGTTTAACCATGGAACTGAATTTGGAATATCCGTAGGAACCTTAGTTTTGGCGACTGAATCATTTCTTCTATTCATGTATGTTGCCTCTTGTCATGCATTCAGACATCTCTTTGGAGGAGGAATGAATCGATGGAGGGGTGGAATCTCAGGAATAATGGGTAAATTATACATCAAAATTAGTAATTTGAACATTGAACATGCATTCTGGTTTTGGACTAGTTTAGTGATGGTTTTTCTTGGAGATTTATTTGTTTGGGCTGTCTCAGAAGGCAGAATTGAGGACCACTATTGGATTATAATGTGAGGTGATATAATGAGTGAGAATTACATTATTCATGAACATGATGTCGTAATAATTGGAGCTGGTGGCGCTGGTTTGAGAGCAGCAATAGAAGCTAGTAATTCAGGCGTTAGTGTCGCAATGATATGTAAATCAATGCTAGGAAAAGCGCATACTGTAATGGCTGAAGGAGGTGCTGCAGCCGCATTAGGTAACAAAGATCCTCGTGATAATTGGCAGACTCATTTTCGAGATACAATGAAAGGTGGAAAATATCTAAATGACTGGAGAATGGCAAAAATTCATGCTCAACAAGCACCGGACAGGATTAGAGAATTGGAAACTTGGGGTGCAGTTTTTGATAGAACTTCGAAGGGGCTAACAAATCAGAGAAACTTTGGCGGACATACCTATCCTAGGCTGGCACATATCGGAGACGCAACTGGTTTGGAATTAATCAGAACTCTGCAAGAGAAAGGAGTCCATATGGGTATGGAGATATTTATGGAATTCACTGTCCGTAAACTGTTCAAAACAGATGGGAAAATATCTGGTTGTTTTGCCTATGATAGAAATGATGGTTCATTACATGTTTTCAAAGCAAAAACCATCGTAATGGCGACTGGAGGTGCCACAAGATGTTGGGCTGTTTGCTCCGGTTCATGGGAGTATACTGGAGAGGGTTATGCACTGGCCTACTGGGCTGGTGCTGAAATGGGAGATATGGAATTCATTCAATTCCATCCTACAGGAATGATTTGGCCTCCATCAGTAAAAGGAATTTTAGTCACAGAAGGTGTTCGAGGAGAGGGAGGTATGCTGACTAATTCTGAAGGGAAGAGATTCATGTTCGATTATGTTCCTGAGATGTATAAAGATGAATTTGCCGATACTGAAGAAGAAGCATTAGAATGGGTCTCTGAAATTGTAGAAGGAAAATTAGCAACTGTTCGTAGACCACCTGAATTATTGACAAGGGATGTTGTTGCAAAAGCAATTAATTCCGAAAGAGACGCTGGTAGAGCTAGTGCTCATGGAGGTGCATATCTAGATATTTCTTGGAGAGAACCTGAACAAGTAAGAAAGAAACTGCCAGGGATGTATCATCAGTTCAAGGAATTAGCTGCAGTTGATATTACTACTGAAAAAATGGAAGTTGGACCTACAGCCCACTATGTAATGGGAGGAATAAAAGTGCACCCAGAAACTCAGGAAACTACGGTTCCTAGAATGTTTGCAGCTGGAGAAGCTGCTACGGGGCTACACGGTGCAAATAGACTTGGAGGGAATTCACTCTCAGACCTTATCGTATTTGGAAAAATAGCTGGAGAAAACGCTGCATTGGTCGCTAAAGAGATTGAGGAATTTCTCCCTATAGATTCTACTGAAATTAAAAATATAATTGAAGAAACATTAGCACCATTAAATAGAACTGATGGAGAAAATCCAGCAAAAGTAGTAGAAGATTTAAGAGAAATGATGCAGTATAAAGTAGGAATAATTAGGACTGAGAAATTATTAAAAGAGGCATTAAAAGATTTAGATGACCTAGAAAAACGTGCTGAAAATACATCTACAGGAAATAGTCGAATTTACAATCCAGGTTGGCATCAAGCACTAGAAATTGGAGCTATGATTGATGTTAGTAGAATGTGCACACTAGCCGCTCTGCATAGAGAAGAGTCTAGAGGAGGTCATACTAGGGATGATTTTCCAACGCCTGATTACAAATACTGGGGCAAAATAAATAGTGTTATAACGAAGAAAGATGAAATGACAATCGAGCATCGAAGATACCCACCAATAGACGAGGAATTGAAGAAATTACTAGATGTTGAAGACTTACATGAGGAGGAGTGAAATGGCTGAAGATGTAACATTCAAAATTTTCAGAGGAGAACCTGATGAAGATGGAGACCCATTTGGGGAAATGGTAGATTATACTGTTGAAATGGATGAAGGAATGGTAGTTCTTGATGTAATTCATAGAATACAAGCTGAGCATGCTCCAGATCTATCTTGCAGATGGAATTGTAAAGCAGGTAAATGTGGCTCATGTTCTGCAGAAGTGAATGGAAAACCACGTCTTATGTGCATGACAAGAATGGAAGAAGTAATGGAAGAAACTCCAGATGGCGAACCGGTTCTTGTGAAACCAATGCAATCATTTCCATTAACAAAAGATTTGGTTACTGATACATCATGGGCATATGAGATGAATAAGAAAATGGTCCCTGTGAACGGTCCTGATGAATTAGATTGGGAATTTAATCAGAATGAAGCTAATCGGATCCAGGAGTTTAGGGGTTGTATTGAATGTATGTTATGTGTAAACACATGTCACGTACTCCGAGAACATCAAAAGTTCGATGAGTTCGCTGGACCAAGATTCTTTGTACGTTTAGCAGGATTAGAAATGCATCCGTTAGATGTTGAGAATAGAATTCCTCAAATTAAAGATGATTTTGGTATAGGCTATTGTAATATTACTCGATGTTGTACTGAAGTATGTCCTGCAGGTATTAATATCACTGATAATGCAATAATACCTCTCAAAGAAAGAGTAGTTACAGAATACTATGATCCAATTGCAATTATTGGACGTAAGTTGGGATTAAGATGATTTTAACCCTCTCCGAGTAAACCCGGAGAGGGGTTTTGTAATTCCGAAAAAAATAGATTACTCATAATCGAGTAATTCCATTTTTCTTTACATTGGCCTTCTTGATTTTGTCTGGTAGCCAAGCAGGTCCATTAGCTGGCTTTGCAACAACCTCAGTCCAACCTTCAAAATTGTGAACACGGTTTGTTCCACGCTCACGCAGTTGGATATCGGTATGACCACGAGTAGCTGCCTTCAAGGCTGCTCCACGTGGCTGCTTGCTTACGAACACCTGAGTAGTGTCCTTTCCATTCTCCATCAATACGAAGTATTTTTTGTCTGACATAAAGCAATCCTCCATCACCTCGCCTGTCAAAATAGGATATGAAGGTATTGTATAAAAAACGCCATACTGCGCCACAATTGGGGTAAAACTGAAAAAACCAACAATAAAAAAATCATCTACATTTCTGCGCAAGCAAGCGTTTTTGTGTTCAAAACTCCTGGAATTGCACGTATTGATTCTACAACTAATCTAGCTATATCTCCCATATTTTCTGCCTCTAATTTGACTATTAAATCATGATCGCCAAAAAGAAGATTTGCATCGGTAACGAAAGATAATGACGATGCTGCATTAAACACGTCTACTTCGGAACCGGGTTCAACATTTACTAGTACGTAACCCACTGACATATTCCAGCGGGAGACGTCTTCACGCATCAAATGTTCGCTTGAATACTCAGAATGATGAGAAGAAGCATACATATTGGATGCCCTATCCTCATCATTAATATGGCAGAGGTCATTATAGTCCGAGAATGTAAATATGGACAGGTGAGAGTATGCTTTGGTAATGTCACTAGGGTGGAAGGAGACATAATGGTATTACCAGCCAATAATAGACTGGCAGGTAGAGAAGGATTAGATGAAGTAATGCAACTAGCCGCTGGACCTGAATTAAGAGCTGCTTGTACTGAAATAGCAAAAGAAAAACGTAAGACAAATTCGCAACCTTGTGGAGTTGGAGAGGCTGTCACCACATCTGCCTACAATCTACCAGCTGAACATCTTGTACATGTTGTAGGTCCAGATTGTAGGAGACCTACTCAAGATCAATATAGAAGAGAGTTATTAAAAAAATCATATGATTCATTATTTGCAGAGGTAGAAAATCTAAAACCTCGCGAAACTTTAGTTTTACCACCTTTGGGTATGGATGTGTTCGCTTATCCACATAGAGAAGGAGCGAGGATGACAATGGAGATTGTATTGGCTTGGATGGACGAAGGAGAAGATCCTGGCGTAGATATGGTATTAATTGTTACAAATGAACAGAGCTTTCTAAAGAATATGAAAACCGTATATCGTGAAAGTGAAGATCAATTTCCCGGAGTTGATAGGACAAGAGAATATAGGAAAGGAAAATTCGAATAATTTTCTGAATGTCAATCAATATAAAACCTAAAAAACTGAGAAAAATAGCATTAATCATGCGATGTCCTCAATAACCTTGAGATTACGATAGTAGCATGGGAATAGGAGGAGCATACGAGCGTGAGTTGCGTTCAGTACTTGCAGGTGAAGAAAAAGGAGTTCGTGCGATTACGAGATCTTGTAACGAAATAGAACGAGCACAAGCTATGCAAATTTGCCAACGTCCATTCCTAGTTGTAAGAGCACCAGGAAGTGGGTCTGAAGGTACTGGTGACCTTCTAGCATTAAGAGGCGATATGTGTTTTCCAATAGAAGTAAAATCTTCAAAGAAGCCAAAATTATACCTTTCTGGTAGAACTGTTTTACAATATAAGGCACTAGAAGAAATTGGGATTAGATGTTCAATACAACCATTCTATGCTTACAGATTAAAAGGAGTCAGAGGAGATAGTTGGAGAATATTTAGAGTTAAGACTGAGGGGCTTACGGGAAAACTAAGATTGCTTTCTAGAACAGTTCCTGAGTTGCCTTTGACTAGAAATGGAACTCCTTACTTGGATTGGGACAAAGGACTACCTTTACACAAATTTCTTTCATTAATCTCTAAGTCTGAAAATGCTAACAATATTCAAATAACTGCTTCAGAAGAAAATATTAGTCTTCCGATGAAAGAATCAATAATGGTTCAATATGAATCTTCTTCTGAGAGGACCGCATCAAGTCTATCGAATTCTTGAATCAGATTTTTAACTTCTTGAGTTAGATTTTCTAATCTAGCTTGATTTAACAAACGTTGGATACTATCTCTTTCTCTTCTGATGATATCAAGCTGACGTTTTTTACTCTTAATATCCTCTGAATCATGTTGAGCCATGCAATCCGGAGAGGCTTATCTTTGAAGTCATTTTTGCAATAAAGAACACAAGTTGAAGAATAGGAGCGAGGGCCATGTGTTATGCAAGATGAGGAGGGGTCGGTCATGAATCATCTTTTACCTATGATTTCAATCTACTTTTTTTACCTTCTAGGGCTACCAATATGGGGCGCTATAGTTATGATAATTTGGTACTCAATATTGATTATTCTAGAAAATAATGGAACTCTAGATAATTGGGATGCAACAAGAGTATTAGGTTTCATTTTAATGATTAGAACGAAAAAAGGAAAAGATTTACTTGAAAGAATTTCAAAATATAGGAAATTTTGGAGAGGTTTTGGAGAGTTTTCCATATGGTTATGTTTTATCGTAATGTTTGGAGTTATTCTTCTCCTAATCTTAGCAGCTGTAGCAAGCGCCTTTTCTCCTCCAGAAGAGGCGATTCCTGCCAAAGATCTTTTGTTAATACCTGGTGTGACAAGTTTTGTTCCATTCTGGTGGCCTGTAATTGCACTAATTATGGCTGTAATTATTCACGAATATGGGCATGCAATACAAGCAAGAGTTCATGGAATGAGGGCTAAAAGTTTTGGATTATTACTACTAGGACCTTTGCCAATGGGGGCATTTTTTGAACCGGAGATTCAAGAAATGACTAGGGCCCCTAGAAGAGAAAGGTTACGAATATATGCCGCTGCACCGTCGATAAATATTGTTTCAACATACATTGTAATACTCTTACTATCATGCACAGCCTCGGGATTTGTAGCTTCCGAACCCGGACTACATGCAAAGGGAATTATCGTAGATAGCGGTGCAGAGGAAGCAGGATTAGAACCGTATGAAATAATTACTCACCTTGATGGAGTACATGTTCCAGATTATGATTCATTCACAGAAATTATGGATTCTAAATCGGCAGGAGATGAAATGAATTTATCTGTGATGTCTAGAAAAAATGATTTGGGGAATAGAGAAACAAGAGAAATTACTGTAACACTAACCGATCAACTTGATTACTATGTTTCACAAGGGATTCCTACTTGGTTTGAAGAGGATTGTGATAGTCAAGAACAATGTATGGATGATTATATTGATTTCTTAAATGATAATGGTATAGAGCAAGGGAATGCTTTTCTTGGAGTGAGTGGGATATCCTCTGGAACCAGTGCAGTTGATGGATATAAATTGTCATCTACTGAAGATCTAAATCCTATTTTCAGAACTGTAATTTTCATATTCAAGCCATTAGAATTATTGGGTGAACCGATAAGATTAGAGGGGCATTCTATGCCACTAGAAGAGAGAGATTTAATTGAAGCCGGGGACGGATTTATTGCTTCATTAATAGGTACGAGTGGAATGTTAGCTATTTTTGATTTCTTATTCTGGTTTGCATGGATAAATTTCATACTTGGTTTTGCTAACTTAATACCCATGGTGCCCTTTGATGGAGGACAAATTACTAGAGATTCAACTCACTCAGTAATAAAATTCTTTGGGAGAAATATGAATCCTCTAAGAGTTGAAAATATAGCCAATCGAGTAAGCGGTTTTAGTAGTATAATTATACTTTTAATTGTATTATTCCCAATACTATTGGCTAATATGTTGAACTGAAGCACCCTATTCTTCTTCTTCACTTTCTCTAAATATTAACATATCATAAACCATAGGAATTATGACCACTGCTGCAATCAACGTAAACAGATAATTCCAAGTTTGTGGAGATACAAAATCAGAAGTTCCTGAAAAGAAAAGTTTGATCGCTCCAACCCATGGAATCTCAGATGATGCAACACCCACTACCCAAACATCTCTTACAGCAGTTACAGGATTACCATATTCATCCTTTAAGCCACGGCTCTGAATATAGGATTCATCGGCTGTAGAACTTGTTGCTCTTAATTGATCAATTGTACATCCATTAGTTATTCTATTATCACCTGTTGTCAGATATCCTTCATGCTCAGGAACCCACTTATCGATTGTTAAATTTCCATGAGGTGCACAAGAATAATCTAATGTTAAAGAAATATTATTTACATTGACTAAATCAGTTCCTGGGACATCCCATGTTAAAATACATATTTCTTCTAAATGATCAAATACGCCCTCTGAACATAAACCATCAATTGGATCTTCAGTTAAATTTGCTTCTGCTTTGAGTAATGCTCTATGAATGACTGGAGTATCAGAACCTCCATTTTTTTCATAAATAATTACGTCTCCATACATACCATGCATTTCATACCCAAAATTCTCGTTTTCCTGATTAGAAGCTTCTACATATGTGACTATGTCAACTCTATCAGGATTCATAATCAATACCAAATCACCAGGGTCAATTGCTCCTAAAGATCCATCCTCACTATGTTTCATTGAACCGGATTCAACAACAACCATTGGAGGAAACATGCCGGTAGCTAACCACATTGATCCAAGTAATAAGAAAACCAGGCCTATGGCAAGAAATGCCTCTCTAAGATAGAGGTTGAAATCATTTTTCATACTAAATCTCCTTGTAGTTATACGGCCTAGTTAGATATAATATAAAAGATAAGAAAAGAATCAAAATAATACTAACCGGATCTATGTGAGGAGCAAGATGATGGAAAGATGATAATCCGCTAATCCGCTCTGTGAGATCGATTGTATACTCTCTAGAACCACCCATAGAGGCAATACCAAAAATAGTATTCCAAAATAACATAATTAAACTAAATGAAGTTATTAAAATTAACATTCTATGGAAAAATAACTCTCGAATTAGATCTAAGCCCGGAAGTTTATGTGAGAGAACCGAGTCTGAATTATTCCACCAATTTTCTTCAACATTGAAATCGCTATGAGAGTTAATTATTGGAGAATTAGTCAGATTCTTTCCTACTGGTATTTCATGCAATTCAAGTAATCCTCGCATCATACCCATGTACTTTTCTCCAAGCATAATTGCTGCTTCTTCACCTTCTTTCCGACGTCTTAATACTTCAGCACGTGAATCCAACAAAAGAATATCATCGAGAACCTGTTTCTTCTCAAGATAGTAGAAGAACTCAGGACCGACATAGAATGTACCAATGGCTCCAATTAACATACCTATCCAACTTAGAGCTACGATATTTTCTTTGGAGGGATCAGTCGGTCCAGAAAGTCCGAAAAGGAAAATTATGCCCCAAACCAATAGGGCCACGGACAAAATTGAAACATTTGTGACAATTTGGAAATGTCGGCCCCTCTGACTTTCCCATAATCGGCCAAAAAAACTCAAGTTTCTTTCATCTCGACGAGCCATTATATCAATCGTGGGTAAGGCTTCGTGGCTTAGTGTCTTACGCTAACAAGTTCACATCAAAAGCGCAATCATACCAATTAATTGATGTGCTATGCCATCAATGGAACACTATGGGAAAGCGTTGGATAGTGATTCTGATTATTGTTGGCTTGGTCCTTTCAGGTTGCATAGGAGATGAGTTTCTAGACATGGATAATGATGGTATAGAGGATAGTGAAGATTTAGATAGAGATGGAGACGGTTGGGAAAATCTAATTGAAATTGATTGTAATAGTAATCCAGATAATTCAGAAGAAATGCCTAATGATCTAGACGGCGATACAATCTGCGACACTTTGGATGAAGATATAGATGGAGATGACTTGCCGAATGACTGGGAATCAGAAAGAGGTCTTGACCCACTAGATCAGAATGACACTATTATTTGCCATGGATTGTCAAAATACTGTTTAAGAAACTATGATAATTTTACATTTCCTGAGACGCACAATGCTTTTGCTACATCAGAAGATGGTGTAATTCTTGGGACTAATCACTATACTGGACTTCAAGCTCAATGGGATGGAGGAATTAGAGCATTTATGGTGGATGCACATCATCTAAGTGATGATGAAACTGAGGCAGAAGATGTAAGATTCTGTCATGGTTCTCCTGGTCAGTTCCCACACCCATGTGCGTATTCTGAAGTAGATGCATTTGAGTGGTTATCTCTTCTAAATTCACAAATGAATTTAACTGATGAGAATTGTTCATTTGTATGTGGAGAGGTTGTATCAATACTAGTTGAAAACTATGTTCCTGCAGATCATCTAGAGTTTTTATTTAATCAAACTGGGATTTTAGAAAGAGTATTTATTCATCAATTAGGAGAACCTTGGCCTTCAATAGGAGACATGATTCTACAAAAAAAGGATGTGGTTATATATGTTCAGAATGATTACAATGAAAGTTATCCGTATTTCCATCCCGCATGGAAGCACAGTTGGGATACTCCATATGGTCAACAAGATAAAGAAGAAATGACATGCGAATTGGGGAGAGGGGATTCAAGTCAACCTGTTTGGCATCTAAGCCATTGGTTGAGTAGTATATTTGGTACAGCAGATCCTTACAAGGCTCATGAGATAAATGAGTATGATTTTTTACTAAATCGTACTATAGAATGTTGGGAAATTATGGATAGAAGACCTACATTTGTAGCCGTTGATTATTGGGAAGATGGTGAAATAACAAATGTAACAATCACATTAAACAAGATGGAAAATTGGGATGATGAAATACCTCCACATCCATAAATTGTATAATTAAAGTTGATTTCTAATTCGTTGGGTTTTCTAGATAGAACGTTGTCGATATGGGTATGGAAGGGGCAGCAATAGAAATTCTGCACCCGAAAGTTAGAGAATTAATATCCAAGTTGGGTTGGAATCTGACACCTATTCAAGAAGAAGCAATTATTGATTTATGTGCAGGAAAAAATAGGCTATTAGTTGCGCCAACAGGAAGTGGCAAAACCGAAGCCGCAATATTGCCAGTAATTTCAAGAGCGATTAATGAAAATTGGGAAGGTTTGTCAATTCTATATGTTACTCCACTAAGGGCATTAAACAGAGATATTGATAGAAGACTGTCCACAATGTTGGAACCTCTTGGATTAACTGTTGGTTTAAGACACGGAGATACTACTCAAAAAGAAAGAACAAGGCAATCAAAAAATCCTCCAAATTTATTAGTTACTACACCAGAAACTACACAAATAATGATGCTCGGAAGTAGATTAAGAAAACATCTTTCAGGTGTTAAAGTCATAATTCTAGATGAAATACATGATTTGGCTGGAAGTGAAAGAGGTTCGCAGTTAATGGTTGGACTCGAACGTATCGCAGATATTAATCCCAATGACATACAACGGATAGGCCTTTCAGCAACTGTTGGAAATCCCCATGAGGTTGCTAATTACATGTCTAATAATGCGCAACCTATACTAGGCCCTTCTCCAAGATTTACAGATGTTTTAGTGCATAAAGAAATCCCTTCTCCTGAAGACCAGATTATATCAGTAAAATGGTCAGTATCTCCCAATTCCGTTGCTGCTTTTAGAAGACTGGCTAACTCATTAAGAGATGATTATCCATCTCTAGTATTTGTTAATTCAAGATCTGCTGCTGAAACTGTATCTCAAAGATTAACATCGATAGCACCAGAAATTAAAATTGGAGTGCATCATGGAAGTCTTGCTTCTGAAACTAGGAAAGAAATGGAAGACAAATTAAGGAGTGGGGATTTACACGGAATTATTTGTACTAGTAGTTTAGAGTTAGGGATTGATATTGGATCAATTAAGAAAGTTCATCAATTACAATCTCCAAGAGCGGTAGATAGATTATTGCAAAGAATGGGGAGAGCAGAGCATCATCTAGGAGGCACCGGCAGAGGAGAAATTCTAGCATGGGAATTAGATGAGATTTCTGAATGTGCAGTAATATCAAGAAGAGCGATAGCCTCGGAGCTTGAAGGAGTTGAGTGGCAAACAGATCCTGGAATTGTAGCCGCTAATCAGTTTATTCAATTAGGTATTGAGAGAGGATTAGTTCCACTTCAGAAAGCTAATGAGATAATAGAAAATTGCTCAATATTCAGAGAATGGAATTATGAAAAAAGTATCAATATACTGAGAGTTCTAAACGACCGTTGGTTAATCAGACTTATTGAAACACCTGAAGATTCAGATGTAACAAAATGGCCAGCGAGACTTTGGGAAGAGTTAGCGAAGAAAAGCAATCAGAATATCCCTGAGAAAAGGCCTCCTTGGGACGAGGAGCAAAAAGAATCGGATAAAATAAAATGGAGAAAAGCAATGGTAAAAGAACTACCCCCGAGTTTGGAAAAAGGTTGGTTCTCTCCATCGGGAAAAGCATCTAAATCTAGAACAGACCACATCTCTATGATTCCTGATGAAATTTCTTATAGAGTCAGAGATGCAGTAAGTAGGTCCATTCTCGGTTCTGTAGATGAGGCGTTTGTTTTATCTCTTAACAATGATGCTAGTGATGATTCACTCGGAAGAGCAAGAAGATTTGTTATGGCAGGAAGGACTTGGCAAATTGTTGATGCGGATCCAGAACAAGAAGAGCTTCTAGTTGCTCCAATAAAAGAAACTGGAGAAGCACCGGTATGGTCTGGAGAATTACCTCCTGTACCAAAAGAAGTAGCTAGAGAAGTTGGGAGACTAAGAAGGTCTGTTGGAATAACTATTGGGGCAATTGAAAATGATAATTCTGTAATTCCTTTTGAAGAATATCCGCTATCACCTAGTGCAAGAGATGTATTAATTAGTACAGTTGCAGAACATATTGAGGCTACTGGGGTCTTACCTGATGAAAAAACCATAACAATAGAAGAAAGGAAAAACACAATTATTCTAAACACATGTGCTGGATCTAAAATTAATGAAACATTAGCATATCTAATTCAAGCATTTGGTTCACTAAAAGAAGGGAAAATGGGTAGGACCTTAATCGACCCTTATCGAATATCTATTCAAATTCCAGGTACAAGTTCTGCAGATATTATTGGATGGTTGCAAGAAACTCCTCCAGCAGCAATACCTTCTCTAATGCGAATGACGATACCAAATGGAAGAGCTGTAAGATGGAGAGTGGTACAAGTCGCAAGAAGAATGGGGGTTTTGCAAAAAGGAGTTGACCCTCGTAAAGTAAATCTTCAGGGCCTAATGAGGAGATGGAAAGGAACACCAGTAATAGAAGAGGCTCTAAGTAAGTTATTCCATGAAAGAATGGATATAGAAGCAACTGTCGACTTTTTAACTGAAATTCAAAATGGAGATATAAGATTATTAGAAACTCCTCCGGGGCCGCTAGGACAATCAAAAAAGAGTGAAAAAGACTTGTTACTTCCTTCTTGGTCAGATAAAGAACTTAGAGATCATTTAGAAGTTAGATTAGTAAACGAAAGAGCTGTATTGATTTGTCTGAATTGTAAGAATAGAACAAGAAAGAGAGTCGCAAGATTTACTGAAAGAGTTGAACCATGCTCTAATTGTTCAGGGACTATGCAAGCATGTTCGCCAGAAAGAATGGAGGATATGTTATCTGGTTGGGTTGAAAGTAAAGACCCGAAGATTTCTGATAAAATGACTAAGAATGCAGAGTTAATACGTACTCATGGCAAAGATGCAATAATTTGTATGATGGGGAGAGGAATTGCGGAAGAAACTGCCACAAAAATTCTCAGAGGTCATGTTCCTGGAGAAAAGGTAAGGTTGCTACGTTCTATACATAATGCTGAATTAAAATATGCTTCAACTCGTAGATATTGGAGTTGAGAAAAGGCAATCACTATTTCCATCCTTTCACAGCGTACTGACATGCTCATTGGTTTGACTGGGAGAAATGCGTCCGGAAAATCGACGGTTGTCAACTGGTTTTCGGAAAAAGGATTGGAAACTTCTTCTTGTTCTGATTCAATTAGGGCATGGCTTGCAGAACAAAATATTGAGCCTACAAGAGACGCTTTGATTGAAGGAGGGAGAGAACTTAGAAGAAAGGGTGGCGCTGGAATATTAGCAGAAATGTTGCTAGATATTCTAGATGGAAAGGATGCTGTTGTTGATTCAATTAGGACTCCAGGAGAAGTTGAGGCTTTGAGGAAAAGAGATGATTTTATCTTAATAGAAATTAGAGCAAATACAGAAACAAGATGGGAGAGACTGCAAAGTCGGGCAAGAGCTGGTGATCCCTTAGACAAAGAGACTTTTATGGAGCAAGAAAAGGCAGAGGCTGTAGCTAAAGATGAGGCAGGGCAGGCTCTAAATGCAACTGCAGAATTAGCAGATATAGTAATTCTAAATGATGGTACGGAAGAGGAATTAATTGGTGACTTGGAAGAATTCTTTCAGAAAATTGAATAAGTAATTTTAATGACGGAAAATAGTTTATGAGTTGAATGGCATAGGCTTTGATATGAAGAAACTCAGGCTAATTGTCATTGCACTATTAATTAGTATTTTTTTATCTATTAATGTTCAAGCAGCAGACGTCCCTCCTCCTCCTGAAGAAGAAGGAGTCTGGGTTATTGATTCAGCAGAAGTCTTGTCAGATTCTGAGTTTAATATACTGAATAACAAATCCAATGAGATATATCTTGAAACAGGAAAACCGATTGTAATTCTAACAATAGAAAGTTATGAAGAACATAATGCAGATGGTTGGGAAAAATGGGATTATGCTAGATTTGCATTCGATGAATACGGAATAAATGATGACAAAAATCAGAATAAAGCAATACTGATATTCATGTCAGAACAAGACAGACAATTTTGGACTGAATTAGGAGGTGGGTATTCTAACGAAGGTTGGGATTCGTACGTCCAGGAGGTCTTTGATTATGGAGTGAGACCGTTTCTTAGCGAGGATAGATGGTTCGACGGTTTACTTGCTGCGGTTGAAGGGATGGAACAAATAGTCAACCAGGGAGATGTTACATATCCTGAATGGAATAAGATTGCTGAGGATTCATCACCTAACTGGATTATTGATGAAGCTGGATTAATTGTTGATGTGGATGAAAACGATATTAATTTGAGAATAAATGATATTGAAAAGAATACAAACTGCTCTATATTAATTGTTACTATAGACGGTCTAAGCGGAAAAAATGCCTCTTTTATTGGCCCATATCAGTATGCATATGGAGCTTTTCAGAATTATGATTTGAATGAATGCGATATTTTATGGTTAATCGAGTCTGAAGGAGTCTGGTCTTACTGGGGAGTTTATACTACAATGGGGGCAGAATATAATATTGGTTGGATAGATTACATGTACGATAAAGAATGGGAAATTTACGAAGAATTAGAATTCAACGGAGGAGAAGTTGATGATTTTTTATTGCATGAGATTGTAGATTATTCTGAAAAAGCAATTCTGGATGATGGCTTCAATATGGAGGAATGGATAGAAATTAATCTATACATAATTTTATTATTGCCATTATTGATTTTATTATCTATTGGTATGTTTGCTAGAACAATTCCTAAAAAGATTGAGTTTCGAAAGAAAAGAGATATGGCATTTGAAAATATAGCCTTGATTAACAGAGCAATAATGAGTAATCTTGCAGAAGACTCATCGATAAGAAAAAACTGGAATGGGAAATTTAGTGGGATGAGTGATTCTGAAATCAAGTCCTTTAGAAGATTGGACGATAGGTTGTCTGAATCTGATGTGGAAATCAGTCTAGAGAAATATGATAATGAATTGAGAATGATAAATGAGACATACCAACTAAGAACTAACAGATCAGACTATTTTTCTGTAATTTTATTGATACTTACTATACCCATAATTGTAACTTTATTTATAGGATTTGACGAATCTTCTTGGGGAATGGAAGCATCAAAAATAACATTTGGTAATTTCTTGTTTGGTATTGGAGGTTCTATTTTTGTTTTAGCATTCTTAGGCCCTTTTATTGTACTTCCTGTGGCTTTAGTTTTACATCAGGGAGATATGAAAAAGGAAATGAGCCTAATTCTAGGAATACCAATTATGCACTCAAAATCTTTTACAGCTATGGGAGATACTCATCAAATGGATAATTACGATCATTACAATTGGAGTTACAGGGTCATGAGTAGTAGAAGAGTAAGTTTCAGATCCAGTTCAGGAAGTACCAGTTCTGAGAGAGCAAGTAGCAGCGGCGGCGGTGGAGGCGGTGGCGGCGGCGGCGGCGGCGGATTTGATAGCGGTGGCAGCGGCGGTGGCGGCGGCGGCGGTGGAGACTTCTAATCTCTGAATTATGCAGTTCTAACGATTATTCCAGCTTCATGCATCATGCCGGATGCAATATCAAAATCTTTTTGCCATCTTTCTGGAATCTCTAGATTTTTAGGATAAATGACCTCACTAACTCCAGCCTGGATAAGAGAACGTGTGCATCTAGAGCAGGGGGGCCAAGTTACATACGCCGTAGTACCTTTCAATGAAATACCAATTCTTGCAGCGTGCATTATAGCATTCTCTTCAGCGTGACAAATCATAGGATACTTCTGTTCACGATCTTCCAATCTCTCGGTTTTATCTTCTATACCTCTAGGAAAACCATTGAATCCTGTAGATCTAATTTCACGATCTTCACCTACAACAATACAACCAACTTTGGTAGATGGATCTTTTGACCAGTCAGAGATATGTTTCGCTAATTCTAGAAATCTTTTATCCCATTTGTCGCTCATATGAATATCTCCTGAATATCTATCATAAGTCATTATCCCTATTCGCCTCTGTACGATTAGGATCATAACCATCTAAAGAAGTAGGGTTGGCATAACAGTCAGGATCATCTCTATCGGCTTTTCCGCCGTTGTCATTATCTAAACCATCACCACAGTTTCCTATAGTATCATCATCTGATGATAGTAATTTTTCTGCCCCGCCGCCTGCTAGAATAGCAAATAGTAAGCCAGAAAGAACAAGAATAAGAGCTACTAGGATATATTTCGAAGTACTGTCTTGTGGTTCCAAGACTACTCTAATTTCAGTTTTCTCATCCGGCTTATTGGTCATCTACGAGCCAGCGACATAGGTCATCCTTTTTGATTATCGGTGAACGCGTAGTTCTTCCCAGAAATTCAGATTATCTCTAGAAATAATATAATTTAGAATATCTCCAACAAGATAAACACTACCTATCAGGACCAATTCAACACTATCAATTTCACAAATTTTTGATGCTTCTTCAATCGCATTAACTGGATTCTTAATTATATCACGAGGGGTTTCTCTATGGCTACAAATTATATTTTCTAATTGCTCTGCACTTACAGAATTATTTCTTCCAGAAAGAGGTTCAGTAAATATCAAATGATGAAAAATTGATTGATGAAGATTCTCTTGTAGAAATGGGGTTAATGTATCATTGATATCTGCTTTTTCTGTTACTCCAATAACAAACACACTCGATTTTTTGATTGAATTAAGTTCGGACTCAAAGCCTTCTTTATTATGAGCAGCACATATCTTCAGAGGAAAATCAAACCAGGATGAACCATATCCTGGAGAACGTCCCGGCCATTTACAATTAATTTCTGATTGTTCCCATTTGAAAAATTGTGCAATTTTTCTTGCCATTATATTCCAATTCTCCCAATTCGACAATTCTTTATTTTCTTCAAATAACCAAAGATCTTCACCAACTTTATCGGAAATTACTGTCAATACAGAAGAAGATAAATTCTCATTTTTCAATAAGAGTAGTGGCACTCCTGGACGATGAATACCCGCTTTCTCAAAAGCAATTTCTTCCAAAGTTTCTCCTAAAAACTCAGTATGATCCTTTGAGATGGTGGTTATCACACAAAGATCAGCATCAACCAATCTGGTAGAATCTAGTCTACCGCCTAAACCAGTCTCAATAATTGCTCTGTCAATCTTATTCTCACTAAAAATTACCATAGCAAGCAAAAATGTAACTTCAAAAAAAGTTGGTTTACAGACTGGACTAATTAATGAGGCTTCACGTATCTTATTTAGAGAAATATCGAAATCTTGAGGAGAAATTGGAATCCCATTTATTCTAATTCTTTCTTCAATTGTTATCAAATGAGGAGATGTAAATAATCCTACTTTCAAATTATTTTCTCTTGCTAATGCAGAAAGTTGAACACACAGTGAACCCTTACCATTTGTTCCAGCAACATGAACTGAAGGGAAATCAAGATGTGGATTTCCCAACCTTTTCAACAAGACTGCACAATTATCAAGCCCTAATTTAACACCTGAATCTTTCGTATTTTCTAGCCATTTTCTAACGCTCAAAAAATAATCACCCACCAGTTCAACTACACACTTGTATTAGTCAAAGTGATATGGTCTTTGAACTTCGTGGGGGTTGGGGAGTGAAAGTGAACGAGACGATTGAGGCCATAAAAGACCAGTGGAAGTCAATGACAAGTATGGCTGGAATGTTTGTAACAACTATATTTCTAGGAATATCAATTCAACCTGTTTGGAATTTTTCTGAGGCTAGAGCGTTTGGAGAAGAAGGCACGACACAAACAAGCTACATATTATTAGAATTGGTTTTAATTGGAATTTTTACTTTTGTCATAATATGGCTTGCTAGAAAGAATCTTAAGATTCTCATATGGTTATTTATTATGTTCTCACTTTATTTTTCCTTAATATATACAGCATATCCGTATATCGCATTAGCAATGGAAATTATTAACGGTACACAAGAAAATGCATTTTTTATTGCATTGATATTAGATCTATTACTAATGATAATTCTATGGAGATATCCTGAATGGTATATAGTAAATCTTGTGGGAATACTAGTTGGAGCTGGAGTTATCACAATGATTGGAATTAGTTTTGTCCCTACATTAATTATCATGTTCATGATTCTCGCTGCAATTTATGATCATTGGGCAGTTAATGGAAGTAAACATATGTTAGAACTTGCAGATACAATGATAGATTTGAAGTTACCAATATTATTAGTTGCTCCCAAAGAAAAAGGTTATTCATTTTTAGACGAGAAGGAAGGAGTAATGGAAAAAACAATTCAGAGACCATCACAAGAAGATTGGGATGATCCTAAAATTGGAGCCATAAAAGTAGAAAAAACAGGTAGAGATGCGTTATTTATGGGTCTTGGAGATGTTATTTTCCCAGGTATGTTGATTATATCGACCATCACTTTCCTACCACAAACTGGTCCAGTTTTAGGTTCTTTGCCGCTAACATCATTCTTTGGATGGATCCATCTAGACCCCTTGACGGTTGGTTTGGGTACTTTATTAGGAGGATTAATGGGGTACTTAGGATTGATGACTCAAGTAGCGAAAGGAAAACCACAAGCAGGGTTACCTTTGCTTAATGGTGGAGCAATTTTAGGTTATTTTATTACTGGATTAATAGTATATGGCCCATCTGATTTAATTCAACAAATTAGCCTCTTCTGAACCTAAAAGCCCGATTCATTGAAAGAAGATTGGTCACTCCTAGAGTTGATAGTTATGCTAGACATGAGTATGTTTCGTGAAAAATCAGAGGTTTTACGAAAAGATCATGATAAAAGAAAAATTCCTCAAGATAACATTGACGAAGTAATTAGACTAGATAATGAATGGAAACAAGCAAGGTATGAAGTTGATCAACTTCGTAAATCAAGAAATGAGGCTGCAAGAGGTATAGCTGCAGCAAAAAAATCGGGAGATGCCGATGCTGTGGCTAAAATAATGAGTGAAGTATCTAGCATAGGAAATAAGATTGAAGAATTATCAAAAATGGCAGATGATTTCTTGGAAAATAGAGACTCAATAAGGATGAGAGTTCCGAATATTCTTCATGAAAGTGTTCCAGTAGGGGAAGACGATCAAAAGAATACCTTACACAGCTTACATGGTGAGAAAATTGATTTGGGATTCGAAGCAAAAAATCATAATGAAATTATTGAAAATAATGGTTGGGTTGATTTAGCAAGAGCGGCAAAAATTACTGGAAGCAGATTCTATTTCATGCAAGGAGATTTAGCAAGATTAGAGATGGCTCTACAAAATTACACTACAAACTTTCTCATCAATAAGAATTATACTCTCGTTCAACCACCTTTAATGATGAATAAAGAAGCTTACGAAGGAGTTACAGATCTTGGAGATTTCGAAACTGTAATGTACGGAATTGAGCCAGATAAATTCTATCTCATAGCCACAAGTGAACACCCATTAACTGCTATGAGGATGGATGAAATTATCGAACCATCTGAACTACCAATAAGACTTGTCGGAGTATCGCAATGTTTCCGTAGAGAAGTTGGAGCACACGGACTCTCAGATAGAGGAATATGGAGAGTACATCAGTTTACAAAAATAGAACAAATAATAATCTGCAAACCGGAAGACTCATGGTCTCATCATGAAGATTTATTGAATAATGCAATAGAGTTGTGGGATAGTTTAGGTTTACATTATCGAGTTGTAAATATTTGTACAGGAGATATGGGTACTGTCGCCTCAAAGAAATATGATCTTGAAGCATGGCTACCGGGTGTTGGAGAATACAAAGAAGTGGTATCTTGTTCTAATTGCACAGACTATCAGGCCAATAGACTTCGTATGAGGTACAGGACATCGGAAGGAAACTCTGCTGTCCATACACTAAATTCTACTGCAGTTGCGACAAGTAGGGCATTGGTGGCAATTCTTGAACAATATCAAACAGAGGATGGTCGAATCATGATTCCAAAGGCTTTGAGGCCATATATGGGAGATCAGAAATTCCTAAGTCCCTTGAGTTGATTTGTCTTCTTTAATTTTAATTGATTGGCGTACTAATAAAACAACTAATACAATTGCGAAAAATGCAGCAATTATAGGTGCTATTAAAGCCGCAAATGTAAGAATAATACTTGCTATATTCTCACCAGACGCAACAAAAGAATTACCAAAACCCAGAGTTAAAGTAGATGACAAACCACGGATTGCCACTGTAGTTACTTGAATAATTCCTGCAGATCCACCCCCTGCAATTATTGCAAAAGACCATTGAATTATTGGATCGCTCCCTACTAAAGCCATGGAAGTCATACCAACACCTGAAACTACAGCTGCAGGAGTTGCTATTGTATCTAGCAGATTATCTAACCAAGGGACATAATATGCTCCAAATTCTGCCAAGCAGGCTATTCCAAGAATTAGAACTGCAGCGTTACTGTCAAAAGCAGCAAACTCTGTTCCTGATAAATCAAAATTAACAAAAGTATCTGTCCTAACTGCTAATGATAAAATAAATGGAGGTAAAAAAACGCGAAATCCTGATGCGGATGCAAGGCTAAGGCCCATTAAAGCGGCAAGTATTGTCGTTTCTATTCCCATGATTATGCCAAGACCTTGGGTGTAATTAAACCACTCCCTGCATGATAATTGGTGAATTGAAGCATAATAATGTACTAATCACCTATTTCAACCAAATTTGCACCCATATCGACTCTCTCACCGGTCTGGAAGTATACCGCTGTAACTTCACCAGCCCTTGGTGCCTGAATCCGATGCTCCATCTTCATTGCTTCCATGACCAATAATGTCTGACCTTCCCTCACCCTCTGGCCCTTCTTTACCATTACATCAAGAATTGTTCCAGGCATCGGAGCACTTAGACCGCCTTCTGATAATGAAGAGTCTTTACTTCCGGGTTCATGCATGTTAGTAACATAAATTCTTCCTTGGAAATGTATCCACCATTCGTCGTTACATCTGGAAACATAAGCAAAACTTCTAACTCCATCTAATTCTACAAGAATTCTCCCTGATTGCTGATCTTTACTCAATGAAATATCAGGAAAGTTTATTTCTTCGCCGTTAGAAATTAATTTGGAAAGTGAAAGTAGCCCCTCTTTTTCAGAGAAGTTTACTGTATATCTAGGTCCAGAATTATCTATGCTCCATTCCATAAAATCACCTAAGGATAAGACCTCGTCAATGTTTTGAATGGGTCTCCTGAATGCCCACTATATTCATCAATTATTTCGGAATTGACAGATAATAGATTACGATCTAATCCAAAACGACTTGCCCCCGCAGCAATCGAAATTAAAATTGAATCACTAATTTCTGGTTCCTTAAATTCTTCTAGAGATGTGTTATCGAGATAATCAGTTGTTACAAGACCCTTTGAGAATGCTTCACTTTGAGATACCTGGCGTAAGAATCCAACATTAGTAGTGACTCCCAAAACAACAAACTCTGATAGTGCAGTATCTAGTCTTCTCAATGCTGCTTCTCTTGTGGGAGCATGAACAATTAATTTGGCTAACATTGGATCGAAGTCAATAGTAACTTCATCACCCTCTCTAAATCCCGAATCCATCCTAACACCAGGAGTTGATGGCGGCCTCCACATTGATAGTTTTCCAATTGCTGGAAGGAATCCTTTGCTTACATCCTCAGCATAGATTCTAGCTTCAATTGAATGCCCAGTAATTCCTATTTCTTCCTGAGATATATTCAATGGAATTCCGGCGGCAACTTCGAATTGCTTCTGAACTAAATCAATTCCAGTAATTAACTCAGTAACTGGGTGTTCAACTTGTAATCGAGTGTTCATTTCAAGAAAGAAAAAATCACCTTTAGGAGTTAGAAGAAATTCAACTGTTCCTGCACCTTCATAATTTACAGCTTTGGCCGCCCTTATCGCTGCTTGCCCCATTTTATTACGAATCTCAGATGTAACAGCTGGAGAAGGTGCTTCTTCGATTACTTTCTGATGTCTTCTTTGTAATGAACAGTCTCTTTCATTCAAATGTATTGAGTTTCCATATTGATCACAAAGTACTTGAATTTCAACATGTCTTGAACCTGTCAATAATCTCTCAACATAAACAGTACCATCTCCGAAGGCAGCTGATGCTTCACGAGCTGCTGCTTCATATTCTGTTCTAAGCATCTTAGGTTCGTAAACTGCTCTCATTCCTTTTCCACCGCCACCTGCACTAGCCTTAACCAATAACGGATATCCTACTCTAGCAGCAGATGTTGCTAAAACACCGAGAGGATTTGAACCTGATTCAATTGCTAATTCTTCACCAGGAATAATAGGAACATTAGACTCAATCATTCTCCTACGAGCAGAAATTTTATCGCCCATGGTTTCTATTGCTTCTGAAGATGGACCTATCCATATTAAACCAGAATCTTTTACTAATTTAGCAAAATTAGCCCTTTCAGATAAGAAACCATAACCAGGATG
>DANB01000013.1:0-11297 GCA_002497245.1 Euryarchaeota archaeon UBA439
CAAACTCCTATTTCATTTAACTCCAAAGTTTTTGCAGGTAAATGGTCTAACGTATTCACATCAATGCGATATTTTAGTTTGCCCAATGTTAGTGATGCGGACTGTGTGCTTGATTTGAGAATGTATTGTCTTCCTGGAATCATAGCATCGTCACTCATCCACAAAATACGTGATTGGAACTGGTCCGCTTCTCCGCATGGGTCTTTTGATGCTGCAATAATGTCGCCTCTCGAAACATCAATCTCATCGTTCAATGTTATCGTAACTGATTGCCCTGCTGATGCTTTTGGCAATTCGCCGTCCCACGTGATTATGTTTTCAATTGTGGACTCTTTGCCCCCGGGATGTAATCTAATTTTGTCGCCGACTCTTGTTTCGCCACTTGCGATTAGTCCTGTGAATCCTCTAAAGCTCGAATTTGGTCGGTTTACCCACTGGACCGGCATCCTGAAAGGGGCCTGCTTTCTTTGGTTTCGGACTTCAATATTCTCAAGATATTGCATGATTGTTTCGCCATTATACCACGGTGTGTTCTCACTTTGTTCTACAACGTTATCACCAAATAATGCAGAAATTGGAACCGCAGTAATTGATTCTATATCGAGTGCTTCCTCTGCAAACTTCGAGTAATCTGAAACGATTTGGTCATAAACTTCTTGAGAATAATTTACTAAATCTAATTTGTTTACTGCCAATAATACTTTTTTGACGCCAACCATCGATACAATGAATGAATGCCTTCTTGTTTGTGTGAGGACTCCTTGTTCTGCATCAATTAAAATGATGGCTATATCAGCAGTCGATGCTCCTGTTGCCATATTTCTAGTATATTCTTCATGCCCGGGCGTATCTGCTACGATATATTTTCTCTTGTCAGTGGAAAAGAACCTGTACGCTACATCAATTGTAATTCCTTGTTCTCTCTCTGCAGCAAGGCCGTCTACTAATAATGCGAAATCTATCTCATTTCCTTGGGTTCCTATTTTTTTGGAGTCGTTTTTTAATGCAGATAATTGGTCGTCAAAAAGCATCTGCGACTCATACAACATACGTCCTATTAGTGTGGATTTTCCGTCATCAACAGATCCGCAAGTAATGAATCGGAGTAGGCTTTTTTCTTCGTGCGACTTCAGATAAGAATCGATGTCTTTGGATATCAATTCACTAATATGAGCCATTAGAAATACCCCTCTTGTTTCTTTTTTTCCATAGATGCATTGGAGTCGTGGTCAATGGTCCTACCCTGTCTTTCTGAGGTTGTAGTAAGAAGCATTTCTTGGATAATTTCAGGCAATGTGTTAGCTTCGGATTCTACTGCCCCTGTTAACGGATAGCACCCCAAAGTTCGAAATCTAACACTTTTCATCATTGGTTTTTCTCCTTCATTTAAAGGAATTCTATCATCATCTACTAATATCAAAGTTCCATCTCTTTCGACCACTGGCCTTTCCTTAGAGAAATATAATGGCACAATTGGTATTTTTTCTAAATGAATATATTGCCATATATCTAATTCTGTCCAATTTGATAATGGGAAAACTCGTATAGATTCTCCTTTGTTTTTTCGTGAATTATACAAATTCCAAAGTTCCGGCCTCTGATTTTTTGGGTCCCACCGGTGCTTGGATGTTCTGAATGAAAAGATTCTTTCTTTTGCTCTTGATTTTTCTTCGTCTCTTCTTGCTCCGCCGAATGCAACGTCAAACTGATGTTTGTCTAACGCTTGTTTTAGCCCTTCTGTTTTCATCACATCGGTATGTTTTGAAGATCCGTGGATAAACGGATTCATCCCCATTTCTTTTCCATCTGGATTAATATGGACAATTAAATCTACACCCAAATCTTTTGCTGTTTTGTCTCTAAAATCAATCATTTCTGAAAATTTCCACATAGTATCAATGTGCATTATCGGGAATGGGATTTTACCGGGATGAAAGGCCTTTCTAGCCAAATGAAGCATTACGGAAGAGTCTTTTCCAACAGAATATAACATTACTGGATTTTCCGCTTCGGCGACGACCTCTCTCATAATATGGATGGCTTCTGCCTCCAAAGCGTCGAGGTGGGACATGTGTTTGCGTAAGACAAGGTCTATTTCACATCGACGGGTTTTGGTCTGTTTTGATTTATCGAAAAAAATGCATAAAATCATTTAATTTACTGTAATTTGACCCAATCTGTGGTCCAACGATTATCTGCAGCTACAAGGAAATATGGATTTAATACATTTTCGACCAAATCATAATCAAGATTTTTTCCCGATGGCCCGACTACAATCCCCCCTGCTCCTGAAACTACTGCATGAGCGGCTGCTATGTCCCAACAAGAAGTGGGTCCGAATCTTGGATACAAATCGGCCGAACCTTCTGCGACTATGCACGCTTTCAAAGAAGATCCCATTCTAACTAGGTCATAATGCCCCAATTTTTGGGCAAATAACTCATCTTTTTCGCCCCTGTGTGACCCACTGGCTACTAATCTTACAGGAAGAGGTGGAGAGGAGGGGTTTACCATCATCAAACCGGTACCGTCAGGGCCCCTACGTTCAGAAGGTGCTATTACTCCTCCAGACCAAGTTGTTTTACTGACCGGTGCATGTACTACACCGAAAATAGGAGACCAGCGATTTTTTTTGCGACTCATTAGTGCTATATTTACTGTAAACATTCCATTTCTTTTGATAAATTCTTTTGTCCCGTCTAATGGGTCTACTAGCCAACAAGTATCAGAAGAAAGAGGGTCTCCTTCGTTTCCTTCCTCTGATACGATGGGGGTGTCATCTATTTTTTTTAATTCGTCAACAATTATGTTATGTGCTGCTAAGTCTGCTTCGGTCAAGGGAGAATTGTCGCCCTTCTGTTCAATTCTTATGTTTCCTGACTTATTATAGATCTCAAGTATTGCTTCGCCCGCTAACTCAGCGATTTGAATTATCTTTTCGAAATCCAAAGCTATCTCCCCAATATCTTAGAAATCTTGCATTTCTTTGGCTGCTTCTTCCAATTTTTCTCTCGCTTCGGATGAGAGATGGAATAAATACGGATCTTCCTCGCCCACTATTTCTTTCCAAGATGACATTGTTCTCGACCATATTTCTTGCTCCGAATTCCATTCTAGCCATCTGTCAACAAAGTCACAATGACGGTTGATTTCTTCGTCGTCTTCAGATAATTTGCGTAAGATAGTATTGGTTTGGGCTAATAACATACCAAAAGGAGCGTTTACTTTGTATGTTGTGAACGGGTTTCTTTCCTGGACAACGGTTAGATGTTCCCTCCAGAGCCCAAGAAATACGTCATATACCCATCCAATAATCAATACTACGAATAATACAGATAGGGCAATTGCTCCGAGGCCCCAATATGTCATTGGTATCGCTAACATTTCGGTGTCTGATTCAAACCTCCAACTGACATAAGGCCACATTAACAAAGTCAATGTTGTAATCCAAAAACCCATAGAAATGAGGGTTTGGCTTTGCTGAATGCGCCAGTATTGACGCATGAAAGTTTTCTTCAACATGACACACCCTAGGGCCTATCTGATTTCACCGTTACGCGTTAAAGTTGATTATTTGTCGCGAAAATGAGATACTACAACTGGTGCAGAAGATTCTGATGGATCAATAGTGTTAATCGAAACGATTGTGATATACCTTCTTTTGACGCCGTGGCGGCTACCAAAATTTGAATATACTTTTTCTCTAACTTGATCTTCATTTTCCGCGACTAAATCTATACAAAATTTTTGATTCGTCTTTCCTTGGCGGAATGACCCGTCTATCCGGTATGCTTGCATATTGCGGCCGAACTTCGACTTTGATATAAACGCCACGAAAACGGCGGAGACGATAATATTCAAATTTCGATAGATATTCATCTAGTTTTACTCAAGGTTCAAGAACGTGTTAGTTGCGATGTTTATCGATTATTGATGAGTGCTCCCTCCACTGTCGATGCTTCATCGGAACAAGATGAGGGAACATTGGAAGAACGATTAGCTAAAATCTCGCATGAAAAACTAGTTCAGGAAGTAATTTCGGTCTGGAACGAAGCAATGAAGATGGAGCAAGAATTAGTGATTTCAAGGCAACGGGCACGCGCGTTGGAATTAGAATTAGAGGCAATAGATTTGGAACAAGGAGATGGTCCCTCTGTTTCAGATCTTGAAGAGCAATTGCGTGTAATGAAAATTCGATATAGCCAGTTAGAGAATAAATTAGAGAATGAAAAAATAAGAAGAATAGACGGGGGTGGCATTTCAGAAGGGCGTTCACAGGAGCTGCAAGATGAGAATGCTAGATTACTCAAAGTAGAAGAAGAGCAAATGATTTTAATTTTAGATATGGAAGCACAAATAGACCGTTTGCTGGCTACAATCAAAGATAGTTAATCATTCATTTTTGAAATGAAATCTGTTAACACGTTCTGCAAAGTATTGGCATTGTCAAAAGATTCTGTCAAATTACCGGTGATTATCCAATCGGCTCCTGCGTCGGATGCAGCCTTTGCGGTTTCTCCGTCTCTGATTCCTCCTCCAACAACAATTGTCAGATTACATGACTCTCTGGCCGCTTTAATTAAATCTGGAGATACTGGCGTTTGAGCGCCGCTTCCTGCTTCAAGATAGATTATTCTGAATCCGTAATATTCTGCTGTTGTTGCGTATGCAGAAATTCTTTCTGTTTCAGATGGACGGATTAGGTCTGCTTGGCCTACTTCTCCTGCTTTGCCTCCGGGTTCACAAATAATATACCCCATTGGCAATGGTGAAATTCCAGCTTTTTTAATGAATAATGAGCCTGCAACTTGTTCTTCGATTAAGTATCTAGGCGATTTGCTATTCATTAGCATCATGAAAGTGATTGCGTCTGCGGCAGGTGAAAGTGCGGCTGCCCCCTGGGGAAACAGTACGACCGGTACTTTCCAATTTTTTTCTTCTGAAAAATCTGAATCTTGCGACGAAGCCCAAGTTACCAACTCTAATGCTTCTTGGATTGCAACTACGGTATTGTTTACGTTGTCCATATCTGTATCACTTGAGCCCCCCACGAGTATCATTTTGCTGCCTGCTGCAACCGCTGCCATCGCCCTTTTAGCAGCAGTATCGGGAGTTTGGTCTGCAGGGTCTATCAAAATGGCGTGTCTTGTGCTTTTTGTCTTATCACAAACATGTTCCAATGTCTGACTCTCCACCCCGCCCATATTAGTCCCTGAATGCATCAAGCATCTAATATTTTACAAAGATCTATTCGTATAAAGAAGATTCTGCGGTATTGATTCCTAAATTGACTCTTCCAATTAATGCAGTGCGAGGGTCTTGGCCGTGCCATTGCATTTTTTGTATCAAATTGTCGCCAATATTTTCATTTTTGCTCCATATTTCTATGGTCTGGTCTGGTCTGATTCCAAAAATATCTGTATCTGTTTTTGAAATTGTTACGCCTCCGTGCCATAATTCTTTAGATTTTTTAGTTCTGAAGTCGATTATTCTGTCAAATTTCATTTGACCCGCCCCTAAATATCCTGCACCGTAAAAATTGAGTTGGTCCTCTTCTATGCCCTTTACTATAGATTTCAAATGTAAATTAGCCCCTCTTTCTGCGAGAGAGATCGAAAGTGATTTAACAAACCAAGAGTATCTAACCGCTGTAGAGTTTTCTTTAGGTTGTTGATTAAATAAATTGCCTGCCCACTTAATTGGAATTATTGGCCATTCAGAAAAAATACCTGGTTCCTCTCCGTACATCCCAGATTCTGCCTTTTCATCGAATACATGAATTTCTAAATTGGGATTTATGTCAAATAGCCTATGGCCGCATGCGAATACTTCTATTCCTGAACCAATGATAGCGATTTTCATAATATCTTCTCATTGTAATTTTAATTAATTTAAATTTTCAAGTGCTTTTAATGCAGTATTAACATGGATTGCAGTCCCTAAAGACAGAGCTTCTTCGTCTACTTTGAACATGGGGTGATGTACGTCATAAACAGCGTCTATGTCGGGATTGCCTACCCCTAGGAAAGAAAAACAACCAGGTATTTCTTCTGTGTAATATGCAAAATCTTCTCCGCCCATAATTGGATCGGGCATTTCTATAAGATTTTCTTCTCCGAGGATTTCTTTTGCTGCTGATTTTCCTAATTGCCAGCATTCAGCATCATTTATTGTGGGCGGGTAATCGTTTCCAGGGAAGGAAACTTCAGCTTCGCAGCGATTGGCTTCGGCTATCGATTGCGCTACTTCTTTGACTCGTGTTTGTAATTTTGATACTCCTTCAACAGTTAACGATCTGATTGTTCCTTGTAACTCCATAGTGGAAGGAATAACATTGAAGGCACTGCCGGCATTTGCCATCGTGATACTGATTACCCCTGGTTCTAAGGGACTTAGTTCTCGAGACACTAAAGTTTGAAGTTCGACTACTATCTTTGATCCTGTGACTACGGGGTCGTTTGTATGGTGGGGAGCGGCTGCGTGGCCCCCTTTTCCCTTAACTATAATTTTGATAGATGATGTTGCGGCTAAAAGAGTGCCTTCTTTAGATGCTAATGTGCCTACGGGAATTGTCCCTGCAACGTGCAATGCAAAAATTTGTTGTACCTTGGGCTCCAACAATACGCCTTGTTCCCTCATCATTTTACCCCCTGCCCCACCTTCTTCAGCTGGTTGAAAAATTAATTTGATTGTTCCATTTATTTTGTCTTCATTTTCTTTCAACACTCTTGCTGCTCCGAGAAGCATAGCAGTATGGCAATCGTGCCCACATGCGTGCATTTTACCATCGATTTCGCTTTTGAAATCTATATCAGTTTCTTCGTGTATCGGTAAAGCGTCCATGTCCGCTCTCAATGCTATACAAGGGCCATCGCCATTGCCTATCGTACCAACAACTCCGGTTATTGCAATGTCTTTTTTGTATGGAATTTTTAAATCCTTCAAAGTATTTTGAACTAGTTTACTTGTTTCAAATTCTTCGTACATCAGTTCTGGATGGCGATGTATTGTTCTTCTTTTTTCTACGATCCATTGCTGTATTCCTTTAGATTGGGAAGCTATCTCACCGATTTCCATATGTGTACTGCAGAAGATGTTTCATTATTAGAATGATGTTGGTTGGGGGAATGGTGAATGAAAGATTTTCGGTTCTGTCTTAATGAATAGAGATTAGTTGTGGTCCTTTTTTGGCTATTTTTACTATTGAAAGAGCGTGGACTGGGCAAAAAGGAATACAAAAATTACAATGAGTGCAAGAGGGTTCGTCAACTACAGCTAACAAAGTGTCCAACACCAAAGCATTCACGGGGCACAAAGATACACAAGCCGCACAACCAAAACACCGATCATTGTCGATAACAAATTCAGAATCTGGCACCCTTGGCACGATTCTCCTGAAGAGGTTTTAGTTCTGAACGTATCCCCCGAACCCCTTGGTTTCCACTGGAAGGAATAAAAGATAGATTTCAATAATTTTTAATCATAAATTCAATTGATTTCAATATACAATCTTATTATAAAATCGAAAACACATAAACATTTTGAAACCTCTAAAAAAAATTAGATACTAATAAGATATTTCTACTGGAAATATAGGGGATGGAGTTCCAAAGACCTCATGATGCTTAGCATAGTCGGTAAACTATGGTGCTATACACCCCCGGACAATCTTCAGGTTATCCTAGGACCGAAGTTAAAGAAGGGATTAGATTTCATTTTTTGGGTGGTGGTAACGAAGTTGGTAATGTTGGTTGCGTAATTGAAGATAACACCGGAACCCGAATTTTAATCGATTATGGCTTAGCACCCACAAGACCTCCCAAATACCCCGATCAATGCCCTCCTATTACTGACGCAATCATTACTCATAGTCATATAGATCATATTGGAATGGTCCCCTGGCTAACCCAATTTAATAATGTCAGATTTCATGGTACAAGCTTAACTTCTGCAGTTTCTGAAATAATGTGGAGGGATACCTACAAAGTTTCGAAAATAGAAGGATACCCTCTTACATGGGACAAAAGGGATTTGGAATATGCCCTTGAGTCTTGGATAACACACGATTATGGTGAATGGTTCTCTATTGGGGCGTGGAAATGTAGGCTGCATCGAGCAGGCCACATGCCCGGTGCAGCAATGATAGAAATAGAAACACCAACACATCGAATATTGTGGTCAGGAGATCTTGATACAAGAGATAGCCCCAATACAACGGGTGCAGAACCAATAAAATGTGACATTCTTTGTTTAGAAGCGACATATGGGGGAAAGATACATCCGGACAGACCCGAAGAGGAAGCTAGACTCGTCTCCGAAGTCAAAAAAATAGTAGAAAGAGGAGGAGTTGCATTAATCCCCGCTTTCGCATCGGGACGAGGCCAAGACATCCTTCGTATATTGTATAGAGATGCCCCCCATCTTAATGTTCATTATGACGGAATGGGGACAAGATTAACAAGAAAATGGTTCGAAAATCCAGAACACATCAAAGATCTAGAAACATTCGAAAAGGTTTGGAAATGGACTAAAAAAGTCTCTAGCAAATCGGACCGGAAAAAGGCACTACAGGCCGACGTCATTGTTACAACCAGTGGGATGTTAGACGGCGGTCCCGCACTTTGGTATCTAAATCGTTTACGAACAGATCTATCAAATGGTATTTTATTAACAGGCTATCAAGCGGAAAATTCCGGAGGAAGAAAATTGTTAGAAGAAGGAAAAATCAACATTTTTGGAAACCTCACTAAGATAGATTTAGACGTTATGCAGTTTCAGTTATCCAATCACGCTGGCCATGCCGAATTATGTAATTTTGCAAAGATTTGTGATCCTAAAAATATGATTTTATTCCACGCTCCCGAAGAAAGTAGAAATGTTATTTTTTCCGAATTAGGAAAAAAAATAAAAATTCATTTACCTGTTAATGGCACCCCAATCCACATAAATTCGTGAATCAGGTGCTCCGAACAATTCATAGGCCTCATGTCTAATGGAAAAGTATCTGGACAGATGTCTGGGATGAATGAAAAACAGGAGATGAAAAAAAATATGGACGCATTAGACAAACAATTTGGAATAACAGAAGCGGGCAGTACCGTGAATGGAGAACTTAGAGCAGGATTGACAACATTCCTGACTATGGCATACATTCTCGTAGTCAACCCATCGATGTTGAGTAACTTCGGACAAACGGGAATACCCTTTGACGATGCATTATTCGCAACGGCCGTAGCCGCCTTTATTGGCTGCCTGGTAATGGGACTTTGGGCTAACTTACCGTTCGCATTAGCACCAGGAATGGGGCTCAATGCCTACTTTACATTCGCTGTAGTTGGCGCAATGGGTGTGGCTTGGGACGTAGCTCTTGCTGCAGTATTGGTTGAGGGTGTAATCTTCATGATAATGTCTCTACCTCAAGTAGGATGGAGAACTGCAATGATAAACGCAATCCCAACAGACCTGAAAATCGCTACAGGAGCGGGTATCGGAATGTTCCTTGCTATTATCGGACTAAGGGAAATGGGTTGGATTCAAGATGACGGCGCAACACTGGTAAACCTAGCAACAACAGAATCATTTGGATATGATCACGGTGCATTAATTTCAATGGTAGCATTAATTGCAATTGCAGTAATGATGGCACGAGGAATAAAAGGCGCCATAATTTATGGAATCGCAGGAGCATCAATATATGGTTGGGCAGTAAAGGCTTACGACCCATACAACGACTTTTTGGCTGGAGGAGCAGGTTGGGCATCACCCGAAGCAAAATGGCCATCAGCAGATTTCGGCTTTGTTGGATTACCAGAAGAAACAATGGGAGCAGCATTAAGCGCATTGGGCGATGTGGGTTCAGCAGACGGAACCACAATGGGTGCCTTTTTGCTAGTAATGATTACTTTCTTATTCGTTGATATCTTTGACACTGCAGGTACACTTTATTCTGTAGGTCGTCAAGCAGGATATGTTGACGAAAACGATGAACTTATGAATTCAGACGAAGCTTTCATGTCCGATGCAGCAGCAACAATTGTGGGTGCATTAACTGGAACAAGCACAACAACCACTTACATCGAATCAGTTGCAGGTGTTGAAGACGGCGGAAAGACTGGCCTAACTGCAGTTACGGTGGGTGTTTTGATGCTTACAGGCTTGTTCTTTTCAAACATATTCCAAGCGATCCCTACTTTCGCAGCAGCATGTGCACTAGTAGTAATTGGAGCTATGATGATGAGACAAGCAGCAGATATCGATTGGAACAACGGAGAAGTGGCATTGCCTGCTTTCCTAACAATGGTCATGATGCCATTTACTTATTCCATTGCAGATGGTATAGCATGGGGTGTAATCTCATACGTTGCTATCAAAGCAGGAATGGGCAAGTTCGACGAAATCAACAAGATCATGGGAACACTTGCAATACTCATGATAATGTTCTACCTTGGTCCTGGCGACACATCAACATTCGATTGGATCTTTGAGACAATCGGATTAAACGAGTGAGTAGAATAACGTAAAAGGAACTCTCGGGCCCTATGGGCCCGGGAGCCTCCTCTCAAAAGGTGTTATAGATGTCAATTTTTGATAAAGAAATAACACAAAAACTTCAACAACAAATCCGAACAATTCCTAACTTCCCCATAGAAGGGATAATGTTCAGAGACATAACTCCTTTACTTAATTCAGGAGAATATTTGAACATGGTTACCAACATGTTTGTAGATATTTGCAATCATTATGGCTGGACTCCAGATTACATTGTCGGACCAGAAGCCCGTGGGTTCATTTTTGGCCCTTTGTTAGCTGCTAAATTAGGGGTTGGATTCATACCGATCAGAAAACCTGGAAAACTACCATCTTCGACCATACAAATAGAATATTCTTTGGAATACGGCTCTAATATTTTAGAGATGCATGATGATGCTATATCTGAAGCCTCCAAAGTAATCATCATCGACGATCTACTTGCAACAGGCGGCACAGTAGATGCGTGTGTAAAACTATGCCAGCAACAAGGCGCAGAAGTAATCGGAAATTTATTTGTCATAGAACTTGAAGGCCTAGGGGCAAGAGACAAATTATCCCCAATTCCTTGCGAATCACTATTATTGTATCCTGCTTAGCCAAAGAAAAAAGATACCATACCCCCGATTCTTTCAAAGAGTCCCCCGGGTTGCCAATAGAAGATAGCCATGGCAGACAAGGTTCCACCACCACCGCCTAAGCCTCCACAGAGGCCAAGAAAAGCACCTCCTGCCAAGCCTCCAATGCCTCCAGCAAAACCGCCAGCTCCT
>DANB01000013.1:11655-33167 GCA_002497245.1 Euryarchaeota archaeon UBA439
ACCACCAGCACCTCCAGCAAAACCGCCAACTCCTCCTCAACCAAAAAAGGAGAAAGCTAAATCTCCTCCTAAGCGTAAACCCAAACCCAAACCCAAAGGGAAGCCAAAAGGGAAACCAAAACCAAAAGGCAAACCAACTAAAAAGAAGAAAAGAAAAGGTCGTAGAATTAACATTAAGTTGGGTCTGAGGCAAAAGAAAATCACCGACGATGAAGATACTTATTCAGATCAAATCGGTTGGACTTCAATGGAAGAAAACTTTGAAGATTATGAAGACACAACTCCTAAAGAACCAGAAATTGTAACTCATCAATGTTCGATGTGCGGTGCAATGATGCGAATACCCCGGCCAAAGAGAGAGAGATACAAAGTAATTTGCGCACACCCAGAATGTGGCCATTCTGACATGATAGGAATATAATCATATCAAGACATATGATATTCTCTTCATCGAAGCCACTATCAATACAAAAATCAATATTTTCCTAATTAATGATTGATGGGCATTTTCGGAACCATATTTTGCTCCTATATATCCTCCTAATAGTACCGCCACAACAAAGGGCAACAAAATTTTCAAATCTATTACCAACTGTCCTGAAATTCCAGCCCCTAGTAGCCCAGCCATCGAGTTAACCCAAATAAAAAGTGCAGCCGTAGCGGCAGCAGTTTTAGGATCAGCCCATTTTTTTAGTAAAAGTATTGGCGATAAGAAAATACCTCCTCCTACTCCGATGACGCCACTCATTAGGCCAATACCTCCTCCAATGGGAAGAGAATAATATATGCCGGGATTATTTATTTCCACGTCAGAATAATTTTCTTTAATTTGAAATAACTTATATGCCGCCCAAACTAAAGTAATTGATAGGATCGTATCATAAAAAGCCCCATCGACTTTCAGATACCCTCCAATAATTGCAAACGGAATACTTGCAAAAATGAATGGCAAAGTCAATTCTAAATTAAAAAATCCTGCTTTTCTATAATGGTAAAAAGCAATAGCAGCAACAACTAAATTCAATGCCCATGCATGCTGTTTTAACCACCCACTATCATATTCAGCATAGATCGTTAAAGACAATATTGCCAAATATCCCGATGCCCCACCGTGGCCAACACTAGAATATAGTAAAGCGATTAAAAATAACAAAAAGAGAATTAAAAGCTCTCCTTCAATCAACACAATTCGGCGTCTCATTGATAATATTTGAACAACACTCTCCTGTATTCAACGCATAATTCATTTGTACAGCACTCTTCGCCGATTATATGGAGGTAGGGATAAGTATTGATAGAGCTAAGATATTGATATCAGAAAGCAAATTAAATCTTCCTTCAGAAAATATACATCTTGATAATGCCAATGGCAGAATACTTGCGGAGGGACTACCTTCCAAAGTAAACGATCCTCGTTTTAACAATTCTGCTATGGATGGATGGGCGGTAAGAGAAGCTGACTGCCAACATGGTGGTGAGACCATTTTGAAAATCGTGGGAACAATTCAAGCCGGTGCCGAACAAACAATTTCAATAAATTCGGGCGAAGCCTGTAAGATAACAACTGGTGCCCCTATACCAAATGGTGCCGATGCAATTGTAATTGTTGAAGATAGCAGAGTCGATGGAAACAATGTTATTATTTTCGGCCCCGCAAAAAAATCTTTTATTCGAATAAAAGGAGAAAATTTATCAAAAGGAAATTTGGCTCTTTCAGAAGGAACATGTATGACTGCCTCAACAATCTCTCTTGCAGCGACTATGGGTTATGATGAGATTCCAGTATACAGAAAACCCATCATTGGAATAATTAGTACTGGTGACGAACTAGTAATGCCTAATTCAAAAATCAACGATCACCAAATTTTTGAATCAAACTCATTCGGAATCGCTGCTTTAGTTGAAAAAATGGGCGGAGACCCAATCAGGTATGGAATAGTTACAGATTCAATAGATCAATTGCGAAAAACTCTCAATCACGCTGTAGATAATTGTGACGCAATCATAACATCCGGCGGAGTATCTATGGGGGATTGGGATATTGTAAGAAAAATTATGGAAACGGAAGGAGAGATTAATTTCTGGAAAGTAAATATGAGGCCAGGGGGCCCCCCACTTTTTGGAAAATGGAAAAAGAAACCTTTGTTTGGATTACCTGGCAACCCGGTCAGTAGCCATTTAGTATTCTTGATGTTAGTTTGTCCATGGTTTTCTAATACTTATGGCATTGAAGAAACAGCCCCTCCAAATTTAGGAAAAAAAGTCAGAGTGAGGATGAAAGACGCCGTTAAAGGAGCAAAAAACAAACTTTGCTTAAGACGAATCAAAATAACAAGCAGAGACAAGGAGTTAGAAGCTTCAACCCATACTCATCAAGGCAGTGGAAATATACACAGCATGGTTGCCCATAATGGAGTTACACTATTACCTCCGAATACAGACGCAAAAATAGGAGAAATTATTGATGCATTTTGGTTTAATTGATAAGAAATAGAATACATTTCTTCAATAACGGTCAACATTCCGTTGAATATAGTTAGGGGGGGCGATAATGGCTCGTAATAAAAAAAATACTACCGCCAGTCAAGGCTGGATTGAAGTCAAGGGAGCGAGAACCCACAATCTACAAGATATCGATGTAGAGATACCTAGGGGAAAATTTGTGGTTATTTCGGGAGTTTCTGGCTCGGGAAAATCAAGTTTGGCATTTGACACCCTATATGCTGAAGGACAAAGGCGGTATGTTGAGAGCCTAAGCTCATACGCCCGCCAATTTTTAGGCCAAATGAAGAAACCTGATTGCGACTCTATAGAAGGGCTATCCCCAGCAATCAGCATTGATCAAAAACAAGGTAGTCACAATCCAAGATCAACAGTCGCTACGGTTACTGAAATAATGGATTACATGAGATTACTTTGGGCTAGAGTCGGAATCCCTCATTGTCCTGATTGCGGTAGAGAAGTTGCTAGAAGGACAGTCCAGGAAATTGTAGATGACATAATGTGGCGTTTTGAAGAGCATGCCGTAGCAATTTGGAGCCCCACAATTAGAAATAGAAAGGGAACCCATGCCGATTTATTCAAAGCATTAGTCGAACAAGGATATTTAGAAGGTAAAATAAATGGCCGTGAAGCAAATTTCGAACAACCTCAGAATTTAGAAAAGAACCTCAGACATGATATCGACGTTAGAATTGATAGGATGAAATTGAATAGAACTAACAGACAGAGATTAACGGAAGCAATCGAATCAGGAATTCGTTTAGGAGGCGGAACAATTGCTGTTGAAAGTCTGAAGAAGAGCAAAGGCAAAAATCTCCGTAATGAAGAGGCAGAAAAAACGCAAGAAGGGCAAATAATACCTTATTCTGAAGAATTTGCTTGCCCTGAGCATGGTGCCTTTTTGCCTGAAATGTCTCCTAGAGTATTTTCCTTTAACAATCCACTCGGAGCTTGCCCCAATTGTCAAGGATTAGGAATTCAAAGAGAATTTTCTCCTGACTTGGTCATTGATCGAACAGCATCAGTAGAAGACGGATGTATTAGGCCATTCAGATCTTCAATGATGTCTGGTTGGTACAAGAGTCAAATGAGGCAGGTGTGCGAGCACTATGGGATCCCTACGAATTTAGAGTTTGGAAGCTTGAGCGAAGACGAACAAGACATTCTTCTTTACGGTTCAGGAGGCACTGCAATCTCCTTTGAGTTTACATCCGAAAAAGGGTCCACATATCAAATGTTAAGGCCATGGGAAGGAGTCTTCAACAGGATCCGTAGAACTTATACCGAAACATCTTCGGATAGAACAAGGTCAAGAATGGCATCATATATGAATGACGAACCTTGCCCTGATTGTAAAGGCAAAAAACTCAATGATGCAGTTAGTAAAGTCATAGTCGGAGGCATTTCTTTACCCTCAATTTCTTCTTGTAGCGTATTAGAAGCATTAGCAGTTGTGCAGTATTGGAGAGCAGGAGAACTAGACCAAACATGGGATAAATTAGGAAGGGATAAACCAACTAGTGAGATTATTTCAAAAACAATCCAATTATCCGAAAAATCAATTTTTATCGGCACGGAAATAATTAAAGAAATTGAATCTAGATTACGCTTTCTTGCATTGGTCGGTTTGGACTATCTTACTTTAGATAGAAGAGCCAGCACACTTTCAGGAGGAGAATCCCAAAGAATTAGACTAGCAACGCAAATCGGAACCCGTTTGACAGGAGTGATGTATGTTTTAGACGAACCAAGTATAGGGTTACATCCTAGAGACAACAACCGTCTTTTAGAAACTCTAAGGGAACTGACTGCATTAGGTAATACTTTGCTTGTTGTTGAACATGATGAAGCAACTCTAAGACAAGCCGATTGGCTTGTTGACATAGGGCCCGGTGCAGGCAAAGAAGGAGGTAATGTATTAGTTAGCGGAGAGCTAGAAGAATTAATTTCTAATGATGAAAGTATTACTGGAGCGTACTTGTCCGGAAAAGAAAAAATTCCCATCCCTAACGATAGAAAAACTCCTGATGAGGGAAAATGGATCCGCATTGTAGGCGCTAGAGAAAACAATCTTCAGAATATAGATGTTTCAATTCCTTTAGGATGTGTGGTTGCAATTACTGGCGTTTCTGGCTCGGGCAAATCTTCGTTAGTGGCATCAACCCTAGCTCCTGCATTATTGCGCGAAATACATGGTACTGACACGTCTCCGGGGCGCCATGATAAGATGGAAGGGTTCGAAGCCGTAGACAAAGCAATAGTAATTGATCAATCTCCAATTGGCAGAACACCTCGATCAAATGCTGCGACATATACGGGAGCATTCGGACACATAAGAAACCTCTTTGCGGCAACAACAATCTCTAAAGAAAGGGGATACCAACCTGGACAATTTTCTTTCAATGTTAAAGGTGGCCGATGCGAATCCTGTAAAGGCGCTGGGTCAATAAAATTAGAAATGAATTTCTTGCCAGATGTTTGGGTTACATGTGATGTTTGCAAAGGTAAAAGATATACTAGAGAAACTTTGGAAGTTGAATGGAAAGGAAAAACCATTCAAGACGTTTTAGACATGTCTGTTGACGAAGCAGTGACGTTTTTCCAAAATCAAAAATCATTAAATCGAATTCTTACGACATTAAAGGACGTAGGCCTAGGTTACATTAGACTCGGCCAACCAGCAACAACTCTATCCGGCGGGGAAGCACAACGAGTAAAATTGGCATCTGAATTACATAGACCTACCAGGAGCCACACCGTGTATATCTTAGACGAACCTACTACGGGCCTTTCTATGTTCGATGTCCATCAGCTAACAGAAGTAATGCTCCGCCTACGAAGAAATGGACACACTGTAATTGTAATAGAACATCACTTAGACGTGGTTAAATGTGCAGACTGGGTAATCGATCTTGGCCCGGAAGGCGGAGAATTAGGCGGACTTATAGTGGCTGAAGGCCCTCCTGAAGAAATCATCAAAGTAAGGGGTAGTTATACGGGATTACATCTTAAAGAACTTCTAGATTAGTATTTACAGGGCTAAGATTTGAGTAGGACTACCCTTTGAGGTGTAATGATGTACCGTTCAACAAACCCTACACTTTCAGATTCTACCTTTGATAAGTCCAACTACAACAATAATCTGTGGGACGACGAATCTAATTTCATGACCATGGAAGGAACGGTAGAAAAAACAGCCATACTCCTAATTTTAACAACAACTTTGGCTATAGCAACTTACATAACAATACCCGAACTATCAGTCATAGGATTTTTAGGAGGAATCATTATTTTCCTAATAATAGTATTTACAAAATCTACCAGTCCATTTTTGATATGTTCTTATGCAATTTTTGAAGGTATTTTATTGGGCGGCCTTACATATTCTATAGAGAATTCAGTAGATTATCCAGGATTAGGAATACTTGCAGCAGCACTAACCTTCGTTATTTTAGGTTCGATGTTGGCCATATATCGTGCAGGCATAATTTCATGGAATAGAAATCTTGCAATCGCAGTCTATTCTTCATTAGGTGCAATATTAATCATATATCTGATATCTTTCATTGGTATCTTTTTAGGATACAAAATCCCTCTTATTCATGGAAATGGATTGGTGGGCATAGGGTTCTCTCTCTTTGTAATCGGGATTGGGGCCCTTTGCTTAGTTGCCGATTTCGATTTCATTGAAAGGGGTGTTAAAAGAGGAGCTCCCAAACAATTAGAATGGAGAGCAGCATTTGGTTTGATGGTGACTTTAATTTGGTTATATATAGAGATTCTAATCCTTCTTGCTAAACTGGCATCTAGAAGATGATAAGATGGAAATAGATCTAATATTAGGGTTGACGTTGGCCGGTATTACGCTAGGTTTTGTTGAGGGAATAAAACCAGGGCCATTACTTACAATGGTCATCAAAGAGACACTCTCTGGAGGGCTTAGGGCCGGAGCATGGACTGCCGCGGCCCCAATATTTACAGACGGCCCTTTAGTGATAATTAGTCTATTTGCGGCTGCATGGTTTGCAACACAACCGTTTGCATTATTTACAATTTCAATCGTTGGAGGACTTTTTCTAATTAAGATGGGAATTGATTGTTTTTCCATAGAGCCACCAATTGGTGACGATCTACTCACAGATGCTAAAGGAGCATTTCGGAGAGGCCTCCTGGTCAATTTATTGAATCCAAATGTTTACGTTTTTTGGTTTTTAATAGGCGGTCCGTTAATGGCTTCGGCAGCTGAAAAAGAGCCTTTAGCCCCCATAGCCTATGCTTTATCTTTCTTAATCTCAATAATTTTGGTGAAGACCTTTATTGCTTATTTATTCGATAAAACACGTGGCAACATTTCTGCTAAAAACTACAAACTCGCCCTATCTTTCTGTGGAGTTGCAATGTTAATATTTGCTGGCGGCTTTATCCTACAAGGAATTGACATTTGGTCCAACGGTTTCTAAATCAAGCTAATGTTTGAGGACCGCCTTCTGGTAAAACATTCAATGGAATAGTAGAGCCTCTGAGACTTGGGCCCATCATTGTAGTTCCATAAATGCCCTCATCTTGAAGATTATTTCCAATGTTATGGGATAGTCCAAACCAAGGCCTTCCGTGATTATCAACAAGAATATCGATAAAATCTCCAAATCCGCCGCATCTATTGTATCCACAATCCTCTTCCAAACTCAAAGGATCTCCAAAATCATTTACTTGAACAGTAGTAATTAGTGGATTTTCATTGAAAGAATCAGTCATTATTGAGATATAACCATTCCAAGTATCTCCTCCTGTATCTCCTAGATATGCGAAGGCAACTCGGCCGCTATCTCCTGCCGCAACGGCAGGAAAACCAGTCCCATTTAGTCCAGGGGGAGCTATCATCAACGGGGCACTCCATGAATCTCCTTTATCGAATGAATAGGAATAGTAAGGCAAATCATCTGCGCCTATCCACATTGCATGTAAATTGTCTTCTTCGTCAGGATATACTTGAGCCTCTTCAAAATTCCAAGTATCTGCCATACCAGTTACATCTGTGGGTAGTTCATGCTCAGTCCAAGTCAAACCCCCATTAGTACTTCTGTAAATTGAATAACCTTCGCCATCGCAACTAGGATTGCCTCTGTAGAAATTACCATCATTTGCTCCCACCATGTGGCCAGTCAAACCTCCGCTGTTACAATTAGCCGGAGCACCTGGAACTTCAGGCCCCCAAGTTAAACCCCCATCATTGCTCGTCGAACAAAGAGGAGATTGCCAATTTCCGTTGACACAGAACACCCATGTAGTTTCATGCAAAACTGCATTATATGGAGAAGAGGCAATGGTTTGATGATCTTGAACCGAATATCCTGTAGCAAATGAAGCCAGCCCAAATGGGCCCCAAGTTTCTCCCTCATCATCCGACCATTCAACAGTCATTCCCGCCAATGCATGCATATCGAATTTCATTATTCTATCAGTCCACCTATCGACATATACGTATGGGTCATTACTATTAGCAACAGCACCCTGATACGTATTTTCACAAGAATATGAAGAAACATCAACCATTTCAATCATGTCAGTACATCTGATAATTGCAGTAGATCCGCCAGGGCCGTTACCCCAACTAGTCATGTACAGATTATCTGCAGAGGTTATTCCAATTGTGGGCTCGAAAGTAGAAAAACCAATCCCATAATACGTTCCTTCGGTACATATTGGAATATTTTCACCTTCTAGAATCGAAGTCCCATTAATTACGTGCGGAGCAACCAAGGCATTCACAGCTCCCGGATAATGATACCAAGTATTATTGGCAATACCATTTGGGCACAAGTCATCAAATGGACTATATTCTTTTATTTCATCTACTGAATTTCCAGCAAAACAACCAGCAATCATTGGAGCCAAAAAAAGTAAGATCATACTCCCGGCGATTGCACGCATACCCCCCCGTCAATGCACTACATACATCACAATAACGGCCAAACCATCATGACATCTTTAATGTTGAATTACCACCAATTGGCAATTCTGGAAGATTAACCAAATCTCCGTAAAGAGCAGGACCATTTGTGAATGTACCAATTATTGCTTCTTCAAAACCAGCGGCATTATGGGCTAGAGCAATCCAAGGTCGTCCATCATCATCAATTTCAACATCGATAAAATCTCCAAATCCTCCACAGCGAACATTGCCACAATCAGAAGTAATATCTAATGGATCTGTAGGCAAATTTACAGCTACGCTTGTAATCAATGGATAATCTGCGAACGAATCAGTCATTATTGCCATATATCCGCCCCAACCAACTCCACCACTTGTGGTATTATTTGCACTAACATCGTTCACTTCTCCAATATATCCAATAACAACTTTACCATCATCTCCAGCAAAAATTGTAGGAAAGCCCGTTTCTTTTATTCCTGGAGCAGCGACCATCAAGGGAGAATTCCAAGTTTCTCCCTTGTCAGCTGAATTAGCATACCAAATCATTTGATCTGTAGATATCCAAGTAGCATGAACATTGCCTGCCTCATCTACGGCAGTAGCAACCTCATGAGAATGCCAACCTTGTTGCATTCCAACTTCTGTAGTGATAGTATGTTCGCTCCAAGTATAACCCCCATCATGAGAAGCGTAAACAGCCGGGCCTTCACATGAAGGATTACCTCTGTAGATTGAACCATCAGAACCACCAGCAACATGTCCATGAAGTCCCGAACATTGATTTCCGAAACTTTCAGTAGGATATCCTATTTGTTGAGCGTCCCATGTATGACCGCCATCCAATGATCTCGAACATTGTGCACCAGCAGCAGGTGAACCTGTATTGATGCAGTAGACATATACTACATCACCAACTATTGCATTTGAGTGCGGCATTGATGCAATACTTTGATGGTCCTGAGGTGCATAATATCCTTCTACAGGGAATGGCGTACTCCATGTTTCGCCATCATCATCAGAATATTCAACAAACATGGCGGTCAAAGCATGCATATCGAATTTAACTAATTTGTCATTGAATTTGTCAACGTAAAGATAAGGGTCGTTTGAATTCGGCGTTTGACCTTGATCATCACTCATTCCAAATGGGCCAACATCTTCCCAAGTTTGACCTTGATCTGTAGATCTTATTATGTGTGTCCCATCCCCTAATCCATTATAATTAGTGAAGAAAATAGCTCCTGAAGAAGTAATCCCCAAGGTCGGCTCAAAAGTATCCCAACCAGTCCCATAATATGTTGCAGTAGCGTAAAATGGGCTATTATTTCCAGACAAATCCATAGTAATATTAGCATTTAAAACAGCTACTGGATCAGTAGCATCTACTGCATGAGGACTAGAAACAGTGCCGGGAAAATGATACCAAGTAGTTGACGAAATATCCCCCTCTGCAAATACAAATGGGCCTTCTTCTTCAATGATTTCTTTTGATTCTCCTGCAAAGCAACCAGATAATGTTGGCATAATCATGAGCAAACAAGCAATGAATGTCAGAGTGCGCATAAACTTCCGAATTTACAATAGCATAAAACATAGACTGTATTAGTGTGTAGTTTATTTATCCCAATTATTGTCTATAATATTTGGAATAGTATCGATTAATGTCTGATCAATAGATTTCCATTTCATCCCTAAGTCCCTTTCAGCAGGAGAAGCGTCCCAATATAATTTATTTTTCAAATGTCTTTTCGCCCAAGAAATGCTAACTCTTGGATGGAATGCACATATTATTAGTGCAAAATAGTAAGGCAATTGTCTGAACGGCCATCTTCTTTTGGGATATTTCTTTTTTAGAATTTTAGAAATATCTCTCCACATCATTTCCCCAGCAACTGTTAGATATCTCCCTCCATTTTCTCCCATATTCAAAGCCCTTACATGGGCTTCAGCAACATCTCTAACATCAACTATGCTAATTTGCATAGGCAATAATACTGGCAATTCTCTATTTACTAACATCATAATTATTGATAGAGAACCTTTCAAATGTCTAGGCGAAAGAGGGGGGCCAAATACCATACAAGGATGAATTGTAACCATTCTTGGTTTTTTCAACCCGTTCTTTTCTTTATGCCAATCCCTAACAATCATTTCAGCACTATATTTTGCCAATCCGTAAGGATTCATCTCTAAAGTAGCATCTCTCGCAAATGTTTCTGTAGTCAAGATTTGACCGTCTTCCCACACCTCTGGTCGGATTGCTGCAGTCGAAGAAGTATGAACAAATCTTTCGACCGTTCCACTTTTTTCTATTGCAGAAATAATATTTTTTGTACCAATTACACTCGGGTCAACAATTTTCTCCTGTGGTTTTCTGGATCTTACGATTACTACAGCAGCAGTATGAATCACGTCAGTTGCCCCATATATTGCCCGATCAACACTCTCTTCATCAAACAAGTCCATTTCCACAATTTCTAGCGAACCTCCTTCTGAAATTTCCATTTCTTTTAGGTGCAAAACTCGCTCCTGGTCTTGAGAATCTCTAACAGTAGCCCTGACTTTTTTTCCTTTCAATAATAGATTTGCTACAATATGGCTTCCAATGTATCCACTAGCACCTGTAACAACAACGCACTCTCCGGCCATACAACCTCGTCTAAGCCATCACATTTCGATTTAGCGAATCATTCTTCTTCATTAATATCGTCTTTCGATAACCAATTTGGAGCCCACCAATTTATTTCACCCATTAATCGCATCGTAGAAGGTACAACTAACGCTCTAACAATACTAGCATCTACAGCAACACCCAAAGCAAGCATAAGGCCAAATTGCTTCATTATAACAACCGAAGAAATACCAAAGGCAGAAAACACAGTAATCATTACTAAAGCTGCAGACGTAATTATTCTCCCACTCTTTTGTAATCCAATAGCCACAGCCTTTGTATTATTTTTTGTACGTTCCCACTCTTCATGGATTCTTGATAACATCAAAACTTCGTAGTCCATACTCAACCCAAATAAAATTGCAAAAATCATTACAGGCGTAGTGGGGTCAATTGGTTGGGGCGTGAAATTTAGTAATTCAGCACCATTTCCTTCTTGGAAAATCCAAACTAAAACTCCAAACGAAGCACTTACCGATAGTACATTCATCACTAGTGCTTTTAGCGGCAAAATCACAGATCTAACTTGTAAGAAAATTAAGACATAACTCGAAACCAGAATAAATAACAATGCTATTGGCATATTTTCCGATACCGCATCTAAAACATCTTGATTGTATGCCGCAATACCTGCTACATGAACAACACTTTGCGACCCAAATTGAAAATTCTTACTTTCAAGTGACCTAATGCTATTTACAACACCTCTAGACTCTTTACTAGATTGTTCTCCTTCTATTCCAACAATAACTAAAACTACATTTTCTCCGACAGAATTTTCAATATGATATTTTCTTTTTAATTCCAAAATATAAGCTTCTTCTGACGACAAATTCTCATCTTCAGAATTATCCCAAAAAGAAACCACATCGTCTTGGCTCATCAAGGGATCAAAGTGGGCGTATGTATACACATAACTGGCATGCTCAATTTGCATCATTTCCTTTGAAAAATCATATAAACTACGAATATTTTCTTCCGAAAAAGGATCAACACCTTCTTCAATTTCAAATACAACCTGGGCAGCATTTCCAATATATCCAGGCCAATAAACATCCGTCAATTCTAAACCATTTCTTGCCTCGTCATCAGGACTCAAAGACTTGTACGTAACTATGCCCCAATCTGCTTGTAGGAAAGGAGAACCAGCGATTAGGAGAACCATAACTGCAGGCACTAGTACAGATAACGGGCGTTCCATCACACTCTCAGCAATCCATGACCAAAAACCATCTTCCTTGTCAACATCACCCATTGAGAACGGAACTTTCAATGAATTTATTCTATCTCCTAATAGGGACAATATTGCCGGTAAAAGTAATACTGACGAAATAAGAGCAACAAGAGTAGCACATATACCTCCCCAACCTAATGATGGTAGACCAGTATTTTCGAAAAACAACATTCCCATTAGTCCAACCATCACAGTCATTGCAGAGAAGAAGATAGCCCTTCCAGCGGTCGCACTAGTCATTGCAATAGCTGTTTTATGATCTCTCCCCTTTCGCAACTCTTCTCTGAATCTATTAACTATGAATAATGAATAATCTACACTTAGACCAATGCCTAATAATGAAACAATATTGTTGGCATAAGTAGTAATATCATCAAAGATATATGTTAAACCTGTAACAATACCTACAGCGGCAATCACTGTATATACTCCAGTTAAAACGGGTAATCCAGCAGCAACAAGACTTCCAAAAACTAGTAGTAATATTAGTAGCGTGAGAGGAGCTGAAATTAATTCTGCTTTGATTAATTCTTCTTCAAGAGTCAAGTCAAATACAACATCAATAGCCAGATTTCCTGTTACCCATTTTTCCATTCCATCAGGTGCATTTTCGGGCAATTCTAAATCATCAATAACTTCCTTTAGCAGAATTTTTGACTCTTCTCTATCTAAATTCACTTGTAACCTTATCCTAGACCAAGATTCATCAGTCGTACTAATCAGTTTTGACTTATTTGCTTCATTAGTAAACCAAGGATAATCTATTGAAACATATTCATTCGTCTCAAACACCTTTACAGTTTCCTCCATCGAAGCCCTAATCTCAACATCACTAGAGTTTCCTGTCGGATGATGAAATAGAACATAAAAAACCTCGTAAGAAGTCTCATTTTCATCAGAAAATCCGGTTGCAATGGCTTCCCAACCATAAACCGATTCTAAATCACCTTCTCCGAAACCTTCGATATATTTTGGCTCCAAAGTCATTAATCCAGCAAGACTTACTCCTAAGATCAAAGTCGCAATTAATACGACTTTGGCATTATCATAAACGAAATTACCAATCTTATAGTATACCCTATCTTCCAATACTGATGGGTCAGCAACTCCTTCCATACGAGAGTCCGAACGACTTTTATTATTAAAACAAGAGTAGTGTCAAATAAAACAAAATTTTCCCAAAGAGAAATTAAAATTTATTTTTAACATAATTCTGCTACCGATTTAACAATCAAACTCGGATTTTGTTCTGCATCATTAGCATCTTCTAAAGTAGCTTCACCTGATAAGACCAGAATGCCATGAACACCCGATCTTTCAGCCATTTCCATATCGGTGTAGAGCCTATCGCCTACCATTGCACAATTTTTTGGATCAATGCCCAACTCGTGTATTTTATGCAATATCATTCCTGGATTGGGCTTACCACAAATGTGTTCAGGCTTCACGCCAGTGGTTGCTTCAAACAATGCAATATATGCTCCGGTGTCGGGCAAACCTCCATTTGGTGAAGGGCAAACCATGTCTGGATGGCTGACAACCAAAGGTACGCCTTTATGTAAATTTATTGAAGCTTCAGTCAATTTTTGATATGTTATTTCGGTATCATAACCCAAAACAACATATTGAGGGTTGTTAGAAGAAGTATTTACTCCTGCTGATTCCAACATTTCTTTCATACCAACGGTTCCTACTAGATATGTTTCAGAAACATTGTTCGATGAAAGCCACGCTAACAAATCATGCGTGGATAATAATATATCTTCTTCATTTGCAGGAACTCCTAAGTTCTCTAATTTAGATAGATATTGCTTTACTGATTTACTTGAATTATTTGATAAAAAGAATCTTCGAATCCCTCTTTCTTCTACCCTATTTAAGAAATCCACTGCCCCTTCAATTAGGTTTTCTCCCATGTAAATTGTTCCATCTAGATCTAAGAAGACGGCTTCAATTCCATCTAAATTTTTAGCTAATTTTTCCATAGAAACACCTTCATGGCAACAATAATGTCTTCATCAAAAACCAAGGACTCCACAGCATTTTTTGCGTCTCTTTACTAGCAATCATTTCGGACATCATTTTCCCTATTTCTTCTTTTTTCGAGGCCTTTTTAACAAACCAATTAGTAAGCATCTTCCATTTCATAACTCTTTGCAAGGTTTTTGAATTCTTCAATTCGGAACCTAAAGTGTCCCATAAATCAATCATATATTCTGTAGCACACTCTTCTGTAAAACCATCAGCATGTAGATTCTTATCGAAATGTTTCGAAGTCATTTTTGCCGATAATAATGCATTACCTATTCCTTCTCCACTAAACGGATCAACTAAACTTGCCGAATCTCCTACACACATGGCGCCTGCCATTGCTGTTCTTCTTGGCTGATATGACGGAGCATTTTTTCTAGGCGAACCAAATGGCAATTGCCATCCTTTTTGAGAACCTGGGACCAACGTCGCATTAGCAAATCTCTTCTTGAACCGAGGATGCTCTTCTATAACCCATTTTTGTATTTTTTTAAGAGATTTTTTCTTATCTCCCTTTAGTCTTCTATGCTCCGAAATTAACATACCAATTCCGACATTAACTCTATTTCCCTGTACTGGAAAAAGCCAAAAATAACCAGGCAAAACTTCGTCAATAAAGTGTATTTCAATAGGGCCCTCATCCCCCCCTAATCCTTCAACATCATCCCAATATTCACGATATCCTCCACAGAAGTGATCATCGTCTCTGTGAGGTTCATTATGTAATTCTGTGATTACTTTTGAGACCGGACAATTATAACCACCAGCACCAATAGTTACTGCAGAAGTAAAAGTCAACTCATCGTTACCTGATCTTCTGCCTCCTACACTACCTTTTACTCCCTTTATTTTGTGAACTCCATTTTCCTTTTCGAATATTATTTCATGTACAGAGAAACCCTGTATGACGGCCCCTCCATTCTCTCTTACAATCTCCTGCCCTCTTTGAAACATCATATAGTCGAATTGGATTCTGGGCAAGGCATATCCTGATTGTAAACCCATTTTTTCATACGATTCCTTTGGGAGCATAACTCTAACTTCTGAGCCATTTGCACTACCGAAAACAATAGAATCTACGACATAATGTGGAGTCGACTCGATCATATCAAGAACTCCTAATTCTTTAACATGAGATAGAGATTTACCTCCCACTGCATCCCCACAGATTTTATCTCTAGGCCAAATATCTCTTTCTAATAATAGAACTTTACAACCATTCAAAGCGTTGTAAGCTGCAGCTGCCGAACCACCAGGTCCCCCTCCAACAACAATAACATCAAAATGAGTATCGGAGTCAGGAATTTCGCCCGAATCAATAGGTTTTTCCCATACGCCCATCGTTATCGCCAGAACTTCGGAAGCATACACAGGCATTGAATATATGCCATAGGCTATATTGGAAACCCACCTAGCATTAACCATGGATGACATGCTATTCATAGTTCAAACAACGCTTAGTGGGGACTTAAATGACGCAGAAGTGGGATTTTGGGCCCAATCAATATTAGATTCAAATCTCGCTGCTTGCGTGCAAATAAGTAAAGGAAGGTCTCTATACCGCTGGGATGGAGAAATCAAGAGCGAATCAGAATGGTCAATAAGTCTCAAAACTACCAAATCAAAGGTAAATCAATTGATTGATAAGATAAAATTAGAACATCCCTATGAAGTTCCCGAAATATTATTTTGGTCTGTTGAGTCTACTGCTGATTATTCTCAATGGGTTAAAGGTGAGTAATTTTTGTCTGGGTCTAAATTTTTCAAATTGGCAAAAAAAGTGCCCACAACAACTTGGAGCTCCCCCGACCCAATGTCCACTAAGCCCAAATTTAATACTTTAGTAATACTAATAATCGGCTTGTGGATATTTGGAACAGGAGATGCAGTAATAATTGCAGCAGGACTTGGCGTAGCCCCTTGGACCGTTTTAGCGCAAGGAATCGGAATCCAATTCGATTGGACAATTGGCCAAGCAACATTTTTTATTAGCGTAGTAGTCCTTTTTTTGTGGATCCCGTTAAGAGAAAAGCCAGGAATAGGAACAATTCTGAATGCAATATTAATTGCAGTAGCAATTGATGTTATGGAACCATATCTCCCACACCCTGAAGAACAATTTTATCAGTTAATCCAAGTATTATTAGGAACAATATTAGTTGGTATAGGCAGTGGTTTTTATTTGACTGCAAACTTAGGGCCTGGACCACGCGATGGGTGGATGACAGGACTCCAAAGAATTACTAATATTCCAATTGGTAGAGTCCGAACAACAATCGAGATAATAGCACTATTAATCGGTTGGAAACTTGGAGGCGTATTTGGTATCGGTACAATTATTTTTGCGATTTTGATAGGGCCCGTAGTAGCTCTATTCTTACAATTAACGGATAGGATATGGGGCAATTCTTGAAGCGAATTGTAAACACATAAACTATCCCAAATCCTTCTAATATTTTACCAGATATAGCACTGAGATATTTCAATGTCCTTATCTGCTAATACGCATTCCGAGGTATATGGAGGACAACAATACCGACAAACAGTTCGCGACAAAGGCCATACATTCTGGAATGGTGGAAATTGAGGGAGCGGCATCGACTCCGATCTTTTTATCCTCAACTTACAGGCTTACCGATGAAAAATACAAGGGATGGGCAGAAGGTCTACACCACAGTGTAGTCTATTCAAGAATTTCCAGCATTAACTCAGAAGTAGTGTCAGCAAAACTTGCAGCATTAGAAGGTGCTGAAGATGCAGAGGTATTTTCTAGTGGTATGGCTGCAATTTCAACAACTCTACTAACGCTATTATCGAAAGGTGACCATATTGTAGCAACTCCAGACTGTTATGGAGGAACTTATGCTCTACTTACAGATATATTGCCAAGAATGGGAATTGAAGTCACTATGGCAGATATTAGAGATCCTTCAAGTTACGAGCAGGCAATTCAGGAGAACACAAAGGTTCTGTACGTGGAGACAATGACCAATCCGACCCTCAAGGTTTGCAACCTCTCTGCAATGGCAAATATAGCCAAAGAGAACGGATTAATTTCTGTTGTTGACAACACATTCGTATCTCCATGGTCTTGCAATCCAATTGAAATGGGATTTGATATAGTGCTTCATTCGGGAACTAAATATCTTGGTGGGCATTCCGATTTAACTGCAGGATTTGTAGCTGGTAAGAAACAACTTGTTGCAGAAATATTCCATAATAAGATATACCTCGGAGGAGCAGCAGACCCTCATATGTGTTATTTATTGGAGAGAGGAATGAGGACATTACATGCTAGGATGCCTATTCATGCATCTAATTCCGCTGAGATAGCAAAGAGATTGGAAAATCATGATATGATTGAAAAAGTAATTCATACATCACTACCAAGCCATCCTGACTTTGAGATAGCCAATAAAACGATGTCTAGAGGCAGCGGCATGTTAGCATTCGTAATCAAAGGTGGAGATGATGCGGCTCTGAAGTTTATGAAATCTTTAGAGTTGATTTTCGAGGCAACCAGCTTAGGAGGGGTGGAAAGCCTTGTTGAATGCCCATTTAATTCTAGTCACATGTTCGTCCCTGAAGAAGTTAGATTCGAAGCAGGAGTAGTCCCCGGTTTCGTGAGAATGAGCGTCGGAATTGAAGATGTTGAAGACATCTGGAAAGATATTGAACAGGGATTAGTTGCTTCCGCAGAATTACTTGCCACTAGAGCATAGTGGTTAATATGGAATCAGAACTTTTGGGGCAATTCTTGATTTTCACAATTGCAATGTGTTTTTCTCCTGGTCCGAATAATGTCCTTTGTGCAGCACATGGCTCACAACACGGTTTCAAAAAAACACTGCCTTTAATTTCGGGAATGGCCATTGGTTGGTCTGCATTAGGAATATTTGTAGGAGGAGCGACAGTATTCATTGAGAAAAATCAGTCATTCTTCGATTTATTGACATATTTAGGTGCTATTTATATTGCATATTTGGGATACCAAGTTTTTCAATCATCACCGATATCAGAAGACGAACAAAAGAGTACCAAATTGGGCCCAATTACTGGTATAATTTTGCAAGTAGTCAATGGTAAAGCATGGATTCATTTCCTAGTATTGATGACTCAATTTGGGCTTTTATTTGGTTCAGGCTTTGGAGCAAAGGTTATGCTTGTTGGATTAAATCTTGTATTTGGTTTGCCCGCCGTTATGACCTGGGCCGGTTTTGGGACTCAACTTAGAAAATTATTCACAACTACTAAGTCCGCTACAATGTTAAATCGAGGAATGGGTTTTTCATTAATTTCAGTTGCAATATGGATCGTAATTTAACAATCAGGGGGGCGTCAACTTTCCAGCACCCGATATTTCAGCTAATTTTTCCATTGCATGCACATAATCATTTTTTGCATCAGCACTATTTCCATTTAGAATTCTTGTTGCAGAATCCCATAGCATACGCAATGCAGGAACCCAGTCGCTACCCTTATCTCTTGAAGCAGAATCAAATCTCCAAGCATCAGATTCAGTTCTGTCATGTACGACAAGCCAAGCCCATCCCATTGCAGCATCCAAATCTTTTCCTTTCCTAGCCAAAGACACAGTGGAAGCAACACCGTCGTCGCCAGCCTTTCTGATTAGCTTATCAGCGAAACTAAGTGGTTTAGGTAATGAAACGTCACTCCAAGGCAAAGAATCCAACTTTTTCGCAGTTGAAAGATTATTCTTCAACTCTCTCAAAAACGCACCAAAACCTTGCTTTCGTTGTAATTGTTTATTGTAAATTTCTTCTGCTTCTTCCCCATTTAATTCGAACATTTGATCTAGAATAGTGAGCCCATGATCTTTCCATAAAGAAACTAGTAGAGGATGGCAAGCATTTTCTTCAAATCTTACAACCTTTTCTTCCAATTCAAAAGTAAAACCATCTTGCCTTACATGTATTCCAGTTTCTATATTCTCTAATACAGCGGAAATCGCCTCCTTTTCATCTTCACTTCCTGATAAAAAATCTAAGAAATCTTTCTTCGAATCATTATCAAACCAATTATTCCCACTAACGTAGCCGTCATCAATCGAGTTCAAGATACTTTTACGGCACTCTCTTCCCAACGAAGAATCTTCTAAAGCCATCGACATCCAAGCAAGTAATATTTCATTTAATTTTTCTAATCCTTCGGCCGGTAAAGCCCGATCTTCAGGCCAACCTATAGGCCTCCACATCCATTCAGCATCAACAATTTCAGAAATTTTCGGAGGAAGCATTGTTAGTGCTATTGATGGAACGAAACCCTCTTCCGTTTTAGCAAGAGAACTCTGAGATAAACCAGCCACAACACCATTTTGGAATGTGATTTTTAACCACCCTGCATCTGAAAATGTATTGTTCTTTACGGTATCTTCGTCCAATCCCTTACTCCACCTTACTTTATCTCCAGAGAATTTAATAGAAGAAAATTCCAAAGCCGCCTCGATCCAATTTCCGGGCGGTTTCGGACTCATCCCTGTGTATTCAAAACCATCTTTCCAAGAAAAAAACCAGTGCCCTGATTTTGCATGTTCATCCCAAACTAACATTCTTAATTTATGATTTTTATAATTCTGAATTGCAGCTTGGTGTGCTTGTTTCCCGTTACCTCTTCTAATAAAACTCGAAGTGCCATATATCGGATTATTGAACACAGCTACTGTTGAGTGATCTCCATCGAGAGCAGCCAATAAACTCCCAGCCAATGCTCGAGAAACCATACAACCTCTCCTTTTCACCATTCTTCTAGCTAACCATTTCCTATCATGCCGCTTTTTCGAAACATATTCAATCTCTTTCAAACTTGCAGCCATCATATCTCTTCTAGGCCTGCCAAGTTCTGCGTTAATTTCTGGCAAGAATATTTTTGGATCTTCTAAAAGTGCATCTAAGTCTTTTTCTAACCTTTGTTGTATTTGTTTAGATGCCTGTTTTATGCCGCGTACTTTGACCTTCTTCCTACGATTTTTATCGCCAGGAAATCTAACTTCTGCGGGTGGGCGAGCCATGTTATACAATTAACGGAAACATCGACCCCCCTTGAGTTCGTCGATTGGATGGTCAAACAATTTCCCTACGTTCAAAGGCGTCAATTTCATTCTGATTCATTTTAGAGGGGATAATCAAACAATGAATCCAACCATCATTGTATTTTGATATTTCAGAGAGATTGCCAGCAACTATTTTCTGAGAATCTAATGATATATCACTTAGTAGAATCCCATCGAAGTCTTTTACTCGTGGGGATAAATTATTTCCTCCCTCAACCAACTTCTCTTCCATTTTTTTTAAGATTCTTAATGCACCCAGAGGGCTCATCGGAGTCGGTTTTTCAACCCCCATCCCAGTTGGGTCTAAATCTAATAGAACAAGAGTATGAAGATTATTTTCATAGTTTCTATAAATCATCTCTAAAGGAGATGAAGGCAAATAATTTCCATAGGAATAAGGAATAGTAACTTGCCTCCCAAATCTATAGGACTGCAATCCTGATAATGATACAGCAAGCGCTGTAGCAGTAATCCCCGGTATAACATTGAAATTTACGCCTAATTCATCACACCTTGCTTCTAAATCAACATGAGTGGTAGCTTGCATGGGGTCTCCAACAATTAGTAACGCAACAGGTACTTCTTTGGCCAATTTCAATAATTCTTCAGGATCTTCAACCTGAGGCCTCATTATCCTCTTCCAATTTCCTATAAAACTCTCTAACCGCTCTTCTTGATCAGGCGGTAAAATAGCAGTATATCCTTCTAAAAATCTATGAGAACACGCTTTCCCTACATCGATTGCTACCTTACTCATGTAATCTAAATTACCAGGCCCCAAGCCAATGAGCCACAAGCCAGCCGACAATCTCTCCTCCGTCATGGTGAAGGGGGCTAACCGCCTGCACATCATGAACGTGATGCGACATTTACTAGTGCCAAATAGGAAAGTACAGGCTGTTTTAACTGAAATTACAAAGTATGATTGGTTATCTAAGGGGCATAGGATTTTCTCTTCAGAAGACGGGAATAACCGACTAATCCCATTATCTGTATCTGCAGACGTAAATTTGCCCGAACCTCTATGTGATTTCGAAATAGTTTTCTCAGAAGGGAAACCAAATGAAAC
>DANB01000002.1:0-13151 GCA_002497245.1 Euryarchaeota archaeon UBA439
ACGCCGCAACTTCACAAAAACCTCAATGTGTTATTGATGCAATGAGTGATTTTTATGAGAATTACAATTCAAATGCTCATAGAGCAAATCATACACTAGCTGATGAAGCAAGCGCTGCATTGGAAAATGCTAGAAGTCAAATTTCTAGTTTTTTTGGTGCCAAGCCAGAGAATATGATTTACACCAGTGGAGCAACGGAAGCAATTAATCTTGTTTCTTATGGCTGGGCTAAACATAATTTATGTAATGGCGATGTGATTGTAATTACAGAAATGGAGCACCATGCAGATATAGTACCATGGCAAGAACTATCTAAAGAAAAGGGCGTAGAAGTAAGATATGTGCCAATAAATAACGAAACATTCGTATTAGACATGGAGGCTTTTGAAATCGCTTTGGAAGGTGCAGATTTAGTTTGTGTAACTCATACTAGTAATGTCTTAGGGATCAGAAATCCAATAGAGGACATAATAAAAATGAGTAAAGAAGTGAATTGTAAAGTTCTAATTGATTGTGCTCAAGGTGCTCCTCACGAAAAAATAAATTTTGAAACACTAGGTGCAGATTTTCTAGCAATTTCAGCACATAAGATGGCGGGCCCTACAGGCATCGGTTGCCTTCTAACATCAAAAGAAAGAATTCAGGAAATGGGTCCTTTCATGACTGGTGGTTCAATGATAAAGAAAGTTACCACTGACGGTTCGACATTCAAAGATGGACATGCTATGTTTGAAACAGGAACTCCAAGAATTGCAGAAGCAATAGGTTGGGGGGCAGCGGTTGAATGGTTAGAGCAATTTAAGATGGAAGATATTCATAATCATGTACATGAGATAGCGTCATTTGCAGGTAGTGAAATGGAAAAAATACCTGGAATCAAAATTTTTGGCAATCCCAGTGACAAGAATTCATCGGGTGCGGTTTCATTTTTACATGAAACAATACAATCTCAGGACTTGGCGTTGCTATTAGATCAAGGAGGTTATGCAGTTCGTACAGGTCATCACTGCGCGCAACCACTAATGGATGCATTAGGTGTCCCCTCAACCAATAGAGCATCTTTCTGGATATATAATACCAAAGAAGAAGTTGAAGGGTTCATTAATCATCTGAGATATATATGTGAAAAATTTGCATAAGAATACAATCATTTCAATAAAAAAAACCCTTACGGCGTAACATGTCTTCGCTTTGGCCTGAGCATTTAGACAGCATTGTGGATGAATTCAAAGATTGTTTCGATTCAATGGAAAGGTATGAATTACTATTTGAATATGCTAGAAAAAATCCGAAACCACTTCCAGAAGAGGAATGGACCGAAGAAAATCAAATTTTAGGTTGTCAGTCAAGAGCACATGTGATTTGTTCATTGAATGATAAGGGACATTTCATATTAAGATCGGGAGCAGACGCACAAATTGTTCAAGGACTAATGAGTATTACTGCGATTGCAGTAAATGGATTAAATCCGATTGAGGTCTCAAATTTAACTCCAGCATATATAGAAGAGATGGGATTGAAAGCGGCTTTGAGTCCGAATAGAGCAAATGGTTTCTTGAATATGTTCAATAGAGTGATTAAAGAGGCAAAGATACTTTCGGAGACTTAGGATGATTGATAAGAATGCTGTTTTTGAGTCTTTAAATGAGGTTGAAGATCCAGAAATGAAAATTTCGGTTATTGATTTAGGCCTTATTTATGATGTGAAAATAGAAAATACGCATGCAGAAATTGAAATGACTCTGACAAGCCCAGGTTGTCCTGTAGCACCAGAATTAATGGCAGCAGTTCACAGAGCAGCCTTGAAGACTCAGGGTTTAGAAAGCGTTCATGTAAATCTTACTTTCACACCTCTCTGGGATCCGAAAATACATGCCACTGAAGACGGAAAATTTGAGTTGGGCATATTCTAAATAAGGTGTGAATGTGTTATCAAAAGAAGAAAGGATTTTGGGTTGGTACAAGATTCCTAAATCGTCAAGAATATTACTTATAGCTACTACATTAGTTGTTATCTTCTTGACGCCAAATCTTGCTGAAGGATATGAAAGTACATGGAACAAAATAGAGATTGACTCGACAGATGACTATAATGCAGCTGTGATTGATTCTAATGGAGATGCGTGGATTTTTGGAGATAATGGCATAATAATCCATGGTGAAAAAATGACAAATTGGAGCATAGTGAATTCACCTATCGATGAAGATATTCTAACTGCATATTCTAACGAGTATATGATTGCTGCCGCAGGTGAGAATGGAACGGTAATTTACAAAGAAATAGGTTCTAATGAATGGTTTGAAAAAAGTGCTGATATCCAGGCAAGAATAAACTCAATCGCCATTAATGATATGAATGAAATTATAATCGTTACAGATTTTGGTGGAATTCAAATTCTAAGAGAGGAGGAATGGTTGGAAATAAATTCATTGACATCAGAAAATCTGTATGATATCACATTCGAAGAGAATAGAGGATTAATTTCAGGTTCATCCGGATTAATTCTGGGCTCAGAAGATAATGGTCTGACTTGGGAAATCAGAGAAACCCCGGGAATTATCTCTGAATCTGAAATTGTATCAATTGGTTTCTATAAAGCAAATAGGGCTTATGCTATAACTTCAAATGGACAAATATTGAAATCAACCCAAGAAGCACTAACAACAACTGTAGGATACTCATGGACTATTAAGGAGATTGAATCTGAAAATTACACCACCAGTCTTAATGTCAATTTGACAGCATTAGAAATATTGAGTACTACTAAGATATTATTAGCCGGAGATAATGGTTATGTTGCACTGAGTAAAGATGGAGGCAATATAGTTACACCCCAACTGTTGCCAGATGGGTTTGAAAATCAGAAAATAAATGATATAGCTATGGAAAATGCATTTAGAGGGATAATTGTTGGAAATAATGGAAATGTTTTCTATACAGAAAATGGGGGAGAGGATGAACCAGTTGGATTTGAAGTAATTGACTTGAGTAATTTCAGTGAGTTCGTTGATTTCACAAAAGATAACCTCTGGGAGGGTTTGAAATCAACGATAAAAATAGTCATCTTTGGAATTCTTCTTGGTTTCTTCCTAGGGATTATTTTAGCAATGTGTAAAACTGCACCAACTACTCTAAAACAGATGATTGAAAGCGATTTAGAAAAAACATTAGTCTTGTTTTGGTTAGCAATACCAACAAGTATCTTATTTACTAGAGATAGTGGGATAGGGCTAGGGATTTTTACATTCTTAACAATAATAGGTATAACCATTTTACTAGATTATTATATCAATAAGAATAATACAGATTCGGAGGGTTTCCTAGGAATTCTTATACCAAATAATCATAGAAATAAAGTGATTAGGCTTCTTGGTTTATCGCTATTAATTGGCATGCCTATTTCAGAGGAATGGGGATTCGATGGAGGAGCAGAATTAATCTACTCAGCACTAAATGATTTTCATGATTTTCAGCTCGGTTCAGATACTCCGAAATTATCCGCTCAACTAGGATATATTTTTGCACCAATTGGAGACCCCAGTGCATTCTTTAGACTAATAATTGGCATAGGTCTGACATATCTGGGAATCTTATTTTTAACGGTAAATGGTAGTTTTTCTAAGAAAACATTGTTCGCAGGTAAGTTGTTTGTAGTGGTTATTTTATGGAGCATTATTTTAACGGAGTTATTCGTAGATTTTAATATTAATAATTTTGAATTTAGTATTACTAATTTAATGAAATATTTACTTATCTTGGGATTGGGATTATTCATGACTAGAAAAATAATTCCTGCGTTTTCTTGGACTGGAGTTGAATTGAAAAAATACAATATTACTATCGATCCATGGAGTCTGAGACCTCTGAATAGTTTAGCAACTCTTTATACTGATTTTTTCAGAAATACGCCGTTATTGGTGCAATTTATGTTTATCCATTTTGGTGTTCAATTAGGAAAACATATACAAAATATAGGGATTGATGTCACAGATGATTTAACAATGATTTCTTCTCATCTTGGACCTTTAGATAGTCTGTTTTCCCCCATGATTGATTATGTAAGTGAAAGTTTATTTGGGCCCGGGAAAAGGTCATATCTTAGTGCAATCTTTGCATTGGGGTTAAACTCTGCAGCATACCAATGTGAAACAATAAGAGGTGCAATAGCAGCAATTCCATCAGGGCAAATGGAGGCGGGAAGGAGTATAGGTCTGACCTATATGGGTACTATGAGACTAATTATTCTTCCACAGGCCATCAGGATATGTATCCCTCCACTAGGCAATGAAATGGTAAATCTAGTACTAAATTCATCTCTAGCGAGCGTCATTGCATATACTGAATTGACACGCCAAGGGAAACTAGTTGTTGCAATTACTTTCCAGATCTTTTGGACATGGGGTATGGTAATGATAGCTTATTTCGTTGTCACATGGACTCTAGCTTTACTATTGAGAAGATTGGAAGAAAAGACCAGAATTCCAGGCTTGGGCATTTCGGGAGGGAATTAAATGGAAGACGAAGTACTAATCATAGAGAATCTCGAAAAAATATATTCTGGAGGAGTTCATGCAGTCAGAGGAGTTTCGTTCAAAGTTAGAAAAGGAGAGTCTGTAGCGATTATAGGTTCATCTGGTAGCGGGAAATCAACTGTACTTAGATGTATTAACAGGCTTATAGAGCCCACATTAGGAGTAATTAAATTGAACGGAGAGGTGATAAATAATCCGTTAGCAAATGTTAATGAAATACGTGCAAAAATAGGTATGGTTTTCCAATCATTTGAACTCTTTTCTCATCTGAAGGTCTTGGAAAATATAACATTAGGACTTAGACATGTAAGGGGTATGAATAAGGAAGAAGCGGAAAAAATAGCTCTTGAGGTATTGGAAAGAGTAGATATGTTAGATAGAATAGATGCTTATCCAGGAAACCTTTCAGGAGGGCAAAAACAAAGAGTTGCAATTGCAAGATCTCTAGCAATGCATCCAGAAGTCATATTATTTGATGAACCGACTAGTGCCTTAGATCCTGAATTAATAGGATCAGTTTTACAAACAATTAGAGGTTTGGCTGATGAAGGAATGACAATGGTAATAGTTACTCATGAAATAAATTTTGCTAGGGATGTTGCAGATAGAATAATCTACATGGACAAGGGAATTATTGCAGAAGAAGGCCCATCAGACATCATTGAGAATCCTAAAACTGAGAGATTGAAAGAATTTCTTTCAGCCATGGATGATGAATGATTCAGGAATTAAATTAATCCTTGAGCAGTCATTGCTTCTGCGACTTTAAGGAAACCCGCAATATTAGCACCTGCCACATAATTATCTGGCATACCATATCTTTCAGCAGTTTCTGCTGCATTCTTATGTATATCCACCATAATTTTATCTAATTTAGCGTCAACTTCTTCTCGAGTCCAATTATATCTTAGAGAATTCTGAGACATTTCAAGACCTGATGTTGCGACCCCCCCGGCATTACTGGCCTTTCCAGGTGCAAACATAATGCCATTAGTTAAGAAAACTTCAACAGCTTCCGGGGTACAAGGCATATTAGCTCCTTCTGCAACAGCCATAACTTGATTTTCAACTAGCATTTTTGCCTCTTCACCGTTTATCTCATTTTGAGTAGCGCATGGCAGTGCTACATCGACATTTATCCCCCATAATCCATTTGAAGCTGGTTCTGGCTCAGATGGAGTGAAAGTGGCACTAGAATATTCTTTAGCATACTCTGAGATTCGTCCACGGCGATTATTTTTTAAATCCATAATCCAAGATAATTTATCTCTATCTATACCATCTGGGTCATGAATAAATCCACCTGAATCGGACATTGTGACAGGTTTTCCTCCAAGATCTAAAACTTTCTCACAGGCAAACTGTGCAACATTGCCTGAACCTGAAATAGAAACTGTTGCACCTTCGAATGATTTGCCCTTAACTGCAAGCATTTCTCTAGCAAAATAAACTAGACCATATCCTGTTGCTTCTGGCCTAATTAGAGAACCACCATATGAGAGCCCTTTGCCAGTAAGTACACCCGTGAACTCATTAGCTAATTTCTTATACATTCCAAAAAGGAAACCTATTTCTCTCCCTCCAACGCCAATATCTCCCGCGGGAACGTCTAGATTAGCACCAATATGCCTCCATAATTCCATCATGAAAGATTGACAAAAACGCATTACTTCAGCATCAGTCTTACCCTTTGGATCGAAGTCAGAACCACCTTTTCCACCACCCATCGGCAGACCAGTCAAGCTGTTTTTGAATACCTGCTCAAATGCTAAGAACTTGAGTATCGATTGATTAACAGATGGGTGAAAGCGGAGTCCACCTTTGTATGGCCCTATTGCGCTATTCATTTGAATACGAAATCCGCGATTAACTTGTAAGTTTCCACTATCATCATACCAAGGAACTCTAAATTGAATTATTCTTTCAGCCTCAACCATTGATTCTACAACTGGTAAATATTCAGGGTGCTGCTTAATTACTGGAACTAAACTTTCCAGCACCTCTTCCACGGCTTGATGGAATTCAGGTTGATTCGGGTCTCTTGCAATTACACTATCGTACACTTTTTTCATTGTATTATCCATGGGATTCACCAAGGTTTCCGAATCTAGATTAGTTATCGGGCAAGCAGAGGACCGACTAACCCCTTTTGAATGGTATGTATTGAACAACTCATTAAACATTAATTAAGAGAAGATATGTTCATCGGCGAGACGTTCTACTATCTTTTCGTACCCTGGTAAAGTCATAACATAAACAACTTCCTGAGAGACTTGCCTATTTCTTAATGCCTCAGCTATTGGAGTATGATCTTTGAACCATCGCGTCTTACCATCATCACCAATTATTCTAATATCTACTTGAGACATACGAGGTTCGGAAAGCAATAATTTAACAGAAGGGACATCTATGGCAACATACCCCTCATCTAATCCTGCACGCTTAGCAATTTCATCTTCAAGTTCAATTCTTTTGGAAGAGTTAGATGCTAGATGAATTAATTTCTCAATAGTTTCTTCAGGTAAATCTTGTTTTCGGCGACTAGTTGATATTTTCATTAGTTGTCTATATTTTAGCCTCCTAACCATATCTCTAGCAAACTTTCCTGAATCATAAAGTGCACCCCAAATCTCTGAGTCGACTCTTTTCTGCAAATCTAAAGAATCCGGTAAATCATCAACACTTCTCTCAACTGCTCTAGAAAGCATAATTTCAGTAACTCTTGTTACTCTATGGAAGTAAACAGCACTATACATTAAACCTCTAGCCATCATCATACCTTCTAATGCAGGTAAACCTCCCTCTTCTACTGCTACATCTCCTCCGTGCCTCTCTAAGCATTCAATTAGCCTATGGTGATCAATTATTCCATGCTTGACCCCTGTAAAATGAGAATCTCTCAACAAATAATCCATCTGATCACAGTCAACTGGTCCATGAATTAAGTGAGATAATGTGTCATCTTGAAAAACAAAATTCTCTTTACCTTCCACCCATTGTAGTAAATTTCTCTCAGTACCACCTGCATCGGGGCCACGGATAAGTCCTGCAACTTCCTTAGGATCTATGTCATAAGACTCAAGAATCTCAGGGATACTTATTCGATCTGAAAAAAATTTAGCCTCTCCCTCTCTTAGAATATCATAATCTCCTAAGATTATACCCTCCGTAATCGACATATGATCAAGTCCACCTCTTTCATGGAGGATATGCTCCAATGTATGCGAATAGGGGCCATGCCCTACATCATGTAACATTCCAGCAACTTGGACAGTAGATTTCTCATGTGCATTCAAAGATATCGAATCAGCCATTAATCCTGCAATATGAGAAACCCCTAGAGAATGTTCAAATCTAGTATGATGAGCACCAGGGAATACGAGATGAGCTAGTCCTAATTGTTTAATGTGGCTAAGTTTATTCATTTCAGGTGTTTTTAGCAGTTCCTCCCTGACATCATCGATACGAAATTGACCATGAATTGCATCATTAATGACTTTGATAAAATCGCCCCTGATTAACCCAAAGAGTAGTTACTATTGAACCGCACTATCTAAAAAAATGCAGAGACGAAATAAAAATATACAAAAATTAGCAGTTTGTAATTCATTTGCAATTCATTTGCATTACATTTATGTGCTGAACGTCTTCTGCTAAGGCCGAGGGACGATGATGAGTGGACAAAGCCCGATGGTTTCGCTAAGGATTCCAGAAGACCATTTAATGGCACTAGATCAGAGGATTGGTTTTGATGGAATGAGAAATCGTTCAGATGTTATTAGAGACGCAGTGAGGCGATTACTAGAGCAAGATGTGATTAATCATGGAGAAAGTGTCAAAGTCAACTTGGGCCCAGAATTGACAATTCTAATGAATGATTTTTGTAAGATTCATGCAGAAAAGCCGGAAAGTGTGTTGAAAGTAGCTGCTAGAGATTATATTCGAAGAGAAACAATAGAGGGGATGTCTGTGACAAAACTCCTCGGAGAACGCATGAATGAGCTAAGTGCGCGATTTAATGATGATTCGAACGCTCAGAGGTGAGAGAATGAGCGAGGATGGGATGCACAAAAACGTGGGGGGGCGTAAAAGCCCCCTCACCCAACATCATAAAACAAAAATCAACATTGGTTTTTCTGGAGTTAGAAGTAGAGCGAAGTTAAGCAATGCAGTAGGGTATGATGCAAAAGATGTACCTCGGATCTCACGTGGAAGGAATCGAATTACCGATAGAGAGAAATTAATCTAATACTCAAACACACACACCGCTCCGTACGCTTCGTACGGAGCACCTTAGAAAGACAATCTTCTTGGTCGTTCTATTGTCAGGTTTGCTTTCATGGTGCACGCTGACAACTTCGGAATTGGCAGTTTTGTAGCCCATGAGAATTTAAGAATTGCTCAAGAGCAGATGATTAAAGATGGAATAATAGCCCTAGAGGAAAAAGGATTTCTTTTTGCTGCGGCACCTACTGGGATTGGAAAAACTGCTGCTTCATTAGCTTCGGCCCTAGAAGTTGCTAGGAATAGTGAATCGGCTAAACAAATTTTATTCCTGACTGGGAGGCAATCTCAACACAGGATTGTTGTCGAAACCATTAAAAAAATTAATTCAAGAATAAATAAAGTGAAACCTGATGTCAAAGTAGTTGACATTATTGGCAGAGAATCCATGTGCGAAGATGTAGATAGAATTACAGGTAAATGTTCATGTGAAGAAGATATAGTCGAAGGTAGTAAACAAAAAAGAAGAGAAGATTTGAAAGAAATTATACTAGAAAGCCCGAAACATGTCGATGATATCATAAAGATTGGAAAGAAAAGAAAAATATGTTCTTGGACTGCTGCTAGATCTGCAGTGAAAGATTGTGATATTTTAATTTGCGATTATAACCATGTTTTCATTGAGAATGTGAGTGAGAGTTCATTATCTGCGATGAAGATAGACTTAGAAAATACTATTTTGATTATCGATGAGGCTCACAATTTACCAGATAGGATTAGGAATGGACTCGAAAGAAGAGCGATAATGAAAACCTTTCGAGATTCGCGATTCGAGATAGAAGAGTACCTAGGTTCAAGAGAACAAGCAATGAAGAAACTTGATTTATCTGAATTACAAGATAATTATGGTATATCAGATATTAAAGAAGCTCTAAGACAAATGAAAAAATTAGAAAAAGAAATGAAAAAATGGTATAAAAAGAAGGAAACTGACTTGATAAAATCAGGTAAGAAAGATATGAAAATTTCAACTTCAGACTTTATTGGAGAAATAGATTCTATACTAAACGAAGAATTGAATGCTAAAAACGAAGGAAGTTTTTCAATTTTAAAGAAATTAATAAATCAATTAAATAAAGTTAAAGTTGAGCAAGAGGATGATGGAGATGATGATGAGAAAGATACTGCTTGCACTAGGCTCGCAGATTTACTTTCGATAACGCTAGAATACTTACATAGCACTGCTTTGGTATTAGTGTTTGACTTACTCGGAGAGGAAGGTAGAATCAGAAGTTTTCTATTAGACCCAGGAGTTGTTAGTGGGCCTATCTTTTCTGGGACTAATGGTGCTATACTTATGTCAGGCACACTATTTCCTCCAGAAATGTATGCAGATCTTCTAGAGATTCCTAAAACTAGGAAAATAATAATGACCGAATATGAGTCTCCATTTTTATCGGATCGAAGGCCTATCTTAGTTGCTAAAGATGTGACTACAAAATATACTGAAAGAAATCATGACAATACTGAAAAGATTCGAGAGCATATTCTTGCAGTCATTAGTAACACTCCCGGCCATATTGCTTTTTTCTCTCCAAGTTATGCATTAATGGATGATGTCTTAGGAGATGCAAACTGGTTACCGGGGCATATTAGAATAATAGATGAGGAAAAAAGAATGTCTAAAAGTCGAGTTAATGGTATAGTAGATGAATTACTAAATGAAAGAAGGAATCATCGACAAGTACTGTTAGCAGGAGTTCTAAGTGGAAAGTTAGCAGAAGGAGTGGATTATCCAAATAATATACTAGACGCAGTAATTTGTCTAGGACTGCCTCTAGCACCTCCCAGTGCTAGACAAGATGCTTTGAAAGAATATTATGTAGAAAGATTTGGCAGTAATAAAGCTTGGAGATACACAAGTACTCAACCCGCAATTAATAGTATACTACAGGCATTAGGGAGACCGATAAGAAAATCCGCTGACAGAGCAATTGTGATATTACTTGAAAAAAGAGTCATTTTGAGACAATTCAGAAATTGTCTTCCGACGAATATAAACATCCTTGAGTCCCCAGATCATAATAGAACAGGAAGACTTACAAAAAATTTCTTCAAGAGAAATCCTGAACCTGCTATAGAGATAGAATAGACGACGGGTTCATTCGAGAGTGTGGTCTCGGAAGACCATGGAAGTGAGATGGGAGAGGCATGAAATAAAAATTCTTAATCAAGAATTAATGGTTGAGCCTTATCTTCAAATCTCTGCAAAGGGTTTGGATACAAATGCACAAAACTTACACCAAGATTTTATCAAAAACCTTCCTCATTTATCAGAGGTTAGGGACGACCACATAGAAATATTTTCAGAAATAGCTTCGGATATTGAAACCGCAAAAATGAATATTAGAGATTTGTTATCTACAAATGATATATTAAATGAATTTGATGGAGAAATTGATGAAAAGGGGATTTCTCTTCCAATAAAGATTCGTTCAGCGGATGACATTATTATCCAAAGTAGAATGGAAAATGAAAACCAAATTGTTCAAATCATATCATCAAATATCAATGGAGGAATCTTCAGAAGCTTTGTCATGCCGGATGATTGTCAAATAAATAGCATTACAAGTGGGAATGGAATCATTGAGATTTTATTTCGTTAATTCTTCATCGTCCATTGAGACATAGTCATCTCTAACCGGAATATCTTGTAATTGATCAATTTCTTGTAATACTGAATTAAGGGCTATTTGTGCATTTTGGCGATGCCCCTCTCCAAGAACATGACTTGAATATCGAGCCTCTTCGAAAATCCTATCCAAAGAAACTAATGATTGCTCACTGATTGGTAATGCAGACCTAATTGCTATCTCAAATTCCCTTACTGTTTCGAAGTCCCTACGTAAGAATCCTCTACGCATTAATATTTGACAAAGACTTTCATAACAATTGTAAATTGCTTCCCTAAACTCATCTCCTGCCGCTAAAAGTTCTGCAGTATAACTGAATATACCTGCTAATTCATCTATTGCTGCACTGCGTCTTCTTTGATAATACAAACCACTTCCCAACATTCCGATTAATATAATCAAAACTATAGAACCATATAGCAATGACTGTAAGATAGATGATTCTTCAGTTACTTCATACTCAATAGCGACATGAGGATTTTGATTTTGCTGAGTAGCTAACCAAGTTCTATTGGAAGGATCAATGAATAAGGAATCAGTATAGAAATTAATACTTAATTCTCCCCAGAAATCTCGATCCCATAGAGTAGGCAAACCTTCAATTGATTTGAATTCGTAAGTAAATAAACCATCTTCATCGGTCATTTCTATCACTCTGAAATGTGTTTGCCCAGAAGAAGAATTAATCAATGATGCAGACATTGAAATATTTGCAACCGGATCTAATGAATCAGTGGATGTAACATTTACAGTTCCTCTAATAATTCTTACATCTTTATCCAGTCTGATAGTCTCAGGTGTAAACTTAAAGTTTACAGGGACCATTATTGCAACAGAAAGATCTTCAGAACCACCATTAAGATATCTAGAACTATCTGATTCAACTTTAACAATCAAATCAATAGGTCCAGGAGGCATAGGGTAATGAGCATTGGATTGGAGTCTGAAATGTCCTGTTGCTTCATCCCATTGTAAATTAGCATTCTCAGGACCATCAGATAGCCAATGTAAAGTCACCACCATGTCTTCAATGACATTACCTCCACCACCTATTTCCAAAATTCTACCTTCAATCTTAATTGGGTGTTCAACGTCACTCCTAATGATTGTCTCGGAAACCCATAATATCTCAATTTCAATATCAGATCTAACGTAGACTGACATGTTATAACTCACTGGGAGATAATAGGTTTCTCCTGTAAACTCAACTAAAATATCATGCTGCCCTCTATCTATTGAGTAGCCTAATAAGTGTTCAAACTCATAGAATCCATTACCGATAGTACTTGTCCTTCCTATCTCTTCTCCGTCCAAATAGATAATTATGTCTCGACCATCTAGTCCAGGAAGACCATCAGAATCAGCATCATATAGCCTTCCTGTGAAGTTCCACTGCCCTCCTCTTGTAACAATACTTGAGTCAACTTGTAGAGTAATGCCTGAATGATAAGCGATAGTCAAATTTGATTCAACAACTCCTTCACGATAGTAACCTTGCTGTGGCGCTTTGACAGTAATTGTATGGACACCTACATCTAAGAATTCAGAAACTACCCAGTTCAGTGACCAATCACCTTCCTCATTACTTGAAGTAATACCTATCAATACTCCATCAATAAACACCTCTAGAGAATGATTAGAAAGATATCCATCGGGAAGGTTATCTTTGACATTACCTTGTAAAACTAAATTATCTCCAAC
>DANB01000002.1:13446-40139 GCA_002497245.1 Euryarchaeota archaeon UBA439
AAAACTAAATTATCTCCAACCGCCACAGGGTTAGGTTGTGAGATAAAGACTTCAGTAGATGAATACACAATAAATACTGATGAGGAGTTAGAAGAAAGAATGAATTCTTCTCCTTCAAATATAATCTTTACAATTCGAGGACCCAAAGGCATATCAGAAGGAACTGGTATAAATAGACTGAAATTTCCAGCAGAATCAACATTTAAACCAGTTAATAGTTGATCGTTCATATAGACTGAAAGAGCTCTATTTGGAAGTGCACGTCCCGCACCATCAGTTAGCATACCCTCAATAACAAGTAATTGATTACGATCTATTTCGCCAGGGGGTGTTGTCAGAACAACTTGGGATGTTTGAGTAACATTGAAAATTGAACTCGAGAATGAGGGCAGATAATATTCTGGATTCAATGAGTCCCCCTGACCCATTGGGTCAACCCAAGTAAATCCTCCAAAGAAATCTGCCTTTACTTCATGTGCTCCAAAGTTAGTATTCAATGGTATTTCATAAGTAATTGTCCAATTACCTGTTGATGAATTACTTAGAGTGGTGTATATAGCACCTACATCGACTCCATCGATTGACAAATGAATAACTCCTCCCGAGTTAATTCCATCCTCAATTAGTAATTGTCCATGTTCATCCAATAAAGTACCATGGAATGTTACTGATTCACCTGCTATAGAAGAACCAGTGATATCAGTAATCTCAACTACTGTCGGTGCCAAAACAACCACTCTAGTTACTGATTCATCCCCTACTAGGCCAGTAGTGCCCTCAATTCCTGAAAATATTACATTGATTTCCATAGGTCCAGCCACTCTATTTGAGTCTACAAATATCGAGGCATTGGCTAAACCAAAAGAGTCAGTAGTGACATTTGATATTATCAAGCCATCAATTATCACAGAAATAAGTGCTGCCCCTACCGGTAAGGCAGAATTGTCAATTAATAAGAGAGAAATATTCATCTCCTCTCCTCTAACTATACGGCTATCTGGATCTAAATCAAGTGGACTGATAATTGTCAAAAGAGAGTACCCTCTACTATCGAAAATACCAGTTCCTGTACTAGATTGATAATAATTCACATTTGGTGTGAATGTTGCAGTAATATTATGAGTACCTCTAGGGAATGTTAAGTCTAGACGAATAGTTGCAGACCAAGAACCATCTAACTCAACGTTACTACTCATTACAGTAAATGTATCATCCTCTCCATCAATCTCGAAAATTAAACTGGGAGCCAAAGTATTACCTTGTCTATCTATTATAGCGCTCCCATTGCTAGATGTTAAGGTACCACTAACATTGAAAACTTCTCCAGCTGCAGGATTATCTGTTATATTGTCGACAGTAATCAAGGTAGAGGAACGTACTGTAATTGTTGATATCAAAGTTAGAGTGCCATGGAGAGTATTTGAACCATTAAAGTAGAAAATTGTATCTATTTGGCCTAAAGGATGCGTATCGGGAATAAAGAATGTAAAATTGACCAAACCTTGGGAGCTAGAGTTCACCTCTGGAAGCCAAGTATCATGGAATATAGCAGAAACATCTAATCCCTGTAATGGTAGGTCACCATTACTAGATTCTACAATTCGGGCAGTTAAAGTGACGTTAGAACCTCTTTCGGCAACTGTATTAATGATAGGGTTCTTATCGATAAATGTAGTTACTCCCCTAACTAATATGGTGTCATTACCAGTACCTGTTAGATAAAATGGTGTACTTCCTTCTACTACACTAACAACTACTGTCTTAATTCCGCTACTGACACCATCTCCTAGTGGATCAGTAGGTACTGTAATGTTAAAACTACCATTATTGGATGTGATATGATTAGCAACTAAAGTCTCACTAAGATCATTTAGGAAAAATACCTCTACAGCCATTGGTCCGTCTACAGTCCTGTTAGAATCTACTGCATCCAATACTTGCCCGGATATCGAGAATGTAGAGCCTGCAGTGACTTCAGAAGGGAATGGATCTAGATTTATAGAACTAGATACTTGAACAGTTAAGTTAGATGTACTTTGATTCCCTAACCATCTTCCCGCCCCTGAATCGGTCAAGTTGTCTAGTAGATCGTCAGGAGCTATTATGGATACATTATAGAACCCGGGAGGAGTATTCGCAGGGATAATAGGGTTGAAAGAAACTATACCGTCATTTAATGTCAAACCAGACTGAAGAGTTTGTTCAAGAGCCCCTCCTGAGTCAAAAATAACATCAGCGGATATGTCAACTAGTGGAGAACCATCAGCTATGTCTGTAATTGTTGCATTAATTATCATCGTTTCTCCAGCAATTACAATTAAAGATGAAGGAGTAGATTCTACAACCATCTCAGTCTGAATTCCGGCATCTACTGAGTCTGCATCCGAGACTTTGTAATATTCACCACCACTTGGAGGGTTTATGGTATAATCCAAAAAGACTCGTAATTCATATACGCCGGATGAAATCTCTCCAGGCATAAAGAAAGAAATATTATATTCGCCATTTAATGGATTGATGAATCCTCCTCCAAGTCTGATTACAGTATCGGGAGCAGGGGAGCCATCAGGTAAAGGAGGTAAATCCGAAGGCACTAACAGTTGTACTGTAACAGACGAGTTATTGCCTATTACAGGAGTCCCCAAATTCTTATCTTGAGCAAATCCAGAAACCCAATTAGAAGTACCTCTCGGTGTCCATTCACTACCTAAGTTCACAATTGCATTAGACTGTCCTTGAATTCTTACAATATCTACAATACTGGATGGATTGAGCCAAGTACTTCCTGAGAAATTTAATACCCATGTATAGTCACCAGCTGGAGCAGTTGCTTCTGGAACCCAAACCGGTGTAATCCGAGGAGTTTCAGGATCGGAAATATTCCAAACAGAGGTGCCGTTGAAATCTAAATTATAGCTTCCCAAGAAACTACTGAGAGAAGTATTGGTGTGATCCGTGAGAATTATCTCAACTGATGCCTGATTCCCTCTTGATTGTGGCACTAGTTCATAAGAGAAAGTAATATTGCTTCGAATACCATGTTCTGTCAAGTAGTTGACCTGATCATTAGCAAAAAGACCTTCGGCATCAAATTGAATTTTAACCTCTACAGGGCCAGAAGGAATTGATACATTATCAGCAGAGAATAGCCAACTGACATTAAACTGGCCTGGAGAGGTAGTCCAATCTGAGTCATTTAGATACCAAGTTTTCAAAGTCTGATAAGGTCCACTAACCGATGCACGTCTCATCTGTAGATACAAAGTTCCATTCAGTGCCTCTGGAGTATCTCCAAAACTCAAAACAGTTCCATTGAGGTAAATTAAAGAATCGATATCCAAAAATGTATTATTCAAATCAGTACCTTCTAATGAAACTGTTAAATTTGGAGCAGGAGTTATATTAAACATGAAATTATCAGTATGAGGACGAATATGATAACTTGGATTAGTTGCATTATTCAAATCATTTTGATGCCAACCTAGGAACGAAATTGAAGCATTAATTAAACCGAGTGGTTCTGACTCTGAGATTATAACATTGAACTCATAATATCCTCCAGTACCTACATTTGAGATTTGACTTACTGGCCCGTCTATAGAAGTAGTATAATTCAGAATTACTTGGAGGTTATCTATTAAAGACACATCGGGATAAGGAGGATTTTCGAGTTTTAAGTAACCTGTAATACTCGAGTTTACACCGACGCCTAACATTGGTTGATCAATAGGTGGAGGTGAACTAAAGGATGTATTGGCGTCATCAGTAATATTCATCCTCCATGTAAATGAAATACCCTGAGAACCAACATATGCTTTCTCAAACACTTGTAATACCAAAGCACCATATCCAGGGATTGTAGGAAGTAGAGGTTTTCCAGACAAAGCAAATGTCCCATTCAAATCTGTAGAGCCTGAAGCTACAAGATGTTCCGACTTAGCCGCGGAACCGGGGACAAAATCAGTCTCATTATCCTTAACTAGATATAAATTCAGAGAAACATTTTCTGCCAAAGTCAAGTTGTCAACAAATCTCAAAGTCCCATTCAACCATATATCTCCTCCTGACAAATCACGATCAAATGTATTTGGACCCCATTCTTCATCTACAACTTCTAAGAGGTTTTGCGGGGGACAGGCTTCAAATGGAACCCATCCTAAAGTAACATTTCCTTGGTTTTGATTTGTCTGCATTTGTACTTCTACCCATGTTGTAAAATCGCTACCATACACTTCATATGATTTTCCATTCCAGTCCCCTCCTGAGAAACCAGTAACCTTACGTGATGCAAAACCAGCATGACGAAGCATTACTGTGAAAACAGTTGCAAATTGTTCACAAGATGCTTCTTGAGTATTATTCAGAATATAATGTGTCAAATCATTCTCTATATCTGAATCAAAATTCGGGATAACAGGATCATTATTTCTTACGAATGTAGTAGTATTATTACCATTAATTAGGAAGTCTTGTATTGCTTCTACTTTTTCCCATGCTGAAAATGCGCCAGACTCACTTAAAACCGCTTGCGTAATTGCTAATGGAACTGCACTTTGCCTATTGAGATAAGATTGTGGCAAGTCTTTACCGTAATTACTTCCAAAGAATATAGTAGTATTCTCTCTAACTTCTGGGCCAAAGAAAACATCAGGACTGCTTACATAGACTTGATCTACAGATGTCACAGAAACTCCTATATCCCTAGTATAATTTGAGAAATTTAATACTGCTGCTGAATCACTCCATGAGGTCCAATTCATTGTATTATAGGGCACAATTAATTCACCTCCCGGGCCTATCTCGGCCCCAGAAGAATACGTTATTATCCAATCATTAGTATCATTACCTATCCAAAATGAGTCATGTGCTACACCTTGATTGAAGCCAATCTCAGAGTCAATAGGAGTCCCTCCAACTAGAGTTGTATTCACACCAAATGATACCCCCGTATAGTAGTCGTATGTATGCCAACGCCAATATTGATTAATACTCAAATCAATATCTGTTGAATTTGTTACAGTGAACATCAACATATTAGGATCTATATCATCACTTGGATCCCAGGGATTACTGACTGAACCATTACAATCGAGTGACCAGAAATCGGGTCCACATTCATCTCCATCTGGGATTCCACCGCCGTCAGTATCGGGATTTAGCCAATCAAGACCTATTGCTTGTTCAATAGTATCTGGAATGCCATCTCCATCGGTATCAAGCGGATTGAGATCATCTTCAGAGTTATTCTGAGGATTCGTTCCATCCAAGTACTCCTGCCCATCCATGACACCACCATCATCAGTATCGGCATCGTTCCACAAAGTGAAATATGTGTCAACAGTCCCATTTCCACCAAAACCATATATTAAATCACAACCAGTAGTATTTTCAAAATAATTATTCAAACCGTCCTCATCTGTATCGAGAAGATTGCTACAAGGCTCACTAGGGTCTGTTTGATTAAGAATTTCAGATAAGTCATCTACTCCATCGCCATCAGTATCAACTAGATTTGGATTAGTAGGCTGACCCCAGGTTGCAAGAAGTTCTTCCCAATCTGCTAAACCGTCGCCATCTGTATCAAAATAGTCGTCATCACAATGTGGTTCACTAGGAGCTGGTGAGGCATCCCAACACCAAGAATTATTGGTGAACAAAACAGAAATCGCTGTTGCTGGCAGAGGGACATCGACCTCTCTCAATTCATTACCGTCAATAGAACCATATCGGAACCCTATGGTAGAACCATTTGTTAACTCATAATATGCCATAGGAAATGAGTCTTGTCTCCAATCAGAAGGGTCTGGATCTAAATTAGTAGTTGAATTAAGTTCTAAAGATAATGAAGGAGCATCCCAGCTAATTATTGATTTCTCAATTATGATTTCACTAACACATGGATCGGTCTGATGGCCAATAGCAAGTTCATCACCATCATTCACCCCTCCCCCATCAGTATCTGCAATATCCCATCTAGTACATGTTAAATTTTCTTCCCAATTATCAATGCCATCGTTATCGAAATCACCCACGTCCTCAATCCTAGTAGGATCGGTCTCATTTAAGTCTACAATTCCATTTCCATTGGTATCTTCTTCGCCATCATCAAATTGGTCACCATCAGTATTGTTATTCCTGGGGTCAGATGCTAAAGGAGGATCGCCGTATGCAGCATTTACTTCAACACCATCACTAATACCATCTCCATCTGTATCAACAGCTGTAGGATCAGTCAAAAGTATTAGAGCCTCATAAGAATCATTCAAGCCGTCTCCATCTGTATCATTGTTATTTGGATCTGTTTGAGTTATTGAATCAACCTCCGCTGTAAATATTGCACATCCTCCAGGGCCTAGGCCCAAAACAGGATTGCAAGGAGATTCTGTAGCAGTCATGTTATTCGGACCAGGCCTAAAATATTGAGTAGGAGGAGTAGTGCTTCCATTCCTAGTGCCCCAAGTAGGGTTGACATATTCGTAGAGATTGATCAGTCCATCACCATCGGGATCACCGTAAGTACCATCAAGATTAGATGCAGAAGTTGGATCTAAATTATTTGCGACTTCCCAACCATCTGGCATACCATCTCCATCTGTATCCCAGCCATCGGGGTCTTCATCAATCAGACCGTCACCATCATCATCGTCGCTTGAACAATCTGCATCACCATCATTATCTGGATCAAAATTATCAACTAATCCATCTTTATCATCATCAAAGGTGTTGAAACAAATATTACCAACTGGATCTTCATCTGCACCATCGGTGCCTGTGCCTTGAATAAACTGCATTGCACTTTCTTCATCCCATTGCCTTACAGGTACTGTTCCATTCCACCATACTCCTTGATCAAGTACATTCGCAGTTGCAGGATCGTCCCAATTCGCTGGTATTCCGTAAAGATATTCATTTAAATTTGTATATGCGTCACCATCAGGATCACCAACTGAACCATTAATCCCAGTAGGAGATAATGGATCTAATCCATATTGCCATTCCCATCCATCAGGAAGTCCGTCATTATCACTATCCCAATCTTGTGGCTGAGTATTAATAATGAACTCTAAACCATAAGTTAAACCATCACCATCATCATCAGATGATGCCAGAGCTTCCCAGCTTCCAAACTCAATAGCTGAATATGAAGATAGCAACATAATCAAAGTGAATAAACATGCAGAACGACGTTTGCTAAGTAGTTCTCTACCAGCAGGAATTGATGAAACACTATGCAAACTAGTCACCTCTAATGTTGATGGCGTTTAATAGAGGTCTTAAGAAGAATGGAGCGTTGTTCGGACGAATCGAGAGAATCATACAAGTTCTATATCGTCATCATCGTAACGGTTAGGGTCTGGAGACTGTTCAATTACCGGAGTTAATTCTTCGGATTCAAGTTCTGAATCGTCTTCTTCATCATCTTCATCATCTTCTCGATTCATAGATTCAATTAGTGCCATGTGACTAGCCCATCTGCGACGATTCATGCTACTTTGGAAACCGGCAATAATGAGTAAAAATCCGACAACTAGGACAATTATAGTTAATGGTCGTGGGTGACTAATTTCATTTATTACAATATCAATTACATTACCCAAATCTACAGTCATTATAACTGTCTTCTTAGCAGTATATTCATCGGACCAACTCTGACTAGTATCTAAAGTACCATCTATAACATAAGCTAATGGCATAGCAGTAACTAAAACTGGAACTTTGTCGCCATTATTTGCATCGGAAGGAACAAAAACTTTCAGATTGAAGCTCAGTTCTTCATATGCACCCAGTTGAATAAATGTTGAACCGGATGGCCCCTCGATTTCTGCGGTCCAGCCTTGTTCACTTACATCCGCATCCAATAGAATAGTCATTTCAGTATTTCCTTCATTTTTCACTTTCATCTGAATAGAATAATCTTCGCCTGGCAATAATTTTCTATCCTGAGTGACTTGAACAATTTCTAAGTTAGGCATATCTGAAGCAATCTCGAATGTCATCGGTAGGTCGAAATATCGCGGATCAGATTCTTCTGTATCTTCAATTATTCTGAGATAAATTGTATGATTTCCTTGTTCAACTTGAGTAGTAAGTGTGACAGTAATAAATACTTCAATAAAACCTCCAGGACTTAGTGAAACACGTGGTACGGCTTCGTTATTTTCATCTTCGATTCTAAACTGCCACTGCCCATAGATTGTACTAATGTCTAAATTCTCTTGTAAAGTAGCAGGATTCTGAATTCTCCACCATAGGGCCGTATCTCCGGAGTTTGCACTGCTAGTAATCCTGGCTCTCAAATCAACGACTGCGTTCCCTGAACCCGGTGAGCAAAGTGAAACCTCAATCTGACCCAATGGTGAACCATCACAATCTTGTGAGACTTCGGCTCTAATACCAAATGTTCTTTGAATAGTGAATATTATTGTACTTCTAAGTGATGAATTACCCGAACTAGTAACTTCAATTTCTATAGTCCCTAAATCATCATCTGCTCTATCATTGGATGGTTTGATATTAAGTAACAATACTTGAGTTGCGTGTCTTTCTAAGAAAGATGAATGGAAAGTCCCGTCACCAACATCTTCCAGTATTCTCTCGCCTGTGTTATTATCATAAACCTGGATAATAGATTTCGATCTTTTTAGTACATCTATACGGAACATATCTGCATCAAATCCAGTATTGAATATTTCTAATAAGAATGGAGTGAACTCTCCATACTCAACATACCTAGGTATTGTATTATCGATATCATCAGGGCGTGTAGAGTTAGCTATAGGCAACTCATGATCTTCATCCCAGACTGAAACTGCTGGAGGCTGGAATACATCAATCTTCTCCAATATAACATTCAAAGTATCTTGGTGAACCACAGTTTGAACACCATCAACTTCTGCTTCTGCGACTGCACGAATATCTATGCTACTAGGCGTACCAGTCAAGTCATTAGGTGCTTGCAATGTAAGAATAGGGTTCAATATGTCACCACCTGCATCCAATGAATAAATACTAGAATCTGAATCGAATTCTATTAACCAAGAACTACCAAGATTAGTCATAACTTCAAGTTCGACCGACATAGACTTGGTTGAATCACCCCTATGAACTAATTGAAGTGGAATTGGTGTTATTTCTCCAGGTGCTATATATTCGGTTTGTCTATCCATTCCATGATTTATTGAAACACCAAATTGATGCATTTCAACAGGCTGGTGCTCAATTAGAACTAAGTTGCCCTGTATGTCAGTGACCTCCAATTCTACAGTATATTCTCCCGCAGGTACTCCGCCAGGATATGTCCAAGAATAATGTCCAAATATTCCTTCGTTGGTATCATCTATATCTGGATCATCGTCACTAATTTCCTTATCTATCCTATAATTGCCTAAAGAATCTCTTAGTAATAATCTGACACTATCTATATCATACCTTCCAAAGGCACTTTTAACATCGAAAGTAAATTGCATCAATCTTTGATCAATAATGTCATTAGGGTACCATTCTAATACTGGCCCTTCAGAAAGTTCATCTCCATCTCTTTGCAGATACACAATGCTATTAGAGATTGCATTTGTTTCAACTTCAATTTCTGAATGACGATTAGATTCCCCGTCTATTTCGTTCCATGCAACTTCTGCAGTACATGTAGAACCGAATGGGCCACCACTACTATCACAACCAGACATCTCCGCAGAAATTGTAATCTCAATAGTTTCATCTTCTAGTACCATGAATGAGCTAGTAGACCCGAGATCAACTTCAAATTCCTCATGATCGAAATTACAACTGTTACCAATTCCTGTGTTGCATGCGTCTGCGCTCCACTCAGCTTGTCCAATTGATGAGCCTCCAGCCCTTACATTAATTGTCCAATCAACTGATGATCCGCTGGGGCCAACGGCCTTCAAAAACAAATCAAGTGGGAGATAGTAACTTCCAGAGCCAGAACCTTGGTTAGGTCGGCCAAAGATTTCTATCGAAGATAATAATTCTTGACTGATAAATTCTATCGTCTCATCCAATGCACTGGCTGTCTCTTGACCACCAGAATCCGGAATTTTTGTAGTTATTAGTCCATCTCCATCTGTAGTTGAGTCAGCAGATGCCAGATAGAGTGTGTAAAGTTCAATTGTTTCTTCAGTATTACTTGAAATTGAACTTTCATGCAACTCCAAATTAGATACTTGAGAAGAATACAAAGGAGTTAACATTAGGAATGTTAGAAAAATGGCAATACGGGCGGTTTTGAGACCTCCCCGAGGTTTCCTAGTCACTTTCACGGTTCCCGGCTGTTCACAGGGTGTTAAATAGTTCTCATCATAAGTTCCGCATCTGCATCTATTTTCGGACATATTAGAGCCGCGCGATTCAAGACTAAGTTCGTACGCCCGTGGGCCGCAGGGGTACCCGAGTGGTCAAAGGGGCCGGACTTAAGCTCCGGTGGCAAGGCCTTCGTGGGTTCGAATCCCACCCCCTGCACCATTAAGAAAAAACAATTAGGAAATTACTTTATTTTAGTCATTGAACAACCTAATCTACCGTCTCCTTCTAGGACATCTAATTTGGTTATAACCACAGATGCCGCCTTTACATTGGTTGGAGTAGATATCTCTTCTAATAAACAACTTGTTAATGTTTCAAGAAGAGAAAAACGACCCGATGCCAAAACATTCTCTAAAGAAGTTATGAGATATTCATAATTCAACACTTCATTTAAATTATCGTTAAGAGGCTTTTTAACTTCTGAAATTATGACGTAGATATCAAATCTGATTTTTTGAGGGTTACCAATCTCGAAATCATGAACTCCAATATCAACATCCCTAACTATATCTTCTAGGAATAATGTCGTGACTCCGCTGTAAGAAGCCAATAAATTAGCTATTGCATCTTTGTGAGATGTCATAATATCACTCTGTCTCAAAGACTACATCCCTTGTTCTTGAAAGAAATCTTTCACCAGAATCAACATAGATTACTTGTCCAGTTACAGACTTGGCACCCATCAAATAACATACAGCATCTGCAATATCCTCGGGACCTGGTCCATACCCCAAAGGAGAACTGGATTGTGCACGTTGAAAGCCTTCAGTAGTTTGCAAATCACTGGCCAATGTATGACCTGGCGAAACAGCATTAACTCTAACTTTGGGTGCCAAACTTCTTGCTAAAGTATCAGTTAGTCCGAGCAAAGCATATTTCGATGTAGTATACGATAAATAATCGGGATTCGGATTGTGCAATTTTTGATCTAAAATATTGACAACGTTTGCTTGTCTGCCCTCATCTAATGAGTCATACATTTCTTTAATTAGCATTAGAGGGATTTTCGCATTTATTTGCATATGATTATCCCAAGAATTGGATGAGACTGTAGAAATATCATCATGAAGAAAAACGGATGCATTATTCACAATCGCATCAATATATCCAAATTCTTCTATAGCCTTCGAAATTAAATTTCTTGCACTAGAGATTTCTGATAAATCCGCTTGACAAACAATTGCATTGCCACCATCTGAGGCTATCATTCTAGCAGTTTCTTCTGCTTCCTTGGATGAATTCCTGTAGTGAATAACGACTTTGTAACCGCTTCTAGAGAGACGGAGGCAAATCTCTCTTCCTATTCTCTTTGAACCACCAGTAACCAATACAACGCCATGATTCATAGTATTCCGAGAGAGAAGTGTAATATGACTTCTTGTATTAGAGTAAGTTTACAATTTACTATCAGAATAGTTTTCGTCATCACCCCACTCGTAGGTATCAATGTCAACGCGACTTCCGACGATTAATGATCAAAATCGTCCAATTAACGAAGTTTTGAGACATAATAGTAAAAGTTCCCTCGATAGAAGGAAGGAAAAAAGAAAACGGCTTCCTGAATGGTTTAGGACTAGTCTCCCAACAGGCTCTTCACAAAGAAAATTTAACGATACTAAAGCCAATGTACATGAACACGGGCTACATACAGTTTGTGAAGAAGCAAAGTGCCCTAATGTCCATGACTGTTGGGCTAGAGGAACGGCAACTTTCATGATTGCTGGAGAGGTTTGTACAAGAGGTTGCAGATTTTGTGCAGTAGGCACTATTAGAAAACCTCCTGAGCTAAATCCTATGGAGCCACAAGAGTTAGCAGAAGCAATAGAAAAAATGAATATCTCACATGCTGTTATTACAGTAGTGAATAGAGATGATTTACCAGATGGTGGTGCAGAGCATTATAGAAAATGCTTATTGGAAGTTAGTAATAGAACTCCAAACGTAGGATTAGAGTTATTATGTTCCGATTTGGAAGGAAACTTAGATGCCCTTGAGGTTCTTCTCGATAACTTACCAATTAAGGTATTTGCACATAATGTGGAGTGCGTTCCTCGACTTGATAGGTTAGTAAGAGACTCTCGTGCTTCTTTTGAGCAATCCATTAAAATTCTATCTCATGCTAAGAGATTGAGGCCTGATTTGAAAATTAAATCAAGCATAATGGTTGGTTTAGGAGAAAATGATGAAGAAATTGTGGAAGCAATGAGATTACTCCGAGGAGCGGGGGTTGATATGGTTACTTTAGGTCAATATCTCCAGCCAAGTGATAGGCATCTTCCGATAGATAGATTTCCAGAGCCAAAACAATTTGCAGAATGGGATAAAACTGCCAGGGATTTGGGGTTCAAAGCGGTGGCGAGTGGGCCTTTGGTAAGATCTTCATATAGAGCAGGACTATTATTTGAAGAAGCAGAAGGAGCAGAACCTGTAGTAACTAGAGAATCTACAGGATCTGCAGTTAGTTACCTAAATCCAATGAGGAATTTGTGATTCTTGAAAGCCAACAAATATGAGTGAGGAGATGGTGTTAGATACATGGTGAAGAAGGAGACGAAGTCAATACATGTCCCTGACGCACCTCATCGTCCGGGAGATGAACCTAAATTTGAACAATGGAGTTGGAAACCTGAGGATTTAAATCTACTAAAAATAGACTGTTCAGTAGAGGATGCAGAAAATCATGCAACCGGATTAGTTAGAGTTCTTGATGATAATCATGAAGCAAAGGGCGAATGGAATCCTGACCTCACTTCTGATGAATTAATTCTAGGATTAGAACATATGCTTAGAATGAGAATATTTGATGAAAGAATGATGAAGATGCAACGTACAGGGAAATTATCTTTCTATATGCGATCATTCGGAGAAGAAGCAATTGCAATAGCTCAGACCATGGCTCTAAAGAGTCAAGACTGGTTATTTCCTACATACAGGCAACCAGGTGCACAATTTGTCAGAGGAAGAGATATGGTTAGTATGATATGTCACTGTATTGGAAATGAAGAAGACAATGTTAAGGGTAGACAAATGCCAGTCCATTATACATATCGAGAAGGAAGATATATTTCAGTTTCAAGCCCAGTGGGAACACAATTTAGTCAAGCAGTTGGAGTAGCTCTGGCCTCAAAATACAAACAACTTGATGAAGTGACAATAACTTGGATTGGAGATGGAGCAAGTGCAGAAGGAGATTACCATTATGCACTTAATTTCGCGAGTATCTTCAAAGCACCAGTGATACTAAACGTTGTAAATAATCAATGGGCAATTTCAACTCATTCAAATTTTGCCAGTAACAATCAGAATTTTGCAATTAGAGGAATACCATATGGAATTCCTAGCATCAGAGTTGATGGGAATGATTTTCTCGCACTATATTCTGTAACTAAATGGGCTAGAGAAAGAGCTGCAAAGGATCTCGGACCAACACATATAGAGGTACTTACATACAGAGCAGGAGCACATAGCAGCAGCGATGATCCATCTAGGTATAGGCCAAAAGATTCGAACAATCATTGGCCTGGAGGAGATCCTATTGAGAGATTAAAGTTACATTTGATTCAGAAAAAGGATTGGTCAGAAAAGAAGCATCAAGAATTAGAAAAGAGGATAGATGCAGAAGTAATGGATGCATACAAAGAAGCTGTAAAATTTGGAGACCTGGCTAATGGCCCTTATCCATCATCTGATGCGATATTTACAGAAGTATACGAAAATCCCCCATGGCATTTATTGGAGCAATGGGATGAAATGAAACGATGGAGGGATGAATAATGCCGAACATGAATATGGTTCAATCTGTAAATAGTGCTCTAGATAATATGTTAGATAGAGATGCTGACATTGTAATCTTTGGAGAAGACGTGGGTTACTTCGGAGGAGTTTTCAGAACCTCAGACGGACTACAAGAAAAACATGGAAAACATCGTGTTTTTGATTCCCCTTTATCAGAAGGAGGAATTGCTGCTACTGCTTTTGGTATGGGAATTAATGGCCTAAGACCAGTAGTGGAAATACAATTTGCAGATTATATATTCCCCGCTTATGATCAGATTGTAAATGAGATGGCCAAAGTAAGACATCGTTCAGGAGGCGAGTTTTGGTGCCCTGTAACAATCAGAACGCCGGCTGGAGGAGGCATTAGAGGAGGCCATCACCACTCACAATCTCCAGAAGCTCAATTCACACATACACCTGGATTGAAAGTAGTATATTGCTCCACACCATTCAATTCTAAAGGACTTCTAATAAGTGCTATTGAAGACAATGATCCTGTTATATTCTTTGAGCCAAAAAGATGCTATAGAGGACCATTTTATGGCGACCCACACAATGTACCAACATGGAAAGAACATCCGGAAGCTGAAGTTCCTGAATCATATTACAAAATACCATTAGGAGAAGCTAGATTAGCAATGGAAGGAGATGACTGTACCGTAATTGCTTGGGGAGCAATGGTACATGTAGCAGAACAAGCAATAAAGAATTCAGGAATCAGTTGTGATTTGCTAGATTTGCAGACATTGGTTCCTTGGGACAGAGATGCAGTAGTAAAATCAATTGAAAAAACTGGCAGATGTGTTATTGTTCATGAAGCGCCAAAAACTAGTGGATTTGGGGCAGAAATGGTGGCTTCAATTCAAGAAAGGTGTTTTTATCACTTAGAAAGCCCGATAGAAAGAGTGACAGGGTGGGATACACCATTCCCACATACAACGGAATGGGATTATATGCCGAGCCCCTCTAGAATTGCTGAAGCAATACAAAAGACTCAGGAGGAATGAATATGGGAGATTATGTTTTCAAATTACCAGATATAGGAGAAGGAGTAGTAGAAGGAGAAGTCGTGTCATGGCACGTTAAAATTGGTGACTCAGTAGTCGAAGATGCACCTATAGTTGATGTTATGACAGATAAAGCAACAGTAACTATTCCCTCACCAACAAGTGGAGTAGTAAAAGAATTGAGTGGAGAAGTGGGTGATATGATTGCAGTAGGTACCGCCCTAATAACTTTCACAGGAGAAGGAAATATTGAACCTTCTAAAGAAGAATCTACTGAAAATACAACTGTTAATGAACCAGAAATTGAAGAAGTAGTCGAAGAAGTAGTCGAAGAGATAGTTGAGATTGTAGAGAAAAAATCTGAGCCTACAAATAAGGTACCAGTTAAAGAGCCTGTGAAGGCTGTGAAAAATATTGCAAATAATAGAATTCTGGCTAGTCCAGCGGTTAGAAGGAGAGCTAGAGAAGCAGAACTAGACCTTACTTTCGTATCAGGATCTGGCCCTTCAGGAAGAATTAGGCACGCAGACCTAGATGCTTACATAGCAGCGGGTGGAGCAGTTTCAGGAGCTCCTCCAAAGTCATATTCAACAAAAAGGACTGAAACTAATGAAATTAAAATTGTGGGGTTGAGAAGAAAAATTGCTGAACAAATGGTAAAATCAAAATTCTCTATACCTCATTTCTCATACTTTGAGGAAATCGATGTAACTGAATTAGAAAAACTAAGAAAATTCTTAAATTCGACAAAAGATGAGAGTCAACCAAAGTTAACCTATCTTCCATTCATCATGATGGCTTTAGCAAAAATAATGCCAAAACATCAAGAATGTAATGCACATTATGATGAGGAAAATAACATAGTCACTCAACACTCCGCAGTTCATCTTGGAATAGCTACTCAGACAGATAGAGGATTATTTGTTCCTGTAGTAAAACATGTTGAAGCAATGGATATTTGGCAATCGGCATCTGAAATGCAAAGAGTTTCAGGCTCCGCTAGAAATGGAACGGCCAGTCTAGATGACTTGTCAGGTTCAACATTTACAATTACAAGTCTCGGAAGAGATGGGGGGTTGGGAGCTACTCCGATTATAAATCATCCAGAAGTCAGTATTCTAGGCGTTCACAAAGCAAGGGAGATGCCTGTAGTCCAAGATGGTAAAATTGAAATTAGAAGAATAATGAATGTATCAAGTTCTTTCGACCATAGAATTGTAGATGGTGCCAATGGAGCAGCCTTGATTCAATCATTAAAGAAATTATTAGAACATCCTGCTCTAATTTTTATGTAGGTGGAAAAAATGAGTGAAATTCGTAAATGTCAAGTTTTAGTTATTGGAGCAGGGCCAGGAGGCTATGTAGCAGCAATAAGAGCTGCACAATTGGGTCTTGATACAATAATTGTTGAAGGTGAAAGAGCCGGCGGAGTTTGTCTAAATGTTGGATGTATTCCAAGTAAGGCTATTATTCATGCAGCCGAAAGATATGAAGCATTGAGTAAACATTCTTCAGAGGAAGGGCACATGGGAATTTCAGTATCTGGAAATCCTGAGATTGAAATGAAAGGGATTGTAGAATGGAAAGATGGCATAGTTCAAAGATTGACTAAAGGAGTAGAGACATTGATTAAAAATGCTGGTGCAGAATTAATTAATGGATGGGCTACATTTTCTTCTTCGAAACAATGCACAGTGAAGACCAATGATGGAGAAATAAATATCGAAGCAGAAAATGTCATTATTGCAACAGGTTCTTCCCATATTGATTTACCATTTATGCCGTGTGATGAAGAATTTGTTCTTTCATCTACTGGAGCATTGAGCTTAGAAAAACTTCCTAAGAAAGTTGCAATAGTTGGGGGAGGATATATTGGACTAGAATTAGGTTGTGCACTAGCAAAGTTAGGTACAGAAGTAACCGTTGTTGAAGGGATGGATAGCATCCTAGGAATAATGGATAAAGAAATCAGAAGGCCGCTTGAGATATGGCTTAAGAAAAATAAAGTAACTGTACATACCAATGCTCTTGCAAGAGGATCGAAGATTAAAGGAAAAGGAGCCTCAAGAAAAGTGGAGTTGATATTTGAAAAAGACTCAGAAGAACAAAAGATTACTGTCGATAAGATTTTGGTCACTGTTGGGAGAAGTCCAAATTCGAAAGGATGGGGAGTTGAGAATATGGGAATAAGGATGGACACATCAGGTAGATTTATCCGAATCGATCGGCAATGTAGAACCTCCGCACCAGGGGTTTATGCAATTGGTGGTGTCGCTGGTGAACCAATGCTTGCTCACAAGGCAAGTGCTCAGGGTGAAATGGTCGCAGAAATTATTTCTGGTGAAAAGAGAGAATTTGATAAAGTGGCGATTCCAGCAATTGTTTTCACTGAACCTGAAATTGTTTCAGTTGGTATAACCCCCGATGAAGCAAAAGAAAAAGGAGAAGAAATTATTACCGGTAAATTCCCTCTAGCAGCGAATGGAAGAGCTTTAACAATAGAGGCAGAGAAAAGTGCTGGTTTCATAAGAGTAACCGCTAGGAAAGAGGATCACGTAATTTTGGGTATACAAGCTGTTGGGAGTCATGTGGCGGAATTGCACGGAGAATTCATTTTAGCCCTTGAAATGGGTGCACTATTAGAAGACATCTCAGATACTGTTCATGCCCATCCAACTATGACAGAAGCATTTCATGAAAGTGTATTGAAAACATTAGGTCATGCAATACATACTTCCTGAGGTGATTATTTGAAAAAAATCCAAGTCCTGAGGGCTGGAATTGTGAAACATAGCGAAGTAGCCGAAATTATGAGAGTAATGCAACAAAAAAGAATAAATGACGAAATTATTGATTCAATTATTCTTGTTGAACATCCTGAAATTGTTACAATCGGTCCAAAAGCTAAGAGAGAAGGAGTATTGGTTAGTGACGACTATGAACAGACAATTGTCGATAGAGGAGGCGGAATCACTTGGCATGGTCCAGGGCAACTTGTAGCTTATCCGATTATCAAATGGGAAAATGATGAGCAAAGTGTAAGGAATATCATCAATAAAATAGAAGATTTAGTGATTAAAACTCTAAACGACCTTGATATTAATGGATACAGAGACCCAGCAATGATGGGCGTATGGGTAGATGGAAAAAAAATATGTTCTATTGGCCTTGCATTTCTTCACTGGGTAAGTAGGCATGGTTTAGCGTTAAACTATGCAACTCCTGGAAATAGAATTGAAAATCTTGCTTGTTGTGGATTGGATATAGGAGCTACAACATCATTAGAAAAATTAGGTTATAACGAGTATAATAATCATCAAATAACAAGGGAGTTACTGGAAAATACTTTGATTTCAAATATTCAAGAGATTCTGAATAGGAAACCAATTGAAGAAGAAAAAATTAATATTGAGGATTTTTTATGAAAAAACCTAAGAAAAAACCTATCAATAGATTTTGGAGTATCGATGAAGAAACTATTTTCTTGAATCATGGTTCATTTGGATCTACACCGAAAATAGTACTAGAAGAACAAAATCGATGGAGGATGATGGTTGAGAAAGATCCTGTAAAGTTCTATGAGGAGGTTGCCCCTAAAGCACTATTAGATGCTAGAATAGCAATTGCAAATTTTGTTAAATGTAATTATGATGATTTAGCATTGATTGAAAATGCCACATCAGGAGTAAACACTGTATTGAGATCTTTAGATTTCAATAAAAATGACGAGATATTAATTCCCAATCATGCATACCAGGCTTGTAGAAATACTGTAGATTATGTTTCCAAAAAGACTGGTGCGAGAGTTATTACTTGCGATATACCTTTTCCAATTGATAATGAAGAAATCATAATTGAAAGGATAATGAATTGTGTTACAGAAAGAACAAAATTGGCATTAATTGATACGGTTACTAGTCCAACTGGAATAAAAATGCCTTTTGAAAAATTAGTAAAATTGTTAGAAGAAAAAGGAGTTATGGTACTTCTTGATGCTGCCCATGGAATAGGGATGATTCCTCTAAATCTAGAAAAGATAGGTGCATCATTTACAACTAGCAACTGCCATAAATGGCTGTGTGCACCTAAAGGTTCGGCATTTTTACATGTCAGAAAAGATTTGCAAGAATCAATACATCCTCTAACTATAAGTCATGGAATGACTATTCCTTTGGAAGGAACATCAAGATTTCGTCATGAATTCGATTGGACTGGGACAAGAGATATTTCTGCATGGTGCGTAATTCCCTTTGTAATTAGTGAAATAAGTAAGATAGTTGGAATGAAATGGGAGGAAATTATGGAGCATAATAATAACCTAGTAATAGAAGCTAGAAGATATATTTGTGAAAGATTAGACATTATTCCTCCTTGTCCCGATAATATGCTATCAAGTATAGCAACAATAAAACTGGATTTTGATGACTTCACTAATCTTTCAGTTCATGAACAAGATTCGATACACAAAGAGCTTCTAGAAGAATATAATATACAAGTACCAGTGTGGTATTGGCCAAATCCCGAAGGAAGATATATTCGCATTTCTGCACAGATATATAACCACTTAGATGAGTATAAATATTTGGCATTTGCATTGGAAAATGTCTGTGGAAATTAAGCAATAGTTCAAGATGTCTAGTTCTCACGGGGTTTCATGCCATCCGCTGTTGTAGCCATGACGGGGGCTTCCGGCGCACAATACGCAGTACGTCTAGTGGAAGCACTTTCTGAGGCCGGTTGGGATGTTGATTTAATTATCACAAAAACTGGTGCAATCAATCTACACCTTGAATGTGATATGACGCCTGAAAATTTATCCAGAATCAAAGGAGTTACTTTGCACGATAATCATAATTTAGCTGCTAAACCAGCGTCAGGTTCTGCAAAATATGACGCATACATTATTTGCCCCAGTAGTGGAACAACAATCGGAAAAATTGCTGCAGGAATCTCGGATAATCTAGCAACAAGAAGTGCCCTTGTTGCTCTGAAAGAAAGAAGAAAGTTGATTCTAGTACCCAGAGAAACTCCTTTTGCAACCGCTCATCTAGAAGCAATGACAAAAATGTCAACGTGGGGAGTAATTATACTCCCTGCTAGCCCTGGATTTTATCATAAACCAGAAACTATTGGAGAATTGATAGATTTTGTAGTGGCAAGAATTTTGGATCAACTGGATATTGATCATGATTTAAGTCAAAGGTGGTCAGGGGAAGAAGTCAGATAACGAGAATATCTTAATTCTTACAGAAATCAACTATTTCTTGATAGTTAGGCTCGATACCTGGATTTTCTGCAACCCAACAATAACCAATTTTCCCGTCTTCGTTAATGACAAATACTGATCTTTGGGCAGCCTTATATCCAGGCATGACAAAATCAATCTCAACTCCATAAGAATTTGTCGCATCCCTATTAACATCGGAAAGTAATGGGAAACCTATTGAGTTTTTTTTAGAAAATTCGTTATTAGAAAATATTGAATCTACACTGATTCCGAAAACTTCAGCCTCTAGATTATCAAAATCATTCATGAAGTTAGTGAAAGTACACATTTCAGTAGTACAAACACCAGTAAAGGCTGCAGGATAGAATACTAAAACTACCTTATTTCCAATTGAGTCACTTAAAGTAACCATATTTCTGTCATTCGCCATCAAAGTAAAGTCAGGTGCTGGGTCGCCTACTGATACCATACCACTTGCGGAAGGAAGGGGACATTCAAAGATAACCGTCATCAGGAGTTAATTAAAATGAATGAAATTGTATCAATTGATGATTGGAAAACGGTTAATCGAATGTATAATTATTTGCTCTTAATAACGAAAGAATCTTGTGAAGATTGCAAAGAAGTTGAAGAATATCTAGAAATTAATAATAATAAAATCAAAGAATATAATATTAAAAAGATAAATTTGGACAATACGGAATCTAAACAATTGATAGATTCTCTAAAATGGATCAAAATTGAAGTTGACTTTGTACCATTTTGGAGTTTAATAATTGATTCTAAAAGAATAAAATCAGTTAGAGGTAATATTGAGCGAGTTAAAGAAATTCTATGATCACATTTTTTCGGGTGTTTCGATACCTAAAAGTCCAAGTCCTGTTCTCAAAGTTCTTGCTGTTAAATTACAAAGAGCTAATCTACTACTCATTGTTTTTTTGTCATCTGGTATCAGAACAGGACAGTTCTCATAAAATGAAGCAAAATCTTGTGCCAAATGATGTAAGTAAACTGCTAAACGATGAGGGCTATAACTACTAATTGTATCATCTATTGATTCAGAAAAACCAATTATGGATTTACATAGTGACATTTCAAAATCATTGCCTATAATAATCTCTGACTCCAAGGTTGATTCGCGAGAAATAGAGGATTTACGGAAAATGCTGCAGATTCTAGCATATGCATACTGAAGGTATGGGGCAGTATTTCCCTCGAAAGAAAGCATTTTATCCCAATCAAAAATATAATTCTTATTCCTATCAATGGATAAATCAGCGTACTTTATTGCACCGATTCCTATCATCTTAGAAACTTCATTGCGGTCCGAATCAGACATAGAAGGATTCTTCTCAAGAATCAGTTTTTCAGCCCTTGAAATTGATTCTTCTAGTAATTCTTTCAGAGTTATCGCTTTACCTTTCCGACTAGCTAATTTTTTACCGTCAGATCCCATTACCAATCCAAATGGCACATGTACGGCTTTGATCTTATCATCCATAAATCCTGCATCATGAGCTACCTGGAAAACCATTGAAAAATGTTGAGACTGTTCAGCACCGACGACATACAGCATCTCATCACATCCAATTGATTCAACACGGTTGATAATACATGCAAGATCAGTAGTAGCATAATTGAAACCACCGTCTCCTTTACGAATAATAAGAGGTAGAGGTTCATTTTCACGATTAAACCATCCATCAGGGAATACAACTAAAGCACCATCACTTTCAACGATTAGATTCTTAGAAGTGAGACGTTCTACTACTTCAGGAAGTAAATCCTCGTAAATAGATTCTCCAGCTAAATTATCATCATTAAGAAGAACATCTAGCATTCTATAAACTGAGTTGAAGTGGATAAGTGAATGATTGACTAAACTCTGCCAAAGATTGATTGTTTCAGGATCCTTAGATTGAAGTTTAACAACCCTTTTTCTTGAACGATTTGCGAAATCATCAATATTATCAAATTTATATCTTGCTTCTTTATAAAATGTTGAAAGATCTATCTCTCCTACGTTATTATTTTCACATTCAATAAAATGTTCTATTAACATACCAAAAGGAGTGCCCCAGTCGCCAATATGATTTTCACCAATTACATTATGCCCCTTAAACAATAAGATTCGTGACAAAGCATCGCCAATTACAGTAGAACGAAGATGCCCCACATGCATTCTTTTTGCGATATTAGGAGACGAATAATCAATAACAATAGTTTTCTCATCTTCTAATTCTACTCCTAACCTAGAATCTGAATTTATAAAAGAAATTTGCTTAGAAAGCCAAGAATTATTGGCCTTGAAATTTAGAAAGCCATTTACCACATTTATTTCAACAATTTCTAATAAATCAGAATCTACATTTTCTGCAATTTCAATAGCTATATCATTTGGAGATTTTCTTAAAACCTTAGAAAAAGAATGACAAGGTAAAGTAACATCTCCATGTATTTTATCTGTAGAAGTCCCCAAAAAATCTAGCCATTTAGTTTCATTCAATTCTAATTTATGCATAGTAACTGATAGTTTGGAGACTATTTCGTTACGAAGTGCCCTCATTAAATCACCTAGGACCATGCATATCTTAACATTGCCGCAATTCCACCAAAAGAAGTACTCAAAGTAGAGCCCTCTTCAGTATCCAATGATACTAAAATTACTTTAGCTGAGGTGTGAGATGCAAGTTCTGTTAGTTCATCGATTAAATCCATTGTATTCTCAGGATCTTCAACCAAATTATCTGAGCCACATTTTGGGCAATCTGGTATTTCAGTCAGATTACTATGTGTTTGACTCCATTCATTGGAGCAAGATTTGCAAATCCATCCGACTCTACGTTTACGTAAACCTTCAGACAGCAATAATGTAGATACTGCACCTTGATCTAGAGCCGCTCTAATCATCATCTCGCCATATGTGGCTTTAGGGTGATTTTGCATCACTTCTCTGAGAAAATCATCTACTAAACGTCTTTCAACATCTAATTCGATTTGGTCCATAAGGCCTCCTGCTCTCTGAATTAATTCCCTTAATCCTGAATCATTAGAATAACCTACATCAAAATGTGGCTCTCTAATTAACTTCTTAATCTCATGATGAAAATAATTATTCTTAACTACGAAATCTTTAGTGGCGCCAGGCCCCCCAATAATTATTCCTTTCAAATCATCAATCATTGGCAACCAGTATGCACAAGCCCTTTCAGCTGATTTTTTGAAAAAATTATGGGCAGCTTCTTCGATGAGTCTCTCGAACCTTTGAGCCGATTGACCACCCCTTCCATGTTTAGATGGAACTTGAGAAGTAATATGCTCTTGACAATGATGTCTTTTTCCAGATGCTAAACCATAAGCTGACTCTGACCTATCGATAACAAAAAGGCCATATGCTGTTTTATCGATTAACATGTCCTCAAGTTGAGAAGTTTCGAAAGAAGAATCACAGCGATATCTGAATGATGGGAAAGCTTCAGGAGGATCATCAACAACTACTGAAATAAGCCTACTTTTGTTGTTTCCAATAATTACATGGCCAACGAATAAGGCAATTCCTCTTTCACCAGGAGTCTTGTATCTGCCTAAGGTAGATACTGCCGATTCTATAGCGTCGGTAACATGTTTTCTTGTAGACTTAGACTTGATGTTGGCTGCTTGCCCTCCTTCTTGGATTAAATGATGACGAACATCAGATAGCATCTTCTCAGGAGGTATGATAACTGTAACTAGCTCAGTACCCATGCCTCTCATCTTCGAAACTTCTTCGAGAGTCTTACGTGCACGAAGTTTGCGTTTTTGCACCTCTAAGTCCTCGGACATAGTCTACCCTCGTATATGGGCAAAGAGGCGGGCATTTCAACCCTTCATCCTCAACCGAGCCTAGACATTGATAGAGAAGTAGTGTCTCCGTATACCCGATGACCATGATTGTGGTAGCAATTGGAGGTAGTTTATTACGTCCAGAAGTGGAAGAAAAACATGTATGGTTAGATCATTTAATCACAATTGTAAGAGAACGAGTTGCAGCAGGAGATAGATTGGGATTAGTCATTGGAGGTGGTGCTCCGGCAAGAGAAGGAATATCATTAGCAAAACCATTAATTGATGATGACTACCACTTAGATAAGATTGGGATTGCTGCAACTAGACTAAATGCAACAATAATCAGAGAAGCTCTTACTGAGGCAAGTATTTCTGTTTCTGGAATTATACCAACAAGTGTGAACGAGGCAGCGCAATTACTTGAAGAAAGGCCTGTAGTTGTAATGGGAGGCACTGAGCCCGGACATACTACTGATGCAGTAGCTATCAGATTGGCAATAGCAGTAAATGCAAGTAAGTGTATTATTGCCACCAATGTTGAAAAAGTGTTCAGTGAAGACCCTAGAAAAAATCCAAATGCTAAATCATTTGACATCCTTACTCATGAAGAACTACAACAAATCGTTGGCCCAGCAGAACATAAAGAGGCAGGGAAATCAAGCGTAGTGGACCCTATTGCAGTTTTAGAAGCAACAAAGGCAAATCTAGAACTTAATATAATTGATGGGAGAAAAATAGAACGAATCAAGCATACAATTCTAGGTTCAGATTTTGAAGGGACAAAGATTTCTTAGGAGAGGGGAAAATGAGTAGGTCGGAAAAAATTGCTAAAATGGCTACAACAACAGCTAGTCAAGCAAAACAAAATTCAACTATATCAAAAAAAAGGAAAAAGGCGAGGAAAGGGGTTTTATTCGAAGCACACAAACATTGTGTAGAATGTTCCATCCCAATACCGTTGAGTAATGAGTCTTTGATTTGCGATGATGATGATTGTCGAATTAATCAAGAGAGAAAGGAAAAATCGAGAAAAAGGCTCTCAATTCTACTTTATGTAGGAATTGGTATTTTTATTATACCAATATTAATACAACTCATAGGGGCGTTAAATTAAATTGAGAGATTTATAGTAGTGATTATTATGATGGTTAGGATACTCTCAATACTTCCCGGATTTGTAGGAGTATTATGCGTAATTCTCCTGCTGGGGAGCGTTACAGGAATTAGTCTTCCTGAAGAAAGGAGTGCAATTGACATGGTTCCTTGTGAATTTGAAGACCCTGAACTTTGCCTTATTGCAATGACTGGAGATGATATTTCGCCACCATTGATTTTTGGAATACTAAATATCGATTTACAAATTAATTGGCAAAAAAGTGAGGATTCATGGTTTGCAGTAGTAGAGAGTGAGGCAGCGATTGTCTGCCCTCCAGATGAAGAAACCTTACTAACTGACTGCACGGTAAAAGATGTTGAGAATTATATTATAGTTGGAGGTTCTGATGAAATTGATGGAGAAATAAACTGGAATATTAAGACTGATGATTACAGGATAATATCAGGTGGAAGAGAAGGGGCAGATGTTGGAGATCAGCAAGTTCTAACGACAAATGTTGAAATAAGTCTTAATTGGTTTGTAGAGATAATTCTAGCTTTAGTATCATTAACATTATTTCTGGGAGCAGGTGAAATGGCTTTTCCAATAAAGAAATTATTTCAGAAGTTTAGGGATAGTTGAGTGAATTAAGCATCGAGTAATTGAATAACATTGTTGAGTTCGGATAATCATGAGTGAGAAATGCACCAACTGTGGAACCTACATCGATATTAGTGGATTGCAGAAGTCTTACGGAGGATATGACCTATACTGTAAAACCTGTGGACATACTTGGCACATAAACTAATTATTCATTTCTCTTCTTTTTTCAATCTCATACTTAGTACCCAAAGGCTCCAAAGAATTTTCTTCTATATGCCAATTTTCGGGTAATATTAACGGATTATTGATATTATCGGCTCCAATCGTTTCAATTATTATATCTCTTAGTTCATCTATTCCTTCACCATTGATAGTTGAAATAAGATGTTGAGCATCTTCAGGTATTTCTTTGAGAAGATCTGATTTCGAATGAACTACAAGAATTGGCCTCTCAGTAACCAACGATTTAATTTCATCAAGAAGGTTCAACTGCTCTTTCAAAGAAGAACCACCGGATTCACTGGCATCAATCAGTACTATCAGAATATCTCCTATATTTTCCAGTGCTGCAATTGCTTGCATTTCAATTAGGTTTCTTTCCTCCATAGGCCTATCTAATAATCCAGGAGTATCCACCATTTGGTATGAGCGTCGCCTATGCAAGAAATGGCCGAGATGCAGTTGTTTAGTAGTAAATGGATAGGAAGCCACTTCTGGTTCACCGGATGATAAGGCTCCAATTAAAGCAGATTTACCCACATTGGGAGACCCTGCAACAACAATCACAGGCTCATCAGAATCTACGGATGGAAGTTTTCTAAGTATTTCTCTAGCC
>DANB01000002.1:40467-67243 GCA_002497245.1 Euryarchaeota archaeon UBA439
CCTCTCCAAGCCATAATATTTGAGGAGAGATTTGGTGTACAATTGAAGAAATTCTGCCATATGCATGTCTTCTTGCTTCGTGAAAACTTTCAATTTTTCTTAAACGAAGAATTTTTGATTCAGATTCTCCAGAAATTTTCCTAACTCTTTCTGCTGCCCACTGAATAGCACCAAGACTTCTGCGATAATCATCGTTACCAACTGCTGCATCTATCAAAGCCCTATCAAATTCAGATAATGCATTGAGGCTTGGCCATTTTTCTACCCAATTTCTTAAAGTTGAGTCTATGGTATCTGATGCAGATTGTATCATTCTAACCATTTGCTTTCTAACTCTATGATATTTGTCCGGATCTTCGACTAAATCTGACTGTTTGGAGGCCTTGCGGAACGCTTTATCGAGAATTTCTTGTGGATAAAGAACGGTTGGAATACTTCTCCATTGTGGTACTGCCATGGTCTCACCCGAACCTAGCGCCTATACCATCCCACTTCAAATAAGCAGTCATTTTAGTTTTTTTAATCATAATCTTGGAACCCGTTGGCTTTTCTATGACATAGTTGACCGAGGTGCATGAGTGCTGAGAAGAGTGGGAGAGGTATTGGCGATTTGCCAGAATGGGCTACAAGAATCCATCGGGATTATGGAGAACCTAAATTATCGGAACTTCAGGATATATTTTTAGGACCATTAATCGAAAGAAAATCAGGACTTAGGAAGGATGATTTGGTAGAAATTCTACTAGACTCAAGAGCTTTACCAGAGAACTCAGAACCATATATTAGAGGGATGTTAGTAGGTACCTCAAGAAATGTTATCGAGATTTGGGATGAAAATGGCGATTTTCGTTCAATCGCGAGAGACATTATTGTTCAACTTAGATTAATAACGCATCTCAGAAAACCATATATTGAAGACAAGGAGCTTCTGACATTTGAAAAGGAAGAAATTAGACGTCGGTCTAATTTACATGAAGAAGCAGAAAGGCAAGTAGAAGGCAGAGACGATAATCACGTGTGGGACTGAAATGGAAGAAGACACGGACTTAGCCTCAAAAATTTGTATACCATGTCAAGGCGGCGTGCCGCCCTTGGCTAGAGATGAGATGGATAAATTAATTACTAATTTAAATGAAAAATGGCAAATAATTGATAATCATCACTTACAAAGAATATGGGAATTTAATAATTTCAAAGAAGCATTAGAATTTACTAACTTAGCCGGAGAAATCTGTGAAGAACAAAACCATCATGCTGATTTCGAGTTAAGTTGGGGAAGAGTCAAGGTTAAGATTTTCACACATAAAATAGACGGTTTGGTCGAATCTGATTTTATTCTTGCAGCAAAATTTGATTGTTTGGATTAGGAATTTATATGAGTATTATACAGAATCTTCTGAATAGTAGAAGAAGTATTTATCATTTTACAGATCAGAAAGTAAAATTAACAGATTTAGAAATAGCATTTGAGGCAGCAAGTAATGCACCTTGTCACAAACAAACTCATCCATGGAATTACTATGTATTAGGTGATGAAACGAGGAAGAAATTGTTGCCTACTGTGATTTCTCTATCTAAAAATAAGGCCAAAAGTAACAAAGAGGAAGAGGGTTCATCCTCATTAAACAGAGCTATTTCTAAGATAATGGATGTTCCGGTAATCATAGCTGTAACAACAAAACTAAGCCCTGATGATTCTTTCAGAGAAGAAGAAGATTATGCAGCTACTGTTTGTTCTTTACATAATCTTGTTTTGTCACTATGGGGCATGGGAATTGGGTCTCAATGGAGTACTGGAAGTATTACTAGGCATCCTATGACTTATACCTCTTTAGAGATAAATAATGAAAAGGAAAGAATCGTGGGTTTTCTGAAAGTAGGTTATCCTGAAAATATACCTGAAAAACAGAAGAAGAAGGTGACTGAAATAAGAAAATTTCTACCATAGAGTGATTATATGAAAAGAATAATTTATACTAAGATTGGCGGTCCAGATTCAATAGAGATAATTGATGAGGAATTAGGTAGACCAGAAGAAAATCAAGTTAAAGTTAGAGTATATAGAGCAGGAATCAATTTTGCGGATTTAATGATGAGGCAGGGACTTTACGGAAGTAATCCTAATTTTCCATTCACTCCAGGATATGAAGTTTCAGGAATTATTACTCAAATTGGAGAAAATATAGAAGATTTGACTGTTGGAGAAAGAGTAATCGCAATGACTGGATTTGGAGGTTATGCAGAAGAGGTAATTGTAGATTCTAGTAGGGTAATAAAGATTCCAGATAGTATGAGTTTTGACCAGGCTGCAGCCATGCCGGTTACATATGGAACTGCATATCATATGTTAGTATATTTAGGAGGAATCAAACAAGGCGATTCTATACTAATTCATCATGCCGCAGGAGGAGTTGGAACAGCCGCAGCACAAATTTGTAGATCTTTCGGGGCGAAGTTAATTATTGGTACTGCTTCGAAAGCGAAAAAAGAATTCGTAGAATCATTAGGAATGCATTTTGTTGATAGAGAAGAGGGAGATTTTGTTAGAGTTTGTAAAAAACTTACAGATGGTAAAGGAGTTCATCAGGCTATAGATCCTGTAGCAGGTAAACATTTAATGAAATCTTACAAATCCTTGAGAAATGGCGGTAAACTACACTGTTTCGGAGCATCTTCTGCGGTACCTAGAGAAAAAAGATCAATTATAGCGGCTTTGAGAATGTGGATAAATACTCCAAAATTCAATCCAATGATGATGATGAATTCAAATAAGGCGATTTTTGGCGTACATATGGGAAAAATGGATGATGAAGAAATATTCAAAAATCATCTTATTGAATTAGGAGCATTACTAGAAAAAGAAGAAATAGATCCAATAATTGATTCAGTTTGGAAATTTGAAGATGTTTCAGAGGCACAAAGACATATGCATAAAAGAAGAAATAAAGGTAAAGTTCTATTAGATTTTTCACCTAAGTAATAAATCAAGACTCTAAAGTTTTACAGGTCTAGTAGCTCCACAAGCTTGACATTTTAGCAAAGTAGTTCTTTCTTCTTTAATGAAACGAGTATCCGGTGCTCTACATTGTCCACACAAAATATAAGACTTAACATATGAAACTATTTTTTCTTTAATTCTCTTAGGGGGAACTCGTCCTTTGAATAATACTCTAACTTGTTCCCTAGTTCCTGAGGTCCCAAGTTCATTAATCAAAAATTGATAAACATGATTTGCATCTCTATCCATAGCATCAACTATTGCAGCGAAGTTTCTGAGAATAGTTTGATTACCTTCAATCAATATCTCTGGTTCAGGCATTGTCCATCTAGATCTTTCACTAATATTCTTTGGAATACGTTCACGTGCTCGTTCCAGTAATGATTCATACTCGAAGTCGGCCATTGGCCTTCCGAGAAGACCACCCCTTTTCACCCCACCGACTGGGAAACTCCAGTGATAAGCGTAAAATGCCGTCTTACTCAGCGGATATCATGGATGAAGTGATTGAGGTTAAAGTTGCAAGAACACATAGTGATGCATTACTACCAAGCAAAGGAAGCATTCATGCTGCTGGTTGGGATTTATATTCGTTAGAAGATACAATCGTTAAGCGTAGAAGTAGTACAATGGTTAGGACAGGTTTGCATGTAGCCATTCCAGAAGGATATGAAGGGCAAGTGAGAGCACGCTCATCTCTTGGAAAGAAAGGACTGATTCTACCTCATAGTATAGGAACAATTGATGCAGACTATAGAGGCGAACTATTTGTATTAATGACATGGATAGGAGAAGGGGAATCATATATTATTCAAAAAAATGAAAGAATTGCACAATTATTAATCACTCCAATTCCTAAATCTAAATTTATAGAAGTAAATATTGAGAAACTGGGTGAAACCGAAAGAGGCGAGGGTGGTTTCGGTTCGACAGGTAGGTTTTAGGTAATGAATACCAATAAAATAGATAGTTTTCATCCGATGGCTTGATACAGGACGGGATTCTAGGGGTATTTAATGCCACTTAGCGTAGACGAGCTTCGAGCCAAAGTAAAACAACACCGCAGTAACGGTTTGAACACACAGCAGATAGCAGACGAGTTGTCACTATCTCAAACTACAATCCAATGGTTGTCCACTGAAGAGTACTCCAATAACACAACTTCTGAAGAGAGGCCAACTGATGTACAAATAGGATGGAGATCTGTAGCAGTAAAGGCGAGCAGAATCGAAGCAATATCATATATTTTTGCAGACATAATAGAGGAAGAAATCGGAGATGAAATTGATACTATAGTTGGAATTAGTATCAATGGAATACCATTCGCTCAGGCAATTGCTGGGCAATTAGATTTGGACTTAGCAGTAAGTCGGTCTATTAGTGAAGACGAAGGCGCTCATATTTCAGAAATATTTGCATCTGTATCTGGAAAACAAGTAGTTGTAGTGGATGATGTGGTTTCATCAGGAACAACTTTGAAGAAGACAATTAAAAATCTTAGAAATGCGGGGGCGGAAGTTAAGCTCTGTCTAGTTCTAGCAAATAAATCAGAGGCTAATGCACTTGAAGGAGTACCTCTCAGAGGTCTTGTAAGAGTAGTTACTGTATGAGGCAGGAATATGCATTGGGCAGATTATACCGCAATGCGGCTATCTGAGAAATATGATTCACAAGTCATAGCATCAGGAATTACTCCATCAGGAGAGTTCCATATAGGTCATCTGAGAGAAATACTAACTGCTGAGATGATTCATAGAGCATGTCTTGACTCAGGTAAAAAATCCGAATATATATTCATAGTTGACTCTATGGACCCTCTTAGAAGAGTTTATGATTTCCTTTCGGATGATTACGAGAAATACATAGGCTTCCCTCTAGCAAATATTCCCGCTCCAAACCCAGATGGTACTCCTAACTATAATGGAGAAAACTATGCAATACACTTCCTAAAACCATTCTTAGATGCATTAAAACAGATAGGAGTGATTCCAAAAGTAGTGATGAATCATGAAACTTATGAAAATGGAGATTTTGCAGAGAAAATTGACCTGGCAATAATAAATAGAGAGGAAATATGTGAGGTTATAGAGAAAATTTCAGGTAGAGAATTACCTGAGGGATGGTATCCCTACAACCCTGTTGGAAGTGATGGTAGTATGGATGGCGTGATTGTGACAGGATATGAAAAACCATATGTTTACTGGACTGACCGTAAAGGAATAAATGGAAAATCAGATATTAGGAAGGCAGAGGGAAAAATGCCCTGGAGAGTTGATTGGGCTGCAAAATGGGGAGTACATGGAATTACTTGTGAACCCGCAGGTAAAGATCATGGAGCAGCCGGAGGAAGTTTTGATACGGGAATTCCTATTTGTAGAATACTTGGAAGCGAGCCACCAGGAAAAATGGTCTATGAATGGATACAACTGAAAGGTTCGGGACCTATGTCAAGTTCGACCGGTAATACAATTGGCCCTATAGAAGCCTTGGGGTTAGTCCCTCCAGAAATATTGAGATATGTAATAGCAAGAACGAAGATAAAGAAGCATATTGACTTCGATACTGGCCCTTCACTTTTTGAAATGGCGGATGAATATGAAAGACTAGTTTCTAATCCACCAGATGATAAAGATCTCAGTAAGAAGAAAAAGGTTGCAAGAGACACTGCACTTGGTGCATTGAGACTGAGTCAGGTTAAGAGAGGAGATAATCCTTCTTTATCTACTGCTGGAGTTTCATTTAGACACTTAGCAATGCTAGCACAAATAAAATCAGATGATGACGATATATGGAGATCATTGAATAAAAGTCAACATCTTGATGGAAAACCTAATCAGGTCCTAATAAATAGGCTTTCAAGGATGAGAAATTGGATAGATAGTAGGCATTTTCCTGAAGAGGCAAGAATAAAGATTCAAGATATTATTACTAAAGAAAATAAAAAGAAAATAAGTAGTAAACAAGAAGAGTTCCTAAATCAATTATTTACTAAATTAGAAAAGATTGAGTGGACTGAAAAAGAAATCAGTGAAAATATCACATCATTATCTTCAGAGATTGATATAAACAGAAGAGAGGCATATGTAGCACTCTATATTCTAATTTTAGGTACTGAGTATGGACCTAGAATTGCTTCTATAATGAATGAAATTGGTAGAGAAGAAACGCTTAAGATAATGTCAAAATCCTTTCAATAAATTAGAAAATATTTCTGAAGTAGGCCCTTTAGATCTAGATGCAAGTCTTCTAACAATTAATTCAGGGGTAGATCTGGCAATATGATTTCTTTTGGGGTTTCTATCAACAATCAAGTCCATATTTTCATCTAGTCCCTGTGCTTCAATACCATCAATTCTAATGTCTCCACCCATTACTTCTGAAATCGAACTTCCTATATGAGTAACTAGTAAGATGTTTGTGTCATCATTATATCTCGAAGATTTGAGTAGCCCTCCAAGTATCAATGATGCAGCACCAGGCTCCGTTATTGCTTCTAATTCATCGGCTAGAATTATTTTTCTTTCACTAGAGACCAAGATATCTGCTAATTTTTTTAATGTTCTTTCCAAAGCTCCGGCAGATTGTGTACCAGAAACTTTTGCCATAATGTGTAATTCATCAAGAAGACCGATTTTTGCATAAGATGCAGGGACAGGGAGTCCAGAATGAGAGAGTAATATCAATGACGCAAGAGTCTCTAAGAGAGTTGTCTTACCACCAGAGTTAGCACCAGAAAGTAATGCAATCTTATCTCTTTGGTTTTCTGGGGAGACTTCTCCTATTCCATACGTAACGGCATCTGGTTCACAACCTAATAGCAAATGACGACCATCTTTCATCCATATTCCTGGATTACTTATACACATCTCAGGCATGGTACATCGATTAGATATCCCCCAATTACCTACACCTATCCACATATCTATTTCAATAAACTTCGAAATTGCTTTTCGAGATTGTTTCATTATATTTACAGTTGAGCTAGCAATAGCAATCTCACCTTGACTTCTCTCTGATTTAATCTCTTTTTCTAGTTCACAGTCAATTAATTCTAATATATCTCTATTGACTACACATGGATATTCACTTGAAAAAATATCATTTGGTAAATTTATATCTATATTCTCAAGATATGAGTCTAATTTTCTTCTGCCTTCTTGTAATGCAAAATCAATAGTATCTGCAATTGTACTTTTTAGTCTTCTTTCTAAGCCTGAGATATCAGAATAATAGGAAAGAACTTCATCTCCATCAAATGATAATTGTGATTGAGAGGTTCCAGAAACAATTGCATCATTTACAGATTCCTCTATTGACTTAATTTGATTCCAAAGATTATCTCGTATTCTTTCAAGATTTTCAAGATTTGATGATTCATTCTCTAAAGATTGTAATAATAATGCTAAATCATCAAATCCTTCTAAGTGTTCTGAAATTGTTTGGCCGATGGCATTTATCGGCCAAACTTGATCGTATAATTCTGCTAAAATAGACAAATTATCTGAGTTTATTTTTAGCCATTCGAGAGGTACTTCTGGTACCAAATCGTATAAAGAATCGCTTATTTCTCCAATAATCCATCCCGAAGGTAATTTTTCAGGGCCGCCTTCTCCAATCCAGGTGACTCTGTTTAGCCCAAGATAATCTTCCCAAGTCTCATCATTAGAACGTACTAATATTCTACATTTTTTTTCGATATGCCTTAAATTTTCTAACTGGATAGTGTTTGGAACAACTATTACTCTATCAATTCTAGAAGTTGATTCCTTGGTGTAACCTAAACCAGAAATACATTTCCTCCATAATTCAAAAGATGATTGGCTCTCATTAATGAATCTCATGGAATTTATTGACCAACTTCTTCTTGATTCGATCTCAACAACACTATTACGAGTTAAAGGTGTCAAAATAGAAAGCCTCTCTTTAGCAGCTTTAGTTATGACATAATCTGAGATACTAGCGATTAAATTTTTATGTAATCTTCTCCCTTCATCAGTAGTAGTAATTTCACTAATATTATTATTGGCTGAATTGATTAATTTAACAGCTCTTTGGGGAGAAATTCCCTCAATTCCTGAAAGTGCACTAACATCACCATCTCTGATTACACGTTCTACATCTGCCAAAGAACCTATTTCAAATATCAATTTCTCTGCTAGAGAATCGCCAACACCGGGTATTTCTTTCAAACTCAGCATAATTTACTTCGATAATTCTAGGTAATTAAGGAAATCGCTGTGTACCATATAGATTAGTATAAATCTACAATGTACCAATATTTAGGAGCCTCGGTTCAGGTATACCATCCATTGCTTCCGCTATTGCAAGAACTTCCATTCTTGCACCCGCCATAGTGGTAACAAATGGAATATTAAGTTCAACCGCCAATCTTCTCATCATATTTCCATCAAGAACTGCTCCTCCAGTATTTCTTGGAGTATTAATAATAAGTTGAATTTTACCCTGTCTCATTAAATCCAATGCATCCGGAGTTAATCCTTCAGTAATCCTATAACAGGTTTCAACTTGTAATCCTCCTTTCTCTCGGAGAACACTGGCTGTACCTCTAGTTGCATATATCTTAAATCCTAATTCAATTAATGACTTAGCTTGGTCAATAATTGTGTCTTTATCTGCATCTTTCACAGTAATGTAAACTCCTCCTTCAGTTGGGACTGGAGATTCGGTAGCTAATCGGGCTTTGAGATAAGCCGCAGACGCCCTTTCGTGACTCCCCATTACCTCTCCAGTAGATTTCATCTCAGGCCCTGGAGCCGGATCAAGGCCTCTGAGTTTTATGAAAGGGAATACAGGTGCCTTAACACATACGGCATCGTCTTGACGTTCAGGAATATTCAGATCAGATAATTTTTCTCCTAAAGCAACCATTGCGGCGATTCTGGCTAAAGGCACCCCTGTAGCCTTGGCCACAAATGGGAAGGTTCGTGAACCTCTGGGATTGACTTCTAAAACATATAATATCTCACCTCTAATAGCGAATTGAATATTATAACAACCTACTATTCCAAGTTCTATACCAATCTTTCGAGTCCATTCATCAACTTGTCTCAAAACTTTGTCGGATACATTTTGAGGAGGGATAAAACAAGTTGAGTCTCCAGAATGAATTCCAGCTTCTTCCAGATGTTCCATTATTGCTCCAACTAATACTTCTCTTCCATCTGAGACTGCATCTACATCTAGTTCTATTGCATTACCAAGATACTCATCGACTAACAAAGGTCTTTCTGGTGAAAGGAAAGCATCCTGCATGTAAGATTCTAATTGACGATTCGAAGATAAAATTTCCATTCCTCTTCCGCCCAGAACATATGAAGGGCGGATAAGTACTGGGTACCCAATTTCCCTAACCGCTTCACGAACTTGATCAGAATTGGAAGCAGTCATACCATTTGGCATTCTCAGATTATTTCTTTGAGCAAATGACTCAAACCTTTCTCTATCACTAGCTTCATCGACTGCTTCAGGAGTAGTTCCCTCCATAGTAATATCGAGACCCATGGATGACAAATGAGGTAAATTATTTGACAACGGTAAAGCAAGATTAATTGCTGTCTGACCACCGAATTGTAACAAAATTCCATGCGCATCTTCACGAAGTAAAATCTCACTTACTGATTCCAATGTTAATGGGTCGAAGTAAAGTCTGTCGCTAGTATCAAAATCAGTTGAAACTGTTTCAGGATTATTATTGATTATTATGGCTTCATGGCCTAAATCTTGTATAGCACCTACAGCATGTACACATCCATAATCAAATTCTATCCCTTGCCCAATACGAATTGGTCCAGATCCGATAACAACAATCCTTTGCTTCTTACTCAGGTTAAGATTTGGCACATAATCAATCCCTATTGATTTTGTACCACACTCATAGGTTGTGTAATAATATGGAGTTACTGCAGCAAACTCGGCAGCGCATGAATCGACCATTCTAAATCTCGGATGAATACTTAACTCATGTCTACGTGAAGTAACTGCAAATTCATCTCTACCTTTTGATAATTGTTTGAATCCAGATGCTGGGAAACCGGATAATGCGTCTGCTATATGTAAATCAGTGAAGCCACAACCTTTCCAATATCGCATTTCTTCAGATTGTATTTCTGAGGGTTTCATACCTAACTCACCCGCAGCCCTAATTTCTGTTTCTACAGCGGCCATCTTCTCGAATCGATGTAAAAACCAACGAGTTACTCCTCCAGTTAAATCTCTTACATCTTCAATTGAATATCCTCTTCTAAATGCTTCAAAAAGAGCACTCATTCTTCGGTCACTGGGAACTCGTAACCAATCAACCAACATTGCTTCAGGCAATGGCTGTGAAGCCCTTTCATCCATTGTCTCTCCTCCTGACGAGTCTGCCAATGTGAGAGGTCTAGGATGTGGTTGTCCATACTCTAAACTTGCCCACGCTTTGAGAAAAGCTTCTTCAAAGCATCGACCTATTGCCATAACTTCACCAGTAGATTTCATTGATGTTCCAATTGTTCTATCAGCAGTTCTAAATTTATCAAAAGGCCAACGAGGAATCTTAACTACGCAATAATCTAAGGTTGGTTCAAAAGCAGCAGTAGTTCCTTCACCAGTTATAGGATTAGGGAGTTCATCAAGAGTATAACCTACTGCAATCAAAGCAGCCATCCTAGCAATAGGATAACCAGTTGCTTTAGATGCTAAAGCGGAAGAACGTGAAACTCTCGGATTCACTTCAATTACACGGTACTCGCCATTATTTTGATCTACTGCAAACTGAACATTACAGCCCCCTTTGATATTCAATCTTCGAATTAATTTTAACGCAGCATTTCTCAATTTCTGATGATCTCGATCAGAAAGTGTTTGCTGCGGTGCTACCACTACTGATTCCCCAGTATGGACCCCCATTGGATCTAAGTTTTCCATTGTACAGACAATAATCGCATTATCTGCATCATCTCTCATCACTTCATATTCGTGTTCTTGCCACCCTAGAATACTAACCTCAATTAATACTTGGCCAATTGCAGAATGTAATATTCCCTGACTCGCTATTTCAACCAACTCCCCCATATTGAATGCGGTACCACCACCTAAGCCTCCTAATGTAAAAGCAGGTCTAATCAAAAGAGGAAATACACCCAATGTATTTGCAGCCTCAATGACCTCTTCAATAGAATCACATGCAATTGCCTTACAAACAGGAAGATCAATTTCTTCACATACTTTCTTGAATAGATCTCTATCCTCTGCTTCATCTATAGATGCTAGATTACAGCCAATTAACTCAACACCTAACTCATCTAAAGAACCGTCGTGAGCCAAAGCCATGGCGATATTCAAAGCAGTCTGGCCACCCATGCCAGCAAGTATTGCATCAGGTTTTTCTATCTCCAAAATACGCTTTACTACCTCTGGCAATAATGGTTCGATGTATATTCTATCAGCCATCTCAGGATCATTTTGTATAGTGGCAGGATTTGAATTAATTAGAATTACTTCATACCCATCATCTCTTAGTGCCCTACAAGCCTGGGAACCCGAGAAATCAAACTCCGCAGCTTGACCAATCCTGATTGGGCCACTTCCAAGAATTACAATTCTTTCCAAATCATCCCTTCGAGGCACTAATTATCACCTCCAAGCATTCTAGCAATTTTATTTGTTGGAATCTTTTCACTCACGATTTCAGAGAATCTATCAAATAATGGAGCCGCATCTAATGGACCGGGGCGGGCTTCTGGATGGAATTGTACAGTGAATGATGATTTACCTACTAAATCTAGTCCTTCAACAGTTCCATCATTAGCATTGATATATCTAACTTTGAAGTCTGCACCAAGAACATTAGTGCCTTTTTCTGAACAGGCACCACTAGGATGAGGGGCAAGCATGCCTTTTTCAGGATCTTCAACAGCAAAGCCATGATTTTGACTAGTGATGTAGACTCTCTTACTTTCTAAATCCATTACTGGTTGATTAGCCCCCCTATGACCATAACGCAGTTTGTAGGTTCTAAGTCCAGCTGCTAGACCCATTAATTGATGACCTAGGCATATACCCATTACTGGAAAATCCGCTCTAACCGCCGATGCCAATGTTTCCCTTGCTATCGTGGCTGAACCAGAATGAGCGGGGTCACCAGGACCATTGGATGAGAAAAAAGCGTCAGGAGACCATTGCTCAATTATTTGGTCAAAATTCATGTGCGCGGGACACCATACAACTTCAAATCGAGAACATAACTCTCTTAGAATATTAAATTTAATACCGCAATCTATTGCAGCCAATCGAGGCAGGGGATTTCCATCTATATCCGTGGCACCTTCATTCAAGATTACTGATTCAGAACAAGTCACCTCAGCAACTAAATCCGAAAGATCTGGAGGTGAAAGATTTTCTAATATCTCATATAATTCCTGTTCTTTTTCCATTGGGCCGAATACACATAATACTGTGCCGTGCTCTCTGACTCTTCTAGTCAGTGCTCTAGTATCTATTCCTTCTATTCCGGGAACTCCATGAGATAACAAGAACTCATGGACACTACCAATCGAATCGCGATGATCAGGGATTTTCATTAACTCCCTACAAACAACTCCTCTAGGCCATATTGAGGAGGACTCAGAACCGCAAGCGTGTATCCCATAATTCCCTAGAAGAGGCCATGTAAATGTCAGAACTTGTCCTGCAAATGAAGGATCAGTTAGACTTTCTTGATATCCACACATTCCAGTAGTGAAAACTAGTTCCCCCATAGCAATAGTTTCTGCACCGAATAACTGTCCTTTGAAGCGAGTGCCATCAGCCAATATCAGAATTCCAGGCTCCAGACTAGAGGGTTGCAATTTCTTAGAATCGATAAGAATATCAGCGGCATCTACAAATGATGGCGGATCTTTAACTCCTAAAATATCAGCACCGGGAGTAAATCCTCTACCCGGTGTCGACCTCGACATCATCAATACTGCCGGAACACGATTATTAATCATTGACTATAAGAAATCAGATTTTATTTTGAAATGGTTATTCTTCTTCTGAGATAATTACTTGTTTTCTTACGCCGTTTGGTATGACTTTAATCTCGCCACCAGAAAAATATTTTTCTTCATCAATGTTACCAATCAAAGATTCAAGAAATATTGCTAATGCAGCCACCTCTGAATGAGGCTGATTGCCAATTGAAATATTATGACTTGCTAAGCGATAGACTTCTCCTGGGACTTTAGTGCCGCCGACCACAACTACCATTGGTCTAGAAAAATCAATTTTAGGCAATTCATCTTTCCAAGTTTCACCATACATAGTAAGATGAATTATAGTGCCAGGATTTCCATCTCCTGAATCTTTGGAAAAATTACGTAAGAATCTGAGAGGTTTTGGTTCATAAGAACATTTGAAATTACCCCCAAATCTTTTTGTAACCGACTTCCAAGTTTCTAAAGCCGATGGATCATCTTCACCTGCTAAATGTATCTCATCCGCTCCAAATGCTCTAGCAGTTAGACCCAAATGTGATGTGATTCGTTTATCTCTATCACGTCTGTGACCTAGTCTTAGGACACTAACATAAGGGATTTTGTCACCGTTCACATAACCTATGCGAGAGGAACTTCTTCATCAGTATGACCCTCGTTGATATTTTGTTCATTCGATGCAAAAATATCTATATCATTTGATAATAACCAAGTTCTGACCCATTGAAGTAGTAATGCCTCAAAGAAAAATCTTGTTGCGAAATGCAGTAACAAGGCAAGCAGTGAGAGTCGCCCACTGGCGAAAAGGGCATTTTGTATATCCATGTCACCAGTTCCTAATAATAAATTACCAAATGGCTCCAAGATGTAAAAAGCTCCAAGAATAACTAGAATTCCTGCTAAATTGGATAATACTGCATTACCTCTTTCTCTACCAATTGACATGACTAGAGTTGCAAGTAAAGCTATACTAGGAACAATCAAACTTAGTTCTGCGAATTCGAAACCTCCTAATTGAGAAATTGGTATAGATGAATCGCCTAATCTATCTGCTCCTTTCTCCACAGATATCCACCAAAGAAGAATTGCCATGATGAGCATTGCTCCAGAAATTCTTCCTCTCTGGAATATCATGTCTCTAATTTCGTGTCTATTTTGGGGTTGAAGTCGCTGTATTATTGATTCCATCATCTCTAATGATGATTGGTTCATGGGATCATCGTTTTGAGTGTTAGAAATAGGTGAATTAGCAGTCGATAAACTGTCATTAAGTGCATCGTCCCCTATAACCATCGTTGGATTGCCACTACATCACATCATAAAGGATTGGTAGAATCGAGGCATCAACATGCCCGACTGGAGACCCTTGATAGTTCGCCGGGAAGATGGTTTTCCTAGAATAATGGGTGTACTAAATATCACTCCCGACTCGTTTTTTGAAGATTCGAGAACAAATGATATATCTGAAACAATTAAGATTGCAAACTCAATGATTCAAAATGGTGCAGATTGGTTAGATGTTGGAGGAGAATCGACTAGACCTGGCTCAAATCCTGTAGGAGAAGAGGAGGAGATTTCAAGAGTAATCCCGGTAATTAAAGAATTGAGAAGAGAATTTCCCGAAATAGGTATTTCTGTTGACACCAGAAGAGCGAAAGTCGCAGAACTATCTTTGAAAGAAGGAGCAGATATGATAAACGATATTTCAGCACTTGGTGATAAAAATATGTTAACTGTGATAAAAGAAAGTGATTGTTATATTTGCCTAATGCATATGAGAGGTTTACCAGAAAATATGCAAAATAATCCTCAATATAATGATGTGGTAATAGATGTAAGAGAAATATTGAATCAAAAAGTAAAGTTACTTATTGATGAAGGAGTTAGTCCTGAACGAATTATTGTTGATCCAGGGATAGGTTTCGGGAAATCTTTACAACACAATCTATCTCTACTAAAATCCGGAAGAGAAATAGTGCCCATGAGAGATGTTGGCCTAATGTGGGGGGTAAGTAGGAAAAGTATGTTTTCTGAATTATTGGGCAGAATTGAAACAAAAGATAGGTTAGCAGGAACTCTGGGAATTGCAGCAATGTCGAAAGCGAAAGGCGTAGATATCATCAGAGTACATGATGTCGGAGAACATACGGACTTGTTCCGTGCTATTGCCGCCATGGAGGAATTCTAATGTCTAATAATACTAAGAATATAGTAGATATAGATGAAAATCTTCGTTTACTAGGAACTGCTCATGTCAGTAAAACTTCTGTAAATCTTGTAAGAGAACAAATTAAAGAATTCAAACCAGATGTAATCGCTATAGAATTATGTGAATCAAGATTATCGGCATTAAAGAAACCTGAGGGTATAGATAATGAAGATTTACTAAAAATCATTAGCGAAGGTAAGGCTGGCATGATTTTTCTTCAATCTGCATTATCAGTTCAACAAAGGAAAATGGGAATTGATACCGGAGAAAAGCCGGGAGCTGAATTGTTAGCTGCAATAAATATCGCAGAAGAAGAAGGGATTCCATTTGAATTAATAGACAGGAATGTAGTAATCACACTTAGAAGAGCTTGGCATAGTATGGGTTTTTTTGAGAAATTTAGAGTTTTTGATGCATTGCTATCCGATGAAAACGATGATGATTTCGATCTAGAAGAATTACTTGAAGATAGTGATTTACTGACCAATATGATGGAAGATGTATACAAAGTTGCACCTAATGCTGGAAAGGTACTAATAGACGAAAGAGATGCTTTTTTGAGTGGCCGAATACAACAAATTCGCGGGAAAGGGAAAATCTTAGCAGTAGTAGGTGCAGGGCACTTGACAGGAATAAAAACAAATCTGAAAAAGCCGACTTTAGAAACTACTTCCAGACTTGTGAGTCTTAATGAACAACCAAAAAAACCTAGTTGGCCAAAATATGTGATGGTAGCAATACCTATTTTTCTGATTTCTCTAATTGGAAAGATGGTTTATGAAGGAGATATTGCAGAATTATTGGATTCAATATCTATCTGGCTATTCTTAAATTCATTTTTAGCAGGTTTAGGTATTTTAGTTGCCAGAGGGCACCCCGCATCAATATTAGTTGGAGCATTGGCATCTCCGATTACATCTCTAAATCCAAGTCTAGCAGCGGGTTGGTTTGCAGGATACACTCAACTAAAAATGGCCCCTCCTACTGGAAAAGATGCGTACGATTTTCTTGAATTTTCTAGCTTATATAGTATTTTTTTCAAGAATAAAGTAGGTAGAGTGATAATGGTAACAATATTTGGGAATTTAGGTTCTTCTGCAGGAAGTATTCTAGCATTAGCAATTATGTATGCGAATTCATCCGGATTAATTTGATGTGATAATATGAACAAAAATATTGGAATTATTAGTTCAATAATAATTGGTTCATTGGCATACATAATTAACAATCAACTTGTTAATTTAGGAGTCGGAGTCGGAGCTAGTACCCTAGCTCTAATTTTTGGTGCTTTATTCGCAAATTTGACAACAAACGTGGAAGAAGGGGGGAAATGGATGATTAAATTAGTAATGCCAATGGCGATTATTCTACTGGGTTTCGGTTTGAATATTAGATCTTTTTTCGGGCCAGAGATTGGACATCTAGGTCTATTTGTAATGTTGATTACTGCATCAACTAGTTTCATCACATGTTATATTATTGGAAAATATATGAAATTAGATTTAGAAACCAGTTTAGCACTAGGAACCGGCGGTGCAATTTGTGGAAATAGTGCAGTAATGGCAGTATCTCCGGGCCTAAAATTGAAAGAGGAAAAAGTAGGGGTAATACTTGCAATAATTAATTTATTAGGTTTGATTACATTTTTCACGATTCCAGTTCTATCAAAAGTTCTTAATTTAACAGAAGAACAAGGAGGTATTTGGGCAGGGTCTGTGATCCATGCAGTCCCTCAAGCAATCGCAGCGGGAGAAACCATAGGGCCTGAAGCAATGGTTATAGCTACAACAATAAAGCTATCAAGAGTGTCATTATTAGTCATCATAGTTCCATTGTGTGCTATTATAGCGAATAATAAGGTAAAGGTAGAGGGACAGAGATTTGAGATTGGTAAAATACCATATTTCATCCCTGGTTTTGTCTTGGCTGCAGTTCTATCGACATGGCTAATTCCTGTCGATTTAGCCGATAATCTGGCATCTCTAGGGAAATTATTGTTACTTCCTTTACTCGCATCCGTTGGATTTTTCATAAATAAGGAAAGTATGAGGGGCGCTGGAGGGCCGATACTATTAGTAGGAATATTGGCAACGATTTGTATGTTAATAAGTAGTTATTTGACCATAATAATATTTTCATAAATACGAAAAGGAGAGATCATATGGAACCAAATACTATCTTAGCATTGATTCTAATTTTTTCCACCGCTATTATTTTCTCACCATTAGGATTGGGAGGGGGGATTATTTTCATGCCTATATTACATTACATTATGGATTGGGAGATAAAAACTGCAATTTTGGGTTCCTTGATCTTAGTCTGGTCTGTAGCTCTAGGGAGTCAATTTGCCCATAAAAAAGGAGGATATGGAGATATTGAAATCGCTAAGAGAGGCATGACTTTTGGAGTCCCAGGAGCAATATCTGGAGTGATCTTAGGTTTCTTATTAATTGAATATATTAGCGACATCACAATAAAAATAATAGCACTTGTTATCGTTTCATGGATTTGTTATAAAGCTGCATTACGTATGTCATCTAGAGAAGATATTACTGGAGAAGCAATAGGTGAAATGAATGAAAGATATTGGTTAACTGGAATATTTTTCGGAGGTATGTCTTCAGGACTTCTTGGTATTGGAGGAGGAGGTATATTCGTTACTATGAACAGGAATTACGGTGGACTTAGTAGTAAATCATCTGCTGGGACTGCATTTATGCTAGCAGTAATGGTTGTTCCGACTGCTATAATTTCCCATATATTAATTGATGGAAATTTGAGTAATCTAATTGAAGAAGCTACGACAATTGGATTAGTTGTTCCATTATTGGTTATGGCCCTATCTTTTACTGGTGCCAAATATGCAATAAAGTACTTACCTGTCAAAGTAATTACCAGTCTTTTTATACTAATCATCAGCATTAGTATGTTTAAATATATTCAAGAAATATTAGCAATGATATTCTAAATTGATTCGATAATCATCGCAATCCCTTGGCCCCCACCAATACATGCGGTTGCAACTCCATATTTGCCACCACATCTCTTCAATTCATGAGCCAAAGTTAGTACTAATCTAGTACCTGTAGCTGCAAGAGGATGTCCTAAACCAACTGCTCCTCCATTCACATTCACTTTCTCGACATCTAATCCTAAGTCTTTGATACAAGCAACTGCTTGACCGGCAAATGCTTCATTAATCTCCCATCGATCAATGTCTTCAATGCTTAGACCTGCTTTTTCTAGAGCCAAAAGACTGCTTGGGACAGGCCCATATGCCATTATTGCTGGCTCCAACCCTACAATTCCCCAAGAGACGATTCTTGCTAAAGGAGAGTCCCCGTCAGAAGAAGCCTTAGATGCTGATTTTATTACTACAGCAGCTGCACCATCAACAACTCCACTAGCATTACCAGCAGTAACTAGGCTATCTGGACCGAAAGCTGTTCTTAATTCTGATAACGATTCAGGAGTTGAATCAAGTACTACATGATCTTCATCTCTGTATGTAATTTCTCCAACAGATACTATCTCTTGTTCCCAAATACCATTCTCTATAGATGAGGCAGTTCTTGTATGAGAAAGCGCAGCAAATTCATCTGTTTCTTTTCTTGTGATGCCTTTTCTTCTGCAAATTTCATCGGAAGTCTGGGCCATAAAAGAACCACACATTCCATCTAATAAATTTGTAAATAAGTAATCTTCCATATCTTTTTCTAAAACTGTGCCTTGTTTTGGCGGCCTGGCTAATTTGTATGTCTCTCTCATTCCACGAAGAACATGAGGAGATTGAGAAAGATTTTCCATACCTCCTGAGACCACAGTTGATGCTTCTCCAAGCATTATCATCTGTGCACCTGTTACAATGGATTGAACTCCTGAACCACAGATTCTTGATAGAGTTAACATTGGAACTTCTTGAGGTATTCCTGCACCTAAACCTGCATGCCTAGCACCAAATATTGCCTGATCACATGTTTGTAATGCATAACCCATTACCACATGATCTACATCGTCAGGAGATGTTCCAGTTTTCTCAAGAGCACCTTTTATTGCTATTTCTCCTAATTTGAGAGCACTTGTATCCTTCAACAGACCACCAGGGAGACCATCTCCTCTTTTACCACCTTGCCATTCACAAAACGGTGTTCTAGCACCACCAACAATCACTACATCCTCAACGGCCATGATGGTCCGAGATGTAAGTCATTCATGAGGGTGACTATCCAGTTAGGACAGTCTCTTATTCGTTAGTATTGTCTTCAGACAATGTTCCAAGATAGTCAGGTAGATCTACACCCGCCATCTTGGCAACATCATGAATTGGAGGTAAACTTTGTACTAAGCTACTTACAAAGTTGCTTGTAGCTGAAGAACCGTCAGTGTTGCTACCGCCATCCCAAACAGTTACCTTGTCAATCTTCATATTACGAATTGCCTCAACTTGTGCAGCAACCATATTTTCAATCTTCTCGACCATCAGTAAAGTAGCAGCTGCTTTGGTATCTCCACCTGCGCTCTTAACTAAACCAGCGTAACCAGACGCCTTAGCATCCAATACTTTCTGAATACCAGCAGCTTCTGCTTCATACCTTGCAAGAATTGCATCTGCGTCACCTCTAGCTATGCGTCTTAGGCGCTCAGCCTCTGCCTCTGCAGAAATCTCAATTTGTTGTTTCTGAATTTCTTCGCGAACAATTTCACTTGCCTGTAATCTAGCCTCCTCTTCTTTGTAGACCGCTCTCTGAATAGCTGCTTCAGCCTCAGCAGCCGCTACAGCAGCACGCTGTTTTGCTGCAGCCTCGACCTCTGCTAAGTCAGCATCTGAATTCTTAACTATTGCAGTTGCAGCGTTTTCACCAGAAACCGCTAATGCTTCTTGTTCACCAACATATACACGCTGATCTGCTTCGGCAGTCTTACGTCCTTTTTCTGCCTCAGCTAGGTTTTGAGCAACTTCAATCTCACGTACTCTGTTTGCTTTAGCAGCACCAACTGCTCCGTCTCTCTCTGCATTTGCAACGTCAATACGTGCATTCTCAACTGCAGTTGAAGCAGCCTTCTTACCAATGCTCTCAATATAATCAGACTCATCAGTAATATCAACCAGATTAACGTTAATCAGATAAATACCAATTTTTTGTAATTCGGTGTCTACATTAGTTCTAGTCATCTCAAGGAATGTATCTCTATCCTGATTAATTTGTTCAATTGTCAAAGATGCTACAGTCAAACGAAGTTGACCAAAGATAATTTCTTTGGCCATCTCTTCAATTTGCTGTGGGGAGAGTTGTAATAACCTCTCAGCAGCATTAGCCATAATCGCTTTCTCGGTACTAATACCTACTGTGAAGGTACTTGGAACATTTATTCTAATATTCTGCATAGAAAGTGCATTTCTTAGATCTATGTTAATCGTAATTGGAGTTAATGAAAGGAATGAATAATCCTGTATTAACGGCCAAACTAATGTCGCACCACCATGAATAGTTCTAGAAGCTCTACCTCCAGATGTACGACCATAGACTACCATAATCTTGTCAGGAGGGCATCTCTTATACCTCTGTGCAAAGAAAATCGTTGTTGCTACCAAAACTAAAACTATTGCGAAAATCATTATTGTTGCGTAGGGTGAACCGTCGTCTGCCATTATCTCAACTCATGCCTGATGAAGAGGGACTAGGTCAAGAAGTCTTTGCCGACATCATCTCGAGAAAAAAATGAAAAAATTATTTTCTTTTTACTATTAATGTAGATGAAACGACATCAATAACTTCTGCGAAATCACCTGTAGCCATTGGCTGACCATCGTCAGTTTTAGCATTATAAGTCCTCATTGCACTACCAGATTCAACCTGTATCTGACCTACTCCGCCTTCTGGAATTCTAAGATAGATTGTGCCAACAGAACCTATTGCATCATCCATATCTATTGTACCATCAGATTGGAGTGCTACAAATAATTGGAACAATTTTCCAGTGCCATACATTGACCCGAAACCTGTAATCGAACCTACTACAATCGCAAGTGAAGTTTGATTAGAATCCCCGTCCAAGACCCATAAACCTGCCAAACCGAAGAACATCATGAATGCCATTATCCCTTGGAATGTAAGTGCCTTGAATGATGCATCTGCACCCATTGCATCAAAATCAGTACCAAATAATCCATCAAATACATCTGCTGTTATTCCCCCTATCATGATTAATGCGAACCATAGTAAGAAAAGAATTCCTCCCAATACCGCAGAAGATGCGAAAATTAATTCTAATCCGCCACCTCCATCATAACCAACAAGTGAAAGTAAATCAAAGTCCGCGAGAGATGCCATTAATGGTTCTAAATTAATCTTGCATTTCACCTCTTCGGCGACAATATGACAAAATCAGTGCTATTTACGCTGTTTCATTACAGCCAAATATTTCTCAAGATTTATTATTGGCCCTACAGAAAGTCCGGTAATTATTGCTGAAAATATTAGATTATTAAATAAATCATAGATAAAAAGGAAAAGAATTGATAGGATCAAAGGAATTAACAAACGACGAAGAAATAAATGGTAACCCCCCAATAATTCAAATGCAGGATTATCTATAGCATCGTCTAATAATTCAGGAAAGCCTTTCTTTCCGCCTGACATCTGTTGCACCTAATTGATTTGTTAACCAAGATTTGCTAACCAAACAATCATGCCAATAATTGTCAAACCAACCGGGAATACGTACCATATTACTTTGGTAACCACTGTGTTAGCGTCTTTAAACTCTAATTCGCCATTATCATTTCTAACTAGAGTAGTTTTTTCTAATTTGGAATATGCGCCATCGAACTCTTTCTGATGTTTTGATAGGAAAATTAGGAAATATATGGCCATCACAATTGTCCCACCACCTGTGCCTTGCAGTAAAACAGCTAAAAATTCTAAAGCTATTGAGTTGCCAATCAATATTTGGGCAAGTCCTAGCATAACCAAAATCAATGAGTCAATTCGTGCCATATGATTGTAGCGGAGAGGTGATATAAAATCAATCCTTTGCCTGCATAATTACGATTATCCTACTTCATACTACTTGGTTTTGATTCCCAAATTGCCCATGTGCCTTTAGCAGTTGCAATGATTTTTCCATCTTGATTAGAAAGTATTCCATCACAGTGAGCCAGATTCCTACCACGGCGTAATACTTTACCTTCAGCGACTAAAACATCACCAACATATGCAGCATTAAGAAATGAAATATCTAATTGTGCAGTTGCACACCATTCTTCTTTCTTTATTATTGAAACTAGAGCACCCCCTAGAGCACTATCCAGCATTGTTGAATGGAGTCCTCCATGTGCAACTCCGCCGGCATTCAAATGATTATGCGAAACTTGACATGTGACCGCACAGATACCGTCTCCAAATTGCTTACCTGTGACCCCTAATAAATCACATACACCTGATAATTTCATTGAAGGAATATAATTTTCATTGCCATAAGTTTTCTCATTCATTTCCTACCTCTCCTGTTTGAACTGCCCATAATCTAGAATAAATGCCGTTATTCATTATTAATTCATCATGATTTCCTTCTTCAGAGATTGATCCTGAATCCAATACAATTACTCTATCTGCATTTCTTATTGTAGATAATCTATGAGCAATGATTAATGTTGTTCTATCAACAGATATTTTTTCAATTGAACGCTGTAAAGCCGCTTCAGTTTCGTTATCGACATTACTAGTAGCTTCGTCAAGTATGAGAATAGGGGCATCCTTCAGTACCGCTCTAGCAATCGCTAACCTCTGTCTTTGTCCACCTGAAAGTTTATGCCCGTCTTCTCCAATATTAGTATCCATACCTTCAGGTAACTCTGAGATGAAAACTGATGCTTCAGCAATTCTAGCAGCATTTAGAATCTCGTCCTCGGTACAATTAGGTTTCCCATAAGCAATATTCTCTCTTACAGTGCCTGGGAAAAGTGTTGTATTTTGAGAAACTAAAGCGATTGAGCCTCTCAATGAGCTCAACTTCAGACTTTTAATGTCCTTATTATCAATCTCTATTTCCCCCGATAATGGGTCATGAAATCTCATTAATAGACGAATTAGAGTTGTCTTTCCTGATCCTGTTGAGCCAACTAATCCAATAGTTTGGCCTGATTCAATATTGAACGTTATATCATCAAGTACTGATTCTCGTCCAGGATAGGTGAATTTAATATTATTAAATCCAATATTACCTTGGATATTTTCTAATTCATCATTACCTTCAACAATACCTATCTCGGTATCTACTAAATCTAAAACACGAGTTGTTGATGCCATTGCTCTTTGATATAAATCAAAAGTTTGCCCTAATCTAGTTAAGGGCCAAAGGAGTCTCTGTGTAATGAATACGATAATTGCATATGCACCTACATCAAGTTCGCCATCTAATGCCATCCAACCACCTACAAGCATATTTGCAGTGAATGCAAATAAAATTGCCATCCTAATCAAAGGAACAAACGAGGCCGATAGCCGAATTGCATCTCTGTTAGCATTTCTATATGATTGAGATGCTGAATTGACTCTATCTGATTCTCTGTCTTCTGCAGTAAACGACTTGATAGTAGTAATTCCCTGGAGATTGTTATTCAACAAAGAATTTAATTCACCTACTTCCTCTCTTACCTTCTTGTATCGGACTCCTATCCTTCTTTGGAAAATAAATGAGCCAATTACAATGATTGGTACAGGTATTACTGCTAATAATGCAACTTCGGGGGCTAAAATGAACATTATGCTACCAACTACTGTAATTGTGGTTGCAAGTTGTAATAGATCGTTAGCTCCTTGATCGAGAAACCTTTCAAGTTGATTAACATCATCATTTAGTATAGACATCAAGCCACCTGTTGATTGTTCAGAAAACCATTGCATTTCCAAATTCTGTATATGATTATAAGTGTCAATTCTTAATTCATGTTGCGCTGTTTGTGCAAGATTCCTCCATAAAATCCCCCACCAGTACTCGAATAAAGATTCTAATACCCAAATTACTACAGTTATACCAACTAAAATCAGAAACTGATCATTAGGATCAGGATAACCATAATCGGCCAAGAATGATTCTTCACGTTGTACTACTACATCAATCGCCATACCAATAAGTATTGGAGGTGCTAAATCCCAAAATTTGTTTAATATTGAACATAGAGATGCCAATAAAACAGTAAATTGATGATGTTTGAGATGTGATAATAGGCGCCTCAGAGGATGTCGCCTTTCACTCATACCTACTCGTTAATTACATGAGGTTTGAATGTGCCCCTGTAGATATTTAGATTACAACAAATCATCAGTCCACTTATTTGCCCATATATCAAATACAGAAATAGTAACATCGATTGTTGAATTTGTCCTTATGTTGTAAAAGTCACCACCCGAAACTAAGTCATCTAAATCTACATCCATCCAATAGAATTCCCACCAAGTTCCATCGTCTAATGAGACATTAGTAAATACATCGCCAAAATTCATCTGCGATAAAGATTCAGAGTCATTTAGAGAGCCTACTCTAGCATGGAACTCAAGTTCTGATGGTTCTACTTCAGAAATACCTTCACTTATTGTACTACTCCAAATCTTAATCTCGTCATATAAAATAGAATTATTCTCAGGAATAAATTGCACGGCAGTTCTCGGTAGATTCTCTTGCAGATATATTGAAGCAGAGTCACCAGTTTCTACAGATAAAGAAAAATCTGAGCCCTGTCCGTCATAAATTTCGATTCCAACAATCATTGGCGGAGCCCCTATCAATTCAAGAATAATTGTGTGGGTACCATTTGTCCCTGTTGCTACTTGCTGTAATGACAACAAATCCCCAGTTATCTGCCATTCAATATCATCAAATGCCGTTGAGTCAAAACTGAAAGGGGGCCAAAGACCATCTGGGTCTTCAGAAGCAAGTCTTGCAATCTCATAAAATGGGTCCTCATATTCAGGCAATGCATCACGCCCTTCAAACCAGACATTTCCAACTCTAACGTTTGTAATTCCTGAACCTTCGATAACTTCGGTATCCACTGCGGCGTTGCCAATATTATATCTCAGAGCTATAGAACTGAGATTAGCAGATTCATCTTTACCAACACTCCAATCTATTGAAACAACTTCATTTTGGATTTCAATCTTAGAAGAGGTTTCTATCCTAAGTTTATCGAAGTCATCAGCTAACTTAAGGACATTAAATGAATCAGGGAGAGATAAAATTGCATTCAAAGATTCAGAAGATAGAGGAAAACAGTCATCTTCAGGGCACTCAGTAAGAGGCACTTCTAAGCAACCTGAAAGACTGCATGAAACTAAAATTAATCCAACTAATAGTGTCCTCACGAATAAGTCGGGAAGTTTATCAGTCAAGAGATTATTGAATCTTTGATATTAAAATTCTCGATTACAGCAGCGTTGTTGCTATATGCAATGCCTACTGAGAGGTAATCGAGAAGGGGGCGTTAGGGTGTCACAGAATATTCTAGTCGTGTATAAGAAAAACTTCGAAGACGTCCATGATGAAGCATTGGAGATTGTAAAAAATACTCTAAATGAGATAAGTAATAATATTAACATTGAGGTGAACTACTCAGCAAGAGAGAAGGTCCGCCGAGAAGATTTTATTGGACGCGATTTAGTTGTAGTCTTGGGTGGAGATGGCACTCTAACATCAATCGCCCATTCAGTAGATGAGAAAACACCCGTAATGGGTGTAAATAGTCATCCAAGAGAAATAGATAACGATGGTTCGTACGGATTCTATATGGGAAGCGATCCTGTTAATTTTGGAGAAGATATTCTAAAGGCTCTTTCTAATGAGGCAATTGTTAACATATTACCAAGACTACAGGCAGAAATATCCACAACTAGTGGAAATGTAATTCGCTCAGATCCAGCATTAAATGACTTATTACTTGCAAATACTCATCAATATCAACCATCAAAGTACAAACTGCAAAGAAAAGAAGACGGGAAAAACTCAGAAATTAATTGTGTTCAATATTCATCTGGATGTTTATTTTCAACATTCTTGGGTCAAGGAGCTTGGTATAGGCACATCAATAATATTGAAGGAACTACTTTTCCTATAAATGAAATAGATAATCATTATCTATTTGTTTCGAGAGATCTACCTCGAAACGATAGGAGAGACGATGGGACATATTGGGCATGGACAAAGCAACCTACTATTTTCACTAGTGACATGCATAGAGGATATGTTGTAGCAGATGGATGGGATGAAACACATTTTACACGTGGTGCGACTATCTCAGTAAGTCTAAATGGACCTACTCTAAAATTACTAACTTTTAGAAATACAATTTATGATCGTGTTTCTTATTGGATTAAAACCGATTAAAGTATCTGTTCAAGGAATAATTTTGTCCTTTCATGCTCAGGATTATCAAAGAATACATCTGGAGTGTTCTCTTCAATTAACATGCCTTCATCGAATAGAATTACTCTGTCAGCAACTTCCTTAGCGAATCCCATCTCGTGAGTCACTACAATCATAGTAACATCTTCTCTTGCTAAATCAATCATTACATCTAGAACTTCTTTAATCATT
>DANB01000002.1:67555-68653 GCA_002497245.1 Euryarchaeota archaeon UBA439
TTTAATCATTTCAGGATCTAAAGCGGAAGTTGGTTCATCGAATAACATAATTTTCGGGTCCATTGCTAATGCCCTAGCAATAGCAACACGTTGCTGCTGACCACCAGAAAGTTCACTTGGATATTTGTATGCTTGCTCAGGTATCCCAACACGCCCCAGTAATTCCAAAGCCTTCTCTTCCGCCTCCCGCTTAGATGAGCCTTTAACTTTCATAGGAGCTAATGTAATATTCTCCATTATAGTCAAATGAGGGAATAAATTGAATTGTTGGAATACAAACCCTACTTCTGCTCTAACTTTCTTAAGATCAGCAACAGTGGTATCGTCATCGATATTAATCCCATCAATAGATACTGTTCCTGCGCTATGAGGTTGTAGTCTATTCAAGGTTCTAATAAATGTTGATTTACCTGAACCAGATGGCCCAAGGACCACAATAATTTCACCTCTCGCTACCTTCATATCAATTCCCTTTAGCGCCCAAAAATCACCAAAATTAACTTTTACACCTTTAGTTTCTATAATCACTTCTTCACTCATGCTGCTTCTCCTCCTCCTTCGTTTGTTAGACCTAATCCTTTCTCAATCCTCATTGAGATTCTAGAAAGGTAGAATGCGAATATCCAGAAAACCAATGCTGTTACATACAATGGCTCAAGGAAGTCCCCTAGGTAACCAGGAGATGTATTTGGTAAATCTTTAGCTAACTTGAAGAAATCTAAAATATTAATGATGAATAGTAAAGTCGTATCTTTCCAAAGACCAATGAATACACTGACTATTGATGGCAGAGTAGTTCGTACTGCATTTGGTAATTCGACCTGTAGTTTAGTTTGCATTGGAGATAGGCCTAGTGCTAATGCTGCTTCTTTTTGGCCACTGTCTACTGCTTGTAATCCACCTCGTAAAACTTCAGCAATATAACATCCACCAAACAGACCGAAAATTAGCAACATACGCATTATATCTTCTAGATCCATGAATGGATCAATAATATCTGGAAGTAAGAAAACAGCAAAATAAAGCCAGCAAATCAATGGCCCTGACCGAACTGTCTCAATCAATGCAACTGAAGGATACTTGAAGAATGGTAATTCA
>DANB01000036.1 GCA_002497245.1 Euryarchaeota archaeon UBA439
AGCTAGTGTATGATTTGCTCTATGAGCATTTGAATTGTAATTCTCATAAAAATCACTCATTGCATCAATAACACATTGAGGTTTTTGTGAAGTTGCGGCGTTATCAAAATAGACAAGATTTTTGCCATTAGGTAAAACTCTACCAAGTATTGGAAAATCTGCACGAATTGCATCAATATCTAGCATCAGTACATGTCACCATGTAGTCCGAAATGATAATCAGATATGAAATAATGTATTGTTTTGTACATGACATTTATCCATACAGACCTCTCTGCCCCTACTAATGACACCGGGATTTGGACAGAATGTAGTTGACTCGCTTGGGAAAAAAGACCTTAATCAGGATGGCAACATTATCAATTTGGCAGTAGTTGGTAGTAGTAGGTTTTATGATTTTGAAATTTTTGAGGAATTAATTGAGAATTGGGTAGATAAAAATGGGTATCCAGATATGATAATAGTTGGTGGTGCAAGTGGTGTTGATTATATGGCTGAACGTTGGGCAGACAATAATTCAATTCCTATAGCTATTTTTTCCGAAGAATGGGATGACCCCAATAGAACACTCAGAGACCGAGGTCGTTCAGAGGCTCCTAATTCATTAACTGAGAAGATATTGAAGTCTGCTACAGATATACTTGCAATTCCATCATCTACTAGTAAATGGACTAGAATTGTAATCGAAATGGCTAATGAACAAAAAATACCTTTAACTATATATGAAATCGATTAATTTTAACGTGATTTCTCATCTAATATTTGATTTAATATTTTCAATAACCCTCTTAGAGTCACCTCACTAATTCCTGAGACTTTACAAACTTCACTCTGTGTCCTAGGGGAATTACTATTTTGCGATGCTTTGTACAATATACAACCGGCAATCCCTGAAGGTTTCTTACCTTGCCAGATTAAATTTTCTCCAACTTCGTCCCATAAGTCTCTAGTATCACCCAATACTTTCGGAGGTAATTGCAAATCTGAATGAAATTTTTCAAAATATTCCTCAGGCCCTGTTATATGATGAGTATTCATTTTTCTAGCTACTAATCTAATTGTCCTTTTCAATTCTTTTCGCTCAACTTCGGTTACCATATCAAATGCCTCTGCAATAACATCAATTCTTCTTGGTATTCCTGCTTGCCTTGCTGCAATATAAACACAAGCAGCAGTGACTCCTCTTATGCTCCTTCCAGTGACTATCCCTTCTTTCATAGAATGTCTATACAGATTTGCAGCTTCTTGCTCGATTTGTTTCGGCAACCCCCCCCTATCTCTGATAAATTGCATAGCAGTAGTTAAATTTCTACTTCTACTGTCTCTTGTTTTGCTTCTCTGATCAACTCTCTGCCTTCTTCTCCAGTCACGCAAGTTCTTTCCGGTCATTCCATGTCTTGCTGCGGCTCCAGATGTCAAATCTATCCTGCTAATCTCTGTAGATAGACCTTTATCAGAGATTGTTAAAGATGTTGGAGCCCCAACTCTACTCCTATCTTCACCACCTGAATGATTTGTCCACTCAGCACCTGGATCAATCATATTTTCAGCGGCAACATAACCGCATTCTGCACAAATAGTCTCTCCACGAACTGAATCTGTATCCCATGAATTCGAGCCACAGATTTTACATTTTCCAGTGACTATCTCAGTCCCTCTAGATCGAGAAGGCCTCTTATTTGAATCCAATTCTTTTTTTCTGGAATTACTTTTTTCATCGAGACTCGATGACTTGCCTTGACTTTGCCGCCTACTCTTCATCTTATCAACCTCTAGTTGTATAGTGGTGCTGACACTATATAAACCTCTCTATTTTTTAAGTCAGAATAATTTTCTCTGAGATATTTTTTTTGTTCTTCAAAGCGCCACCTTCTTGCACTTGTTCCTTTTCGAAAGGGGTATGAGTGACGGTAATCTAGTAAGGACAGCACTTTATGAAAATCATTTACAAGCGGGTGCCAATATAGTAGATTTCCATGGTTTCGAACTCCCAATTTGGTACACTTCAATCCAAGAAGAACATATTTCTTGTCGAAACAAATCCGGCCTTTTTGATGTTTCACACATGGGTTTTTTCGAGTTTGAAGGTGATGAAGTCCTTTCATGGTTAAATTCAATAGGAACTCAACAGTTTATTAATTTCGCAAAAGGCAAGTGTGGATATACTCACTTTCTAGACGAAAATGGGCATATAATTGATGACATGATTTTTGCAATCAATTCTGAAAATAGCGTATTCGGAGTTCCTAATGCATCTATGATTTCTACAATGTGGGAGTGGTTTAATTCAAAACTTCCAAGCGATGGTTCAATAAAAATTAATGATTTTTCTAATGAAACAAGTATTATCGCTCTTCAGGGTCCTGAATCAGTCCCAATATTGAGAAATGTATTGGGTAAAGAGAATGTAGTCTCTAGATTCTCTTGTCAGGATATCGTTGGGAATGATTTAGGAATAACTGGATGGATTCAGGGAACCGGATATACTGGTGAAAGAGGCGTAGAGATTTTCATTCCAAATAATCAGGCCGCAAGTCTCTGGGAAGCTTTGATTAATTCCGGGGCAATACCAGTTGGTTTAGGTGCCAGAGATACACTTAGATTGGAAAAGGGTTATCTTCTTTCAGGACAAGATTTTCTTTGGCCAGGGTTAGGCATTCAATCTGAGTCAAATATTCCCGAAGGGTTCCTTTTTCGTAATTCTGCAGAAACTAATGTTCCATTCGGTTTGAATCTCGATCACGATTTCATTGGAAAAGAAGCTGTAATTAAATCTATGAATTCGGGTGTTAGATGGCTTGGATTAGTTTGTCAAGAAAGAGGGCCTAATCCTAGACCAGGGCATATGGTTTTTGATGGCCCAAGTGATTCTGCAAAAAAAGTCGGATATGTCACAAGTGGAGGGCCTTCTCCAAGTTTGAATAAAACAGGTATCGCAATGGGTTATTTTGAAGGTGTATCTATGGGGCAAGAATTGTGGATACAAGCAAGTAGTAGACGAAGAGTTAAATCGATTATTGTGCCTACACCTTTCGTCTAATCCTGTAAGATTTTGTAATTGTGACGGGGTAAGTATCATGTTTACCTTTCCTCACGCATATGCATGGCTATATCCGATAAACTAGTCGCAGCGGCAATGAAAAACCTCGAGAAATTATTAATTAGCAAAGGTCTCAATGCCGAAGGAATGATTTCAAAATTTGATTTCGATGGTGATGGAGAAATTGATTTAGATGAGTTTGATTCAGGTTTAGAACAACTTACAGGAAGCCGTGCACCTCGCTCTTATTTACAGCCTATATTTTCTGCTATTGACCAAGATGGTAGCGGTAAACTATCTTCAAATGAGTTAATGGCACTTCTAGGGATTGAGAATGAAACAACGGTTAGTTCATCATCTTTGATTATTTCAAATCATGTTAAAGATAAATATAATGGAGAGTATAAAATACAATCTAGTAAAATTAATGGCAAGGATTGGTATCTTAATCCTAATAATTGTAGGTTATATTTCTATAATGCCAATGATGGAGGTGCACCTTCTTGGAGTTTAGATGATAGAGAACAAGATGGCAGTAATGATTGGTATGGCGGTGGTTGGACTAGAGTTCCTGCTGATGGAAACATTCCAGTAGGTACACGTCGATTTGTTGGTGCTGGAAAAATTAATATTTCTGCCGTTGAAGATGACAAACAACCAGAAGTTAGCAATGAAGTTGTTGAAGAAAATATAGGTAGCAATATGATTGAAGATGATATGATTTCAAGAGCCAATAAATGGACATTGGAATTAAGTGAAATGCTTGAAAATTCAGATAGTAACGAGAATATAGATGCTATAAAAGCAGATTTCGATTCTAGATTTGAAGAGGAAATTTCTCAATTGCCATTAGTAGCCCAAGCCCCCGCTAGAGCTATTTGGAAAATGAAATCTGATGCATTAGTGACTGTTGCTAAAACTAAATTATCTAATGATAATGCGAAAGTCGTGGCTGGATTAGGTATTGCTGGAGCAGCAATTGGTGCAGTTTCGGCTATTAATCAACCAGATAAAATGAATAACGCTGATGTTGAATTAGTCCCTGATATTGAACAATCTCCAATAGAAAAAGAAGAGATCTCTGAATCTATTGAATCTTCACATAATACTCCTCAAGTTGAAGTTCCAGATAGAGTGGAAATTCCAGAACAAATTAGTTCTGAAGAATGGGCTGATGAACATGAAGTTGAAGTCCCAGAAAAGGTTGATTTACCAGATAGAGTTTCGGTAACTGAACCTCTCTCTGAATCATTTTCAGATATGTCAAAGGAAGGCTCTTCTGTGGATGTAGGCATATCTCTAGATGAAATTATTAATCAAATGAATGGGGCTAGATTCTTGAATGAACAAAGAGAATTGATTTCAAATTATAAAGGTAAAAATTTCGATTTATCCTTTAGAGTAAATTCTGTCGATCGCACATTTGGAATAGGTATCTCTGAAGAATACCGGCGAGGCAATACTCTTAATGTGACTTCTGAATCTAATGAGATTGAGGTTAGGATGAGAAATGATTACGATATAAGCGATATTTCTCCTGGTAGAGAAATGTCATTGAAAGTCTCTGTTGTAGATTGGAATAGCATTAGGAAAAAATTAGTTGTTAACTCAGTCTAGGCAACTTCAAAAGCCTCTTCTATCATTTCATCAAGGCTAATTCTAGGCCTAAATCCTAATCTTTCTTCAAGAACCCAAGCATCCACAAGTCCGAATACTTCTTCATCATCATTTTGATTTAGTTCTATTTCACATCCTGTTTTAGAATTATACATATTTGCTAAATCTAGCATTGAGATTCCTTTCCCAGATCCAACTGCAATCTCTTCTCTGGTTAATGGAGGATTCTCTAAAATCCCACCAATAACTTGAATCAAATCTTCAATATGTATGAAATCCTTAGGATTAGAGCCATCTCCTGGTACGTTGATCCATCCTATTTGACATTCTCTAGCCCAGCGGTGTAAGATGCCATTACCTGGTGGTCCTGAAAGTGGAACTCCTTGTACATTAGAAGCTCTAATAATGCTAACTGGTTTTTCTGAATGAGCTCTATCTAATGCATTCTCTTCCATCCATAATTGACCTTCTGCAGCGGTATCACGCGGTGCCAATGTAGAATCAAGTCCATAGAATGGTTCTCCAGGCTCCCATTGAGGATGGACTCTAAGTGTACCTACTATGATTAAGTGAATACTTCCGTGCCTATCTACAGCATCTAAAATGGGTCTAGCCGCATTCATCATTTCCAATTTTGTCTGTCTATCATTTCTTTCGAATGATGATTCAACAGGTCTTGAATTAATATGTATCAGGGCGTTACAAGGAGTCAATAAAGAATCAATAGTTAGTTGGTCTTTAATTGCCTCATCAGGAATTACTACAGCGGCATTTCCTAACATTTCCACTATATATGGGGCAACAAAAGTATCTGAAGCAGTGATGGCAACCTTCATTCTAACGTGCCTCGACTGTTTCCTAAACAATAAGAGGATATCGGTCTGATGTATACTTCTCACCAACGAACAATTAAGTCATTATTTACCATCCAGAATATGTAAGGAGTCGGTGATAGCCTCATGGATCAACTTCCCAATTTAGGTCGCGAACAGGAAATGCTCTCTATAATGGGGCTAAATTCAATGGATGAACTGTTTTCTAATATTCCTGAAGATGTGAGAAGGAAGAAACCTCTTCCTCTTCCGCCACCTCAATCTGAAGAAGAAATATGGAGAGACGCCCAACATCTTCTTGGTTCTAATATTGATCTTGATTCACGCCCTTCTTTCCTTTCCGCTGGCCTTTCTAGGAATTTTGTTCCTACTATGGTAGGAATGTTGGCAACTCGAGGTGAGTTTTTAACATCATATACGCCTTATCAGGCAGAAGTTAGTCAAGGAATGCTTCAAGCTATGTGGGAATTTCAAACAATGATTTCTGAATTAGTAAATTTACCAATATCTAATGTCAGCATGTATGATGCTTCCACATCAGCAGCCGAAGCAATTACCTGTGCTGTTAGAGTCCATAACAAAAAAGCTACTCAGAAAGATACAATCTATGTTTCTGAACTCGTTCCACCACATAGAATGTCTGTGATTAAGAATTATGTTCAAGGTTCAGGAATAAATCTCCATACTCTCAAGCATGATGAAAATGGACATTTAGACATAGATAATGCTTCAATAGCTCATGGGTCATGTGCAGTTTATGTTGAGCAGCCGAATTCTTTTGGCATATTAGATGAAGGTTTATTGAATTTAAAGGACAAAATTGGCGACAACACTGCGTTAATTGTAGGTGTTGATGCAGTTTCATTAGGCTTAGTTTCTCCTCCAGGCGATTGGGGAGCAGATATTGTTGTCGGAGAGGGTCAACCATTTGGTATAGGTCCAACTTTTGGTGGTCCAATTTATGGAATATTTGCTTGTACCGAGAAATACATTAGGCAGATGCCTGGTCGAATTGTAGGACAGACTTATGATACAAATGAAAAGAAAGCATTCACATTGACTTTATCAACTCGAGAGCAACATATTAGGAGGCATAGAGCCACCTCCAATATTTGCTCTAACGAGACATTAATTGCTTTGATGGGTGCTATGCACATGTCTTTGTTGGGTCCTGAAGGGATTACAGTCTTGGCCAAAAGAGTTGCAGCATCCACAGAGGCTACTCGAAAAGCACTCAGTTCTATAGATGGAGTGGAATTAATCCATCCAAAATCTTCTATTTTTAGAGATTTTGCGATCAAGATTCCTGGAGATTCTGAAGAGGCAGTCTTATTCATGGACTCTAAGGGAGTAATTGCTGGTTTGCCTATGGGCTTATGGTGGGAATCTCACTCCTCATCTATATTGATTGGTTGTGATGAAAGAACTAGTGAATCAGATATATCTTCACTGGTTTCGGCTATTAAGGAATGGATTAAGGAGGTGAAAAATTGAGTGATATATTCTCATTTAATGGCTCCCCTAACGCAGGTTGGTCACAACCCGATCCTATTTTATCAGATTCAGAAGTTTTGGAGACAATTCCTTCTTCTATGTTGAGAAGTATTCCACCTGCTTGGCCCCGTGCTAGTGAACCAGAATTAGTTCGTCATTATACGTGGTTATCAAAAAGAAATTTTGGTATTGATACAGGATTTTATCCTCTTGGTTCATGTACAATGAAACACAATCCAAGAGTCAATGAGAGAATCGTCAATTTACCCGGTATCGATAGAATGCATCCATTACAACCTGAGCACCAGATTCAAGGCATACTTTCCATATTTTATGAAATGCAAGAAATGCTTGCTATATGTTCAGGTATGGATCAAGTAACTTTGCAACCAGTGGCAGGTGCACAAGGTGAGTTCACTGCTATACGCTGCATTCAAGAGTATCATCGAGAGAGAGGCGAAGGTCACAGGAACAAAGTCATAGTTCCTGATTCTGCTCATGGAACAAATCCTGCATCTGCATCAATGTGTGGATACGAAATTATTGAGATACCCAGTGCTGAAGATGGGCGTATTGACTTAGAAGCTTTACAATCAGTTGTTGGCGAAGATACAGCTGCAATGATGATTACAAATCCATCAACATTGGGAGTTTTTGAACCTGATATTGCTAGAGCTTCAGAAATGGTCCATTCAGCGGGTGGGCAAATGTATTACGATGGAGCTAATTTTAATGCGATTATTGGAAAAACAGATCCTGGTTTAATGGGTTTTGATGCAGTCCATTATAACTTACACAAAACTTTCAGCCAGCCACATGGGGGTGGAGGTCCTGGAAGTGGCCCTATTGGTGTGAAGGAACATCTTTCGAAATATCTTCCCTCTCCCATAGCTTCTCGACGCGAAATCTCAGAAGATGATCCAGAGGGTGTAGGTGATGGCTATTGGTATAATTGGGTTGCACCGGAAAAGACAATCGGCAAAGTTCAGCAGTGGCATGGTAATGCTGGGGCGGTAATTCGTTGTTGGGCCTTTTATAGAAGATATGGTAGAGAACTTGAGAGGATGTCGGAGCACGCAGTTTTGAATGCAAATTATCTTCGTTTCAAGATAATGAATCCTGATCCAGATGTACTAACAAAAATACATGCTATGCCTTTAGACGGAGCTCCTACTGATTTTGTTATGCATGAGTTTACACTATCTATGATTGATATGAAAAATAAGGTAGGTGTCACTGGAAAAGATATAGCTAAGAGATTGCTTGATTATGGAGTAATGGCTCCTACTCTTTACTTTCCTATGATAGTGCCTGAATGCTTGATGATAGAGCCTACAGAAACTGAGTCTAAAGAAGTATTAGATAAATTCGCAAAGGATTTTCTTACTATCTTAACAGAGGATCCAGACATTATCAAAGGTGCCCCATATACTACAGACGTTTCCCGTGTCGATGAAGTTTGGGCTGCCAGGAATCTTATTCTTAGGCACCCAGGGAATAATAGTGAAGATAATTAGAGAAGAAACTAGAAGAATGACTCTCTCGGACTCTTGTGGATGTAGGCAAAGAACAAGATTGGTTACTCGGTGAATCATCGTGGTGGCCTAATTCTAAGGGTAGATTATTATCTACAAGAATTGGAGATTTGAATCCTCCTAAATCTTGGATTTATACTGATCCAGAATCCGGTGGAGCAGGATGGATGCGTCAAAGACTAAAACCAGTAGGCCCTCAAATTTTGTACACATCTGCCTGGTCTCTTTTTTTCCTAATAGCAAGTATTGTCCCCTTAATTTTTCCAAATAAAGTACCAATCGATGATCAATTGTTAGTAATAATACTATTTTCTACATCATGGTCATTAACATTAATACCATATCTTTGGTTTTCTAATGCTAATAATGAGAAATTCACTATTTTTCCTCTGGATTTTATTACTTTTTGTCTAGGTCTAATATTCTTTATTTTGCACATTACAGTAAACTCTAAGTTAGGTTGGGTCGGTTTTTTCTTCTTTCTTTTATCATGGATTAGGACTATTAGAAATATTAGTAATTCATTGCAAGTAAATTCTTCGAGATGGTTATTACCAATTTCATCATCTGATTTTAATCAAGATATTTTCAATGAAGGATGGGATATTTCTACTAATAAATTTAGAAATGGAATTATTGCTACTAAATCTGGAGACTTTGGCCCATACTCTGCTGAATTAACAGGTGTATCATATCGAAATTTTAGATTTATAGCATTTAGTATGGTTTTTCATAATCGAATTATTCATGATCCATTTAACACAAATTTTGTTTCAACCCCTAATATAGATGATTTTCTTTCCTCCCCTCCCTTGAATATTTCAGGAGAATATTGGCCGAATATTTTCATCGGAGAAATAGAAGAGGAGTGATTTTTTCCTAATCTGCTATACGGCAGGCATTTGAACCGTACTCATAACCGAGGTGTATGGACGTGTGTATAATATTAGGTTCCAAATCGGATTTGCCAGTAGCTAACAAGTGTGTTTCAGTTTTAGATGAGTTCTCTATATCGCATGAAGTAAGAGTGGCTTCAGCTCATCGTGCTCCAAAGTTTCTTGAATCTGTGATTGAGTCTTCAATTGAATCAGGTTGTAAAGTATTTATTGGAATGGCGGGGATGGCTGCGGCACTTCCAGGAGTAATTGCATCGATGACCACACTCCCAGTTATTGGTGTCCCTGTAGGAGGTAAAGTTCCTCTTGACAGTCTTCTTTCGATTGTTCAAATGCCTCCCGGTATGCCTGTAGCAACAGTCGGAGTAGATAGAGGAGATAATGCAGGAGCATTAGCAGTGCAGATGCTCGCTCTGACAAATACTGACTTAGCACGACAATATGATGCATGGAGAGTGATGAAAACTGCAAAGGTAATTTCAGATGATGAATCACTCAGAGGTGAATGAGTTTTATGCAAACTCAAATGTTGATTGATGAGGCTATTGAATCATTACAAAGTCAAATAGACGATACAGCAATCATTGCTTGTTCAGGTGGAATTGACTCTTCCGTTGCTGCTGTTTTAGCACATCGTGCAGTAGGAAGTCTTCTGCATTGTGTATATGTAGATACAGGATTTATGAGAAAGAATGAGAGTGCTGAAGTTTTCGAGATGTTTCAAGAGATGGGTATCAATCTGAAAGTGGTTGATGCATCTGAGAGATTTTTTAGAGAGTTGGAGGGAATAACTGATCCCGAAGAAAAAAGGAAAATTATTGGAGAACAATTCATACGTGTTTTTGAAGATGAGAAAAAATCATCTGGTGCTAAATTTTTAGTCCAAGGAACTATTGCTCCAGATTGGATAGAATCAGGTGGGGGAGAACGTGAAGTCATCAAGTCTCACCATAATGTAGGTGGGCTCCCAGAAGATATTGAACTGGTTATAGTAGAACCATTACGTGAATTTTACAAAGATGAAGTTCGTTCAATTGCTCGTGAATTAGAAATTAAATCAAGTGAGAGGCAACCATTTCCAGGTCCTGGTTTAGCAGTTAGAGTCCTTGGCAATTTAACTAAGGAAAGAGTAGAAGCATGTAGAGAAGCCTGCTTTATTGTAGAAACTAGGCTTCAAAATGCAGCCTCAGAAGGTAAGTGTGATTTACCTTGGCAATATTTTGCAGCTCTACTCCCTGTCCGTTCTGTTGGGGTCCATGGAGATACTAGAGTTCACGGTGAAACAGTCGTAGTCAGAGCTGTTGCTAGTCTCGATGGGATGAGTGCAAAGTATTCTCCAATACCTCATGAAGTTCTGTCCTCAATCAGTACTGAAATTACTAATGCTCTAAAAGGACAGGTTAATCGTGTAGTTTACGATATCACTCATAAACCACCAGGGACTATAGAATGGGAGTGAAAATATAATTTTAGATGGTACTTTGTTTCAAATCAAAGTATGGAATGAACTAAAGAAAATCCCTTATGGTGAAGTTCGTACATACAAACAAATTGCTGAATCTATTGGACATCCCAAATCTTCACGCGCAGTTGCTAATGCTTGTGCAAGAAACCCAAATCCTCCGATTATACCTTGTCATCGTGTAATAAGATCAAATGGAAGCTTAGGGGGATATAGTGGCGTAGGCGGAGTTGAAACCAAAAGAAAATTATTGAACAAAGAAGGTGTCTTTACTTCCGATTAATTGATGAATGATTGAGCAGGCGACAGGCTAGGCCGACATAGCTTAGTTGGTGGAGCGGTGGACTGTTAATCCACAGGTCGCAGGTTCGAGTCCTGCTGTCGGCGCCATCATTTCTTTCGTGCGAATGCTGCAATCACAATCATAAAAATCGTACTAACTAGGCTCAAATTAGGAAGTCCTGAGGAGTTTCCAGATTCCATCGAGTCACAAATTCCATCATTGTCTGCGTCTGAAGGCAAGATGCTATTATCCTGAGGATTGGAAAAACACTTATTTTCCAAATAATCAGTCCAACCATCTCCATCATCATCATCATCAGCATTATCTCCTATTCCATCTGAGTCTAAGTCTGAATATTCCATAGGGTCATACGGAAATGCGTCCAAATCATCAGATGCTCCGTCATTATCGTCGTCAATATCTAACTCGTCACAAATTTCGTCATTATCAAAATCTGATGGTATTGAATCAGAATCTAATGAATCAGTATTACAAGAATCCTCTATAGAGTCTGATACACCATCTCCATCATCATCAGTATCAATTTTATTTTCAATTCCATCATTATCTGTATCGATTGGATATTCGATAGAATTGAAAGGGTCATATCCTAATTCTATCTCAATACTATCATTCCATCCATCATTATCATCATCTAGATCTTCGTTGTCGCCTATCGAGTCTCCATCATTATCCCACGATTCATTAGGATTATCTGGGAAAATATCTAATTCATTGCCGACACCATCTCCGTCTCTATCATTATCAGAGTTATCTCCAATACCATCTTCGTCTAAATCATAACTTTCACTAGAATCTAATGGAAAAGCATCATTCTC
>DANB01000004.1:0-663 GCA_002497245.1 Euryarchaeota archaeon UBA439
GGATGGAACAGTATGGTTCAATTCCAAATTGTTTACGCTGACTCAGGATGTTCAGGAGACATGGGTGCAACTGCTGCTCAAACATTAGTTGATGCTGGAGTAGTTGGAGTAGTTGGAGCGGCTTGCTCTGGTGCTTCAATGGCTGCAAACGCTGTATTATCAGCAGCTGGAATCCCACAAGTTTCCTATGCAAGTACTAGCCCTGCATTGTCAGATGCTACTGCTTACCCTGACTTCTTCCGTGTAGTCCCAAGCGATGCACTACAAGGTCAAGCACTTAGTGCAGTAGTTCAAGCAGACGCGCCTGCTGACGGAACAGTTGGATTAGTACATATGACTAACGCATATGGATCTGGTCTGGCTGATGCTTTCACAGCAGATTTCGAAGCTGCTGGTCACACACTTTGTACAACTATTGGATATGAAGAAACAATGACAGATTTCTCTGGTGCTGTTCAATCAATGGTTGACAACGGATGTACTTCTGCTGTTTTGGTTTCATATGCAGCAGATGGTGGAATGATCATTGATGAGATGAACTCACAAAGTTGGTCTGGCCAAGTATATGGTGGAGACGGAATTGCTGAAGAAGGTCTTGGAGCAGAGGCAACATCTAGTGTTGATGGAGTAATTGCTACTAAACCTGCAGCAGCATCAACTGGT
>DANB01000004.1:1034-12744 GCA_002497245.1 Euryarchaeota archaeon UBA439
TATACTGCTGAAGCATTCGATGGAGTTGTACTTGTGGCATTAGCTGCATTCGCACAGATGGCATCCCCTGGTGCAACACTGAGCCAAGTAATGATGGCTACAGGACAAGGTCTAGCTGGAGCAAGTGGAGACATTTCATTCATGGCAAACGGTGACGTACCTGGCGCAGGATACTGTGTTGGTGATTTCACTGAAGATGCTGATGGTGTTTCCTTTGACTGCAACCGCAGCTGGGACCCAGCAAACGGAATGTCTTGAATAATCTAATAGATTAACGAGATACGTAAAGCAGTGTGGCGGATTTTCCGCCACACTGCCCTTTTTTTTTAAAAATAATTTTCAATTTTTATGTGTGTGTAGGTAAAATGCTCCAACAGATACGTGAAAACTACAATCAATTCTCTGATTCATTTACTACTACCCAGAAGAGACTACTCATAACCTCTATATTATTCTTAGATTCGTTAATATTTGGTTTAACTTTTGGAAAAGGTTTCTTGAATTTAATAGATATATTATTACTAGATAAATTACCAACAGATTTAATCTGGTTGATGCAAATTTTAGAATCAATTACAGCAGGTTTTATTGTTGTAAAAATGTTCTTTGACGATATTCCAAAAAGTAATCTAAGAACCATCTTAATTTTTCTTTCGCCAATATTCCTAGTTATGGTAGTTTTTGTTACTTTGGAGGCATTGCTCCAAGGATTAGAAACACGTGCAACTATTACGTTAGATCTGATATCGATTTCGACAGGGACCTTAACCTGGGCTTCTACATATCTTGCTATAGCGATAGGACTTACTTTAACATATAAAGTTCAGAGATATGGAAATTTTGCTCAATCAGAATTCTTCATGATTGGCATGTATCTAGCTATGATATTAGTTTGGAGTGATTATTTTGTTCCCATGTATGACGCTCCTCGTGATGGAGTTCTAACTTGGTCAGTTTTATCTTGGACTATTTTGGGGGCATTTGTCCTTACTGGAATTGCTGGGATAATAATCGACCGCCTCGTCTATCGTGGTTTCCGTGAAGAAAATGCATCTCCTCAAGTAATGATGATTGCATCCTTAGGAGTCGCATTGATACTTCGAGCCTTGACCTACTTACGTTTCGGTTCATCTAGAAATATGTTCGAACCAGATTCAGATTGGAGAATGCCAACTATGCGCTGGGAACTACCAACTACAAAATTCCGGTTTAATCTCGGTGAAAGAGATTTAATTCCTGCTGAACCATTTTGGGATGCTAATGGGAATGGAATATACGATACAGGCAATAATGGCTTACCAGAATCCTTTATTGATTTAGATGGGGACAATCGTTGGGATGCAGGTCAGACTTACAATCACTATAACTGTGAACAAACTGGAGTAGATGAATTAACTGGCGACCCTATTTTATCTAGAATAGTAAGTGAAGATTCAAGACCATTTTTTGAACTGTATGATACTAATATTGATTGTATAACTCAGGCAACAACAAATTATGCTTATTACAAAGGAATAGTCCCCGTCGTTATTTTTTCATCGGTTGCAATATTACTTCTTTTACTTACAAAAACACGTCTTGGAAGAAAAATGCGTGCTGTTGCCGATAATCCAGAACTTGCTGCTAGTAGCGGAATAAATGTTGAACAGATTCAATTAACTAGTGCTTTTTTATCTGCAGGAATATCTGGTTTAGGTGGGGCGATTTTCGCTATAACTTTAAGATATAATCCCGAAACAGCATTCACACTTCTTTTGCCATCCTTTGCGGTAATCGTTTTAGGTACTATTGGTTCCATACCGGGAGCCATTGTCGCATCTCTAATTGTAGGTTTTGTACGTGCTCTTTCATCGCCTATTCTAATTGGAATAGGGAGTCCATTAGACCGTTCTAATTATACTGCTATGGATGGAGTAATGCCCTATATTTTCCTCGTTGCAGTATTGATGATTATGCCCGAAGGAATTGGCGATGCGTATGAAAAATGGAAAGTCGATAGGCTAAGGAGCAAAAGATCGAGAGAAGAAGAAAAACGTCTATCCGGCGAATCAAATAATCCTTCAAAAATAATAACATTCTTACTCTCAATATTCCCGTTAACTGCCCTATTAGGATTTCATAATTGGTGGAATAATAGATCCGATAAGGCTCAAAGCATGGCATTTTTGAGTATAGGTACTTATTCTATCCATAAGCTTCTTCTATTCGTTAAAAGAAATTCATTCTCAGATGGAACTTGTTCGGAATCCTGTATTTCAAACCTCGATGTTGATACTAATTATGGATTAATAGCGGGTTCTGACGGAATCTTACAGCCCGAAGACTCTCCATATTTTGCAGATTCAGTCTCGGACCTTGATATCTCTTGGTTCGATTTAATGCAAAATGAGATATGGTTTGTTGATTTATTGACATTTATTGATAATCTGTTATGGCCTCTTTTACCAATCCTTATTTATGCTTTAGCATTATTCCAATGCCAAGAATATTTATCCGGCGAGAGCATTTTGAAGCAAAGTAAAAAAGATACAAAATCTATTTCCCAATTTTCCTTCTTTTCGATTAAAAAACATCTTAACAACATTATAATCTTAGTAAAAAAGCAATATTTGAAATTAACATTAATCGTTACTTCCTTTATTCAGCCAGTGAAATCTTTTGTTAATGATAATTACTCTAAAAATAAAAATAATTTGAAAGAAAAATTTCCTAATTTTTCTAACAGTATGAAATATGGAAGAGAAAGTATCCTAGGCTCTAATATTATGTTTGCAATTATGTTGATAATAATGATATTATTCCTAATATGGCTTCCAATATCTGATTCTGATAATATGAATTTTAGTAAAACATTACAAGTATCTAATGTTCTACTAACTCTTTCCATATTTATCTTAATGTCCTTCTCATTGAATTTACATACTGGAATTACCGGTATGGTCAATTTTGGAGTAATTTTCTTCGTTGGCATAGGAGCTATTACAGTTGGAATTTTAACTGCCCCTACTGATGTACATGGTTATGCGTGGCCGGTAATACCGGCAACGATAGTTGCAGTATTACTTGCCGCAGCCTTCGGGTGGGCTCTAGCATATCCGACTGCTCGTCTGAGAATGGATTATTTTGCTATAGTTACGATTTCTTTAGGAGAGATAGTTAGAGTTTTACTGGCAGGAGAGCCATTACTAAGGGTGGGTTCAATTGGTTCTGCGATTGGTATTTCTAAGTATACACTGCCTCTGAAACAATGGTGGTTCTGTGGCTCTGGAGTTTCAATTGGACCAGATTCAGATTATATTAGCGCTGACGCATGTAGAAATGATGAATTATTATTAGGTCCGGCAAACAAGGTTGGTGATTTATTAAATCTGACAGATGTAAATGGAGTTGTAGAGCCGGCACCTTACATGTTTTTGTTGGCTCTAATAGGAATGTTATCTGTTGTTTTAGTATGGTGGCTTTTAGAAACCATACTTTCATCTCCATGGGGCAGAATCCTGAAAGCAATTAGAGAGGATGAAGATGTGGCTCAACATCATGGACATGATGTTCTTTCTCACAAAGCAGCAAGTCTTGCCTTAGGGGCTGGTATAGCGGGCCTCGCAGGAGTTCTTTGGGCCTGGAAATTAACAGGATTCGAACCTTCGATAATGGCACCTGCACGTTCTACATTCCTTGTTTGGGCTGCCTTTATTATAGGCGGTAAAGCAAATAATAAGGGAATGATAATCGGGGCTTTCATCATAGTACTCATGGAGTTCGTATTCAATGTACTTGTAGCCGCGCAAGGATCTCCCGATTTACCTCTATATTCTACTGCAGATAGTATAGACAGACTATTTCAATGGCTTGTAACTAATCAGTGGGATGCCACGAAAATATTTACTCTAATATTAATTATTGGTTTATTATTGAAACATAGGGCTACAATAGATATTGGAATTTCAGGAATATTCATCTTCTTATTCACATTGTTATTGATGGGTGAGAGGTCTATTGATGAATCATTTACAGGAGGGGTAATTCAAGCAGACATGGCTTATGTAAAGGTATTACTTATCGGATGTTTAATGTTATTCTCACTCAAATTAAATCCGAAGGGATTAATTCCTGAGGTTCCATTCAGGCCAAATAAGAGTTCAATAATTGGACAATCTAAAGACTTACAAATTGAAGGAGAGGATAGTTAATGGAACCGGTACTTAGAGTAGAAAATCTTCGTAAGGAGTTCGGCGGTCTTGTGGCAGTAAAAGATGTATCTTTCGAGATATTTGAAGGAGAATTTGTGGGACTAATTGGTCCTAACGGTTGTGGTAAATCTACTACCTTTAATTGTATTAGCGGATTGTTAGATCAGACAACTGGGAAAGTAGAGATTTATGGAAAAGATGTATCAAAGATGAGACCCGATCAGATACATAGTTTAGGTATGACAAGAACTTTCCAGCACACACGTCTTTGGAGAGAAATGACTGTTATTGAGAATCTATTAGTCCCTCCTAGAAATCAATTCTCTCCTAGTAAAATAAAGTCATTATTATTCCCCAAGACTCGTCAAGCAGAGAAAGAAAGATTGCAAGAGGCATATGATATTTTAGAAGAGTTAGAAGTTCCTCATATGGCCGAAAATTTAGCAAGCGAATTATCAGGGGGGCAGTCGAAATTGGTCGATATTGGTAGGTCTCGCATGGGCTCGCCAAAACTACTTCTACTCGATGAACCGGTTGCAGGTGTAGCTGGTCCTTTAGCAATGAAAATCTTTAACAATCTGCGTAAAACAGTAGACGAAACAGGAATTTCTATATTAATTATTGAGCATAATATGGATTTTATTCTTCGACAAGGAGTTGATAGAATTATCGTTATGAATGAAGGAGAAGTTCTAATGGTGGGGACTCCTGAAGAAGTAAAATCAAACAGAGCAGTTATTGAGGCATATCTTGGTTCTGCAGGAGAGGAGGAGTGAGTATAATGAGTAGAGTACTAGATGTAAAAGGCCTCAACGGAGGATATGGTTCTGTACAAATTTTATATGATATTGATTTACATGTTGATGAAGGAGAATTTGTCACAATTATTGGTCCAAATGGGTGTGGAAAATCTACGTTTATTAAGACAATATTTGGGATAGCTAGTTATTACTCCGGCGAAGTCACTCATAATGGCGAAGATGTATCTGGATGGCGCACTGATCAATTAGTGAATAGAGGAATTGCCTATGTTCCTCAAGTTGATAACGTGTTTCCCTCTTTAACAATCTATGAAAATCTTCAGATGGGTGGTAATAGCCTCTCAAATTTAGTTTTGAATGAGAGAATTGAACGCGCTTTGAATATGTTCCCAGACTTAAAGGAAAGAATTCATGATCTCGCGGCTTCTCTATCAGGGGGTGAAAGGCAAATGTTGGCAATATCACGTGCTTTGATATCTAATCCTAAGTTTTTATTATTAGATGAGCCAACTGCTGCATTGAGTCCTTTGTATCAACAACAAATAATTGAACGAATAGATGCCTTGAGAGATGAGGGCATCACTGTTCTAATAGTGGAACAAAATGCTCGTTTAAGCCTTGCCCGTTCAGATAGGGGGTACATTTTTGCTGGAGGAAAAGTCGTCCATTCAGGAGATGCTCAGCATATCTTAACCGATCCTGAGATAGGTGAATATTTCCTTGGCTCGCATTAATATCTATAGTAATTATTTCTTTGATAATACTTTTTCAACTGCAATAGGTATGAAATGTAGAGATTCCCCTAATCTATGCCCATCATCAACTTCTATCAATTCAACATTTGAATTAGATTCTACAACTTTTCTAGATGATTCTATTGATACTATTTCATCAGATATGCCATGTATTATTACAGTTGGATGATTCATCTTTGGCCATGACATTTTCTTAGCACTAACCATAAAATCCCAACTTAACTTAATTTCTTTATTCAGACCATGATGGAAATAAGGTCTGAATCCGTTATTTTTCCACTGATTTAAGCCCTCTTTCCCTGCAATATTTTGGAAATTTTCCGCCAAACCGAATGCAGGAGCCATTAATACCAATTTCAAATCCCTATCTAGTAATTCATTAGCTGCATTTGCAACAGCCAATCCTCCATAGGATGAACCCATAATCAAATCAAAATCATCAACTTCTGAAATCTTGTCAAGAACTACTTTTGTTTGGTCAGCAATTGTCCAACCTCTCCTACTCATATCAACTGAGATGACATCCCAACCTAGATTTCCTATTATCCACGTAGGTTTAGAACCATCTGGACTTCCTTCGAGTCCATGAGCCCAGAGAACTTTCAAATTATCACTCCAAATCGCAGAATTTTAGTGCGACAAACTCTGTATCAGTCGGCTTTCTCTTCATAGTATTAGAATCCAATACACGTAGATGAATTTCACCAACCACATGGATGGTTGCATGGTATAAGTGCCCCCCATGTACATTATGCCCATTATCTGACATTATAGTGTGTAGGTGTGTAAAAGGTCCTTCAGGTCCGGGAGCTAGGTTTCCTTGTGTAGATAATAATTCCATTGGCCCTTCATGATCTAAGGTTTGATAAATTCCATCTGCTGATAAATACCCCATCTGAATATCTCTTACCCTTCCTATTCCGCTTGTAATTATCGCGCAATCGATTCCATGGTTTGAAAGGCTCTGAATTGACTGATGTATTTCCTCTCCAGGATCTAACCTTAAAACAACATCATCACCTATTCTACTGAACTCCATGAATCCCGATAGGAGTTTCAAACTTTAATCCAACGCTCCTTGACTTTCTTATACTCGGCGATTTTTTACAAACATTCCAGTGGAAGTATAATATTAGATTTTTAATCCATGTTTTTACTTTGAAACTCCAATAGAAACAAGGGGGTATCTATAATCATCCAATTTGGTTATAGACTGCAAGTACTTCGGAGCAAAGCCCGGAGATGAAAAAGAATGACGATGGCAGCACATGATTCCTCTGCTCGTTGGAAAACTTTCTTTTTAGAGGCTAAAGAAACAGAGATATTTACTTTACTTTCTAAGCAGTCTATTACTCCCACGCTTTCTATACCATTCCACGAATTACAAGCCTTCGATCCAGACTTTGCAAATGATATTTTACAATTTCCAAGACAAATATTGAATACAGGCAAAGATACACTTAGAGAGATTTGTAGAGAACGTGGAGAAGATTTGGATGTGATACTTAGAGTTGGTGAATTGCCAAGGGACAGCCGTCGAGATCTTAGAGAAATCGGTTCTTCAGATATAGAGAAACTCCGTAGTAGCGATGTACAAGTAATCAAGATTTCAGAGATTAAACCTAGAATGCATATTGCAGCATTTCAATGTGAATCCTGTGGAGTAACTCAAGAGATAATGCAGAATAATGAAAGAGAATTGATTGAGCCAATTCGTTGCTTGCCCACAGATCAAGGAGGGTGCGGAGAAACTGCTGGTAGGGGCGGAGCAACACGTTTTAATTTAGTTTTCAATATTTCAAGATTGATAAATAATCAATGGATAGAAATTCAAGAATTACCAGAATCTGTTGAAAGTGGGGCTCAACCTGGTCGTGCAAAAGTGCTTCTCGAAGGAGATTTAGTGAACAAGCATTTGCCGGGCCAAAGAATTGTAGCTAACATGATTCCTGTCGTATATAGTGAGGTTGTGAAAAATAAGAAAACCCCGATGTTTGATATCATTTATCATCTAATTAGTTCTGAACATGAGTCGGTGCCATTTACAGAAATTAAAATCACAGATGAAGAACAAGAGGAAATATTAGCAATCTCTCAAAGAGATGATCTTCTTCGATTAATGCAGAATTCAATTGCACCTTCTATATTCTCAACAGGTGTGATGAATTTTGTCAAAAGGTCACTTGCACTGCAATTATTCGGAGGAGTTTCACGAAAAAATCGAGACGGCACCCGCACAAGAGGCGATATTCATATTTTATTAATGGGCGATCCAGGTGTCGCAAAATCACAATTGTTAACTTATGTTTCAGCACTTTCTCCACGAGGCAAGTTTGCATCAGGAGGGGGTGTTTCCGGTGCAGGATTAACCGCAGCAGCAGTCAGAGATACTTTTGCCGATGGAAGGTTCTCTTTGGAGGCCGGAGTATTGCCATTATCTGATAGAGGATTAGCCGCCATTGATGAGTTCGATAAAATAACTGAAGATGATAGAAAAGTCATGCATCCTGCTATGGAACAACAGAGAATTAATATTTCTAAGGGAGGTATAACTGCCTCTTTACCTTCTAGATGTGCGATTATTGCTGCAGCCAATCCAAAACAAGGTCGTTTTTCGAATCGTGCAACAAATACTAGTGTTCTACGTTCGTTTAAGGAGACTGGATTACCAGCACCATTAGCATCTAGATTTGATATAATATGGATGATGAGAGATGAGGTTAAGGCTGAAAATGATGAGATGATAGCTAAACATATTTTGCGAAGCCGTACACGAGGTGTTCCAGAGGCCCTTATTGATGAATTTGTTGCAATGGATCCAGTTGAAGAAGATAAAGAACAGGTCTTCATAAGGGGAGAAGATGGAACTGAACATCTTAGCCAGTCCTTCCTTAGAAAATATATTGCATTTGCCAAGAGACATTATCATCCCAATATAAATCAAGATGTTATGGCACTAATTCTTGAGTATTATGTCCAAGAAAGACAATCTTTCGGTCGAGACGATACGGATGAAGGAGAATCAAATGTAGTGCCAATCACTGCTAGGGCATTAGAGGCGTTAATTCGACTTACAGAGGCTCATGCGAGAATGTTCCTTCGTGAAGATGCAACATCTGAAGATGCAAAGGTAGCATTAGCAGTATTCAAGCATTGGAGAGAAGAATCAGGAATAGAAGACGAATCAGAATTTTCAGGAACAACTGTTAAAGAGAAAAATAAAAGCATGATTGTTAAAAACATTATTCGTGACATTTGTTCAGAAAATAACAATTTAGCAGAAATTAATACAATTTTTAATAGAGCATTAGCTAAAAACATAGATGAATTAACGGTCAGCAAAATAATCAAACAAATGCGTTCTAGTGGAATATTATTTCAACCAAAAAAGGACCATTACAGTTTTGTCTAGGTCCGTACATCATATGAAAGATAACCCTGTCGTGATTAATATGGAGCCACGAGGAGATATCGAGTCTCCAAGTAATTTAGATCCTCAAAGTTTGGGATTTATGTGTGGCTTAGAGATTCATCAGCAATTAGATACAGGTAAATTACATTCTAGGATGCCTAGTCAATTATTCGATTATTCACTTTCCGAGATTCCGGAAGATTGGGCCCGTTCTCAAAGAAAACTCAGAGCCTCTCAAGGAGAAGGAGGGCAAATAGATATTACAGCACGTTTCGAATCACGTAGAAATCGTTCCTTTGTGTATATTCAACCTCCCAATGCAGGGCTAATTGAGTTAGATGAGGCTCCACCATTGAGTCATGATAGTGACGCTGTCGATGCAGTATTAACGATGGCAGCAATGATGAGGGCTAAACCAGTATCTTCAATGCAGGCAATGAGAAAGACTGTAGTCGATGGCTCTAATACTAGTGGTTTTCAGAGGACGACATTGGTTGCAACCGACGGTACTATTGAGACTGATGCTGGCATTGTAGGTATTGATGTAGTCTGTCTAGAAGAAGACTCAGCTAGAAAATTAGAGAGTAAATTAACTACAGAAGGAGAGGTAGTTTACTACACTTTAGATAGACTTGGCATGCCTCTTGTTGAAATTGCTACAGCTCCAGATATTCAGACTCCTGAACATGCCAAACAGGTGGCTTTACACCTTGGTACATTGTTACGTGACACACGTTTAGTTAGGAGAGGCTTAGGTTCTATTAGACAAGATCTCAATGTAAGTATTGCCTGTGGTGTTAGAGTAGAAATCAAAGGTTGTCAAGATTTAGACTGGATTCCTAAAATAATTCGTATAGAGATGGCTAGACAACTACACATGTATAGATTATGTAATGAGTTACGAGAAGAAGCGGGCCTTCCACCATTGCCATCCGATCGTCGACTAGATTCTCAACCAGTAGAAAATAGAGTTGCTCTTTCTGCATCGTCAAGACTTCCTTTCGAGACCGAAGATTTAACTGCTTTTTTCTCTAATTCTTCATCTCAAAGGATACAAAAATCATTGTCTTCAGACTCCGTAGTTTTAGGTTTGAAGTTGAAAGGATTTGCAGGAAAAATTGGTTCCAAGAGGGAAGATTCCGAAGGTTCTCAATTACCTAGACTTGGAAGAGAATTGGCTAGTTCTGCAAAACAAGCAGGAGTGGCAGGAATTTTTCATTCCGATGAATTGCCAGCTTATGGTATTACAGAAACTGAAGTCAATAATGTGAGAGAAGCGATGTCTCTATCTGAGTCCGATGCTTTTGTATTGTGTGTTGCTCCTAGTTGGCAAGCCGAATTAGCTCTCGAATCAGTTCTACTTAGAGCAAGAGCTGCATATCACAGAATATCTGGAGAAGTTCGTAATGTCGTTATTAGAAAAGGTGCTCCTGAAGATGGAACTACTACTGCAATGAGGCCTTTACCTAGTGGTGCACGTATGTATCCCGAAACGGATATACAAATATTGAACTTGAAATCAAGTAAGTGGGAGGAAATAAAATCTAATTTACCTATGGATAAACAGCAAAGGTTGTTAAGATTACAAGAATATGACATCTCCGATAATCAGATTGAGGCAATATTGGGTAATGAATTAGATGATGTATTTGTTTCAGGATTAATTGATAATGAATCCTCATCCATCACACTCCCTCCAAAGCCATGGGCATCAATTTTACTAGATAATTCGAGATCAGAGATTGCTGATAAATCAGGAACATCAGTGTCAAACATTCCCTGGGAATTATTAGCATTATTAGTATACTCGAAAGAAAAAGGAATTATTACTAGAGAGGGAATTATTCCTCTTGGTACAAAGTATGTCTTGAATACAGTTGAAGATTTCTCTACGTTCGATAAAAAACTCGATTGGATCTCTAAAACTGCAGATATTGAAGGATTTACTCCAGCGGACAGTTCTTCTGTTGAAGAAGCAATTGATGCAATAATTGCCGATAAATTGGATTTCATCAAGGATAAGGGAATGGCGTCAGTAGGGCCATTAATGGGTATGGTTATGGCTAAATTGGGAGGCTCTGCGGACGGTAAATTAGTCAATTCCATTTTACTTGAAAAAATCAAGAAAATAAATCAACAATAATTGATTAATATTAAATTCTTTTTCCATAATTATTATGAATATTAATTTACCTTATTCTTATCCGTAAGACCCCATGTCAACCTTAATAGTCACAGTCGCAATAATAGTAATTTTAACTGCATTAGGATATTTTGCTGCGAAAGAAGAGTATAGGCTAAAATCTGCATCTCTAGTTTTCTTAGTAGTATTATTGCTTTCATCTAGTACCTTATCTACAGAATGGGCCAGAATGTCTTCTGAATTAGTTGATGATGATGGAGATCCCCACTATGGTCTACCTGATCTATGGGACGGCAAACAGGTAGTTTGCTTCCATTTCCCTGCGGAGGCAACCCCTTCTGAATTTGCTGATGGCAGACATCACATAGATTTCGATGGCACAGATTTCAAAACAGATAAAAATTGGAATTCTACTGGTGCTTGTGTTGGCGGATTTGAGGGATATGAAA
>DANB01000027.1:0-11934 GCA_002497245.1 Euryarchaeota archaeon UBA439
AAGCAAATAAATTTAGACTCAAGAAAAATTGATGATGACAAATTATTGTCAGTTGCTGAAACGGCATTAACCGGTAAAGGGACAGAGGGAGCTTTAGATTTATTTTCATCTATTATTGTAGAATCTTTGATATCAATATCTGAGACACAGAAAATTCCCAGGGCCGAGAATATTGCTATGTTCAAATCTAATACTGGGAGTATTCATGACTCTCAAATAATACATGGAGTCGCTTTCCGTCGTAGAGTATTAATGGACAGTTTACCAAACAAACTTTCTGATGTTAAGGTGGCGGTAATTTCTGGCGACATTAAAATTCGTAAAATGTCACGAACTGCTGAGATACAGATTACATCAGCATCTCAATTAGAGGCATTTGTAGATGCCGAGCAAGATAGAAAGAACAGTATTTCACAGTCATTAATCGATAGTGGAGCATCGCTAGTGTTGTGTGGTGGAGAAATAGATCGCGACATTTTACATAATCTTGCAGATAATAATATTCTTGCAATTGGGGAACTCGACTCATCAGAGATACATAATTCAGCATCTTCTACGGGCGCAAAAGTCGTAGATTCAATATCTGATATCGAAGCTAAAGATTTGGGCTTTTGTGCTTCTGTTGTTTGGGAAAGAAACGAAGCAAGTGATATGGTTGAAGATATAATTAGAATAGATGGATGTAAGAAACCAGGATTAGTTACAATCGAGGTTGGTGGTTCAGGAGATATCGCTACAGAGGAAATAATCAGAGGACTGCATGACGGCCTTAGAGCAGTATCATTAGCAATGGAGGATCAAGAAGTTTTACCGGGAGGCGGGTCTATATACAGTAGAATAGCTCATGCAGTTAGAGTATCCTCTGAATCAGAACCAGGCCGTGCACGTTTAGCAATGGAAGCATTTTCTAGAGCGATGGAAACAATTCCTGGAGCCCTTGTAGAAAACTCAGGTAATGACTCATTAGACAGTATACTTGAATTGAGGGCGGCTACTAGAAATCAAAAACAATTTTTTGGGATAGATGAGAATGGTAAAGTATCGGTTATAGATAGAGTATGGCATCCTCGAACAATAATAGCAGAATCATTACATTTAGCATGTGAAACTACAATTGGAATGCTCCGAATAGACCAAGTCATTTCTTCTCGTGGCGACTGAAAGTACTTCTAACAAACACTTCAAGGCCTATGCTTCTACGCCTTGATATGGCAGCACCACGCGCCCTACTGAGTGTATGGGAAAAATCAGGAATAGAGTCTCTAGCAACTTCGTTATCAGAAATGGGATGGGAAATTCTGTCTACTGGTGGGACATCTAGAAAACTTAGGGAAGCCGGAATCAATGTAATTGATGTTAGCGAAGCAACAGGACACCCAGAATGCTTCGATGGAAGAGTCAAAACACTTCATCCCGCTGTTCATGGTGGTATTTTAGTAAGAAGAGATAGGGTAGAAGATATGAAAACATTAGAAGAATTAAATTATTCTACTATTGATTTAGTGTGTGTCAATCTCTATCCGTTCGAATCTGTTGCAGCAAAAGATCCCCCTGTCTCCAATTCGGAATTGATTGAGATGATTGATATTGGTGGACCTACCATGATTCGCTCCGCTGCTAAAAATCATAAAGACGTGTTAGTTTTAACAAGTGAAACTCAATATCAGATGGTTATCGATGCTCTCAAAGAAAATAGAGGAGACCCTTCTCAAATTAGCTCCGAAATCAAAAAGCAATTATCTCTAGCTGCTTTTCAGTGTACAGCAGCTTATGATGCCGCAGTAAGTAATGAATTAGAGAAACGCTTCATAGGAGAAAAAACTCCAAACCGACTCCATTTTGCCTCCGAGCAAGGAATTCCTTTGAGATACGGCGAAAATCCTCATCAACCAGCCTCCTTTTATCCTACATCTTCAGCATTAGGCCCTAGTGGTTTGGCAGCAGCTATTCAGCATGGAGGAAAAGCCCTATCTTTCAATAATTATTTGGATTTAGATGGCGCTTTGAGAATAGCAAGAGGTTTGTTAAGAGATATGGATAATATTCACAACCATGGATGCGTGATAATTAAGCACACAAATCCTTGTGGAGCAGCCATAGATTCATCTCAAAAAAATGCATGGAAGCATGCATTGGCAAGCGATTCAGAAAGTGCTTTTGGGTGTGTTGTAGCCTTTACTTCTACCGTTGAAAAGGAAACCGCAGAGGAAATCGGAGGGCATTTCTTAGAATGTATAATCGCACCAGGTTTCAGTGAAGAAGCCCTAGAAATCTTATCTTTGAAGAAAAATCGAAGAATGCTCACCCTAACTAAATTTTTACCTAGAGAAGACGAATTACGAATTAGACAATTAGATGGAGGATGGGTCGCGCAAATTCAAGGCCCACCCAGTATCGATTGGTCTTCTGTAAAATGTGTTACAAAGACACAAGGATCTCCTGAATTAATATCTTTAGCAAGATTTGGCTCAACAGTACTTTCCGAGGTCAAATCCAACTCAGTAGTATTGGTGTCTCAGACCGATACTGGGTTTACTACAGTAGGAGTTGGCCCCGGGCAAACGAGTAGGGTAGAGGCAGTACGAATTGCTGCAAGAAGAGCAGGCGATAAGGCGATAGGATCAATGATGGTATCTGACGCATTTTTTCCATTCAGAGATGGCATAGATACTGCAAATGAAATAGGTGTTACAACTGTTGTGCAACCGGGGGGTTCAATAAGAGACCAAGAGTGTATAGATGCTGCGAACGAACACGGAATTTCTATGTTCTTTACAGGCCAAAGATTATTTTTACATTGATATAAACTACTCAAAATATTGAGATATTATATGGAAAGTAGATTAATATCGAATACTTCCATAAAACATGGAGGAGATAGTACTTGTTTCTCTGGGTGCCTTTTTCGCTGCTGCATTGACTGTTCCAGCTGGCTTCGGTCTTTCTACAATCTTAACTCCTTTGGTACTCTTTTTACTACCTGTTCACGAGGCGGTTGCAGTTGTAGCAGTGGTACATTGTGCACATAATGCTGGTAAATATTTTGCATTAAAAGAAGCAGTTGATTTTGAAGCATTTAGAAGATATGGTATATGGTTAGTTGGGGGATCTGTAATTGGAGCATTGTTACAAAACCAAGTGCCCAATGACCCCCTCCTCTTGTTAGTAGGAATATTCCTAGTAATATTACCCATCCTTACAATTAGTGAAAAATGGACCGGATACCGAATTCCAGAATCTAATGATAGATTAGGCGGTTTTGGTTCTGGATTCATGGGAGGATTGTCTGGTCATCAAGGCGCTTTAAGGGCGATGTTTCTTACAAGAAGGTTACCTGATAAGATGGCATATGCAGCAACTGCTAGTGTACTAGCACTATGCGTAGACCTTTCAAGAATACCTGTATATTTATTTTTTAGAACAGAAGAAATCTCCGATGAAATGACACTAATTGTTGTACTTGTAATTTCAGCGTTGTTGGGCGTCAGAGTAGGTAAAAAATGGCTTCAATCATTGAAATCGTCCCATATTCATAACATGGTGATGTTTGGAATAATTTGTAGCGGGATATTCTATATCTTTGAAGCACTAAACTAACTCTCTCTTTTATTCTTTAGTGCTTTCACTAACTCGTCCAAATTTTCAAAGATTATAGTTACAACACTAATATGGCCGCAATCTTGACACATGAAACGTTTTCCTGTTTCATAACCCATATAAGGAACAATCCGGGGACTAAAGCAGTTTGAACAAACTTCAATATTTCTCAAATCATTCTCTTTATCCATTTTATCAAACCTATTCATTAGATTGTCTAAACAATCGAACCGTTGCAATTTTATTTTGTATATTTGATTCAATTAAGCTACAAATCTCCTCAATCTTTTCTGCATTCAAGGATAGTATTTGACTCTCGACAGAGTCAAGAATTAATGCTGCTAATTTCCATAATGATTTAACATCTGGAATTGGAAACATGTTGTTGACTTCTTCGTCAATGTCAAGATCATTAACATCCATCTGGTTAATTTGAGCTATAATTTCAATATATGATTTCCAAAGAGAAAGTATGTAATCCCATCTTGCAATGTCAATTTCTCCTACGAGTTCTGGAATCAATTCTACAATACCTCTAAGATAGAGTTTTCCCGCAGGAAAATCTTCAATATATTCTCCAACCAAATCATCTACTGAAGGAAATACACTATCAAAACACTCCGGCTTTAAGGCTGGCTCAATTAATGAGTTAATACGAAACCTCCTCCCTCCATTGGCCAGATATAACAAATTAGACCCATGCTCTTGAAAATCATTTATTTTCACTAATGTCCCAACATCAAATGGTACGAAAAGCTCGTTTAATTCAGGCATCGAAGGATTTGTAATCACATGCCCATAAGGCAAATCATCCAATACAATATCATCCAGCATTTGTTTATATCTGGGTTCAAAAACCCTCATCATCATTTGATCTCCTGGTAAAAGGAATGTGTCTAGAGTAAACAATGGTATGATGATTTCATCTTTTTTTAATTCAGGTATATTCTTTGAATTAAAAATCTCCATAATCTCTCCTCCTTTCTAATATTCCCGCTGCAACTAGAGAAGTTAGTAGTAACAAGATAGAGAACCCAGGGATTGTCCTTTCTTTCTTTTCTTCCGTATCCTCATTTTCAATTATCAACGGATTTACCGTAATAGTTCCCACCATATTCGCCTCTTCATGGGGCTCACAGACAAACTCATAAGTTCCATTCATCCCAATTTCGAATGTAAACGAATAATCAACATTTCTTCCCGGCTCGCCTGAATCAAAGACCTCATTTTTTTCGACTGCGTTATGTGCTAATAATTGTCCTTGCCAGAAAAAACGAACAACATCTCCTTCTGTAATAGTAACTTCTGAGGGGGAGAACCTTAAATTTGTACTATCTACTGTAATAATAACTTCTTCGGATAATGAAACATATTTGCTTTCTTCTGATACGGCTGAACTACTAAATATAATACTAAAAGAGAACAAAAGTAACAAAACACAACCCATAAAGCTAGGTTTCATATATATCTCGAGGTTAGAATTAACCTATCAAGTAATGTTTTATTGTATTTGTAAATCTTTCATTCTCGAGTTGTAACTTTCATTCCAACGTACCAAATACCGATTATTCCAACCACTAGTATTGTTACAAACCCGAAACCAGGGTCTGCACCATTCCATGAAGACATATCATTCCAGACTCCATCTCCCTTCGTCGACACAATCCATACGAAATAAGATGAGAAAGAGGTCATTATAAAAATCATAATAATCACACCGTATTTTGCATGTTGAGGTATTGTTTTCCCAGTCGCATAGTAATCAAATATCGCCTTTCCAAAATACGGATTAGTCAGGGTTTTTCTAAATAATTTTTCACTAGACAATGAAAATAAGAACGCTGCGGGAACCGCCCATGATACCGTAGGCCAACCAGGAACCCATATCCCAATTATTGCAAAAAGGATGAATAATGAACCAGTTCCCACATATAACTTACTTTTCATAGGACTACTAGAAACACAATATTTCTCGACCACTTGGTCTACAGTTTCTAATCTGTCCACGAAACCCCGACTCAATATTACGGCATAAATGGGTATGTATCAATTTATCAGATAATTGCAAACTCTCAAGCGGACTCACCCTTTCCGATGTGTATGAGTGAACCATACATACTCCCTCGTAAAGGTTCAATTCAGGATCCGTTGCGAATCGCGGTACTAATATCCGGCGGAGGTTCAGGATTACTTGCACTCCTCAACTATCAACAATCAAACCCATGTGCACACATTACTAAATTAATTATTTCAGATAATGTAAATGCTGGAGGTTTACGATATGGTGAAGATTTTTCCATACCTGTTGCAGCAATTCCTTTACCAGAATCAAAGAACAATGTCGAGCAAAGAATAATGCATGAAAATTTGATACATGATATTTTGCTTAATTCGAATATTGAACTTGTAGTATTAAGTGGTTATATGAGGATATTGACCCCCAACTTTGTTTGTAAGTGGAAAGGCAGATTAATCAATATTCATCCTTCATTATTGCCTAAATATCCGGGTGCCCATGCTCATCGGGACGCACTAGCTGATGGTGCTAAAATAACTGGCTGCACAGTACATTTAGTTGATGAAGGAGTCGATACCGGAAAAATAATTTCTCAACAAGAGGTCCCGATACTAGAAGGAGATACAATAGAGAAATTACAAGAGCGAGTGAAAAAAGTTGAACATCAATTATACCCTAAAGTTTTAGATATTTTCTGTTCTCAAGACTCCTAATCAGAAGCATTTTTGTAAAATCTCTTCTATAGAAACCTCTCTAAAATTTCCCTTCTTAATCTCATAATCTTCTAATTTCATGTCGCTTATTGCTAAACGATGTATTGACAACACATAGTTCCCTAATGCATCAAACATACGTCTGATTTGCCTCTTTTTTCCCTCATGAATCGTCAATATTGCGATATCTACATCTTGAAGAACTATATCGGCTGGTTTTGATACATATTCTTCTATATGGGAATCTTCAATTATTTTGATGGCAACCCCCTCCCTAATTGCCATAATTTCTTCTTTAGTAATTTCTAACTCTGTTTTTACAAGATATTTTTTTGAGATATGATTTTCAGGATTTGTTATTTTCTCGACTATTTTACCGTCAGTAGTTATCAATAGTAATCCGGTAGTATCTTCGTCTAACCTTCCTACCGTCACTAATGATTGATAGATATTTTTAGAAACTCTGTTTTCGAATAATTCGAATATAGATTTTTTACCAAACTCTATTTCTTGGTTATTTAATCTTGAACATATATATCCAGCTGGTTTATTCACTATGAAATAATAATTCTTTTCGGGTAATTTTAGAATTTCACCTCGATAAGAGACATTTTTTGTATTAGTATTAAATTCAAACTTCATATCTTTCACTATTGAATTATTAATTAGAATCTCTCCATTCCATATTGCCTCTTTAATCTCTTTTTTTGAGGTAAAAACGCCACATTTAGAGAGGAATTGATGTAATCTTATTTTCATAACCCTGTCCCAAACTCAACTAAATTTCCAACTGATTCAAATAGGCTTGGACCACTTCCTAAGTAGTACATGGCTCCTGTATTACTTCGAGAATCTTCAGGCTGAGAATTATTTCCTGTAGCACAATCTCCTGTACACCCGTCCGCAAATGCAACGTAGACTCGACCGTCCCTATCTATATGCAAATCATTGAAGTCTAGTAGGTTCCTATTTGATCCCCCGATATCTCTACAATCACCGCTGTTAAGACAAATGCTTCCAATTTGAACAGGATCAGGAGAAACCCTCACAGTATGGAATATAGGATTCGCATCTAACGCATTCAGACTGTAAGTTATATACAGATAATAGCTTACATTACCATTGGCATAATGTGGATTTCCATCCCATTCTTGCCCATCAATATCTGGTTCCCCTAACTCACCTGAATTTTCACTCCCTAGGTATGTAATTGCAATACGCCCCGGATCTCCTGCATCAATTTGTGGAAAAGTCGTCGAAATTACTTCAATAGGGCTAATTCGTGTACTATCCTGCTCCCAATTTTCTCCTGAATCGGTACTTCTTGACAAATATATACCGAAATCGCTCCCGGTCCAAATATGGTAAGCATTGGAATCAGAATCGGTAGCAACTTCAGAATTCTTCCGAGGATATGGTGTCCCAACATCTTCTCCCATTGTACGAGTTTCCCAAGAGTAACCATTATCTTTTGAGAAAATTATTGCAGGAGTTTCTACTCTAGGAGTAACATATACTGTACCGTCAGGAGCTGTTGTAATAGCTCCGTGTAAACCGCCGTCCCCAGTTGCTAGTCCAAATATCTGTCCACCAACTTCGAATGTTGCGCCGCCATTAAAGCTGGTATGGCAAAATATGCCAAGTAATTTATTGTAACAAAAGTATACTGCCTGTTCATAAATTGGAGACAAACCACCTGGAATTCCATATCCCTCATCAACCCAAGGGCCGGTTGCAAGTTTGATATGATCATTCAATGGAATAGGGCCGGAATCATGTGGATTGCCTAACCAACTTTCTCCATCATTATCTGACCAGCCTATCCATGTTGATTCTAAACCCATCATGTGTATATTGAAGACACGATCAGTAACAGGATCAACCCATCCATATGGGTCACTGGTGAATGGTGCCTGAGTAATATCGGCAACATTATTCCAAGTTTGACCATGATCACAAGAACGCATCGGTTTTTCCAATGCAATGAAGAATATACAGCCACTAGATGTAACACCAATACTGGGCTCTGGACCATCTTCTCCTACATCGCTGAATACAAAGTTTAGAGGTAGAGGAGGAAGATCTATCGACAACCCCTCAGAGTTTGTAACGAAAATTCCAGTATCTTCTTCAATTTCATCGATAATTTTTTCATTATCATTGTCTAAATGTAAACATCCAGAAAGCATCATTGCACACATCATTAGACTTACAAGAATAGCACGTGTACGACCACTCATATCGCTGCCCCTATAGATGATTATGTTATTCTTTCCTTTTTAATCATATTTTAGATGCAGGGGATTCCTTCATAAAGTGCCAAACACCGCCCAAGGACATGAACAAAACAATTGTTGTGTTGGCTAGCCTGTTAATCGTAACAACCCCTCTTGCAGGATGTCTCGATGAAGCCACTTTGGAAGAACTAATCGACGATATCGTAGGTTGTATGGATAGTGAAGCACAAAATTATGATGAAAATGCTACAACCGAACTTGTAGGAAACTGTATTTATGCAGCATCCATGACTCAATTTATGGAAGCTATGGATGAGCAGATGTCTATTGATGATATGCTGAATGAGACACCAAGAGCGGGGTATTCAACTATAATTTCAATGAATCAGTTTAGTGAAGAAATGAACCAACAGATGGACATCCTAATGGAAGAACATGTGATGGTCGACCTTGCAAATAATTCTGCTATGGTTAGAACAGTTCTTTCTGTCGATCTAATAATGTCTGTAGATTATCAAGTCATTCAAGTAGGGGAGGTTGTCAATATTCATGCTATCATGTCGGGCATGATGATTGAAGAACCAGAGACAGTGAGTGTTCAGACTAGAGATTCTGAAGGATCTGTAATGGACATGGTTCACTCTGTTCTCTCAGGAAGCCCCATGTCAGATGATTCTGATGATGATGATTCTGACGACGACTCTGATATGCCTGAGAATATGAGTGCAAGCTTCACCTATGACTCCACAGATGACTCCCAAACAATGCACCTTACTTTAGCCGAGAACAACTCATCAATTTCATTAACCGTTACTTTAGATGAGAATAAAGAATTAATGTCTTACCAGATGGATGTTGATGATGGAACCAACTCCACCTCGACTATCTACACTGTAATGTGGGGCGACGCCGTTGTTATTGAGGTAGATACCACATTACCTAAGACTTCAATTCCAATATGGCTTGTTGCAGAGGAGTATGAACCAGAGATGGCCTGCGGTAATCTCTACGGCGGTTATTTCTCAGATGATGTAAATGAGGACTCATGCAACTCATGGATGTATCTAGAGGACTACGATTCACCTCACTCTGACGAGCCATTCACCGGCTGCTACAATAGTTACACTCATGTTCAGTTAGAGGGAATGTCCGAGGATGAATGCGACTCATACGAATGGACAGAGTTACACTACGACGAACCTAATGACGACCAAGATGACGACCACCATGATGATGGTAATCACGACATTGATTGGAACAGTTATTACGGTGGCTACTGTGAATGGGAGGGAAACCCAGATGATGTCGGCGAAGAGAGGTGGTCCTGTAAGGATGACGCATCCCTTTCAGACTGGGATAACTGGTGGTACTACTGTGAATACCATGATAGTGACCATGATGATGAACCCTCTACTTGGCATTGCACTGATGACTTCGGACAAAGCGAGGACTTCGAGCACTCTGCAGATGGAGACGAGTGGTCGGAACCTGACGATGGTGAGGATGACGATGAAGATGACGATGACAATGACAACCTCGCCTCAATTGAATCAGGAACTGTTGCAGACAACATGACTTACACCGCCCCAATCAGTGATTTCGAACTTAGATTCCTAGACTGTGGTGGTGAAGACATAGATGATCTCAACGATTGTGCAGTTATGGCTTCAGGGCCTTTGGCTTTAGGAACAGCAAACTCATCAGATGGGTTCCTTCAGATGACATTCACTTACGATGACGTAGACACGGATGGAATGATCTCCGCTGGAGACACTTTATCTCTTAACGATACTATGGGGCTACATGTTGGAATCTATGACCTATGGGCATCTGAATACACAAACGATTCCAAGGCCGTTGGACCTAGTTTACCTGGGTTTGGGTCATTGTTGGCAACTATTAGCCTACTTGGTGCCGCGTTCTTACTGCCGCGTAGAGACGATTGAATTATTCATCATTGAATACTTCAATTTCGACGTTACGTTTGACCATATCTGTAAATTTGGACGTGTAACGAGTAGCCCTTACAACGTGATTATCTATCCAATGATAGTTCCCTCCCCGGGGTTTACCCATTAGCAGAGAATGGTACTTGAACCCCTTTTCATTGAGCCATATTTCTGTAACCTTTCTGTGTTCTTCAGTACGTGCAGTGAAGAAACAAATATGATGACCTTCGAGATACCATCCGTTTATTGTTTCAATCGCATCTGGATAAGCTTCAGCAGTAACCATTCTTTCCGGTTCTTCATTTGGTATATCTTCACCTACAGTTCCATCGATATCGATAAGATAGTTTTTCTTCCCTGGAGGAAGCACGGGGCTCAATTTTTTCCCTTGCTCATCTAAACTCTCGACTAACTTTTCCATACTCTCCGACTTGTAGGAATGTAAATGAATAATAGGTAGTGTACCTCTGAAATTACCATATTATGGAAATTTATATTCCTCATTAATACATTCCATATCCGTATTCCGAAGCATTATGAACGGAACCTAAGACGGAGTACCGTGCCAGGAGCATATGACAGAAGTCGTAATTCGGCTGTAGTCAGAAGTATTTCTTCTAATTACAGCAAAGCTCTCTCTAGTTATTTCGGTACAAAAACACCTAACCAAGAAGAAGCCCAAGGATCTCATGATGCATATGTCACCGCTCTTAGAGCCCACGGAACAGAAGTAACTGTTTTACCAGAATTACCCGCTTTTCCAGATAGTTGTTTCGTTGAGGATACTGCTGTAATGGTGGACGGTAAGGCAATAATACCCAATATGGGTCATCCCTCTAGGGAAGGAGAACAAAAGGCAGTAATGGATCACATGAGTAATTTTGCTGAAATTATTCGAATGCCGAAGGGAGCAAAATTAGATGGTGGAGACATAGTATTCTTTGATGACAGGTACCTTGTCGGTATTTCAACAAGAACAAATAAAGAAGGCGCAGATTTCCTTTCTAATTTTATTAAAGAGGATGGATATGATGTTGAATTAATCAATGTCCCCGAGACTACTTTACATTTGACAACAGTGTGCTCATCTCCTAGAGAAGGAACCATTATTGCTGCAGAAGGACACCTCACAGAAAATCAGATTTCACGCTTTGCAGAAGAAATTATTTGGATACCAAATAACGAAAGTTATGCCTCTAATACAATTGGATATTCAAATGATAGGTTAATTGTTGCAGGGGGTTTCCCTAAAACAAGAAACATACTTCAAAATGAAGGATTCAGACTGATGTCAGTTGATATGGAACCAATAATGCAAGCAGACGGCTCACTTACGTGCCTATCTGTTTTCACATCTTAATACGGCATCATTCTTCTAGCATATTAGTCGGAACAGATCCGTACATGTTTTCGCCCATATC
>DANB01000027.1:12233-39606 GCA_002497245.1 Euryarchaeota archaeon UBA439
CCATATCAAGTTATACCCGTCATTTTTTTCTAGAGGTCGTTCTCAGTGTTTATGTTTTTAATCAAATTGTTATCTACAATCAATAGAGAATGAGGTATTTCAAGAAACATTTTGTGCAAAGGTTTTCCATCCCAATTGTTTAATGAATTAAGTAGTAATTTTGGCCGAATTAATGAGAGTAAAGGTTGTAAAAACTCTCCATCAGTTGGCATTATTACTTCATCTTTTTTTGATATGGAGTTTTCTAAGCTAGAGAATACTTCAGAGGTTACCCATGGCACATCCACTGTTGCAAGTTGAATGGTATCTTCTTCCAAACAAAAAGAATCATTTAGATTTTCAATTATTGCATCTACTGGGCCAGCGTGTTGTACCGAATCTAGGACCCATTCAATATTATAATTAGGATTAATTACTGTTGCGTATTCTTCCATTTTTTCCGGATTTGCAACAGCAATCCTGATTGGCTCCCTACCCGCCTCTACTAAAGCTTCAACCACTCTTGAAATCATTGCCTCTCCATCAATTTCGATTAGCGCCTTATCTCTCCCCATTCTCCTAGATCTTCCTCCCGCAAGAAGCAAAGATCGCACATTCTCACCTTAATTCATTGAGCCGATTTAATGCATATTGTATTTCATCCATCAAATCCATAGCTCTATTCAATAGAACTTGTCTATCTCGTCTTATTTCAGCAGTTTCCATCCACCTCATTAATTGTGTAATATCTTTTGAATCTCGTTTAATTGTCCATTCTAGAACCTCTTCTGCAATAGGGTCATCTGAGGGCAATAGACGCTCGACCATAGATGTCGGACACAGTCATCAGCAATCAGTTATACGCTTAATTCTCTAATAATTTCGATTTTATTCTAGTTAAAATCGAATCTCCAGATGGGATTTCAATTTGACTAATTTTTTCAATTACCTCTTTAGAAAAATCATGTCCATGAACCTTTCCCGAATAAGTAACTATTAGAGATAAATGTTGATCTATTTTTCGTCCATTTATCCATTTCAAAATTAAATCCTCTCTAGGAGGTTGACGTTTTGCTCTGAATAACTCTTCTATATTCAGTAATAATGAATCGACCGACTCTACTGGATGGATAGAATCTTCTAAAATTTCCCAAGGATTTGTCCCCATTCCCTTATGATCAATATTGGCGAGTAAAATAGCCGCTAAAGCTACATCTTCTCTCCCATGTCTTTTCCATAACCTCTTTATTAATTTCAATAAAACTCTATGAGTATTTCCTGCTTCTGTAATTAGCCAAGATGCTAGACTTCTAAGGAGCTCATCGGGAGTGCCTAGAATGAATGAATAGCCCGAAGAGATCAACATCCTATCTGTACTAGATTTCATTATTAATGCGGGGACTCCAATTGGGTAAGCACTTCTAACCAAATTTGCCAAAGCCCTATCCGAGGAATGTACATTTTTTGGTTGATTATTTAGAAATTCATCAAGATTATTTCCAGAGCTCATTCAAATCCCTTATTTCTGTACTCTAATATTATCGACAATCTCCGATAATCTTTCCATGGTTTCTTTTAATTCATATCGTATGTTTTGCCGCACATTTCGATGTACAATTTCTTCCAATTGACGATCTAGACTTCTAAGAATTGCTCTATGCTCAGAATCGCTTAGCTCAAACACCTTCCTCAAGTATGCAATAATTTTTAACTCATCATCGGTTTTATCAGTATGTATCAGAAAAGTTTCTAGAACTTGTTCATAGGTTGAGATTTTTTCACTATTAGACAAGGCAGCCCCTTCTGCAATATCCTTACCTTCTATGATTGAATCATAGATCATCTTTGGTTCTTCATCGCCTAGCCTCAAAGCTCTGGCAAGTTTTGTAATCAATCTCTTTTCGCCAAATGTAAGATTTCCATCATTGAGAGCAAGACCAATGACTCCTCGAAAAACCACTCGCCTATCCGAAGAGGGTTCGACCATGAACCTCGTTGAAGGCTCTATGACTTAATCTCTATCCCGGTTATTTTACCTAGATTTTTGATTTCTTTAAAAATGAGTTATTTCCTTTAGAATGATAGGAGGCTTCATGAAGGGTGTATCTGCGGGTATGGTTTGGTAATCAGCCACACTCGCGGGCGTTTTGCGCCCATCCAACCCAGAAACCTACTAGGTAATTGGGAGCGAAGCCCCTCTAGTTGGGCCGAAAACCGGAAAGGAATTATTATGTCAAATACAGAAGGAAAATATATCATACACGCAACAATTCGTTGTGACGGAACAGTCGCTAGAAAAGACGTCGTTGGGGCCATATTTGGTCAAACCGAAGGTCTTCTTGGTGACCAGTTACAACTAAGAAAATTACAAAGAACAGGCCGCATTGGACATGTGGACGTATCATTGAACCAGAACAAAGGAAAAGTACAAGGGGACATTTCCCTTTCTTCATCTATCGATCAGGTTAGTACGGCAGTCATTGGAGCGGCATTAGAAACCATAGACCGCATAGGCCCATGTAAAGCAGTAATAAAAGTCAAAGCAATTGAGAATATCAGGTCTGCAAAGAGAGATAACGTAATCGATCGCGCTAAGACTCTATTGTTGAATATGGTAAATTCAGGCCAAGACGAATCTAAGAATATACTAGATGAAGTACGTTCGGTTTTAACTTTAGATACAGAAAAAGACATTTCTGGAATGACTGCGGGTCCTAAAGTTGCAGATGGCAGCGCAATTATTATCGTAGAAGGAAGAAATGATGTTAAGAATTTACTCAAGTACGGTATTAAAAATGCAATAGCAACAATGGGCTCCGGCATTCAAGATGAATTAGTTTCTCTTGCTAACTCCAAAACAATGGTGACAGCTTTTGTAGATGGAGATAGAGGCGGAAAACTTCTACTTATGGAACTTAGCGGCAAGTTGGGTAAATCATTAACACATGTAGCTTTAGCACCGCAAAGTCGTGAAGTTGAACATCTAGAAGGTAAAGTAATCACTAAATGCCTAGCTCAAAAAGAACCTGCCAACAAATTAGTATCTCGTATTCAGGCTGAGTTGGCAAAAGAAGATGATGCTGCAGTAGGCCGTGGTGAAGAAATACTTGAAGCACCTGATGAAATAAAAGGGTGGGCAGGCATGTTAGAGGGTTTGAAAAGAAACCAAGCAGTTATTGTGAATGAAGACGGTTCTGGAAGTGAACCTATTGGAGCCGCATCGTTGGAAGCAAAACTTGCAGAATCCGAGGGCGCAAAAGGTCTAGTATTTGCTGGAAAAGTAACGGATCGAATTTTTACCTTAGCAGCAGGTGCCGGTATAGATAGCGTAGTCGCCTCCTCAGTAGGAAAAGTCACTAGGAAATCTGGAGTCCAAGCTTACTCAGTATCAGATATGTAAGATTTCAACCTCTTTGGCGAAAATTAATTACATTAAAAAAGGCGTTGTAAGACTCCTCATCAGTAGAAGCCATCAAAAGTCCTACATTCCCGCTCCCAATGGATGGAGCAGTCGACGTCGGTAATTCTAGCGTTGTATGGCTTGGTCGGAATTGTGTTAGCAACACTTTGGTTAAGACATCAATCAGTGCTAAGGCAACGTGACGAGATGCGTGCAAAACTCGGTAATTTACAAGGTAACTTGGCTAGTACTTCTAATCGTCTAGATCTACTTTCCAGAGGAGTAGATACCATTCTTGGTGAAACTCCTGAAGTTCATGAATTATTGGCTGTTCATAAATCTCTAGAGTCGGCCGAATCATTACTTTTTGAACAGGACGTAACCATTAGCTCCAGTGAATCTTGCGCCATAGCAACTCATGCAGCTAGGGCTATTCTTTCTAACTATCAGAGAGACTCAGAAGTAGAGGGAAGTGAAAATATACTGCCAGGCATAATTCCTCTCGTGTTAAGGCTAGATGCAATTCTTACTGAAGCAGATATGAAATCTGAAGATTTAGAACTTAACGGTGAAGAACAAAGAGGTCTAGGGGAGTTATTTCACGAGTCTGGTAAATTTGATAGAGCGGCAGATTTCTATCAAAGAGCAAATTTACTTTCTCCTGAAAGCTCCTCAATCCTTTTATCATTGGCATCAATACAGAGAGATGAGGCCGATCTCGATTCACTAGATAGGACATTAGAACGTTTGATAGCAATTAATCCAGATGATGTTAATGTACTAAAAGAACAAGCAATATTACTTTCTGGAAGTGAAGATGAACGTTTAAATCGAAATATTAGGAGATTAGATGCTTTAGGTGTCGATTTCGAATTAACAGAAGGAGATAAAGATATTTCAAATATTATTGAAAGAGCAAATGTAGCACAAAATCAGACAAATCCACACCTCAAGGAACCATCAACATCAGAAGGTTGGGTTTCTAAATCTTCTAAATTGATGCAATTAGGAGAAATCGGACCAGCCTTAGAATCTATTGAAAGAGCCTTATATCTAGACAATTCTAATTCTGAAGCTTGGTTGCTCAAGGCGAAATTATTAGCTGCGGGGGAGAACCAATCAAAAGAAGCTCTTCAGGCCGTTCGTCGAGCATCAGGTTTGGGCGAATACACAGTTTTGATAGAAAGTGAAATACTTGAAAATGAAGAAAAGTTAGATTCTGCAAGAGCAGTTTTAGAAGAATGGTTAGAAGTTAATCCCGAGGATGCAGAGGTTAGAGGGCGATTGAGTCTAGTATTATTCCGTGCAGGAGCGATTGAATGGTCGAAGAGAATATTGGAAGAAGCGCCCGAAGAATCTTGGGAAAGTGCTTCATTACATATTATGCAAGGGAGATTACATTTGTTGGCTGCCGATGAGCATAGAGATAGGACCGGAGAGCACGATCACATTTTGTTATTAGATGCAACAATTTCTTTTGATTCTGCAATAGAAAAAGACAGAGAATCTGGCTTGGCTTGGCTTGGAAGGTCACGTGCATTAAGATATCAAGGCTCAATCAAAGAGGCAGAAGTGGCTTTGATAAGAGCAAGAAGGCTCATACCAGATCATCCTTCGATATCTTTAGAAGAAGCACATTTGTGCTTAGAAATGGGCAAATTAGATCAGGCTAATGCCTTAGTTTCAGAAGCATCAACCAATGTCCGAAGCCACCCCTCAATCCCATTTATTAGAGGCATGATTGCAGCGAGACAGGGTCGTTTTATTGAGGCAAAATCATTTTTCTCTAAGGTCCTTGTATCGAATCCAAATCATATCAAAGCCAGATTGAATAGATGTTCAGCTTCATTGCTTGCTGATGATTTAGTCACTGCACTTGATGATGCAAACTCACTTATTGAATTAGCACCAGAATTAAATTTGGCAAGGCAGAGACGTTCCGAGATTCTAATGAATCTTGGTGATTGGAAAGAGGCAGAAAACGAATTGCGTAAACTTCTTTCCCAAGATCCTGAGCACATTATGGCATTGGTCCATTTGGGAGCCTGTATGATTGCTATGGAGAAGTCAGAACAGGCAGAAAGACCGTTAAACGAAGCCATTCGATATGACCCTACTCATTCCGAGGCGTGGTATCAAAGAGGACTTCTATATCTTGACTTTGGAAGAATAGATGAGGCTAAATCAGACTTTGAAGCTGCAGCCAAATATGATAAGAAGCATATTGATGCAAGGCTAAGAATTGCAGCAATTCTACATGATGGCGAAAATGTAAACGAATCCGTTATTGCATGGAGAAAAGTCCTCGATATAGATCCTGAGCATAGATTAGCTAGAAGAAGATTACAAGAATCGGTGGACAGACAAGAAAACATGAAGCAGAGGATTTCTCCAAAGGGTTGAACAATACGTTACGTCTGCATCAAATATGAACGCCTCAGTAGGAATAGAGCCAGGACAAGTTGCTCCAGATTTTGAATTGCCTAACGCCAATAAGAATCTAGGTAAAGACACATTATCTCTAAGTGAAATTATGGGTGACAATGGAGCAATAATTACTTTCACCTGTAACCATTGTCCTTATGTCGTAGGTTCCGAATCCCGAATTGAGAAGATGGCCTTGAAGGCTAGAAATAATAATATTGGTTTTATTGGAATTAATTCCAATGACCCCGTTAATTATGAATCAGATTCTTGGCCTAATATGGTGAAAAGGGCATCTAAGGGAATGTCATATGCTTACTTACATGATGCAGATCAATCTATAGCAACACTTTATGGTGCCGAAAGAACCCCCGAATTTTATCTTATTAACGCATCTGGAAATGTAGTTTACAGAGGTAGACTTGATGATTCTCCCAGAGACCCTTCTCATGCAACAACTTCTGAACTTTCAGATGCAATTGATTTGTTGGTAGCAGGAAAAGAAATCAAAGATAACAGGACTCAAAGTATTGGGTGCTCAGTTAAGTGGAAAGTTTAGGTGACAAGATGTCAATGGGTATCCCTGCTAGAATTTTTGCTACCGTACTCAAGTTTTCCCCTGCCTCTTTACAAAATAGATTATGGAAATGGTGGTATCAAAGGATATCTAAAGCACACAACAAGGTAGATTTTAGATTCATGAATTATGGATTTGTGGACGAAAATAGCCCTATTTTGGATCCGGAAGATGAACCTTATCGATTATTCATACAACTGTACCATATGAATATCAGAGATATTGATTTAACCGATAAGCAAGTTTTGGAAGTCGGCTCTGGTCGAGGAGGAGGCGCTAGTTGGATTGCTAAGTCTGAGCAACCATCTTCTCTAATTGGAGTAGATTTTTCAAAGGAGGCTGTATCTTTATGTAATGATTGGTATAATCAGAAAAATCTGGATTTTATAGTAGGAAACGCTCAAGATTTACCGTTCGATGATGACAGTTTCGATATCGTCTATAATGTCGAATCTTCTCATTGCTATGGTGATATAAACAAGTTTGTTAGCGAAGTTTTTCGTGTTTTGAGAAAAGGAGGATACTTTTGTTGGACCGATTTTCGCGATGAGGAAACTATGAAGAAAACAGAAGAAATATTCCATAATGCTGGATTTTTGGTACAATTCAAGAAAGAAATCACTGATGAAGTAGTTGAAGCTTTAGATATGATAAATGATGCCAAGAAAGAAAGAATCACTGAACTTGTACCAAGAACCATTAGGCGTAGTTTTGAAACTTTTGCAGGAGTTCAAGGAACTCCTGTTTACGACTCATTTAAGTCTGGTAAGTTGAAGTATTACAGATATCAAATGATTAAAGAGAATTAGTATTGCTCTAAGACTAATTCTGTTTGTGTTGAAGTTATTTCTCCTGGTGCAGCTAACCACATACGATCTAATAAATTCCTTAGTGAGACGGTATCATCAACATGAACAATAGCGACCAAATCCGCGTCTCCACTAATCTCGTAAATACATTCAACACCCGCCCATCCAGAATATTCTCCAGCCAGACTCCCTATCTCAACTCCTGAACCAACTTTTAGTCGTATTAATGCGGTCAGACCTATACCTGACTCTCTGATTGTATAACCCCTAATGACTCCAATCTCCTCCATTCTTTTCATACGAGTTCTTACAGTACGTTCAGTAACATCTACCTTTTTTGCAATATCTACAAATGGTGCTCTTCCTGAATCTCTGAGGTATGCCAGGATAGCTCTATCAAGTGAATCTACATCAGCCATGATTAATCCGCAAAGCGAACCCTTTTTGATTGTTATTGTTATTTTGAGTAGCCTTTGCTCAACCATTTTTTCCGTATTCAGGTAATAATCATACATTTAGCATCATGATTTGAATTAAGTTGCATTCAAATGGGTCGCCGATTTCTGACAATACATGTCAGAGGACGATGCAATAGGTAATCTTCGAGTTCAGGAGTATTTAGACGACGTCTCTAATCTGAATCTCTCTTCCTCAAAATCTCAGTGGTATAATGTGGATGTCGCGACCCTTCTAGTCAATTGTAAAGTAATAGGTCATGATATTGATGAATCTACAGGATCATCATTGATATTTCTGGAGAAAAGTGTGTTGATGTGTTGTTGTAATTCTGGTAAAATGCATCACTATCCAAAACATCTTTTACATTGTTTTGTAGATGATAAGAGAGATAGCCACGACAATCCTGATGGAGTTATATTCAAGGCTGAGTTATTCTCAATATCTCCTTCCGAGGAACAACTTTGCTGGGAAGAAGTTTGCCATTCTGAAATTCAAGTTCCCGCTGTACAGAATAAGGTCTCTCGTTGGTTGAGTTGGTTAAATTCCTAGTTTGACGATAGTAACATTCAGACCATCATTGCTCTTCGAAGTAACTAATGGGCGGCATAATCACCGATCTTAAAGCACGCGCAATTATTGATTCACGTGGTAATCCCACCGTAGAAGTAGATTGTTTTGTAGATGGAATTCTCATGGGCCGTGCAGCGGTTCCTTCCGGAGCAAGTACAGGCAGTCATGAAGCCGTTGAATTAAGAGATGGGGAGAAAGATTGGATGGGCAAAGGTGTATCTAAAGCCGTTAACAATGTGAATAAAGAAATTAGAAATTTGTTAGTAGGATTAGACGTTTTTAACCAAGAAGAAATAGATGCATCAATGTTGACTCTAGATGGAACCATGAATAAAGGGAGATTAGGTGCTAATGCAATTCTAGGAGCCTCAATGTCGGTAATTCGAGCTGCAGCAACTCAATCACAAAAGTCACTATGGTCTTATATTTCAATAAATCACGATAATAGATTACCTATCCCTTTGATGAACATACTCAATGGAGGTGCACATGCAGCTTCAAATGTGGATGTACAAGAATTCATGGTAGTGCCTCACGGCTTCAATAGTTTTTCTGATGCCCTACAAGCTGGGACAGAGATTTATCATTCATTAAAATCTGTATTGAAAGATGAAGGTTTACTTGGAGGTGTAGGAGATGAAGGAGGTTTTGCTCCAAACTTACCTTGTAATGAAGATGGACTTAGATATTTAATGGGCGCAATAGAGAAAGCCGGCTATTCTCCAGGGGCACAAATCTCAATTGCTCTAGATGTAGCGGCTCAAGAATTTTTTGATGGAGAAAATTATCACATTGACAATAGAATAATTGATGGAAAAGAACTCGCATCTTTGTATTCTTCTTGGTTAGACAACTATCCAATAGTGTCAATGGAAGATCCGTTTGGAGAGGACGACTGGGAATCTTGGAAAGATTTTACAAAATTAGAGAGTCATAGGGTACAAATTGTTGGCGATGATTTGTATGTTACAAATCCAGAACGTCTCCAAAGAGGTATAGATGAGGGAGCATCAAATGCAATATTAATCAAATTAAATCAGATAGGCACAGTTACAGAAACTCTTCAAGTCATCGAAATGGCCCGTAAAGCTAATTTTGGGATTATAATTTCACACAGATCCGGCGAAACATCAGACGATATAATTGCAGACATTTCAGTTGGAACAAATGCGGGGCAAATAAAAACCGGTGCACCCGCTAGAAGTGACCGCACTGCAAAATATAACCAATTACTCAGAATAGCCGAAGAATGTCCGAATTATAGTGATTTATTCTAATGATGCTAATAGTAATGGTAACACAATAGTTGCATCTGATTCAATTACAAACTGAGGAGTATCTATGTCTATTTTCTCCCAACTAATTTTCTCATTGGGAGGTGCTCCTGAATATCCACCATAAGATGCACTAGATTCAGAAATTTGAGCAAACCAAGACCATAGCTCAACCTCAAGTCCAACATCTTGTCTTAGCATAGGAACAACACATATTGCAAAATCTCCTGCAATGCCTCCTCCAACTTGTAGTAGGCCTGTTGGCGAGTCATCTTCCCTATACCAGTCGGCTAACGATTGCATGGCATGCAACCCTCCCAGCACTATATCTGGAGAAGGAATTGTACAATCAATAACTCTCGCTGTAAGTATATTCCCCAATGTTGAATCTTCCCAGCCCGGGACAAATATAGGTAAATTTGCATCTGCTGCTGCTAGTAACCATGAGTCTTTTGGTTCAGCATCAAATTCAAGATTTCCATGTAATAATAAATCATATAGATATTCGTGAGGGAATCTTCTATCTCCAACTGCAGCAGCATCTTTCCAAAGCTCTAACAGTGGGGCTTCAATATGTCTAATCGCTTCTTCCTCAGGAATTGCAACATCTGTAACTCGATTTAATCCTCTCTTCTGCAATTCTTTATCATCTTCAGCAGTCCAGTTTCTCCAATCTTTTATTTTTTTATATGATGATTTTGCAACCAAATTAAACAAATCTTCTTCGAGATTTGCACCAGTGCAACAAATGGCATGTATTTTCTGTTTCCGAATTGCTGGAGCCAGAGATCTTCCTATCTCTGCAGTTGACATAGCACCTGCCAAAGTAATTAACATTCTTCCATCATTTTGTAGAAATTCTTGTAAAGATTTACTGCATTCAGCAAGTGCGCCAGCATTGAAATGTCTGTAATGTTCTTCAATGAATTTATTAACATCCATATCAATCACTTTTCTGCCTAAATCTTAGAATTTCATCTTTACTAACGACTTTGATATTTTCCATTTCAGAAACCAATCTTTTATTGATAATATCGATAATTATGTTGGGATCGGAATCTCCACAAGTGAAAGCATCAATTGCCAGTATCCCCTTATCATAGTAACAATGTGCGCTAACATGGCTTTCATCTAACAATACAACTGCTGCAAATCCGGCTGGACTTTTACTTCCATCGAACTCTTCAACGTGAGCATGAACTTCTCTTACATCTGCAGAATTGACAGCGTAACGCATCAAATCTAACATCCAGGCACCATCTCTTTCCTCATTAAAATCACAATGCGAATAATCTACACAAACTTGTTTTCCATGTGAACTAGTCATGTTTATTCTTCCTGTATTTTCTTCAAACTTGCAACATACGCCGGTCGCTTACTGTAGTTTGTGCCACACTTCCTTTTTGAAATGTCGGCCATTATCATGTTAATTTTAATTTTTGATTTAAATTAACCATTTTTTCAAACGCTTCAATCCTTCAAAGATCACTTCCTCATCTGCTGCATAAGAAATTCTTACAAATCCTTCTCCGCCTGTAATCAGAGATGCCGGAATTAACTGCACTCCTGCTTTTAGAGCTCCATCTGCGAATTCAATATCACTCATTCCCGTCCCTGTGATATCTACGAATGCATAGAATGCGCCTTCAAGATCGCCAATTCTCAAACCCGGAATTTCAGATAACCCTTCCTTTATTATAGCCCTTCTCTTCAAATATTCAGAATTGAATTCTTCTACATAATTGTCACAAGAAAGTGCAACTCTTGCTGCTTCCATCATGAATGTAGGTACATGAGATGCCGAATTAGCTTGCGATTTTATCGCTGCTTTCATAGCTTTTTCAGGGCCTGTAAGAAACCCTAATCTCATCCCAGTCATCGCCCAAGATTTAGACCAACCATTGATTACTAATGTCCTTTCTTTCCCTCCAGGGCAAGTTGCTGGAGATATATGTGGATAATCAGTCCAGTTTAGTCTAGCATAGATTTCATCAGAAACGATCCACAAATCATATTCTACAGCAATTTTGACGATTTCAGAAACCTCTTCAGGAGTGAATACTGCTCCTGTAGGATTATTTGGAGAATTTAATAAAATCATTTTAGTTTTATCAGTAACAGCAGATCTAATTGCATCAATATCGGGATGAAAATTATCTTTTCTTACAGGAACATGTACAGGTACTGCACCAATAAATTCTAACATTGGCTCATATGAAGCCCAAGACGGTGCTAACAGTATTGCTTCATCTCCAGGCATTGTAGTAATCATAAATGAATATAGCAATGCCTGTTTAGCACCGGGAGTGATAACAACGTTTTCTGCATTAGTTTCTATTCCATGTTTTTTGGAAAGATACTCTGCAACTGATTGACACAACTCCATTGAACCAGCACCTCTAGTATACTTGGTATTTCTTTCATTTAGCTCTTTAATGGCTGCCTCAATTATTTCCGAGGGAGTATCAAATCCTGGTTCTCCGACTGTCCACCTTACTACTTCTGGACCGGGCGGCTGTAGATAGGGTGCGAAACCCACGCCTAATCCATCATAGCGTGATGAAACGTTCGGCATGATGTCTAGGAGGTGCACCAACACCATCAAGATATACGGTTGCAAACCTCTTTTATTTTCAATAGATATAACTGCTCTTTGCAACTTTTTCTAGGTTTTTGACGTTTAAATAGATAATTTTGATATACTCTTGGCCTTAATTCTAATTCAGGTGACACGATGAAGCAGACCTCAACAATAAACAAAGGAATAGTAATGTTCGCGGTATTAGTGCTTTTTACCGGAGCATCGGTCGGAGCGAGTATAGAAGATTTTGCAGCACCAACATATGCGGAAGAAGACCCATATCAGGGAGCTATTGATGACACCACTGATGAAAAAGATTGGAGAGCCCTTGAGACAAATGATAAAGGTATAGAAAAAGAGGCTAAGGGTTTCTTTAGTAAAATCATGCCGAATAGAATGGATAATAGATTAGACGATCGTATTTCTCACCTTGAAGAGAGAATTGAGATAGGTCAAGAGATTGTTATCGCCTATCAATTTTGTATAGACAGCGAAGATTGCGAAGTTGACCCTACAGTTCTTGAAGAAATGATAAGTAATCTAAATACTAAACATTCAGATATGCAGGAGAAAATAAATTCAAATTCAAATGAACTTTCAGAAGAGGAAGTTGCAAGATTTACTGAAAGAGAAGAAACTGAGATGGAAGATGAAGAAGATAACACGGTTGATGACTCTAGCAACGATGAAAACAGTCAAGAAGATGAACAAATTTGTATCTGGGAGGATGAAGAAGGAGTAGTTCATTATGGTTGTGAGGATGATAAGAATGATGAATTGCGATTTGATTGTAGGACAGAAGAAATATGGTCCGATGAGAAGCAAGAATGGTGTGATTTAGAAAGAAAGAAATCATTCTCTGATGATAAGGCAATTTTACTAGAATCTGGCAGAGTCGCAATATCATTCTGTATAGTTAGTGAAGATTGTAATGCAGATCAAGAAAAACTTAGAGAAGTTTTAGCACATATGTCGCACAGACATGAGAACCATCGAGATTGTACAGATGATGAACGCTGTAATTTCGGAGAAAAAGACATACGAAGAGGATTATTTGATAGATTACATGACACAATCCGTAAAGACAAAAAAGATGTCAAACCAAATATGGATGTTGGACCAGATTCCTGTAATGAGCGTGGAGGAGAATGGATAGAAGTCAACGACAGAGACAAAAATTTTGCATTCTGCAACTTTTGGACATCTTATGATAATAGTAGCCAAGTAGAATGTGAAGAGCAAGGTGGGACTTGGTCAGAAGAAAGAAAAATATGCTATCATCCCTATGAAGAAGATTCCGTAACTGAGGACTCAAGTCGTGAAGAATAACCGTTTCATACAACTGATTTTTGACTCTCTCTTTCGAAGAATATTCAAAGATAATGTCTGTTACGGCTAATCAACGCATGGGTGGCAGAGTAGCTATGCAGCGGACTGCAAATCCGCGGACCTGGGTGCAAATCCCGGCCTGTGCTCCAATTGAATTATTTTAGCGGATGCTTTTATTTCCATTCCATATCATAATGAGGCCCTATATTTTCGATCTCAAAAATATCCGACACAATTTCAAAACCACACCTTGCATACATTGGTACTGCTTTGATTCTTGCATTACACCATATTCCCGTTTCTTCTTCACCTGCTTTTTTTTGCAATTCTTTGACAATCTCAGAACCTATGCCTTTATTTCGATATTTTGAGTCTACGGCCATCCCTCTTATCCGATACTTACAATTTTGTCTAGGGTCAACTTGCAGAGTAGAGCATCCAACCATCTTTTCGCCAATATAGGCGCACAGAAATTTTGTCCGAGGATCATTATCTACCTTAGGATAATGTTCAGTTCCTCTTGGCATACCTATTCTTAGAACTCTAAATCTCAAATCAAGATGATCTTGATTCATTGAATCTGCCCAAACTAATCGATGCTCCATAATTACGCGAGTCACTATTACATCAAGAACCCATCTTTAGGGTTGGTTTGAAATCCCTTAACGTCTTGGTATTGTTATGGCCGAGGAGAACCCGCCGGACTGGCGAATCTATTTTTTCTTAGGTTTCACACTTTTAATCAATACAATTTTCATTAAAATTTCATTTTCTTGGCCGTGGGATTCAGAATCTTTTACTCTGGGAGTCATGGGATTAATCGGTTTAACAATGTGGTATATTTCTTGGTATCGATTTACATTCAAAAGACGTGGATTAGTCCCATGGTTGGACTTATGGCAGAATCCTGAGGGTTCCGCAAAGAAGTTATTCTTATTTTCATTTACCATTCTTATGATATCATATCTTTTAGGAAGAGATCAACTCTTTTTCCCAGACCCTACGTCTTTGATTTTTTCTTTGATAGCTTTATTGACATTCATTCAAGCAACTTATGTGCTTCTTAGTGTAACAATTCTTTCAGATGATTGAATTATCTTTTTCCGGGTTTCCAGAATTGTAATGGCAATGCTTCTTTCCCTTGCATTGCACGGAATGCTAAATGATCTGCTCTTTCATTCCAACGATGTCCTCTGTGTGCCCTAACATGTTCTTGACTTAAATCTCGAAGAGAAGAAACTTCTTGCCATAACCTCTGAACATTCAAAGCCAATTCTTTATTTGCTTTAGCTTTCCAAATCCCCGAACCAATATTCAAAGCATATTGAGAATCTCCTCTAATCACTACAGGATCATTACCTCCTTCAATTAGTAGCCATTTTAGTGCATTAGCAATAGCACACAATTCAGCAGTATTATTTGACCCAACTTCGGAGCCAATATATTCGCTTGATGTTTTTTTTGTGACTACTGGGCCACTTTTTTCCGTAACGATTTCTCCTTGCCCTTTCCCTAAACCGGTATCTCCTATTACTACACAAAATCCCCAACCAGCAGGAGTATCTGATGATACATTCCTGTTTTCTTCACAAGACCCGTCTACATAAATTGAAATCTTACCGGGTATAGTCATTTACTTATTCCTCAATTAGAGACTTGTATGCTGCAGCATCAAGAAGAGCATCAAGTTCTCCAGGATCGTCCATTCTCATTTTACAAATCCAGCCTTCACCGTAAGGATCCGTATTTACTGTTTCAGGGGCATCCTCTAAGTCTTCATTTATTTCTGTAACTTCGCCAGAAATTGGAGCATATATTTCACTCACTGACTTAACAGACTCAACATTCGCAAACGAATCCATCGATTTCACAGAGACTCCTAATTCTGGTAATTCCACCCACACAACATCGGTCAAGGCGTCTTGAGCATAGTCAGTAATTCCAACAACAATTTCATTTCCTTCGACTCTAATCCATTCATGCTCTTTGGTATAAATAAGTCCTTCAGGTATTTCGCTCATGGGTATCGCCAACGCTCACGAGGGTATTCCAAGAGTCAAGGTTTCGCTCCCTCATTCTTCCTCTAATTTTGTTTCCAAATGCTTTTTTTCCATTTCAGACCAACCTGAACCCATATTATCACCACTGGCTTCTAGTTGTTCTTGTTTGAGCCGAACTCTCATTTCTTCTTCCGTTTCTCGGCTAATCCACTTATCCAAAAAACCCTTTTCATGCTCTTTTCCCTTAGAAAAATGTAATAATAAATACAAAGTAATACTAATGAAAAGAATCATTGGAAATATCAATGCTAAATTATTTTCTTCTATGCAGTCGCTGCCTTCGCAACCAAATATTTGAATCAATCCTTCCGATATTGCTAAAGCAGTCATCAGTGAGAACGATAAAATAACTCCAATTAAAATTCTTTGAACTCTATTTGCTGGCGAATCCAAAAAATCACCTTCGGAGGACATATATTATCTCATGCATTATTTTACTCCAATAATTTGTGAATTTTGTAAGGTAGCAGAGCTCTATTGACAGGAGTTACTTCTAGCACCCTACCATCATCTCTTCTTCGTATATCTTGCAATAGTGGATGCCTACTCTTTTTATGCAAAGTCATTAAAGTTGGTTTATCGTATTCCAAAGCAGCACGAACAGCCGCAACAAATCCTTCACTTTCAACTGAAAATTTACCAACTTCATCAATTACTAAGACTTCACATTCATCTAGTGCATCAAGTATTGCAGGTACTGCAACTCTATCTAGCTCCGTCGGGTCAATTCCATATCCAAGAATACGAGTTCTTGAGTCTATATTTCGATGCGCGATAACCCCCTTTTCACCAGTTCTTACATCTACACAGGCATATCCTACTCTTTCGCCATTTTCTATTATGGCTTCTGTTTGGATCCCTCCGATAATGTCTTTGTACATTTTCCTTGAATTATTTTTTCTTTCATCCTTCACCATTTGTATTACTTTTTGTAACACTGCGGACTTACCCGATCTAGGTAATCCTGTGATGCCAATTTTTGGATATATTCCCATATTACAAACCTTCAATTCTTTGCTTTGCGACGCAAGACGGTTTCACCGAGGTTAAGCGTATGTATTAATGGGTTTGGTATTTCTCAGTCATTAAAACCGGAGAAAGGAAAATAATTACCGGAAACCGAAAAACATTCTTCCGGATTTCGTTACTGCATTACTATTGAACGTATTTTATTCGGTTTGGGGAATGGAAGATTCTCAATTTCATAATTATTGACATTGTTGTTAGCTGCCCATGCTCTAGACCAAAGATCCAATGTTTCTGAATTTAGATGCGTTGCCAACCAATTCAATCCTTTATCTACTGAACCATGTTCTTCTGCAATCCTTTCCATTACTTCAGCCGGTAATTCTAAGAAATTTACTGAGTTTCCTAGAACACAATCAGAAGGAACTACAGCCCATCTCAATCTTCTTTCTAATTGAGCATTAACAATAGCCTGGCAAGCAAGCCTTGGTTTGCCTTTAGGCCTAATCGTACCAGTCCATTTTGCTTGTGTTCTTTGAACAGAATCTTCCTTTAGACCACTTACATATGCTGGATGTATTATACTAATATCATCACCTTTAGTAGAGAAATGCGTTCCTCTAATGAAAGCAGTACCTCTTGAGCCAGGTTTCCAATCAGTAATTTCTTCTGACCAATTTGTTTGATCGATTTCTCCTACCCTTACTCGAATAGGCTTACCTGTAGGATTTAACCAATTATTTTCTTCGGAAAGCTTTGGTTGTTCTGCCAATTCAGTAATAGCTCTGACAATTCTCCTTCTATCATACTCGTCTCTAGGCATCCTTGGTACTGACCAATTTCCATCTGTCCAACAACTCCACGATTTTCTAACCATATCAAAAGTAGGTACACTTTTCGCCAAACCATTTTGTGGGGTAATTTCGTTAGTATGTAGAGGGCCATAACTAGTCATCTTCTCTGTTTCTCCGCCTTTTGTTATACCTATAACTAAAACACCTTGTGAAACGCCGGGAAAGATTCGTTGATTCTCAGGGAAGGACCAAGAAGAACTCCATCTATTTTTCTCAACCATCAATTTACGAAGAGGAATACTGCTTTTTTCTCGTAACAGTGAGTCTGGGACAATCATCCTTACTCTCCCATCTTTTCTGACAAGTTGTACCCCCCTCTCTAAGAATAAGCGATAGAGATTTACATTACCTCTTAGTGTTGAAAATCTTCTACTTCCATCTTTGTTAGTAGTATTTCTCAATTGTCTAGACAATTCTTTTCTCAGTTCACTCCCTTCTGGATGTCCTCTAAACCTATCCTTTATTCTCAACCATGGAGGTCTACAGACTAGCAGCCCAGGTTTCTCATCCCATGGCCACTCTCCTCTCAAAGCATCTCCGGATTGAATAGATTTTTCTAGAATATCTTCCACTTCTTTTCGTCCAATTTTTCCGGAATCTCCATTTCCATCTAAGTCAACTAAGTCACATCTTGAAAGAGCAATTAGTATTCTTCTACGAGCACATTTGATTGCAACTTCTGAATTATCTAACATCTGAAAACCGTTTAGTAAAAGTAACGTATCCTTCTTTCTTTCCGCAGGAGTGAATTTTTCGCTCCTTTCTGCATGTATTCGAATTAGTCTAGCGGCGAAAACTCCTGCGCCTACTGATGGGTCAGCGAAAGGTATTGCAATGCCTGTACGTGTTTGTAGGCCATTGTTTTCATTATTCGACCCCTCATCTTTTTCTTCTGTAACATCTTGATTAAATTTCTGAGCATATGCTCTGAAACTAGGCGGTAAAGCAGAAAGAGAGAGTGCGGCAGACGGTTCTTTCGACACTTCTTCTTTTGTGTCTTTTAATTCATCTGAAAGTATAGATTCTGCAAATTTAGCAGGAGTGGCATAAGCGCCTCTAGGAGACCTCCCATCACTTTCTGCTTCATTCCGTGCTAATAGGTGATCTAGAACTGCACCAGGGTCTGATAGAAGTCCAGCCGGTAAAGTCGGCCAATGATTTGGTAAAGTTGCTGCAATTGGAATTCCATGGCGAGTAGCTTCTTCCCACGAATCTAACCAAGTGTTTAGTTGTTCAACCCTATCTGAACACTCTCTGTCAAGCCTTGCGTACCAACCGGATGCGTCACTAACCATAGAAATACAGAGGTCGCGACAAGGGTTCCCTCTTTGAAGGAGTCGGCTCAAAACGGGGTCTCTTACCTATCGTTTTATATGTCTAAAGCAAAATGGTCTTGTTCCAGCTCAATAATAATCTGCCTTTGCAAAAGCCAAGTTATTGCCTCATCAACTTCATTATCTCTAATTCCAATTTCACTTAATTCTTGTAATAATAAATCAAAGTGTACGGAAGTAAGTCCCTTAGAATTCAATAACTCCATTACGTGAATAATATGTTCTGAAACAATTGCTAGTAAAGGATCATCTCCGAACTCTAGATTTGTATAGTCAACTGCCGGAAAACCCTCAACACTATCTTCATTTTTTCCTATTTCAACACCATGCTTATTTTCATTATCATAGATATCGAATAGATTTTTCTGATGCGGATCTTTCCGCATAATTCCTTCAGCCACTTCCCTCTGTCTCTTGAGTCGTTTTGCTAAGGTCTCCAATCGATGTAGACGTTGTTCTAGACGTAATTTTTCTCTTCCCAATTGACCTTCAATAAGTTGTAATTCTTCCTTAGCCCTTTCATCCAACCACATTGATATATCCCAAGAAGGATCAAGTCTGAGCATTGTTTCCCATAGCTCTGCAATTGAATCCGGCAAAGTTCTGACGTCTATTCGAGGACTCCCTTCACTATCATCGGAACTGTGTTCCATGCCATCTGATTTGTAGTGGACCTCTATCAAGTATCGTATCAACAATTGTCAATTGTCGAATAGTTGGATTGATGAAGGAAAAGCATCTGCCAAGCGTCATGACCGAGTATCGACTGACCGTACTTCCGGGGGATGGAACAGGTAAGGAAGTCATGGCCGAGGCTATGCGCGTGCTGTCTGTATTTGAGAAAAATAGCCCAATCTCATTCAAAATTACAGAAATTCCTTGTGGAGGGGAATACTATCTTGAAACAGGTAGGGAATGGCCTGAAGGTTCATTTGAACATTGTCGAGATGATTCAGATGCAATACTTCTCGGCGCAATCGGCTGGCCCGGCGCTCGTCTTCCAAATGGCGACCTTGCAGGAGGACAAGTGATTCTAGGCCTTCGTTCTGGATTAAACCTCTATGCTAATGTTAGACCTGTTAAGTTATTCCAAGGCGTGAAACATAAAGTACATGGAATTCACAAAGACATATGGGATCCGAACCTTGTAGATATGGTAATGGTTAGAGAGAATACCGAAGGATTGTACCATTCGTTACTGAGACGTATGTCACAGAAAGCAATAGGTGAGAAAGATGAGAAAATGGTAATTGAAAAGTTTCCTGGATTAGATGGTGAGGTGGCCTGGGACCCTCGGCCTATCTCGCGAATAGGCAGCGAACGCGTCATTAAATTTGCTTTTGACTTAGCAGAACACCGCCAAAAGAAGCTTGGAAAGCCACAGAAAGTTACTTGTGTCGACAAATCTAATGTAACACGTGGTTGTCAACTATTCCGAAAAATATTCCATGAGATAGCGGAGGCGAAATATCCCGATATTGAGATTAATGAGGCGTATATTGATGCCTTTACAATGTGGTTAATAAGAGATCCTGAATCGTTGGATGTTGTAGTTCTACCAAATATGTTTGGAGATATTGCTACTGATTTAGCCTCGGTCCTCCAAGGAGGTATGGGTATGGCAGGAAGTGCGAATCTCGGACCAAAGCACATGTTATTCGAACCAGTGCATGGGTCCTCACCTAAACATGCAGGGAAAAATACAGTTAATCCTATGGCCACTCTTTCATCACTACAAATGATGTTTGAAGCCCTTGGTTTCCGTAAAAATGATTCCGATTTAGACAAATGTGCAGATATATTAATGCAAGCAATGGAAGAACATTTTGCTGAAGGTGGTTGCGTAACTTATGATCTGGGAGGAAATGCATCAACTAGTGATGTCGGTGAAGCAATTGCCAACCGATGCGAGAAATTATTGAAAGAAACTTTCTAATTTATTTGTTAGCATTATTAGATATAATTCTTAAAGATTCTTTTAGAGCTGCATCATTATCCCATTGTGCTTCTTTCGACGTATTCGCAATGACATATTCTAACAACAAATCTGCCATTCTTGAAACCTCATCTACTATAGTCACAGTAGCCATCTTGGCGCTTCTAGAAAGTGGATTTAGATCTACGACTAATACTTCCTTACCTAAGGAAACCAATACTTCACATCTATCGCCATCTTCAAGCGGAACTAGAATAACATCTGCTTTTTCAATTCCTTCTGCTGAACATATTGATCTGGGTCCTTCTAAACCCTCAATTCTTCCATCCTCTTCTCTTCCAAGAATCTTAACTGCCATTACTGTTTTTTCCCAATTCCCTGCCCAATTTTTTGGCTTTTCTTCTTTTGAAACATTAAGTCTTTGCAATTTTACAAAATCATAAAGCTTTTCCATTCTTTCTTCAGTTCTATAATAGATATTTATTTCAATAGGGCATTGCAAAACAGCAGCAACTCGAATTAGAGCCTTTCCAGCTAGAACAGCAGTATTACCATTTATAGAAATAACAGGATTTTTTGCTAATTTTAATCTAGCAGCGGATTCTTTTATGGATAGTTCTGCTATATCACTTGTTTTTTCACCTAGAAGATAATCAAAAGCCTCTCCTCTTCCATGCGCAATCATTGCAGAGTCTGCTAGTAATCCGTTTTTTGTTGCTTCAACAATTGTTTTTCTAGAAATCAAAGATTTTCTTCTAGGATGACTTTGTGGAATTTTTGCCATCTCAAACTCCTCCTTCAATTATTAGTGAGATGTCTAGGGATTTTACTCCTCTATTAATTGCTGATGTCGATATTAGATCTACGCCACTAACAGACCATTCAGCCACATTATCTTTTGTTATTCCGCCGGAACCTTCCAAAATACACCATTTTCTCAGGTCAAGTTTTTCCAGTTCAGTCCCTACAATTTTAGCATTCAAAGGACCCATATTATCTAGTAATAATACTACAGAATCAGTTGTAGAATTGTTCTTCTGTTTTTCAGACCAAGTTTTAGTAGCTAATACGGCTTCATCTATATTCTGAACTTCCACAATAGTAAAATTTGAATCCTTTTCTAAATCTATGTTTGAAACCAACTCCTTTATTGCCTCGTTTTGATCTCCACCAATTTTTCTAACGGAAGCAAAATCATTTTCTTTTAACATCAATGCATCTGACCGATATAGTCTGTGGGTCAACCCTCCTCCTATATGGACAGCCCATTTATCTAAAATCCCCCATTCAGTTTTTCTTGTACAAGCCAATTGAATATCATTGGTGACCGATATCCACTCTGAAGTAGTAGTAGATATTCCAGAAAGCCTTCCTAATAAATTCAACATCACTCTTTCCACTTTTAGGATTTCAGAGGATTTCCCATTTATTTGTAAAATATATTCATTTTCTTTCACCGAATCACCTTCATTGATATTCCAATGATATGAGCAATTTGAGGCATGGTTATCTAAAAGTCTGTTAATTACAAATTGTCCGCAAATAATTCCACTTTCTTTCGCTATCACTTTTGCTTTTACTAAGTTATCAAATACATCGTATTCACTAACATCATCTGCTAACATCGTTTCAATCCAACGATCTATTGATTGGGAAAAAATTTTGGTAGGAACTCCATTGTCTACCAATAGTCGCGACCTATCGTGAGGAAGAGTCATCACAGTATTGCGAATCTAACATATCACTTCAACCGTCCGAATCTCCAATTTACTATTATCTTATCATAAAATAAGAAATATTTCAATCTCAGCATCTTCCTGAAATCATTGTTAAAGTGAGTTTAGAGTAGATTCTATAGCACCTAGGCAAGCTAATAAATCATCCACAGTACTTCGAACAGTGGCCAAATTCTCTCCTGAAACGAGAATCTTCAACTGATAGTTGTTTTTATTTTCTATAATTTTTGCTTCAAATGTATCAGGGTCATCGGCCGAAATTCCTGCTAGGAGTGCTTCAATATGGCTACGTGAACCATTTATTATCAAGGTCGTGGAAACGCTTTCCATGGACATCCGAGTACCCTAACGCATATGTTTCCTCTTGTTACGCGATCTTTGTGAATGGCGACCCAGTACCTGATGTTCCTTTATTAGCGGGCATGGGTGGAGTTAATACATCTGAATCTCAAAGTGTTCATTTTGGACGTAAAGCCATAATTCTTACTCGAGAAAAAAATACCAAAGAGTTGACATCTTTAGCTCAAACAATGGGTATAGAAATTGTAGATATTGTGTTACAAAAAGGCAAACCAAACTCGAATACATATCTTGGAACTGGTAAATTACAAGAGATTTCAGAAGAGTTAAAGATGGCGGGAAAAGGACACATTTGGAAAAATGTGGATCTTATTCTTATACATAGCAATCTTAAACCCAGTCAGCTAGTTAATATTAATGATCTAACATCAATTGAAACTTGGGATAGAGTGAGGTTATTGTTAGAATTATTCACAATACATGCCTCCTCGGTCGAGGCTCGAATCCAGGTTCGCATCGCTCGATTATTGGCCGATCGATCGATTTTAAGAGAACTGATTCATCGTGAAAACACAGGAGAACGTTTAGGTTTTGGTGCAGGAGGGCAGACAGGTTGGAGTAATATTATGACAGCTGTTGGACATGAAATAGCAAAACTTAGGCGTAAATTGAAGAAGATGGACTCTTCACTTTTAGAAAGAAGAAGACAGAGATCGAAATCGGGAGCTCTGACTGTCGGATTAGCTGGTTATACTAATGTGGGAAAATCGAGTTTATTTTCTGCTCTTTCAGGCAAACCGGTGTTAATTAAAAACCAATTATTTTCAACTCTTGAGACTACAGTCGGAAGAATGGCAGATCAGCCTAGGATATTGATGGTAGATACAATTGGATTTATTGATAATATTCCTGCAGAACTTTTAGATTCTTTTTCTGCCACATTACAAGAATCGTTATCTTGTGATATGTTATTGCTGCTAGTTGATGCATCAGATGATTCAGAGGAAATACGCCGTAAACTTGCAACATCGCGTAGAGAATTATTCGGAAGAATTGATGACGGCAATAGTCATAATACAATTGTAGTTCTTACAAAAATAGATATTTGTACAGATGAAAAAATCCTAGAAGCCAAAGAGATAGTACACTATTACAGTCCCTTCGAATCTATAGCAATAAGTGCGATCAGTGGCCAAGGAATAGACGAATTAAGGTCAGGAATTATGACGATGTTGCACGGTCCTCCTGTGAGAATTAGCGTCAATCCTCCACAGAAAGAAGGCGATTTAGAATTAGTTGAATTAATTGCTAGAGTTTATCGTGAAGCTTTAGTTATTGATGTAGAAGTCAATTCAGAAAATACTCTAATTTCAGGTTGGATGGGTAAAGCCAATATGGCTAGAATAATCAAAGAACATCCAGTACAGATTCGAATAAATAGTTGATTCAGACGTCTGCCAAAATATTCATTCTATTATACCATGGCCAGATTATATTATGGCCTTCGACAATATCAAATCCATTCAGTCCCTGCATTGATCTGAGAATACCATAATTGGCAAAATCAGCACCATTAGGAGCTTTTCCACCAAAGAAGTCACCTTCTATCCCTGAAGACATGGCATCTAATTGAGTTTGTAAGTTTGCACGGGGAGCCTGATCAAACATTTTTGCTCTACTTCGACCAATCATTCGCATGACAATAGCGCCTATCCATTTGCTCACAAATCTATCTTTTAGACTGAATTTATCTACTTTAGTTACGTAGTCCAAAGCGTGTAATGATGTACGATAATTTTTGTAAATCACAGCAACAATACTCTTTCCTAAGATATCATTTGAAAAATTCATCCACTTATCTTGTTCAGCATCTTCGCCTTCTCTTGGGAACTTATTACCATGCTTTTCATCAATATAGTGTAAGATATCATTTGAGTCGTTTACATGAGTTCCATCTACATCAACAAAGACCGGCACTTTTCTCCAATCCGACCATTTCAATTCTTTTTTCTTCATAGGATCGACTTCAACGTTTGAGAATTCAACTCCTCTTGAATTCAATAAAGACTTGACTTTCAAGGAAAACGGACATGTTGCATAAGTGTAAATAGTCGGTCTCCCATCTACAGATCGTTCAGGTACTTTGTTTGGTTGTATTCCACCAAATGGTTCGACTTTATTTTCAGCTTCCTTGTCCATGATTCTCCGAAAGCAATCTATATGTCAATGTTCTGTATTAGTTGTTCATACAATATAATAATGTAAATATTATAATTCTCTATAATCTCTATTTCAGAAGTTAATTTATGAAAAGATATGAAGGAGAAACGTTCCCGTCTTCAATTATGACTACGCTGTTTACCTCAGAGTCGGTTTCAGCAGGTCATCCAGACAAAGTTTGTGATGCTATTTCTGATGCTATAGTTGATGCTTGCCTTTCCATTGATCCAATGTCAAGAGTAGCAGTTGAGACTATGGTCAAAGGTAAATCAGAAAAGGCAGTAATAATGTTAGCAGGAGAAGTAAGCTTATCTGGAAATCCTCCAGACTATGAACAAATTGCCAGAGATACGGCAGCAAAGATTGGATACACTTCTCATCAGATAGGAATGGATGCAACCAGTCAGGAGTTGTGTGAAGTTCAGGTACACATCACTACCCAATCTCCCAATATATCTCAAGGAGTTGATGGAGATTCTGATGATGATGTAGGTGCGGGAGATCAAGGAATGATGTTCGGTTATGCATGTGTAGAAACGGAGGTTGAAGAAGAATTGAGAGGACGATTCTTCCCTCTTCCAGCAGCTTTAGCACAGAGAATATGTCGTAGATTAGACATGGTTGTCCAAAATAATGAGATTCCATGGATTAGGCCTGATGGGAAAAGCCAAGTAACAGTTGAATACGATGATTCTGGGCAACCTAGTCACGTACATACAGTAGTGGTCGCTGTACAACATGATTCCAAACTTAAAGATAGATTTGATGGAAGTGAAGAATTAGAACATCAGTATATCACAGAGGAGATTCGCAAACATATTGTTGAACATGCAATTCCCTCTCATTGGCTAAGAAATGGATATCGACTTGTAGTTAATGGAACTGGAAGATTCGCAGATCCTGGTGGTCCATATTCCGATGCAGGAATAACTGGTAGAAAGATAATTGTTGACACTTACGGAGGAATGGGGCGTCATGGTGGAGGAGCATTCAGCGGCAAAGATCCAACGAAAGTAGATCGTTCGGCTGCTTACTATTCTCGATGGGTAGCCAAACATATAGTAGCCTCAGGTTTAGCAACAAGATGCGAAATTCAAGTCGCATACGTAATCGGGGTTTCACAACCTGTGAGTTTGCATGTGAATAGCTTCGGTACTGGATTGACAAGTGACAAAGAATTAGAACAAAAAATAATCTCAGTATTTGATTTCAGACCTTCTGCTATTGTACGTGATTTAAAATTACATGAACCTCGCTATAGTATAACCTCGTCGGGTGGACATTTTGGTCGTCCCTCAGATTTAGAAGGCCATTTTGAATGGGAGAGGCTCGATGAAAACCGAATTAATGCTCTTAAATCAAATTAGTTGTTTTTCAAATTACATATTTCCGACCGATGGGCACTTGAATAAGTTGTATGCCGGAGTACCATGGTCCGAGAGTTGGTAAGGCTAGAAGAAATCCATCGAACCTTTGGTCCATTAACAATTTTAGAAGGCGTCAATCTAAGAATTGACGAAGGCGATCGGATAGGAGTTGTAGGCCACAATGGTGCAGGTAAAACCACGCTATTGAGAACTATTTCTAATCAAGATCAGGATATGGGGGATATTACTTTTGCACCAGGATTACGCCTAGCTTTTTTAACTCAAATTAGAGATTTAGATGAAGATGCAACTTTGGGTGCAGAACTAAATCGTCGTGGGCGCCAATTTCAAGAACTTGTAGATGAGATTACAGACATTGAACAAAAAATGGCAGAACCATCATTTTACGAGGGTGAATGGCAACCAACAATGGAAAGATATCAAGAGTTACAAGCGTTGATGGCACGTTCTGGTGGAGGAGATGTTGCCGGACATGCCCAAGAGATATTGAAAGCTTTAGATTTAGATCATCATCCTATGGAAATAAAACTTTCATCTCTTTCTGGTGGTGAAAAGGCTAAAGTTGCGCTTGCCAGACAATTGGTTGGTTTAAAAGAAATAGACTTGTTATTTTTAGATGAGCCAACCAATCATTTAGATTTACAAACACTTGACTGGTTAGAAAAATTCCTTCTAAGCTTCCAAGGAGCTTTATTGGTAGTAAGTCACGATAGATATTTTCTTGATAGGGTATGCAACAATATTGTTGAGATTCAGGACGCGCATTCCAAAGGTTATCCAGGGAATTATACCTCTTATCTTAAACAGAAGGAATTATTCCTTCAAACTTTAGAAGATAGAATTGACAAGACACAGAAAGAATTGAAGAGATTAAAAGGCGCTATGAGGTCAATGAAAAGCAATAACAAATATGACAAATCAATATCTCAAAAACATTTCATGATAATGCGTTCAGAGCGTGAATTAAAATGGTTGAAATCGATAAAGCCAAGACAGAGAAGAATGCTTAATTTCTCTTTGCAGGCAACAGAAAAATCTAGCCTCGAGGTACTAGATTTCCATAAAGCTCATTTGAGTTTTGAAGGCATGAAAAGGCCAATTCTTCACGGTCTCGACGTTGGAGTCAGGCGTGGACAAAAGATAGGCATTGTAGGACCAAATGGTGCAGGTAAAACTA
>DANB01000027.1:39898-76925 GCA_002497245.1 Euryarchaeota archaeon UBA439
CAAATGGTGCAGGTAAAACTAGTATTCTGAGAACAATAATTGGTGAACTAGAATTGGATTCAGGCCAGATAGATGTCAGGCCAGGGGTGCAAATAGGCTATTTCCATCAAGACCATCGTTCTCTTGATTTTGAGAAAACACCTATCGAACAAATTCAGCAATTGAAGCCCAGAATGGAATATAAGAATATCAGAGCGATGCTTGGTCAATTCCAATTTACAAGTGATATGGTAAATACCAAATTGAAAAAATTAAGTGGTGGAGAAAGAGCAAGAATTGCTATGTTAAAACTCCTTCTTGAAGAAAATAATATGCTATTATTAGATGAACCCACAAATCATCTTGATACAGATGCCAAAGAAGCTCTGGAATATGCTCTAGAAGAATATGATGGAGGAATAATTACCGTCAGTCATGATAGATGGTTTTTAGATAAAATATGCGACACCATTTGGGAACTCCCTGGAGATGGTAGCCTATGGGTTTGGCCAGGTAATTATTCGGAATATATCAAACGTAAAGAAAGTATGAAAAACAAATAAAAATCGATGCTCAGTTGATATTTTTGGACCTGTCCGGTCACCTTACTATCTATATCAACCCCTCTCGAAGAAACATGGTTCGTAGCTCCACCATAATGAAAGATAATAAATCACCAATAGTTAACAATATAGAAAATAGGCATAAATCTAGACTATCTATTGCTCTGACTTTGGTCATGATTTTTTCTGTGATGGCACCTAGTTTCTCTTCGTCAATTAATGATTTAGATAAAGAGCAAGAAATACAATATACTGCAAATGGGACACTTGATGACACATCAACATCTACTCTACTTTCCAATCTTAATGCATCCAATCCAATTGAAGTAATTGGTGTAATGGACGATTCCCAGAGAGTACATCTTGTATGGATAGAAAATGGAACGAACCCTCAGTTATACTTTGCTTTAATTTCAACAAGTGGAATTGATACTGTACTCATAGATGCTACGGCTGTGGGTAATAACTCTACAACAGCATTATCCAGCCCGTCTTTAGTTATCGACTCTAATTATAGGACGCATATTGTTTGGGCTATTACGGATCTTGAAATTCTTTACACAATAATCGACTCTTCATTAGACGATCAAGACGGGGACGCTGGAGACATTGCTTCAATGACACTTGTTTCTGAGTACACAGTAGCGGTTGGAACGGGAGTGAGAAACGACCCAGATATTGCTATCGATTCTTTCGATGCGACTCACATAGTTTGGGTCGATACTTACGATCCACAAAGTACATTTTTTGGGGCATCACTAATTTATTATGCAATGTTTGCATTCAATACATCAGGTTCTAATTCATTATCTACAATGATAAGTAATACAATAATTACTCCAGCAATTGGTTACAAAGGTAGTCCTGCGATTTCTATGGGGGTAAATAATACGGTAATTGTCGTATGGGAAGATACGCGTGGCAGTTTAATAGAATATGTTGGTTTAATCGATTCTTCAGGTTCTATGACTACAGAATGGTTAGATATGTGCGCAGTCTTTTATGGAGGCAATCTGAGTAGTGGAGAGTATTTCCAAGGAGTAAAGCCTATGTTAGAATCAGCAAGCATTACTGTTCTTGAGACACTTTATGCTATAAGTGGTCAAATGAGTTTTGCAAGTAGCCAGAAGAATTGTGAAGATGCATATGAAATAGGCGGTTATGGTGATGGCCCAAGAGACCTATCTCTAGGCCAAAATTCTACAGATACATCGGGCGGAATTAGAGCTTTAAGTGATGTAATGTTTAATGGTACAAGTTACAATATTCCTTCTGATTGGGGGTATAATAGTGAAATGTGGGGGCCAGGATCTACATGGGCCTGCTTATCTTGGAGAGATAATGCTGGAAATATACCTGGCAATCCTGCAACAACGAATGATCATCAATGGAATCCTAATGCTACAAGATTGATAATACCTGTTTCAGATGAGGGGCCATTTGGTGGCGATCCATCACAAGAATCAGATGATAATCAATCAATAGTCGAAGCCCACGACGCCTGTACTAAGGCGGGCATAATTCCTATTGCCATAGCAGGAACATCGGCATATGGTCCATCTACTGCAGCAGGCGGTTCAGACACAATGGTAAGATCTCATATGATGGATTTGGTACAATGCCCCGGAACCACAGTTGGAACACAACAAAGAACATGTGATGATTTAACTTGGGGGACTAAAGATGCAGGCGGCGAAATGTATCTCTATCCATCTAATAACATGGCTAACTTTGAGGGAGACTTCGAAAGTGGTATGTTGACAAATGGATGGGCTGTTTCTGGAACTTCTAATGCACCTTGGTCTGTAGAATCTGCAAATAATGGATTAGTATATTCTAATGTGAATCTTTGCGATATTGGAGGCACCGCCGGTAACCCCTCATTCTACTCAGTTTCATGTAACTATACACAGCCAGCCGGAGAGACTGTAGATCTGACGGTGAATGTGGATAACTGGGCTTCTGAGTTCAGCATGGACGTTATTCTTCCTGATGGAAGCATAGCTTCCTTCAACAGCAGTTCAGTATACAACCATTACAGTGGGGTACTGGTAAGCTTCACTGGTGCGGGTAACTACACCATCTTCCTTAACGATACCTATGGAGACGGAGGAACCTCTGTGTCAGCCGACTATTCTTATGTATCTCAAGTAAATCCTTCTTCTACTCCTATTTCTGGCACTTATTCTGCCCAATCAGGAGATATTTCTGATGGACAGAGCACAAATTTAGAATTTGTTGGAATAATGGCCGATGGCGCTGTATCATTTTCATATAATGTCTCATCAGAATCAAATTATGATTTCTTGAAGTTCTATATTGATGGAATTCAAATCGCTCAATGGTCGGGTTCCCAAAGTGGTAATTTTACAACCCCTATATCCCTTGGTCAACACACTTTGATGTGGAAGTACGTGAAAGATGGAAGCGTCAGTTCCGGACTTGATGCTGCTTGGATAGATGATGTGGTTATTCCAGTTGCAAATTATACTGAAGAATTGAATGCTCTAGTGAATGAGATTGTATCTCTAACTACTGGGAGCGGCTCGACTGAGACTTTCATGACCGTCTTAAATCCATATTCACTTCTCAATTCTCCAAGAAGTGGATGGACCGCCGGAATGCCTGCGATTAGTGTCGATGAAGATACTGGCGAGTATATTGAAGATATCGGCCCCGGTCTGGATTATGTCTGGCAAGATGGCCTCGGCTGGAGTACAATAGGGCACTTTGTATTAGTTAACGACACTCGTCTAACTAATGGATATGGCTGGTCGGTAAATCCAGAAGTTAATGTCGACGAAGAAGGAAATATCCATGTTGTATGGGTGGATGGACGCGATTCCATGCCAGGTCATGATGTTCCTTCTCAACTACATTATATGCAGATTGATTTGAGCAAGAAAGGAATACTTGATGGTGAGCACGACGGTCTAGATTTGAGTCAAGTAGCCGTTGTTACTAACTCAGCAGTTCCAGGATCAGATATGACATATGGTGCAAATCCAAGAGTTGATTTTGATAATGATGGTTCAGTTCATATTACCTGGTTTGAATCCTTAGAGAACGAAATCACTGATGAGGAAAGAGTTGAATTAAGGTGGACAAGAATTAATTCTCCACAATTAAATAGTGATGGTGAACTTCCAGTGGGTCAAACATTGACCGAAGCTTATGGCGTTATCAACACTAGAATTATTGCTTCTAGCTCAGACAACTTAATGGGAATCTTTGGTAATAATGTGCAATCATCGTCTCAACCGATTGTTAACTTCAATTGGCCAAATCGTGACATTATCTGGACAACAGATGATTGTCTTGATACATCCCAAGAAGAAGAAAAATGGGAGGTATGTCTTTGGTCAGAAAATGTCTGGAATGTAGAAATTAGTGCAAACCCTGATGAACTGAGCTTCTTACCTTCCGAATCATTTAACACCAATTATCAAATTAATGCGATACAGTTGCCAGGAGAATCTGATATAGTAATTATTGATGTCCAAGGAACTCCAGAAAATTGGTTTATTGATGCAGGTTTTGCAGGCAATTATCAACATACAACAACTCTAATTGAAAATCAAATGAATAATTTTGATTTATTTATTCGCGCCCCCACATTAGCACAGGTTAACGAAGACCAAGAGTTCTTATTGACAATTTCAGTACAGTCTTCAACCAAAGAAGAAGCTATTGTTACAAAATTAATCCAGATCAATCTAATCAATAATCAGGACTGGGATGATGATGATAACGATGGAATAATTGATGAGCACGACCTTTGTCAATTCGGAGAGTCAAATTGGCAATCGTCTATGCTTAACGATTATGATGGCGATGGTTGTAGGGACTCATCAGAAGACTTAGACGATGACAATGATGGATATCTTGATGATTACGATTTATGTCCAACAGGTACAATTGGAGAAATATTAGATGATGACAATGATGGCTGTGACGATATAACTGAGGACTTAGACTTAGATGGTGATGGCGTATTGAACAGCGAGGACTTTTGTCCTTCTGGAGCACAATATTGGGCCGGTCTATCTGAAGATAATGATGGAGACGGATGCCGAGATGCTGATGAGGACGATAATGATGATAATGACCCATTTTTAGATGCTAATGATGAATGTCCATCCGGGCACTCTTCATGGCAGGATCTATATTTTGATCATGATAATGATGGTTGTCATGATACATTTGAAGATAATGATGATGATAATGATGGAATTAGCGATAGAGAAGACAACTGCCCTCAAGGCCTAGTTTTATGGATCTCTAGTCCAGCTACTGATCAAGACGGAGACGGTTGTCACGACTCAACTGAGGATGACGACAGAGATAATGATGGAGTACCAGATACTTTAGATCAATGTTCCATGGGCTTATCTGGTTGGGCATCTACTGCATTGAATGACTGGGATTCTGATGGATGTAATGATTCTCTAGAAGATCTTGATGATGATAATGATGGATTCTTAGATACTGAAGATAATTGTGTTAAAAGTGATATGAATTCTAATCATGGAGGTTCCGATGGAGATCTAGATGATGATGGTTGTTTGGATGCTTCTGAAGATCTGGATATCGATAATGACGGGATAGAAAATGGCCTAGACAATTGTCAAGATAATCCTACATCTGATTGGGTTTCAACGATCTTAGAAGATGTCGATCAGGACGGCTGTCATGATGATTATGAGGATGCAGATGATGATAACGATGGAGTTTTAGATAGTTTCGACAATTGTCCTAATAGTATTTCCAGTGGTCTAGATATTGACAATGATGGCTGCATCGATGACATCGAAGATGATGATGACGATGGAGACGGGATCCCAGATTCTAGAGACAATTGTCCTAACGGTTTAGTCAATTGGATATCGAATAAGAAAACCGATGCAGATCGTGATGGTTGTATGGATTCTATTGAAGACACTAATGTCGAAATGAGTATAACTCAATTTTTATCATCCAGTTCAGTTATTACTGCTAGTATTTTTAGTATTATAATCGTTTTATTATCAGGTCTAGTTTTAGTACAAAGGAGTCGTAAATCTCCAATAGCGCCTGATTATACAGATGAGATAATAGAAAGGAACAACAAAGGTGTTTGGAAAGAGGATGATTCGGAAAAGAGAATGCATGATCTGAAACAAGTAGGATATTCTCCCGAAGTAGCACGCGCAATTGTACAAAACGAGAACCAATTCTCAGAGGAAAGTTAGAAAATCATTTATCAATTATTTTCTTAACCTTTGGGGGCCACTCGAGTATGAGGCAAACCACTATGCGAGCGGTCCGGATTGAATGTTCACCGTCTTCAATCCTTCATGATAATCGCGTCAAGAAGGCTCTCGAATCAGTTAGTTGGGATTACAGAGGAAGTCTTGGAATAATTAATGATAATTTGAGAATTATGGTTGAATGTATTACTATAGATTCTCAATGTCCACAACCTGGTTATAGTATAGAAGGAATCACAGTAATAGAAATTTTAGAAGAGTGGACTTCTGACTATTTGACACATCATTTGTTGATCTTGGAACTTGAGTCTAAGTTAATAGGTAATTTTTTCACGAATAATGATTTATGTATTCTTTCAGGTACCAATTTAACATCATCAGGCTTGGTTATTCAGTTATCTGGAAGACAATCATCTATGGTTAACGTGCTTAACTCAATCCAGAATCAGATGCCTGTAGAAAGAATTGTCAGAGCTAGAAATTCCGCTGGCATTTCTAATACCACAACAACTTTGCAGCAACACAAAATAGTGAAATTAGCACATAATAGTGGCTGGTACGAAGTCCCTAAGAAAACCTCCATTAGAGATCTAGCAGTTAAATTGGGCCTATCCAAATCGACAGTTGCTGAACAGTTGGTAAAGGCCGAAGGAGAGATTGTTAAACAATTTCTTAAAAAATCAAAATAATGATCAGTTAATGCTTATCTCAGTGAATTAAATATCATTTTCAAATAAGGGTGCTTAATATGAAAATTCCAGCTACAATATTACAGCAATTTATTGGTATGGACGATTACGAAAGAAAATTAACGATTGACCGCATTTCTAGAGAATTAGGACTTTCTATTGCAGAGGTCGAAAAAGAAATTCGAGATTTTGAACAGGGAATAAATTCTCCGAGTTCTAAATTAGAATTTGATGTACCTGAAAAACAGTCCCATTTTGTCTCCTCCGATGATTCATCCGAAGGTTCTCCGGAATTTATTAGTGATGCTCATAGATATAGATTTACGTATGATCCAAGTAAAGATGCTAAAGAAAGACAATCTAATGTCAATCAAGCAATTTTATGCCCTCATTGTAATGTCGGCATCGGAATTCCTCCAATAAGGCCAATTAAAATAATGTGCCCCTCATGTCGAATAGAGTCAGTATTTGAGAAGTAATTATACTCCCCAGAACTTATTATTTGAGATATTTTCTTCTTCTTGGGTAATAGATTCAACAGCTGTCTTCAACAAATAATATAATATCAATGTAAATAATGGTAGATCCCAGTCATTTGATACCGTATCAAAGCTTACAATATACGACTGACCTTCTAGAATTTTAATCAATACTGTTAGAGAAGCTTCAGCTATTGTGTAGACTATTGCACCTCTTCCAAATAGAATAATCGATCTTCCAGTATAAGTTCCCTCGCCCCATCTAACTATTCCAATAGCAAGTGCAAATGAAAATACAGATACGACTAACCACGTCAAAGCATCTTGAATTGCATTTGACCATATCAGAGCATCAGAAGATCCACCAAATTGTTCTGTATCGGAGAAAACTTGGAACATAGTTATTCCAGCTAAAAATACAGAGAAAATAGACATTGCCCATAGCATCGAAGAAAAGATTCCTTTTTGTGCACTATCTCGTAAATCTACCATTAGTCTTTCTAACTGTTCTTCCCAACCTAGACCTTTAGAAAGAATCCAAACCCCAACTAATAATGGCATTACTCCTATTAGAATTCTGCCATTTGGCAGTATCAACCCCAGTCCAATAATCATTAAGAATATAGAAATCGGTACCAATAATTTTGCTCTCCAGCGTGGGTCATCAATTGCCTTTGCTATGTAATAATATGTTGATTCAATGCCTTTAGATTGTCTTACAATTATTTTTTCTAGGTGTTCGACTCGGATTCTGGAAGTAATTATCGGCATTGATGCTTCATCGTCAGCACCATCTGTTACTAGAATAGCCACATCAGGTTGAAATTCTTTAATCACTTCATCCAATTGACTAGCAATTGCTCTATCGCTCCGAGGGCCTACACGTACATCACCAGTGAGTATTGCAACTTCAACCTCATCATTAGGATCTATATTTTCCATTATTCTATCATAATGATGCAATGCACCTAGTATTGCATTAGTATCTGATTCTTCTGGATCAGCAATTCCAAGTTTGATGGCTGCAGTAATAGTCGGTTTTCTCCCAAGCACCGGCCCTCTAATTGCTGCTTTTACGCCAAGGTCGTTGTCTCTATCAACTGTTAGAACTAATGTTCTGACCATCCGACCGACCTCCGTTGAATGAGCCTTAACTAAAGACACCTATGAAGAATTGTCTTCCTTGGGAGACTTTTCCTCATTTTTCTCCAAAGTCACCATTCCTCCACTATCTTGAAACCTCCGCCTTTGTTTGGCTTTGAGATACTTCAATGGGTGTGTTAACCATTCTTGGTCACAGAGCCGATCATCACCTGGGGAAACTGGGCATCTTGCACTAGTTTTCAAGGCCGCACAGCCATGAGGAGTATATTTTCGTTCAAAAATCTGATTTATTTGATAGCTTGTTGTATCGGCACTGTAGTCGGGTGCATTTATGAAAAATCCACAAGTTTGTTCTTGCGATAGCCCCATCGATAGCGACATAGATGCTAGGAAAAGCCGGCCAGTATGATTTACGTTTATTCCTTGACTTAATTCAGCTACTGCTGACTCAAAACAAGGAGGCCAGTCTTCCCTAATTGCTGCAGTCATAGGCATCTCTTCCTTTACTTGTTCAGACAATAATTTACTGACTCTTTCTACAGGATCAGAAAACAATTCAGCAAATGAATCATCCATTTTATTCATTCTTTCCAAGCAACTATTCGTCAAATCTTCACGAATTCTTTCTTTGATTAATCTAGCAGCTCTTTGTTGACTAGTTTCCCCAGCTCCTGAATTCATACAGACCCAACCGTTTTCAACAGGACGATTGATTAATCTCCAATAATTGCCAGAAATACGTGGACAAAGTTCTATGAAATCACTCATTGGTATCCAATAAGTTACTTTTCTTCCAAATTTATCCGGTACTTCTTTTATGTCAGAAATATATGATTTCGCCAACAGAATAAAATTTTCTTTATCCATTCCAAATAGTTGGTCAGCTCTACTTGCTTCACCTTCAACCCATCTCGCCAAGAGTCTTTCATTGAATGAAGCACAAACAACAAGCATTGCATATAGGAATGAGAGCGATTCAGTCATCTTTCCTAAGTCAGATGATAAATCAATTGTTGTTGCAGAATCAACTCCTTCTTTGTGCATAACAGATTCAAGGAGTCTTACTCTTCCTCTTGCACGTACTTCTTCTAGCCAAGGTTCTTCGATTAAATCATTGACCGCAACTCCATTTTTTTCAAGAACTGTTTTTAGGAAACTATTGCCTTGAGGTAAGAAAGGATATCTTGCCATCAAAGCATCATTTTCGATGCTTGGTTTAGTTAGGGGCATCGGCACATTATGTCCATGAACGACGAGGGTTCTTCAATACTCACCGACTCCTTCCACTGGAGTTGTACCCAAATGTCCGTAGAAATTGACCTTCTTCCACTTGATGATGAGTTAATTAAGGTGCAAGATGATGTGCGTAATTTTTTTGATTGGAATCTTGAATCTGATATTGAAAGTGCTAACCAACTCTTGTTAACAGTTGAGAGTACTACAATTGGAGTTTGGACCAGACCACAAAGATCCGTAACTATAGCTAATCTCCGAAGAAGGTTAGTACTAAGAGAAACAAAGATAGCAGTATTAGGCGCTGCAGTAGAAGAATCAGAGATAATCTCTATGTTAGAAAGTCCTACTTTGTTTGTCGCAGCTGATGGTGCAGTAGGGGTACTTTCATCTTTACCAGAGTCTATTTCCGAAAGAGCTTGGTCAAGACTAGTTTGTATTGTTAGTGATGCAGACGGAGGCGATGGTACAATTGAAGCTGTAAGACGCAGCATCCCAGTCATTTTACATGCACATGGAGACAATATTCCCTCTTGGAGAAATCTATTACAAGTAGCAGTTAATGTACAAAACCCTCCAAGAATTGTACTAACTCATCAAACACCGGAAAAGATAGATGGAATGTACAATCCTGGTGGATTTACAGATGGGGATAGAGCAATTTGCTTTTTGATAGCCTTGGGTGTACCTCTTGAAAGAATTTTATTGTTAGGTACTCGCACTGATGTAGTTGGTAAATGGTCCGGCGCAACTAATCCCAAAGAGAAATTAATCAAACTTCAGTGGATGGCCAAGGTTTTATCTATAATCGGAGTCAAATATTAATTATAGAAAATCCGTTAAAGTCATTACTGTAACTTTATCATTATTGAATAAAGAATCTGCGCTTTCAGTTAACCATTTCACTCTTTGTTCAGTATACATACCTACTCCATAATTTTCAATAATTTCTTCTGTTACTTTGATATATTTTCTGACAGCTCCTTCTGTGACCGTTAGTATGACATTCCCTCCACACATTGTAGAATCCTCTCCCCTTCTAGCCGATAATCCTCCAATTTCTAATTTATGTGATTGAATACATTTCCCAGCAAGAGGCATTCTTCTGTATTTTTCTCCACATTTTACACATCTAACTTTTTGTCTAGTAAAAGCAACAAGATTCCCTCTCAAATCAGGTAAAAAGTGAGATTCTATTACTTGTGATGCTACCTTTTCTACTCTCACGCTTCTAAGTAGAGATCCTATTGATAATTGACCATTCATTTTATCTTCCATTGATTTCAGTGTTTTATATGATGAATTTATTGGCCCTGCATCTAATTCTCCCGATTCATGTGTCCAGCCATAACCTCGTAAATCTCCTATTGTCCCTAAGCGTGCCTCTACTGTTTCAACTTCTTTACTTAATTCGCTCGGATGTGGCTGACTTTGTGTTTTCTCATAGAATGATCTTGTGTAATAGTGCGAACAATCAACATTCAAAGCCTCCTTATCAATTTCACTTGGATTTAATCTGGTAGTTAATACAAGAGGAGCATCCATTCTTCCTCCTCTTCCGGATGGTAAAATGTGTTTTGAGAAATTTAGTAACCCATCCATCAACATCAAGATACTGTCTTCATCTCCATCACAATTTCTTCTTTTCGCAGCATGGAAAAGTGGATGAGCATATCCAGCGGATGCTGCTGTCCAACCAATTATTCTACACAAAACGCCACCTGATGTATGTGGTGCTAGCCCTATTGCCAATGAACCAACAATATCATCCAAAGTTTCGACATTGTAGAAAGGCTCCATTTTGTAAAATCGAATCAATAAATCATCTACAAACTTGCATGTAGCAACCAAATGTTCTTCTGCATTAAGTGAAGGAATAATGTCTTGAGGGAATAACTCTAGAATCTGCTCATCATTATTTAGTTCCTGACCTAAAACATCTTTTTCATATCCCAATTGATACAATTTTTCCCAAGAAGTATTAATTTCCTTAGGTTTGAAGTGTGTTACTGGAACATCAATCATATCATATCTAGATGTTCCATCTCTAAATACCGAAACTCCAAATTTACCTCTTAATATTCCCTTCTCTATGGGCTCAGGAGTTTGTATTTTAGAAAGCAACTCTTTCTGAGCTTTGATAAGTGCCGGCAACCTGTCTAATCCTAGAGACCTTCTCTTAACTTCCAGTAATTTGTCTAAGTCGACAGTCGTTCTTTCTCCCTTTCTCCTCCTTGAATTAGAACCTCTCGACCTTCTTTCAATTGTTTTCCCTCCACATTCTTTTGCCTCCCCTTCAATTTTTCTATTATGGCAGATAAGATTGGGCGACTCTTTCCCACAATCTTGACAAATACGTCTTGACATTTCTACCCTAATCCTTCCTTTTTTAGCTGCTTGAGTTAGTAATTTTTGACTCCCTCCATTCTCACCAATAGGGTATAATGAGTGAGTTAATGGTTTCAATTCTCTTCTAGCGGATTTTTCGGGTCGCCCCATCCTAGCACCTATTCTACAGGGGACCGAATCCTCCCATCTGAGATTAGATATTTTCCTAACTATCCACAAACTTCTTTCAACATCGTTTTCATCAAGTAGTATTTTCGCATTAATTAAAGCATCTTCATTTTCAGCTCTATTATCGATAATTTTTGCTGCAGCTTGTTCCCCCGCTTTCTCTGTTTGTTCAATATTCAATCCAGCTTGTCTAGCAGCAGTCGTCGCTTCTATTCTAGCCAAATCTCTTTCCTTTTCCAAACTACTTACTCTTTCTTCTTCTCGAATTATGAGTTCCAATGAGTGACTAATTTTTGTAACTCTGTCGTTAATATGGGATTCAGAATCTACTGATTTTCTTATGTTATTTTCGTAAATCTCAAACCCTAGCCCTTCAAGAAGCGCTTCCCAGTGTTTTGTAATTATTATATCGCCTTCTTGGTGAAAATGTTCAATCCCCAAAGTCATCAATGATGATTTAATTACGCCATTATCTTCAACCATAGTCCATTTGGTTTGAGTTCTAGATATTTGTTCTGGTATTTCTAAATCCTCAATGTTCTCTAGTGGCCATTTAGTAACTGCATTTGGAATTATCATCTTATCGTCTTCAATTCTAGAATCAGCAACTGCTCGTATTAATGGTGGCATAAATGTCAGCGGTAAGTCTGACCACCATAGATTCCATGGAGGAGGAATTGCGGTTCCAAATTCATTAGAAATTTGTTTTACTTCTTTCCAATTTAATTTTATTTCTCTAAGATAGGTTATCCAACTTCTTTTCCTCCATTTCCTCTCATTTGGATCTTCGCCCCCTCTCTTTATTGCCCCATTAAATGGTAAACCTTTGGGTAAAGATTCGATATTTTTATTGATTATTTCTGCAAACTTTTCTACTTTATCTGGCATATCTAGAGATTCCGATAATTCTGATGCCCACCAATCTTTGTTATATGAAGAAGGAACCAATTTCTTATTATTTTCTAAAAACTCACCATAGCCAATCAAAATCTCTCCAGAGTCCCATATCGATTTCACATTTGCAACATTTAATCTCCAATCGTCTAGATTTCTAATTCTTCTAAACTCACCATCGTTCATTAATACGGTAGGGCCATCAATTTCAGTACACGGTGTTACAGCGCAAGCCTTTCCCGGCCTCTCAATTTTCATCTGAGTACCTACTGCTAGAAAACCACCCATTGCCTCCATGGTTACGGGATTGATGCCTGCTGCTGCAAGACCGGTAATTCTACTTCGCCCGTATCTTAATCTAAAACCTCCCGGATAATTTGGTTCTCCAAATACAGGCCTTCCTGCAATTACATCTTCCATGTAACGCCCAATAGGAGTTATTTTTCTCGGTTTGAAAGAATCTTCATTTTCGATATCTGTTTTATTTTTATTAGCAAACTGTGCAATAAACTCCCAACCTTGAATATCCATTCTTTCTGTATGTTTCTGTACTTTCGGTGCCTTTAGACATAAACCTTCGCCGATTACCAGCATCACACCTCCACGAATTCTAGTCCGATAAGATCCATTTGAATTTACAATATTTCTAACTTCTTTATATCCCGAACATTCAATCCTCTCAGTCTCTTCTCCATTTACCATTACGGGACATGCTCGCATAATAGTCTCTATCTCTTCTGGAGGAGGCTTATACTGCAGACCAACTCGATAGAGCCCAAATTCTTCCTTTACACGTTCAACTTCTTGAGTGGTTGGAATATATCTATTCAATCCCAATTCTCTTCTAACCATATCTCCTATTAGTACACCTAGTGCTTGTGCTGTCCCTCCCGCGGCTCTTATAGGTCCACAGAAATCAATCGAAAGAAATTCAGTTCCATCAGCATTATTTAGAATTCTGACATCTCCTATCCCGTCGAGCGGTGCAACAAGTACGGCCTCAGTTAATACAGCTAAACCAACTCTGAGTCCGCAATCGATTGATTTTTGCATATCTAATGTTTCTTCATTCATTCTTCTTGCAACATCCACTGCAATTTGTATAGATGCACTTTCCCTATCTGTTGTATTGAGAAGATGTCGTAAGTCTTCCTCAATTTTCATTCCATCCAAATAATCTTCCAGTAATTTTTCAGTTCTACTAGCCAAATCAGAAGCCCTAGGTATTTCAATAGTATTTTCAAAATCTAAATTTTTAGATTTTGCAATAGAAGCAATTTGATAAGCGTTTTCAGTCCTTTCTTCTAGCCACGATTCATACCTTTCTTGTTCTCTCTCAAGACGTTCCGAATCTATCGTAAATGAATTCAAATTTACTTCACTCATGTCCGTCCCCTAGCCAACTAATAACTCTCGAAGAATACTCACCGTCCAATAACATTCAGTGTGAACATTGTCAAATATTGTGTTTTAAGGAGGTAACATTCATTCGATTAACTCTCGCCGTATACTAGAGAGAATAACATGTCGACAAGTGTTTTGGATGCTAAAGTTCGCTTAATAGAAAAGGTTAGAGAGTTAGCATATCTCCATTCTCCCGACGATTTATTCACTCTTGCTAGTGGTCGTCAGAGCCCTCATTTTTTCGACATGAAGCCAGTAATGATGGATCCAGAAAGCGCTCATCTTTTAGGAGTGTTAATCCACTCTAAGATAGACTCTTTACAAGAAATTAATGCTGTGGGTGGGCTTGAATTAGGAGCAGTCCCTCTGACAGGAATTGTCATAGCAAAAGCGCCTAAAGAGTCCAAAATATGTGGATTTATGGTCCGTAAAGAAGCCAAAGGAAGAGGAGGTAGGAAAACTGGCAATCCGCCAGGAATCGAGGGAGCTAGTCTGAAAAAAGGTGACAGAATAATTCTATTAGAGGATGTAACAACAACGGGTGGCTCCGCGTTGAAAGCATCAGAAAGAATGCGAGAAATGGGCTGTGATGTAGTTGCATGTATTACAATCCTTGACAGGCAGGAAGGCGGAGCAGAAGCATTTGAACAGGCTGGCGTCTTATTGATTCCATTATTGCTACGTTCAGATATTACAGGTGAGTAAATGAGTCAGCATGAGATTGATTCTGAAAATTTACCATACCATCCTGAAAAACTTCCGAAGAAAGATTATGTAAGTGTGAATGATTATTTTTCTTTGGATATTAGAGTAGGTAAGATTATTGATGTTAATAATTATCCAGAGATGAGAAAACCTTCTTACAAAATCACAGTGGATTTTGGTCCAATAATTGGCAAACTTTCTAGCTCCGCTCAAATTACAAATTATTCTAGAAGTGATTTAATCGATCGTTTAGTTATTGGCGCTATAAATTTAGGTGAAAAAACATTGCCTGGCGGCTTTATATCCCAATTCTTAATTCTTGGAGCATTAGATCCTGACGGCACTGTAAATTTACTCGAACTTCCAAATAATGTTATGTTGGGTTCAACCGTAGCTTAAGATAAACTAATACAATTCCTTGTGAATATAACAATAACTGCCATTTCTAAAAGCTATTCTTTTACATTTTTTACCATTTATATGATCCTTATGATTACAGTAACCATCAGCCATTATCTCAGAGATTGTCTTTCTCTTAATCTTCGTCCATTTGATTTCCTTATTCTTTCTGTCTGTTTCTTCTTCTCTCCATCTCTTGGTACATTCTCTACAAAGAAGCATGTCTATCTTCTTTTCCTTCTTTTTGCCTGAGCCTCCACTGCCGAGTAAATCTAATCCTCCAGCACCCACACCGCCAGCCTCAGCCGCTGCAAATATCGCAACTACTGCCACTCCTGCAACAACGGTCCCAACGGCAACCTGGCCCAGAGTCTTTGCATAAGCCTCAACAGGATCTTCTCCGATACTTTCACAGTCAGTACATATGTGTGCCCAGCACCCTCCACTTTGACAATTCCATGCAAGTAATTTATCAGGCTTCAAACATTTCTCACAAGTTCCTTTCACAAGAGCTTGTTCTGGATTGCTCGAGACTAGTGCTATCAACCCCCCAATTCCTATTATTATTGCTAGTATTTTCACGAAGACGCCCCCAACCATAAATCCATAGGCAGAGCCAGCTAAAGTTACCATTCCTAGAGTTTTTCTAATGTCATTCTTCTTTTTGAGTTCTTCCTCAGTTAATGTTTGATCTTCAAGCAGCCTGACTTTTGTTGGGTCACGATTCTCTCCCCTAAATCTCGGTTTTATTCCATTTAGAAGATCTAGTTCACCAGCATCAAACCAAAATGTAGGGCAACTACTACAAGAGTCAATAATTACGTTCTTTGTATCCAAATTCGACTGGCCTATAATGCTAATTTTTTCACGAATGTTTTCTGGAATTTCTAACTCAATTTCATCCATTATTGTTGAACACATTGGACATTTACAATCTCCACTACTCTTGATTATTTCATCTCTTTTTGTATCCAGCAAACTTCCTTCAGCCATCACTAATTCCATAGATTTAGCAGTAACACCAACTCCCCAACATTCTTTACAAATCAATAAATCTACACCTTCTACCTCTTCATTTATCTCTATGAATAATTCCACATTACATCGAGGGCAATCATGACCACTCAGTTCACTCATGATGCCTCATCAGATTTCTCCTTGATTAGTATTTTCACGACACTACACCATCAACCTCATGAATGGAGGCTATTACGGTTAACCATGACAATTGTACAAATGTCAACTACACTTGGAGAGATACAAATACAACTCTATACAGATGACTGCCCCGAAACAACTGACAACTTCCTAAAATTAGTAGATTCGGGATTCTATAATGGATTACATTTCCATCGTATAATTAAAGATTTCATGATTCAGGGAGGATGCCCTAATTCTAAAAACCCAGACAGCGGCAAAGCAGGAATGGGCGGCCCTGGATGGCAGATACGTTGTGAACCATCTGCTTTAGCTAAAAGCCACGATCGCCCAGGTCTCTTTTCCATGGCTAATGCTGGTAGAAATACAGGAGGCTCTCAATTTTTCTTGACAACAGTGCCGACTCCTTGGCTTAATGGAAATCATGCGGTTTTCGGTGAAGTAGTAAAAGGCATGGCTGTTGTTAAGGAAATAGAAGCCCAAGACACGGATCGTAGAGATAAACCTCTGACTCCAATGCAAATAATCTCTGTAGAGAGAGTTTAGGCATTATTTTGTATTTTGTATTTGCAACACTGCTCTCTTATACTTTAAGTTTATTAATAACTTATTAACCGCGGTAAATATGGCAAAACACCGAGCAGGAGATAGGAGGATACTAAGCATCAGTATTCCCGAAGATTTAGCTAAGAAATTAGATAAGAAAGTAGGCAAAGGACAGAACGATGGGCGTTCTGCTACAATCTCAAAGATGATAGAGGAATCTTTGTATTTGGAACGCAGATCTCAACCATATTCCCCTCAAGTTGAAAGTAGAATTCCTCAAACAGATCAAGAAGTTAGAATCGAGAAAGATACTATGGGGAATGTGGAAGTACCTTCAGATAGATATTATGGTGCTCAAACCGCTAGATCTCTAATCAATTTCAATATCGGAGAGGACACCATGCCTCATGCAATGATTCGTGCTTTTGGTATACTGAAGAAGGCTGCAGCCGAAACAAATGTAGAGCTAGGAGAGCTAGACCCAAAGATTGGTGCCTTAATCTCCTCAGCGTGTGATGAAGTTATTTCCGGCTCACTAAATGAACACTTCCCGTTAAGAGTATGGCAAACTGGTTCAGGGACTCAGACAAATATGAATGCCAATGAGGTTATTGCAAATCGTGCAATAGAACTAACAAATGGCCGTTTGGGCAGTAAATCTCCAGTACATCCAAATGATCATGTAAATAGAGCACAATCAAGTAACGATACATTTCCAACCGCTATGCATATTGCCGCGGCAGAAGAAATACAACACAGATTATTGCCTTCTATAATGACTCTAAGAAAATCTCTTGATAACAAATCAAAGGATTTTTCACAAATTGTTAAAATTGGTAGAACTCATTTAATGGATGCTGTCCCTCTGACTTTGGGACAAGAATTTAGTGCATATGTCTCAATGTTAGATTATGACATATCTCGAATTGAAAACGCTCAAAATGATTTATTCGAACTAGCATTAGGAGGTACCGCTGTAGGTACGGGATTAAACACGCACCCAGATTTTGCTGAGATAGTAGCTAAAAAAATAGCTGAATCCACTTCTTTAGAGTTCATTAGTGCAGAGAATAAATTTTCTCAACTCGCATCTCATGATGCCATTGTAGCAGCATCAGGGGCGTTGAATACATTATCAGCATCTTTAATGAAAATAGCGAATGATATCAGATGGTTAGGTTCTGGGCCTAGGTGTGGTTTCGGCGAACTATCTCTTCCAGCAAATGAACCAGGCTCCAGTATTATGCCTGGGAAAGTTAATCCAACTCAAGCTGAAGCAATGACCATGGTTTGTTGCCAAGTAATGGGCAATAATACTGCAATTTCCATTGGAGGCAGTCAAGGAAATTTTGAGTTGAATGTGTACAAACCGATGATGATTCATAATTTATTACACAGTATTAGAATTCTTTCAGATACTTGTATTTCATTTTCTGAAAGATGTGTATCGGGGTTAGAGGCTAATCATGATAAAATTACTCAACACTTAGAAAATTCATTAATGTTAGTCACCGCACTAAACCCTCATATCGGGTATGATAACGCTGCAAAAATTGCTAAGCACGCCCATAAAAATAATCTAACTCTTAGAGAAAGCGCATTAGATTTAGAATTACTAAACAATACTCAATTTAATGAATGGGTAAAACCCGAAGAAATGACAGGTCCAAAGAAGTTAGAAAAATGAGCCGAATTAACCGATAGGTGGGAGCTAGCAGTGGGTTCTGAACATTGGGGGATCATTACCCTCTGCTAACTCCGCAGGGTCCCAGGTTTGTAGGTTCCCTAAGGTTCCTACTCTCCTGGGGTAGATGACTCTGAGACTTCTAGCTCTCTCTTCGTCCTTTTCCGAATCTTGGGAATCTCTTCTTTCAATCCGTATTCGCTTCTTTCCCTAGCTCTCACTAGTTTTTTCCACGTCTCAGTACTGATCCTCCACGGTTTCCCGCTCTTGTTCTCAATGTGTTTCCATTCAGTTTATTTTCCCTTTCCTTGCGTCCAGTTCTTTTCTTCTTCATTTTCCCACATACTAGCCTCAATTTGATCCCATCTCTGTTCTCTCTTCTTCGCTAGTGTACCTCTTCGGGATAGTATTGTACTTCGGTTTATGTTTTCCCCGTTACCGGTTCGGTTGTGTTTTCCGTACACCTCTGTGATTTCTTTCCCCTTCCTTGCGTCTGGTTTTTCCCATCTCAGTTCTCCCGTCGTCTCTTCATCCACAGATGATTTGACTTTTCCCCGAAGCTCTTTCGATCTTCGGTTTTACTGCCTCTTTTTCGAGGCTCGGTTTTTGTGGCCCGCGGGTCGTAACAAGTACGCCCACACCCCTCCATCGGAGCAGCAAAGTTCTCAGGGACGGGCGCGGCTCTTAAACCTTTCTCTCCTAGCCTTGCAGTACACTGGAAATAAGGGTTATTAGAGGTATATTTCCGATGTAATTTTTTTACTCTCTCAAGGCCCTTAATCGTTTTTTTAACAAATTTCTTCTATCTATATTTTGATCAGAATCACTTTTTGATTTAATTCTTTTATTCAAAGTTCTGGTATCAAAAAACATTATTTTTCCTTCTTCATCGGATATGGCTAGATTGTAATGTAATAGCTTCATTATTTGAATTTCATTATTATGTGAAAATTTATATTTGACAGAACCATTTTCTTTATCGAGTAGATGTATGGTAGTATTTTCTGAGATTGTCGATACCCAGATATAATCTTCAGTTTCAACTATGCTACTAACTTTCCCATCTAACTCTACTTTCCAACCATAGGAAGAAAAAATCCATCCATTTGAATCTCCCACTTGCCATGAAATATTAGTCGAGAACATGGCAGTAATAGAATCATTTCCACATTGAATATATTCGTATTCTCCGCTATTCATTTTAGTGATTGTTCCATCACTATGGCCTAATATGAATCCGTTACTAGTTTTAATTCCCATATTTACAGGACTATTTCCTTTAGTTTGAGTATGTAAGATTTTATTTTCATTATCTATAGTTAAGAATCCACATCTGGGCCTTCCAATGCCTAAGACTATCTTTTCATTATGCTTTTTCATAAACCAAGGCTTCTCTTCAAAATTAATACTCTCGATCAATTCGCCCTTTTTATTAAATTTGAATAATGTACTTTCTGTATAATCTTGAATCTCAATTTCATATAGTGAAGAAGTTACGAAGATTATATCTTCATCAATTTCAATAAGATCACTAGATCCTTCTATATTTCTAGACCATTCTAAAGATCCACTTTCAATATCTATCGCATGTAAGTCTGCAGAGGCAGTGAGGTAAATTCTCTCAGCAATTTCCAAATCAGAAATAGGCCCATCAACATCCAACGACCATTTTACTTGTCCCGTATTTATCTCCCAAAGTTTTATTCTACCTAATTTTGAGCCTGCTACTAAATAATTTTGATTAATATTCAGAGTAGTACATTCACTATCCAAGTCTCTCACAAATGAAGCTAAATCTTCTATGGGCCTCATTTGCATATTCACTCTAACTCCATTTTTATTTCCTTGTCTAAGAACTTAAATTGTATAATTTTTCAACCTTCTGCTGTAGATATTCTACAAAGTCATCAGGAGATGGGGGATAGCCAGTTGCTTCTTCAATTAATTCTGATGGAGTGATTATACTCCCTCGTGAATGTACGTTTTCTCTCATCCATTCAAGTAACGGAGCAAAATTTCCATTTCTCATATCCTCGTCATGTTCCGGCAAATCTTTTCTAGCAGCAGTTAGTAATTGAGCAGAGTACAGATTCCCTAATGTATAAGTTGGGAAATATCCGAATGCTCCAAATGACCAATGAATATCTTGTAGAACTCCTAGTGTTCTATTAGGTGCTCTAATGCCCAGATATTCTTCATACATATCATCCCATACATCTGGAAGATCATCAACCTCTATTTCTCCAGCAATTAGCTTCTTCTCAATTTCATATCTAATCATTATATGTAGATTATACGTTGCTTCATCTGCCTCTACTCTGATTAAACTAGGCTCCACAAAATTTACTGAACGCCACAAATCTTCCGCTGAAACATTTTTCATTTGTTCCGGGAAATATTTTTTCCAAATAGGCAATGCCCATTCACAGAATTCTTTCGATCTTCCTACTTGATTTTCCCATAAGCGACTTTGACTTTCATGTACCCCTAATCCATTTGCCGAACCTGCAGGTTGAAAATCTAGATTTCTTGGTCTTCCCTGCTCGTATAAACCATGTCCAGTTTCATGCATTGACCCATATAACGAACCAAACGGATCAGACTCATCATACCTAGTAGTCCATCTTACATCATCAGGATTCGGCCCTCCACAAAATGGATGCGTGGATGCATCTCTTCTACCTGCTGTAAAATCAAAACCTATTGACTCTGAGATAGATTGTGAAAGTTTTTCTTGACCTTCCTGACTCCACTTATTTTCATGAACCCAAGACATTTTTGGTTTCTTCCCATTTTCAATTACTTGCTTTACCAATGGTGCTACATTCTCTCTTAATCCAGCAAATAAAGGGTCAACTTTTGATACTGTTAATCCCGACTCATATAAATCAAGTAGTGCATCATATCGAACTTCTTGATATCCTAAATAATCTGCCTTCTTTCTTGACATTTCAACCATTTTTGCTAAATCATCTCTGAATATAGAAAAATCATTTTTTGCTCTTGCTTCGGTCCAGGAAATTTGAGATTTTGATTTATGCATAGCCATCTCAGCTACAAAATCGGTAGGCAACTTCGTTGCTTTATTGTAAGAATCTCTTGCTAATCTAACATTCCCTCTCTGAACTTCATTCAAATTATTTTCTTGCTCCAATATTTCAAGTAGTTCTCCTATCCTTGCATCAGTCAACTTTTCATGACCAGTTCTTGAAATCCAAGATAATTGCTCAGCCCTTAATTTAGCTGCTTTAGGAGGCATTAGAACTTCTTGATCCCATCCTAATAAGCCTCCAATTTGATTTACTAAGTCTATATCTTTCAATCTCTCTAATAGTTCATCATAAGGATTCATATTTCTCCGGAATAACTATCTTAAATCAAACCCTTTGATTGGTATTCTCTGAAATTATATAGTAATTATATCTCATAAACCAAAAGATTGTCTTAATATCCAGCCAATTAAGAAAGAAATTATTGTTACTATTAATAGAATAAAAATCATTTCAATAAATTTCCGATTGAAAGATTTTTCTTGTGCTACAGAAACATAAAAATTAAACAATGCAAGAACCATATCCTCAATGTTTGGTTACTATAGAATAGTTATAGATTTATGATACTATAATCCGAACTCTTGATGCCAAATATCGTTTCCGGGATATCATGGTGGCGAGTGATATGCGAGTCCATGTCTCCGTATCGGACCGTATTTTAGTTCATCTTTGGGAACAAGATCATCAAGCAGATCATTATCTTGTAACATTTGAAATGACACGACCTGGAATTGCAGAAGTATGTGCGCTTCATTTACCAAACGTATCCCGTACTATGAAAGAATTAATTTCTGAAGGTTTAGTTTCAGAACATACTAGAGCAGTTAGAGGTGAAGAACGTCGCCAGAAAACATGGCAGTTAACAGATGAGGGTCGTAAAAATGCTAGAATCCGTATCGAAAAGTTACGTTCAATGAAGGTATTGATTCGTGATAAAAAAGGCAAATTGCTTGAAATTAGAGCAGATGAAGCATCTAAGAAATTACAAACTGAGCTTACATTATTGCAAGTTTTGATGCATGCTCAACATGAAGGTGTATTGAATTTTGGAGATATTAGATTTGGTGCAATTATACGTTCTGAGGAGACCAATTCACCTGGCTCGATTTCATTACTCTCCGGTGCTCATTCAACGTATCACAATAGACCTCCGGAAACCAGAGAAGTTCATGGCCGTTCATCAGAGAAGGAAACAATCAACAGGTGGTATAAATCAAAAATCCCTATGTTTGTTCTTTCGGGAATTGCTGGTTGTGGAAAAACTACACTTGTATCCTTCTGGATGAAAAATCTCTTTGCCTCAAACGAGGAAATAGAAGCGATGTATTATCCTTGCCAGCCATGGGATACTTCTCTTGGAATAGCGACCAGTCTTTTACATCGTTTGGGAGTGGGGTCTGATGATATTTCCTCAGATCCTTATGGCATTTTGGAGTCTCTTCCGCTTAAACCAGGAGCAATTTTTAATATCGATTTATTTCGAAGAAGACTAACAGCTCATTTGTTAGACGAAAAGAAATTATTGAGTAATAAATTTTCAGAGTTACTTGTTATTCTTGATGATGTTCATAATATAGGGACAGACGGTGCTAATTTCTTTGGTTCATTGTTACAAGTATCTGAATCTACACAAATGCGTTTATTACTCATTTCACGGACTAATCTTGCTTTTTATGACCGTCGTGATGTACATACAAGAGGCAAAGTCGAAGAATTGATTTTGTCTGGTTTAAATTTAGAGGAAATTAAAGAATGGATCGATGAGTTAGAAATATCAAATGACGCACCGATTGAAGAAATTTTTACAGTAACTGGCGGGCATCCACTTGCTCTTGAATTGCTAGAGATATATGGCAATACTTTACATCAAGATTGGCTTAGATTCCTCGATGAAGAGATTCTTGATGTTCTACCGAAAGATCATAGGGAATTATTAGCCTTCTTAGCAGTATCAGATACTCCAGTTCCTTGGGAAATTTTAGCTAAAGCCTCCAAATTCAATGGCAATCCACCTAAGGATCTAATTGAAAGAGGTTTGATGTTAGAATTAGAAGAAGGTATGTGGCTCCATGAAGCCCTTCGTTCCAGATTATTAAGAGAGGTCGGAACACCTCTTGACGAGAGAGCTAAGAAATTAGGTTTGAATTAATTCATATATTTTCCAAGCCATTGGTCAAACATTGGTTTCGGCCTTGCTCCAGTCATTTGATCAACTGCCTGACCATTATGAAATAGAACCAAGGCAGGTATGCCTCTGAAACCAAATTTCCCCATCGAAAGAGGATTCATATCTGTGTTTACTTTAGCGATTGTAATATCTCTTTCTTCTGCAATTTGATTTAGTATAGGGGCAATCATCTTACATGGGCCACACCAAGGTGCCCAAAAGTCCACTAGAACCCATTCACTACTTTTCGTTACCATATCAAACTCAGCATCACTCGCATCTATTACCCGGCCCATACTCACAACCAACAAACTTCGAGTTCGAATTGCCCCTAATAATAATTTGTTATTTTAAATCATAACTTTAGTAGTAACTATTGAGTACCTTGGGCTTATCGTATTGACCAGAGGATAGATTATGCAGATAGCCCCTAGCATACTTACAGCCGACTTTTGTGAGTTGGGTAAGTTGATGGATGAATTGGTATCAGAAGGTATTGACTGGATACATCTTGATGTTATGGATGGCAATTGGGTAGTCAATAAGACAATTACTTTTGGCCCTTCTTTAGTCCGTAGCGTCCGTCAAAAGTTGGGTCCGGAAATTTTTGTTGATTGTCATTTAATGATTAATAACGCTGAAGAAACATGGGAACAATATGTCGATGCAGGCGTCAATCTCGTAATATTTCATATTGAAGCGGTAAGTGATGCTGGAAATCTTATCGATAGTCTTCATTCAAGGGGATGTCAAGCAGGTATTGTGCTTAATCCTGATACGCCAGCATCTAAAGTTCTACCATTTTTACCAAAACTTGATGTTATACTTGTAATGAGTGTAGTACCAGGAAAAGGCGGACAATCTTTCATGCCAGAGATGGAATCAAAAATCCGTGAATTTCGTTCAGCAATCGATAACCAAATTAATTCTGGAGGGAAATCAACAAAATTAATGATTGATGGAGGTATAAAGCATCACAATGTTGCTTTAGTAAAGAGCTGGGGTATTGATGTAGCTGTTATTGGTAGTGGAATCATAAATGAAAATGCAACAGTTGAAGAAAACCTAAAAGAAATCACTTCAGCAATGAAAAATTGAAGTATTTCATCAGCGAGGTTCAAAGAGGAATGACGTTAGAGAGAAGCATGGTCACCGAAGCGTGGATGGTCTCAGAGATCCAAAAAATAGTCCCAGACGCAAAAATTGAAGTTACTGATTTACATGGTAGCGGGGATCATTTCCATGTTCGTGTAATATCTGATTCTTACCAAGGAGTTAGGCCACTACAAAGACAGAAACCTATCTTAAATCATTTCAAACCATACATTTCTCAAAATATTGTTCACGCACTAGATTTGAAATGCATGACAACTGAACAAGCAGAGTCAATAATTGACACTGCCTTTGACCCTCACTCTGAGAAAAAAACAGAATTTTTTGGAGTACATATTCGTAGAGAAAATAAGGAGTAGATAAAATGAGTTTTAATTGGACCCCAGATGAATTACAAGAGATAGTTGACAATAACCCAATTGTGTTGTTTATGAAAGGAACTCCTGAACAACCAAGGTGCGGCTTTAGTAATAGGGCCGCCATGGTCTTAGGTCAATTGGAAGAAAAATGGGCTAGCGTGGACGTTCTTTCAGACCCTAGGGCAATCCCATCCATTTGTGCGTGGTCGGATTTTCCAACAATGCCTCAGATTTTTATTAATGGAGAACTAATTGGCGGTTCCGATATCGCTTTGGAAATGTATGAAAGCGGCGAACTTCAAAAGATGATTTCTGAAAAATCGACAGAGTGAGATGAAATTAATGTCGGTCAATGAGGACCGAAAAAATATGATTATAGCTTTATTCGGCTCAACGTTGATTTCGTTTGCTCCTCTTCTATACAGATATTCAGAAACTAACCCTGTTACTGGAGCGTTTTTTCGTATGGCCTATGCTCTACCTATTTTGATATTGATTATTTATCTTCTGGGTTCTAAAGATACTCGTAGCCGAAAGTCTCGTTTTTTGACATTATTCGCTGGATTATTAATTTCCCTAGACTTTGTAGGTTATCATACTGCGATTGATTATATAGGGACTGGGATAGCTACCATGATTGGTAATTCTCAAGTAATTATTGTTACTTTAGTAAGTTGGAAATTCCTCGGAGAGAAACCAAATAAATCCATACTTTTTGCTTTACCTGTTGTAGTTTTAGGTTTAGCATTAATATCTGGAATATGGGATGATCAGCCATATGGAGAAGATCCATTTAAGGGAGTTATAGCAGGTGTTTTTGCCGCTATTTTTTATTCTTCATTTTTAATAGTTTATAGGTATTCGAATAGAGAAATGGCGCCTGCACAAAATCTTCAATTTGATGCTACCTTTGGGGCCGCATTAGGTCTTCTTTTAATCGGAATTATGCCTTTAAATTCACTCGGAGTCGAACCAATTAATCTACAACCCGAATGGCCCAATCATGCTTGGCTAATTATTCTAGCAATTTGCTGCCAGGTTGGAGGATGGATTGCAATAACTTATGCATTACCGAGACTACCAGGAGCTAAGACGTCTTTTGCAGTGCTTTTACAGCCTGTTCTAACAATAATTTGGGGATTATTGATTTTAGGAGAAGATCCATCATTACAACAGTCTATGGGAATATTACTAATTTTAGGTTCAGTAATTTCTGTAACAATATTTGGCAATACTAGAGTTAACACTGATGGATAATTAGGTGTACAGGGCGAGAGATATTAGCGAGGGGATGGGATGCACTCAGCAGAACCTTACGACCTGTACGATGTTTGATGTGGGTTGGTAATTCATAATCCTTCTTGGATTAAGGCCTAAAATAAGCAGAAATATAGGTTTTTTTCCTTAAAGTACCGTTAACACCTCAGGTCCTCCATCAGTAACAATAACTGTATGTTCAAATTGACCCACGTTTCCTCCATCAACATCTCTCAAAGCTTCATAAACTTCTAAGAATCTTATAGAAGTTAATTTCTTAGTCATAGCTTTCCATTTCTTTTGTAAAGAATCTTCATCTTCATTCGGGAATGGCTTTTCTAATAATGGATATGCCCATCTGGCAGCGAATGGCAATGTATTATATCGCTCTTCGATGTATCTAGCCATAGTTGCACCTAATGGTTTTAATTTACCCTTTGAAAGTGCTTTACGTATTGATACATCTCCAGTAACTCTCAATATGTTCGCAGATCCAGATGGAGGTATATTCTCCACCATTCCTGAGCTTCCAGTTGTATTAAATGGCTCAATTGCGTATACTCCTCCGACTTCTGCATTTCCTTTGAAACCAGAGTTTGGTCCACAAGAAAATGAAGGAATTGAGGTTCCAGAATGTAAATTCCATCTTTCTAGTTGGTGCCCACATAAATTCCTGATAGGTTCAAATCCTGCATCTTTTGTTACTTGTTCAGCAGCTTTTCCTATCTCATGCCAAGGAGTTCCTGGATGCATTTTTTCTATAGATGCATTTCTTGCTTCTTTTGCAGCTTTTATCTGTTCAGTATGGTTATTTCCATTACCAACCTCTATTGTTAATGCATTATCTGCAAGAGCACCTTTAATATGCACTCCAACATCTAATTTCACTAAATCTCCTTTTTCAAAAATCATTGGTTTGTCCCATCCTTCAGGAGCCAAATCATGGTGACTAGAAGTAAAATGAGCAGCAATATCATTTACAGAAATTGTTACTGGAAAAGCTGCTTGACCCCCATGCCTTCTGATAAATCTCTCAGCAGAATCAATAACCTCTAGCCAGGTTTTCCCTTCTTGAATCTCATCTTTTATCCCCTCCAAGGTCCTTCTTGCAACATGGCCAGCGTCTCTCCACTGCTTTAGATCCGTTTCTTCCACCACTCTAGAACCTCCTTTTCTTTGACCAAACCTTCTCTCAAAACCTCAATCTCGTTACCGTTGGGTGATTTACAGACCGTATACCATGCTATCAAGGTACTGGGTGTTCCTCCCGAACATGTTCCAGATAAGAATAAGATTTCATTTTCCAGAGAAGAAAGTGTTTTTGCTGCCATTTCACAATCCTTCAATGGTTCAAAACCACTAATATTAGCAGAAGTAGCAGTTAATGGTCCCGTTTTTTCAATAAACTCTTTAGCAACAGGATTCGCTAAAATACGAATTGCTATTTTTTCTCCACCCAGCCTTTTATCCAGCGGTTTCTTAGCAGGAAGGATGATAGTCACCGATCCTTCTGGAAAAGCGGATAAAAAATCTTCCAAATCATTTGTTAAATGAACTAATTCAGATGCCTGCTGTAAGTTACTAACTCCTATACTGACTATCATATTGTTTGGCCTTTTTTTTATGTTGTATAAATTATCAAGAGATTTAGAAGTCAAAATACATCCTAATGCTGGAAGCGTAGATGTAGGATAAACAACACAATTTCCTTTCAATACTCCTTCAACTACTTTATCCAAAATATCACCCTACTTGATGTGCTTTCTATTTGCTGGAGGTAATGAGTTAGCATGAGCAACTATTGAACCAACACGTAAATCAACATTCGACTGATGAGTATGTCTTTGAGAGATACGAGCCAAATCATATGCTCCGAAATAGAAGCTGAAAGGAAAAATTAGGTATATCAATTTCTTCATTGCACGTATTTCCCACATTTTATTTGTCATTTCAGATCCATCCTCTGCTAAGACTGCCAGACCCATTAATTTTTGACCAAAGGACCGAGAATAGTATAAACCAGTATATTTCCAATACAACCAATGTGAAATTAGGATAATTACACTCATAGCTAGTGCGTGATGAAAGTTTGAAGAGGTCCAAAGTGTAAGATTCCATGCATTAATCATTTTCCCTTTAGAAAGTAATAGAAGAATTGTGTTTACAATTGTAGTATCTAGAATAAATGAAGTAATTCTCCTCACTCCCGATGCTAATATTGTTCCTTCTGGAACAGGCCAATGACCTCCATCTTCAGAGACCAATGCTTTAGCGAGTGTAGTGCCACCTTTATTGATAGAAATAGGAGCATCATGATCATTCATAGTATCGCCTCAGTTCATTCCCAAGAGGTGCCACGCCTCAAACTTACTATCGCGTACATACTCTAGCCACGCTTGCCAATTCTTATCACCACGTAATGTTGAAGGGTCTCCAATAACGATTAATCCCCTTTTCGCTCTGGTCAGGGCCACATTCAATCTTCTCATTTCGGATAGAAAACCTATATTTTGTTCGGGATTCGATCTTACACATGAGAAAATAATAACCTCCTTCTCTCTTCCTTGATAACCATCAACAGTTTTTACTTCAACATCATCTAACTTTTCACTCATTGAATTACGAATCGCCCTTACTTGTCCAGCATAAGGAGTAATAATACCAATATCTTTCTTCGTTATTTCTCCAGCCTCCAATATATCATTTAGAATTTTAATAACCCAAGCAACTTCGGCTGGATTTTCTCTAGATGTTCCATCAGGAGAAACAACTTCTCCCCCATCAACCGGTATAAACGCAACAGGATTATCCCAATCCGGCCAAAGTAAACCGGCAGGAGACGGTCTGTTTTCGGCCTTCACGCCATCATTCAATTTATTTGAATAAAAATGCTGATTAGGAAATTTTGAGATTGCGGGATGCATTCTATACTGTGTAGACAAAAGTAAAGGCTCAATTCCTAAACCAACCAATCTTTCAAATAAAGACCTTCTCAGGCCTTTTTCTTCGGCTCTAAATGATATTACAGTTGGTGGTAGTTGTTTGTGATCTCCGACCAATACGACCTGTCTTGCACCTCTAGTTAATGCTACTAATGATGCTGGTTCTGTGGCCTGTGTTGCTTCATCAATTAATACCTGAGGAAATCTTCTTCCATCTAGAATTTCATTCCCCGAACCAATACATGTGCAACAAACAACTTGTGTTTTATCTAAGATATCATCTCGAATTTGATTTTCAATTCTCCTTATCTCTTTCCATCCTTTTTTGATGTCTCGATAAGCTAAGCCCTTTTCCTTCCCTTTCATCGAACTGATTCTTCTATTCAGTTTTTCATTGAGTTCTAATTGAGTATCTAAATCTCTTCTTAATGGATGATTTTCCATCTTTGCATCCATTGTGGCCATTCTTAATTTCTCTCTAACCTTTACTGGTTGTCCTAATCTCACAACTCTTACTCCTCGTGCTAATAGCCCTTCGAGTAAATTGTCAACTGCTACATTTGAATCAGCAACTGCGAGTATAGTTCCGATGTCCATTTTTGCCCAAGATTCTAAAATTCGAACAGCAGTATGGGTTTTCCCAGTACCCGGCGGGCCTTGAATCAATGTCAATCTTCTTTCAACAGCAGCTTTCGCTGCAATTAACTGAGGTTGGTTTAGATCATGAGCGAAAGTAGTCGTTCTCCCTCTAACTCCTCCAAGCTCTGGTATTAGACCAGCAGTACCGGAGGGATCATGGACCATACCTAACAATAATTCTCTCAGAGGGACTCCTCCTTCTTCATCAAAAACACTATTTAGGGCATCTCTCATTCTATCGAAAGCAATTCTATTAGCTCCCTTATCAATTCTCCAAGTGTGTTTCCTAATATCTTTAGGAGTTTCGGAGAATACAATTTTTATTGAAGTTCTAGAGGTTGAATAGATAGTACCTTCTAGAGGAGTTTCTTTCAGAGGATCCTTTCTTGAGATCAATACAATATCTCCCTGTCTGAAGCGATGAAATCCCATATTATTCTTTTTTTTATTAGTAAATTTAACAATTCTTTGTCCAAATAACCAACCATCATTTTTACCTATTAAATCAAATAGCGATATTCCATTCTCAATGAGCTTTTTTTTATTCCAATTTTGTAATTTTTCTCGAACATTTTGCATTTCATCATCTAGTTCCCATCTTATGAGATTTAGATACAATTCGTGATGATCTTGACTTCTATTAAATTTGACAGGAGGTAAATCTGAACCTCCTCTCATGATTGTGGCAGAGAGAATACACACATCACGCTTTCTAGTGTATATTCAGGAAATTTCAATTTATTGATTTACACTTTCTCACGTGAGGATTATACGGTATGTTTTGTCGAGTGCGAATGTCTGAGGGGATGCAGGGTGTTCGATAAGTTCCGGAATTGGAGAAATACGGAGGATAAGGGGCAGGTATGCCCCGCCTGTCAACATAAGAATGAAGAGGATGCAGTAAAATGTACATTATGTCTTTATGAGCTTCAAAAACCTTCATTTAAACAAGATTCAGGCCCTAATGAAGAAGTCACAAATGATCTCTTTGATGAATTATTAGCCGATTTCGATGAAGAAGAGTCAGAAGAAATAATTGATTGGTCCAAGACAACTTTCCAAATTGATGATGTAACCATCGATGTTCAACAATATGATGGTGACGATGGAATAGTAGTTTCTAAAAACCCATCATTTGCTTTGACTGTAGATAATCCCGAACCTTCTGACGATGATGATGAAGAAGATTATGTTTTGAAGCCTGAAGATGCTCCCGAATTTGTCACTAAGTTTGAAATTCCTGAAGAGGAAGTTGAAGATGTTGAAGAGATAACTTACAAGCCTGTTGAGTTAGTACAACCAGTAGGTAATGAACTAGAACCTGAGCCACTTTTGGATATAGAATCTGATCTCGAGCCAGAGCCTGAAACAGAACCAGAGCCTGAACTAGAGTCGGAATCAGAACCAGAACCAGAGCCTGAACTAGAACCAGAACCAGAGCCTGAACTAGAACCAGAGACAGAGCCTGAACCAGAACCAGAACCAGAGCCTGAACTAGAACCAGAGACAGAGCCTGAACCAGAACCGGAACCAGCCATAGAAAGAACAGTCCCTCCCCCTCCTTTAATTCCCCCACTTCCTCCTAATGATGATGTTCTGGCACCAATGCCTCCCCCTCCTCTTCCCCCTCCTCCAATCATTTCAGCAGATCAGATACTGTCTTCAATACCAATAGAAGAACCAAATTACTGGCCTTGGCCACAACAAGAAAGATGGACAGATAGGGATGTTGCTTTACAGGTAAAGTCAGCAATGGAAGCTGCCAGAGCTAAGGATACAGCTCAAGCAACAGTCTTGCTCGATGAAGTTGGTCCACATCTTGGTAATCGTTCTAAATTAATTTACCCTATAGGAGCATTATTGCAGAGAATAGGGCGTCCTCAAGCAGTCGATAAAATGTTTGAAAATGCTTCTAAATTAATACCTAATGATGATAATTTAATGTCTGCAAAGAAGAAATTAAGACCTTAGCTTTGAGAATCTTGTTCCGCAGAAGTCATGCCTTAGTACCTCTTCGGATGATTCGTGTCTAGACGTGCCACATCATCAATTATGATAGATGAAGGGCTAATTCTTCGTCCAGCTTCTGCTGTATACAGCTCAAAATTATTAGAAGCATTTGAAGAAACATGGCCTGAGGTAAGTCGGGCCATGCCATGGATAAATCCAGATAAGCCATTTTTAGAACAAATAGAATCTTTTTTGTTAGAAACAGAAAAAATGGGACGAAGTGGATTAATGCATCATTGGGTTATGATTAGGCCATGGGATGATACTTTATTGGGCCTTATTGGTTTTGATAATATTACAAGAACAACTGAGGCTAAATGGAATTTAGGATATTGGGTAAGAAGTTCCGAACAAAGACATGGTTTTGCTAAGAAATCAATCAATGCGACATTAGAATGGCTAGGTGAGATTGAAGAGGTAATAGTTGAATTGAAAGTTGATCCTATGAATTTAGCAGGAGTTAATACTGTATCACATACGGTTAGTAACTGGAATGGCGAAAGAAATATCTCTGGAGATTCTGCTGTGATGGTTGCAGGCGTTAGGACCTTACATCATTGTCATTTAGTCATAACAGGTCCTAAATAGACTAGAATTATGAAGATTCAAAACCCTTTGTATACTCGCCAGTCTGCCCCCTAAGGGGCAGAGTGGTCAAATGTCAAGCAATAATCCTCATCAGAGATTACCTGACATAGATCCAGAGGAGACAGATGAATGGTTAGAATCATTACGTTCAGTGGTTGATTCATCAGGTCTTGAGAGGGCCAGATTATTGTTGCATGAGATACTGGCTGAAGCCCAAGACTTGGGAGTAGAAATAAGCCCAGCATCCCATACTCCCTATGTTAATACTATTCCTTGGGATAATCAGGTAGCATACCCCGGTAATCTGGAAATCGAGAAAGAGATACAAGATGCTATTTTATGGAACTCTGCTTTAATTGTGTCAGATGCAAATAGAAGAACTGATGGAATCGGAGGGCATATCTCGACATATGCTTCCTCTTCTACAATTTACGAAGTTGGATTCAATCATATATTCAAAGGTAAAGAATCCAATGGAATTGGAGATGCACTTTACATCCAAGGTCATGGCAGTCCAGGAATTTATGCTCGTGCTTTCTTAGAGGGCAGAATAACTCGTGAACAATTAATTAATTTCCGTCAGGAAGCCTTCCTTGACGGGCTTTCTTCTTACCCCCATCCTCGTTTAATGAAGGATTTCTGGGAATATCCTACTGTATCGATGGGATTAGGGCCATTAGCTGCTGTCATGCAGGCGAGATTTTGGAAATATCTTACAAATAGAAATTTAGTTGATACATCGCAAAGTACGGTATATTCTTTCTTGGGTGATGGTGAAATGGATGAACCTGAGTCCATAGCTGCAATAGCGGTCGCAGGTAGAGAAAAGTTGGATAATTTGATTACTGTGGTTAATTGTAATCTTCAGAGACTAGATGGCCCCGTACGTGGTAATTCAAAGATAATCCAGGAGTTAGAAGGACTCTATAGAGGAGCGGGATGGGATGTTTTCAAAGTACTATGGGATAGTAACTGGGACCGTTTATTTTCTCAAGATACTAATGGATTATTACTTTCTAGACTAGAGGAAATAAACGATGGAGATTTCCAAAGAATGAGCACACTTTCACCATCAGATTTCCGTAAAGAATTATTCACTGGTTCCGAGGAGTTGGTTTCAATTGGTTCGAAACTTTCTGATGAAGAAATTACTAATTTAAGAAGAGGAGGGCATGACCCACTGAAAATATATGCTGCTTATCATGCTGCATTAGAATCCGACAAACCTGCAGTGATATTGGCACACACAGTCAAAGGTTGGGGCATAGACTCTTTTGCTGGAAGAAATACTACACATCAGAAAAAGAAAATGAATATTGACGATCTAATCGCTTACAGAAATCGTCTTAATATTCCCTTAGATGATGAACAGCTACAACAGAGTCCATTTTATTCATTAGATGAAGAATCGGATGCGTTAGAATATATACATTCTACTAGAGAAAAACTGGGTGGATATTTACCTTCTAGAAAATCCCCAGATATCAATATCAAGCTTCCATCCGAGAAAACTTATTCTGAATTTGACAATGGTACCCCAGAAGGCCAGAAAGTATCTACTACAATGGCTTTTGTTAGATTGTTAAGAAATCTTATGAAGTCAGAAATAGGAGAAAAAGTAGTCCCAATAATTCCTGACGAAGGCCGAACATTTGGGATGGATCCATTATTCAGTGAATTTGGTATTTATTCATCTTCTGGTCAAAAATATAAGCCTGTGGACCACAAAATGATTATGAAATATAAGGAGGCAGTCAATGGACAGATTCTAGAGGAAGGAATATCTGAAGCAAACTCCATAGCTTCATGGATTGCATCTGCAACATCGTATTCTCATGCTATGACTCCTACTTTGCCATTCTACATTTTTTATTCTATGTTTGGCTTTCAACGTGTTAATGATCAAATTTGGCAAGCAGCAGATGCTCGTGCCCGCGGCTTCTTAATGGGTGCTACAGCAGGGAGGACAACACTCAATGGAGAAGGATTACAACATCAAGATGGACATTCTTTACTTCATGCAAGTACAGTTCCATTCTGTCGTTCTTGGGATCCTGCATATGCATATGAATTAGCCACAATTATCCAACATGGAATTCATGAGATGTGGGGTGAAAATCTAGATGTATTCCATTATATAATGCTCTATAATCAGAACGAAAGACAGCCTCCAAAACCAGAGGGTGTTGATGGAAAAATCATCAAAGGTGCGTACAAATTATCCGAAGAGAGGGGTAATTCAGGGCCTTTAGTTAGACTTTTAGGTTCAGGGCCAATTCTAACTCATGTGATTGAAGCATCTGAGAAATTATCCGACCTAGGAATCAACTCTGAGATTTGGTCTGTAACTTCATACGGTGAATTGAGAAGGGAAGGATTAGCATCTCAAAGAACAAATCGTCTATATCCAGAGGAGAATAAAATTCCTTATGTTTCAGAATGTTTCGGAGATGAAACTACAACAATAGCAGTTTCAGATTATATTACAGCAGTCCCCGAAATGATTCAACGTTGGGTCGGTGGTAATTTTATTGTTCTAGGAACAGATGGTTTTGGAAGATCTGATGATAGACTAGAATTAAGAAAGTTCTTTGAGATAGATACTAATAGCATAGTTTTGGCCACAGTTTCTGCATTAGAAAGAGAAGGTTCAGTCAAAAAAGGATTGACAAATGAGATAGTTGACAAGCTCGGGATTTCTAGAGAGAGATTCGACAAGACTCATTAGTTTTGAAAATTAATTTTTACTTCCATTGTTTTATTCACTGAGTGACATACAGGGCATTCGCATCCTTCTTGAATTAACCATTTTCTATCTTCTTCTTCGATGTATTTTGGTAGTTTGATTTTTATTTCTAGCATCCCAACCCTCCTTGGATTTTGATACATAGTTTTCTCTACACTGCCCAACATACCTGAAACATCTATTTTTTTCTTTTCCGCTCTAATTCCAATAATGGTCATGATACATGTAAGCATAGAAGTAGCTAGTAAATCGGTGGGAGAAAAGGACTCTCCTTTACCATGATTATCTAAAGGAGCATCTGTTACTAGTTCTCTTCCTGAAGGAATATGAGTTGCAATACATCGAAATCCACCTTCGTACTTCACTTCTATTTTAACCATTAATTTCCCTCCAATTGTTGTAAAACGGGTGAATTAAGTGAAAAATTATGTTTCAAAGCATCTTCAATACTTACCCAATCTGGAGTAGTGCCATCTATCCAGTCATATCGATGACCCGGTATTAATCGCCATTCTTTAGGCAGATTTAGAAGTAATTTTCGAGCATAAAGTATGCTATTCCATTGTGCTAAAGGATCACTACCTGGTAAATCTACTCTTCCACTATGTGCTGTAAATAGTAAATCTCCTGCATGATAAACCCCGTGTCCGTGTATAGTGACATGTCCTGGAGCATGCCCTGGGGAATGTGTAACTCCAAGATCTATCCCTCCACAACTCCACTGAATAGTTGTGTTGGGTTGATTATTCCATTTATTTGTAAAATCTACTTTCTTAAAAACTGCAAATGATAGTAGTCCTGAAACGGATGCGTCTTCGTGTCCCCAAACCTCAACTTCTGGTACAAGACTAATCATTTTTCTATATCCCTCAACATGATCTCTATGCGTGTGTGTATAGAGTAAATGAGTAGGCCGCAATCCTTCTTCTTTTAGGGCTGAGACCCATCTCTCAGAATCAAAAGGGTCAACAATTGCTACAGTTCCTGTAGAGCGATTAATCCATGCTGTATTCATATTCATGTAATTACCCATTTGAGTAACCCAAACTTCAATTCCATTTTCACTTTTTTGAATATCAAACTCTCCATCGCCAAGCATTATAGTGAATGCAAGTGAACCTACTGCATAGCAATACCGGCTCATATTCTAAGGAGAGGATTCATATCAAACTCTAATAGTCGACACATGTGAATCAGGTGTTGAACTCATTAACTGGAGAAAATAGATCTTCAATAATCATCACGCTTCGCTTGATGATATTGCTTAACTGAGGAAAGTTATAGGAAGTGTTTCAATGGAATATGACATGCATCAGATAGAAGAATTTTGGCAACAGAAATGGAAAGATGAAAGAATCTTTTCAGTTGACATGGATCTTAAAAAGCCTAAGTTCTACTGCCTCGAGATGTTCCCTTATCCTTCTGGAAATATGCACATGGGGCATGTAAGAAATTACTCTATTGGGGACGCGATGGCCAGATTTCAAAGATTAATGGGCAAGAATGTCCTTTATCCAATGGGATACGACTCTTTTGGAATGCCTGCTGAA
>DANB01000027.1:77221-107821 GCA_002497245.1 Euryarchaeota archaeon UBA439
TGGAATGCCTGCTGAAAATGCTGCTAAGAAGGAGGGAGGCCATCCTCATGATGTAACAGAGAGAAATATTGCTATGATACGTAAAGATCAGGAAAGAATGGGCTATTCTTATGACTGGAATCGTACATTTGCTACTTCTACACCTGAATATTATCGTTGGAATCAAGAAATTTTCATTAAATTCTATGAGGCTGGCCTTGTAGAAAGACGATTCGCACCTGTAAATTGGTGTGTTGATTGTGATACAGTACTTGCAAATGAACAAGTAAAAAATAATCGTTGTTGGAGATGTGGTTTAGAAGTCATTCAGAAAGATATGGCGCAATGGTTTCTTCGAATGACTGAATATGCTGACGAATTATTAGATGAACTGGAAAATATAGACTTTCCCGAGAACGTGAAAGCCATGCAGCGTAATTGGATTGGCAGATCGCAAGGTGCACATATCGACTTCCCAGTATTTGGAGACGACTCTGTAATTGGCGCGTTTACAACTAGGCCCGATACTATTTTCGGCGTCACTTTTGTAACTCTCTCTCCCGAACATCCTCTTTGCGAGTCACTTGTTTCAGGTACTGAATATGAAGAAGATTGGCGCAATCTTCGTGATGAATGTGCTAAAATGTCAGAATTTGAAAGAATTAATATGCTCAAAGAAAAGAAAGGAGTTCCTCTTGGTAGATTTGCAATTAACCCATTAAATGGAGAAAAAGTTCCTATTTATGCAGGAAATTTTGTTGTGGCTAGTTATGGTACTGGCGCTGTAATGGCCGTTCCAGGGCATGATCAAAGAGATTATGATTTTGCTAAGAAATATAACTTACCTATCAAACCAGTTCTTTCTCCTAGCCTCGATGAGGAAGCAATTGAACAAAATCCTGTTTTTGATTCTCTTGGATATATGAAAAACTCTTCACGTGATGGATTTGATGGATTATTTGGAAATGAAGCAAAGGCTCAGGTGATTAATGTCCTTGAATCGGAAGGTTCAGGATATGGAACAGTACAATACAGACTCAAAGACTGGTTACTAAGCCGACAAAGATTCTGGGGTACGCCAATACCAATGTTACATTGTGAAAGCTGTGGAGTAGTTCCAGTCCCTACTTCTGATTTACCTGTTAAGTTGCCCTTGAATATTAAGTTTAGTTGGGATGAGAGCGGTAATCCTCTAGCAACAAATAATGATTTCCTTAATGTAAAATGCCCTAAGTGTGGAGAATCAGCAAAGCGTGAAACAGATACTATGGATACATTTTATGATTCATCTTGGTATTTCTTCAGATATGCGGATTCAGGCAATAAGAGTAATTCATTTGATAAAGAAATAGCCGATTATTGGATGAAAGATGGTGTAGACTTGTATATCGGAGGAATTGAACATGCAGTCATGCATCTCCTTTATGCTCGATTTTTCACTAAAGCTATGCGAGATCTTGGAATGAACAGTATTGGCGAACCATTCGGTCAATTAGTTTGCCAAGGAATGTTAAATGCTCCAGCACCATTTTGTAACGAATGTAATATTGAATTTCATGTCGATAGAAATGGAGACAAATGTCCTACATGCGATTCTTTACTTGTAAATAGACAGGCAAAGATGAGTAAATCTCTAGGAAACACCGTTAGTCCTGGGGCTATGGTCGAAGAATATGGTGCAGACACGGTCAGATTATTCATACTGTACGGAGCAAATCCGGAGGCAGGAATGGACTGGTCTGATAATGCTATAATCTCAAATCATAAGCAAATGCAATCAATTATTGATGCATTCAAATCTTCAAGATCATTTACAGATGCATCTAATATAATTGACTCTTGGTTATTATCTAAAATGAGAATAAACCATGCGAAGTGGAAATCAGCAATGGAAAAAGTCAGTCTCAGAGAGGGTGTCATGATCAGTCATTTTGAGATGTTATCTGATTGGCAGTGGTATCGGAGAAGAGGCGGTTCTGATAGGAAAACAGCGGAAATTTTCTTCAGACATTGGATTCCAATGATGGCACCAGCTACTCCGCACATAGCAGAAGAATTTTGGTTAGAACTTGGCGGCCAAGGAATGGTGAGTGAATATATTATCGAAGAAGTTAGTAAACTTGAAGATGATATAATTCATATTGCAAAAGAGGAATATCTTAGAGATTTAATTGATAGTTCTAGGAATGTAAAAGGATTAGCAAGTAGGCATTCAGAGGGCATTCTCTCTAAGTGTATAATTCAAACATCTCCTAAATGGAAGAATGATATTGCCATTAGTGCTCTTTCTTTATCCGCCGAGAATTTTGATTTTAAGAAAAATGGAATGAATTATCTTAAATCATTAGAAATTTTTGGATTAGAAAAATTACGTGGAGAAGTTATTCAAACTTGGCAATCATTTACTATAGGGAATAAGAAAATTAGAGGTAAGATAAACACCTGGACAGAAGCCGAAAAATGCTTAATCAATTTAAGATTTAATGAGTCAGAATTTATTAACGATAATGCGGAGTTTATCGCAAAAGCCCTATCAATCGAATCCGTATTTTCTTATGATGTCGGCGAGGGAGATGATGTTGCAGGTAAAGCTCGAGTCTCTTCACCTCTTAATCCTGGAATCGCATTCATTTAGGAGTTAATTTCTCTAATCTTTATCGGTGGGTTCATGTTCCTCTTTCACTTGGGTTGATTATTGAGTGACCGAGAAGAAGGTAAGAAGAGGCCAAAGCGCCGAAATCGCCGCCGCCGTTCTAATGGAAATAAAACTTCATCAGCAGTAAAGGGTACTGGCGATAATGAAGCAGTTGAGCGTGCTTTATCTCGTTTTACTACCGACCCTCCTCCAATGGGTTTTACACAAGATATCGACCCTCCTGCAAAAATTGTCAATATTAATTGGAAGCTGAATGCAGTCCCCAAATCTGTTCAGGATAGAGCCAGCCCACTAGTTTGTTCACCTGGTGAGTTTGGCTTTCTTCCAGAAGAAAGAGTCGATCAAATTGCCAAAAAAATTGAGAAGCTAGATATCACTCTAGAACAATCTCTTTCCCTTAGAAGCGCTTTAAATCAAGAAAAAAGTGTTTATTCACATGGAAGGTTAATGAGTCGCGCTAATGAATTGAAGAGAAGATATGATTCAGGTGAAAGCGTTTTATCTTTATCGACTAGGTTCGATGCCCCACCTGTTAACGTATTTAGAGCAATTCTAACTGGAAGAGGCTGGTCGAAAAATAAAATTAAAGAGACTCTTAAGGCACCCAGTAAATTGAATAAAAGAGATAGGGAACAGTTCGAACTTGCAGAATCCGCTGATCGTGTAAGTTCAGTTAATCAATCAGAAACACAAAATGCTGCTGAAGTTTTTGAAGATATTTTATGCGATTATTTCAGTTCACTCGATGTCAGATTCCGACGTCAGGAGGAATTACTCGACGAACAAAAAAAATCTGAAGGACGTGCAATAATCACACCAGACCTATTATTATTGGATGATGTTAGAATCAATGGGATTCCTTGTGCCTGGATAGATGCTAAACATTTTTTTGGAGCAGATCTTAGATTTCCTAGGAAGAAAACCCAGAAACAAGTAGACCGATATGTCAATGAGTATGGCCAAGGAGCTATTGTTTATCGGCATGGTTTTTGTGAAACATTGAAATTAAAGGGAGCGATTTTATTGGACTCCAGTCCATTGGATTTACAGCCGTTGTCAACATTTCATGAAACATTATCTGAATCAAAATAGCTTTGCCACATTTGTTTTCACAGTATCAAAACCTGCATCTTGTAAGGAATCAATTAAAGCATTATAATCTAAATTATTACTATTTTTTATATTCTTTGGCACAATAACTAAACTTTTACCTAGTAAACATAAAAGTGGTTTTACATTAAGATCTGATTGCATTATTATCTTCTCAACTTCCTTTAGTAGTTCTAATCTAAGTGAGTCTTGAAGCAGTCCACTTTCATCGACAAAGATTTCTGATCTTTCTAATAGTTCTTCCCAACGATCTTCATTCCACTTTCCACTAAGCAGGCACTTCATTTGCTTAATACCGGCGGAACTGATTGACTCCTTCCACATATCATCGTCAATATACGAGGAAGTATGTTTACCCGAATCTTCTTTCCACACTAATATCACTTCTATTTTTTTGGTCCAACCTTCTGATGCTCCTGGTCCTCTATTGAGTAAGTCTCCACTAAATGGAGCACCTGGAGAAATCCTTCTTTCTACTCCTCCTGCTGCTAGAGCAGTTACATCTCCTAATCCTGTGGAAAACTCTCTTTCTACTCTGTGTGCGATCGAAAATGCTCTTCTCAAACTTTCTTCATGCGGCTCCCCTAATGCTCTTTGAAGAGCCATAGCCGCAGATATCGCTCCCGAAGCAGACATGCCAAAACCTTGAGATAATGGCAACTTTAATTTTACAGCCAAATCCCATGAATATTCTCTAACTCCCGCAATTTCTTCTGATAATAGTTCCAATGTTCGCAAATAAAGATTATTTTTTCCATTTCCTTCAATGAATTTAATCTCAATATCATATTCACCTTCGACTCCTCTGGCAATAGTTTCTACTCCTCTCTCTAAGCAAAGCCCCGCTCCTAAACTGCCTTGATTTATGATCTCATCATCATCATCACTAACTGTGAAAACTAGAGTCACATGTGAGCCGCATTCTCCACGCCCCATTACCACAGTCATGCTATCGCATCCTGTATCTAACTGAATAAATACTTGTTAATTTAATCAGAGTATAGCCTTAGAATCTTGTTCGATATTATCGAATCTTCCAGCTAATTCTTTGACAGCCATGTTAAATGCAGTCTTCGGAGTCATCGAGCCATCTGTCTCGAAACTTAGAACGAATTCTCCAGGAATATCTTCCAAAGTTATAGCATCTTTGAAAGCTCTTGATTCTTCAGTTCCTTCACCAACATGATGTAATTGTGCTTTCAATTCTTGTACCTTATGATAATCTTCTAATTTACCGTCAGCAAAATCTTTTGCTGTTACTCCTAATTTCAAATCCCATAGAATCTTAGCTTTAGTTTTATTATTAATAACACCCATTTTCCTTGCCTCAAATGTAACTCCACACGCAGGAGACCATTTTGCATGATCTCTTCCTCTGCCCATTATTGCTGTTGCATAAAACTCAATCATTTGTCCATTGAATAGTTTTGTAATAGGGATTGATTTGTATAATTCCGGTATTTCCAAACTTGAATCTCCAAGATAGTTTAGATCTCTCGCAGTAACCATAGTCCCTTCTTTGCTTCCAAAAGCCTTGCAAGTGTAAATCATTGTACACATCGGACATCCTCTATCTTCTTCAACAAGCTCTGCACAGTTAGGACATTCGTGTTGGAAGTGGAATTCCTCATGGCGTGTTGGAATAGGAATCATTGCAAGTCTTTGAGCAATCATTTCATCAGGAAGAGGGCCAGTAGTTTCCCAAACCTGATCCTCTTGTTCTATTGTCCCCATTTCAAAACGTACAGTTTCTATAGCCATTTTCGGAGTATCTGAAATCAGACTCCTTCTAATTGAGTTTACCAAAGCTCTATCAGTATCCGCTAATAGAATCTTGATTTTATCATCTGATTCTTCAATAATTGTAACTTTAACCATATTTCACACCTCACACTCTTCGGCCACGTCGGCCACCTTTTGCTTTTGTCCCATCTGTTGGAATTGGAGTAACATCTTCAATACGTGTAATTTGAACACCTGCTCTTGTAAGGGCACGAATTGCTGATGTAGCCCCTGGTGCATTGTGGTTTCTATTTCCACCTGCACCTCTATATTTCACGATTACTTGATCAAAATCTTTCTCTGCAAGCATTTCTGCAATTCTTTCTGCAGCTCGTGTTGAAGCAAATTGACCTCCTGAGTCACTCCCTCCCTTAGTCACCATACCGCCAGAAACTTTGCAAATTGTTTCAGCACCTGTCAAATCTGTGGCTGTAATAAGTACATTGTTACTAGTACTAAAGATATGTAAAATCGCTTTATGTCCCATCATTTTTCCTCCTTAGGAATAGTTTCTTCAATTTTTGGGGCTTCTTCAGCATCTTTCTTGATTTGCTCAACGAAATCTTCAGTAGCTGCTTTAGGAGCTCCAACTTCTTCAGGCTCCTCATCACTAACCATAGTTAATCTTAGTTTTTCCATTTCAACTCTGAATGGATGATTAGGATCATTGTAAACTGAGTTTGAAGAATAATTCAACATTTCTTCTTCTTCCTTCTTAATGTGGTAGCCCGGTACTGTCATACGTTGTTCACCAATTGAAATATGTCCATGAACAATCATATTTCTAGCAGCCCTCATAGAGGGGGCCAATCCTCTGTAGTATACTACCGACTGTAACCTTCGAGATAACATATGTTCAACATTTATTTGTAAAACATCGTCAAGGCTAGCTCCTTCAACCAATAGTCCTTTACGACATAATGAATCAATCATGTCATTCTTTTCCCTAGCAAAGTGCCCTTCTGTTGTATCGACTCTTCCAATAAGTTTCATAGCTTGATTCCTATGTCTTCTTAAAGCGGATTTTTCTCTCCAGATTTCTTTCATACCACCAATTTTCTTTAGTCCATATTTTTCTTTTAACGCATGTTCTTCATCGATACGTGCTTGTTTCCAAGGATGAGTTGGAGTTTGTGTCTTAGATCTTGCAAATTTTGGATCACCCATTCTCTCACCTCACTTCTTCCTCTGCACACCAAGTGCAGTTCCACTTCTACCATTACTTCTCAATCTCTGACCACGAACTTTGTGGCCACTTCTATGCCTTAGTCCTCTATATGTTTTCATTCCTGCTAGACGAGAGATATCATCATCTCTAGTCATTCGAACATCCATTGCAACTAGGTGAGCATCTTCATTTGATTCTAAGTCTCTTTGCCTATTTACTAACCACCAAGGTACATTTGTTGCATACCCATCGATAGTTTCTCTAAGCCTATTCTGCTCATCATCATCGAGATGTCCACCAAGTTTTGTACCATCGATTTCTGCTAATCTGCAAAGTTGCTGTGAAGTACGTACTCCAATTCCTTTTACAGATGTTAATCCAATAGCTATTGGTTTCAATCCATCTATGTCGCTGTCAGCCATTCTGATAATATAGGAGAAGTCATCTCCAATCTCTTGTTTTTCATTACTCATTGTACGGTCCTCCCGTGTTCACTGTTTCCAGTGGCCTTTACGGCAACCTCGCGACTTACCAACCCTATTTCAACCCACCCGATAGATAAAAAGTAAAAAATTTCTATTTAATCTAACTTTCTTTACAAATTATGTACAATTTATGACTCCCTGATCCGCGTTCTAAATCTACATCTATCATGTATGATCTTGCCCCATCTGTATCACGTAGTGCTTTATCTAGACGTCTTTGTAGGGTTGGTTGAATCTCAGGATCTAAAGAACATCTCAAAGTAATCTTTCCTATGTTATTTCTGGAAGCTGCACTAGCAATTTGTTCGATATTGTCTAGTTCAGGAGGAGTCAATCTATGTTGAATAATTTCTCCAGTACTAACGACAAAACCGTTTATTTCATCATCATCAATTAGAGGGTCAGTATGTATCAATAAAGGCCTTCTACCCTCTATTCTAAGCCATGAATGGCCCGTGCCCTCTTTTATTGCTTTAGATATCCATTTTTCTTGTAAGCCACTTTGAATTAATGCTGAATCAATTATTGAGATATAAGCACCAAATGGCGGGGGTTTCGATAAAACATCTACTTTAGAATTCCTTTTTTCCCCCTCTATTTTTGCAATTATATTCTTAGTACCCATACGAATACATCGCCTTTCATCTTTTGACGAAATTGCACCTATCCAAAGTGATAATCTATCAACTCTCCCTCCGCCTTGGCTTAACCATTCCCAAGTTCTTGGAACTCCTGGAAAAATAGTTTCGACAATAGCTTCAATCATTCCTTGTTGTTCTTCTCCCAATCTGGGAGATAAATCAAGAAGTACAGCTGGCCCCCTGGGGCCAGTTTGTAGATACTCATTCCATGATTTAAGGACATCTTTCAAAGAAGGTTCCATTTCATCAACATGATGATTCTGCGCATCCCTAGGTCTAGCTGGGTCTAGGTGGAGCATAGCTATTGGAGGATGTGCCCTTATTCCTGATTTCATCAGACTATTCCAGTAAGTTGTAATTGCTCCTTCAGCATCACTACTATCTCCAATTATAACCCTATCAAGAGTTTTTTGCATTTCTTCACCATTGGATGCGGAATGCATATTTGCAGCACATAATACTGCAATATTGCCATCTAGCTCAATACCTAAAGCAGGTCTTTTCAACTCGTTTGCTAGAGCAATAAGTTGTGCTCCAGAACCTACCGCAGCATCAAGAATTACACCGGCCGGCAAATCAAATGATTCTATTTGTTCTGCTCTAATCATAGAAATTGACCATGGAGTAGATAATCTTCTCATATCCTCGGTCATATGAAGAAGAGGTTCTCCTTTTCTTGCAGCCTTTGCACTAACTCTTTTCCCCGCTTCCTTTACAATATCTTCTGAAGGTATTAATGCGGTATGATTTTTCTTTCCTGTCATTTTCTCACTTCTTTTTCTCAAATATCATAAAGCAGCACGGTCTATTTTCACTTCAAATAGAAGCCAAGTATTTTCTAGTTCATGACCTTCACTATTTCCATATGCAATAGGTGGAGGTAAAAGAACTGTATGAGTAGTCCCAGTATCTTGAATCCAACCTCTGTCTTCCTCAATATCTAATCCAATTACTGCCCATCCAAAACCTTTGATATATCTAGAATCATCTCCTCCGGTAACTGGCAAGTCTCCTTCATCTAATTGATCTCCAGTGTCTGCATCCCATAATGTGTAGTGCACTTCAATATTATTTCCATCAGTAACATGCACCTCTCTTTCATTTGAGCCTTTGTAAACATGAACATCTAGATTAATTGTTGAAGATTGGAATTCTACATGTGTGGCCGTAATTGTAATGTCTTTTTCAGTAATATCTTCTGTTAATGATATTTCAATTATTTCTGAATCTCCACCCTCCAATCCATTCAAGAGAAGATTTTCACTTCCTTCATTTTTAAATTCAATGCTTCCACCTATGATTTCTAAAATCAAATCAATAGTTGTATTTCCTCTATTATAGATTACAACACTGGCACCATCTCCAACTCCCTGATGCTCCCAATCACATCTTAATTCACCAGGATATAAGAAAACACTATCTTGTTCGGATAATGAATCAGGCCAATCCCAATCGTCCAATCTTGAATCACAAGTATCGAATAAAAGATCGATTTCCCAAGTCCACCTCCCATCTTCTTTAACATCTGCTTCTGTTACAGTTTTTGGGAATAGATTGTCCAATTCATTTTGAAAACCTACTGCGGCAAAAGCCAGCCATATCGATGAAAATAATATTATTAATATTGTAGCAAATGAGAGGATCATCATTGTTCTTGGAACTGCCATTTCATTCAACCCTATGGGTATTGGAGGATGCTCAATTTCCTCCGATGTATCGGCTATCCACGACCTCGTCACAGTACTTTGTCAAGCCGGCCCATCATCAAGGTTAGCATATACTGTTAGTAACAAAATAGACAATATTTTCCACTAATAAAGGCGCAGTGAATCGTTTTTTTCCAAATTTTCCTTAATCTTTAATCAATTCTTCTTCGTTAGATAGACTCAACCAAGTGACGAATCCTAATTCTGCTGCTAAAACGATTAATGAGATAAGTAAAACTGAAGGATTTAGCATTGTACTTCCTAATACCAATAGAGATGCAATAATGGCTATTATGAGGTCGAATAAACCCCAAACTCTCAAGATTCTTCTTAATTGTAATATTCCAACAATCCAAATAACGGTAGATAAACTAACTAGAATAATTGGAAGATAAATTGTTGTTAAAATTCCAGTCCACAATATCCCTGTATACAACATTAAATGTGCATCTATAGCTAATACCATTGTCCAGATTTCTTTTTTCAGCGGCACAGTCAAAGCACATAAAAATAGTAATATAAGACCAATAATCAACGTCACATCATCTTCAATACCATTTATGCTAGTTATTATATTTGATATTGAAATTATTGGGAAAATCATTGCCGGAACTATAAATCCTAATTCTGCAATTTGCTCATTCTTTATTGTATGGTATAGAGTTAGTAAAATAGCTAAAATCCCTGCTGGTCCAGTTGAGATGAATACTATTGCAATCGCCCTAATAGCATTGCTATTCGTGGGCTCTTTCCCTTTTTTCTGCCTTTTTAGTTCTAGCCAATATAATAAAATTACAGACAGGATCAATAAACTTTCAAGTATTATCCATGGCAACATCCATTCAATAAAATCACCTTTAATGGGATTTACAGTTAGAGGAGCTGGTAGTGATTCGTAAAGTATGGCTCCCACTAGTCTACCTATGAATATTGGAACGATAAACCAATCAACTGCAATAGCAATCCTCTCCATTAAATTCTTCTGATTTATCAGAGAAATAATACAAAGCAATAACATCAGTAGTGCCATTATTGCCATATCAAATAGTTCTGAATTACTCATTCCAGGAGATAGATGGCCGGATAATTGAATCACAATCATACCACTTATTGCGATTGCAATTGGTAATTCTATTCCTAGAAAGTGAGGTAATTCTAATTCTAATTCTTTAGTCCGTTGTCGAGCGATTAATATTAAGATTGAGATAAAAATTCCACTGACTAGAATTAACAATTGATTTACTCCTCCAATGAAACTAATAACTGATGAACTGATAATAACTAATCCAAGAACTAACAGAATAATCAGAGGTTTATGAGTGGCGTCTGTGAGATATAATTCTTCCAAATCTTCAGTATCGCCCATTTCTCTACTCTTTTTCCTTTTACTTGTTATTTCCAATAGTTGTGAATCGAAACTTTTCCCATCTGTTGAAGATAAAGTCTTAGCAATTGTTTTCTTTTTAGCCAATTCTTTCAACTCATCTCTTTTTGCAATACTTTTTATTTCTCTTCTTACTTCTCCATTACCTACCATCCAAATTGTACTAATTGCGAACAATCCTAATCCTGCCATTAATTCAGAGAAATTTCCAATTCGGTAAACTAGAGCAATATTGATTGTTAATAGCCATAGAGAAGCCAAAGATGGATTCAGCAATTTTTCAATTTTATTTATTTTTATAAGATAACTAAAGATTATTATTGTAGTGCATAATAAGGATACTTTCCCAATACCTAATTCAGGAATTATATCAGTATCTACTAATTCATTTCGACCTCTACTAATTATACTGATTAACATCGGCAACCCCATAAGAGTCATTCCAATAGAATAAATACCATCTTTTTGTTCATCATTTTTAAAGAATAGAATTCCTGCAGCCAAGCAGTATATAATCATCAAAATTTCATCAAGTCCAAACTGCCATTGCACTATTAAAAATCCAATTGCTAGAGTTGTCAGCATTACAGTAGAATTCCCAATTCTTTTTTTATTCAATTCAGAAATCAAGTGCAATGAAGTGATTATACCTAAAATAATCAATATGGTGATCGCAGTAAAACCTCCGAAATTGGCCATGAATGTTATAGTCATTAATGGTAGCCATAATCCAATACTCCATAATTGTAATAATCCGGAATCTCTAATTGATGCAGAAATTTCTGTAACTCCAAGAAATTTCGATGCTAAATTAACATCATTTTCACCTAATTTGTAATTTACAATAATCATCAATAAAGATGAAACCGAGAAATAGGCTAAAAGTGGTATTGGCTCTAAATGAATAATTGAACCAGGGTCAGCATTACCATTTGCTACAATTAAGGTCCTAATTGCTTCTTCTAGGATTTCCTCTATCATTACCCATGCCCATGGAAGAATTACTGTAACTCCTCCTAAAGAGGGAGAACTTCTTTTTATTGCTAGATACCCTGTACCAATATGTACTAAAGACAATCCAAATAATAGTAATGACCCCCCATCTCCTGCAATACAACTAGAAAGACAGAATGTGTTTCCTGAAGTCTGATTTGCTGGAATCATTATTACTAATAATATCAGTATTCCAATAGATCCAGTCCATAGCACTCTGTCTGTAACTGATTGCTGATCTCTTATCATTAAAAATCCAGTTACAAATATCCCTATTACTGCAAATATCTCATAAGAATCAAATGTTAGTATATTTTCTGTTTCATTAATTACTAAGAAGCTAGTCATTAATGAAGCTGAGATTAATAACGGAATAGACACTCTTCGAGCATTTATTCCTCTAACAACCAGATAGGAACCTCCGAATGAAGAAGCTAAAATTGAGATTAATCCTAATGCGTAACCCACATCCTCCCGATTGGCACCAACAGCCATTAAAGCTCCAATCATTCCTAAGGATACTGAAACCCCCCATAACCCCGGCTCCCCCAATCCCAATGCTTTGAATGCCTTTGAAAACCAATTTTCATCTTTAGCAAATATTGCCGCCATACTCGCATTAATCCCCGAAATAATGATGATTAGGACAAATAATAGTAGTGGTTCATCAAGTGGTAGTATTTTCAGTGAACCCACACTAAATCCTTCAGTAAGTGCATGCATTCCAATCCACAGATTAGTTGACGCTATACCCAGTGATGCCAAATTACCTGATTTTCTATGTAAAGCTAAACCATGAACTAGTATAGTTGCAATTAGTATCATTAATGCAATCCCAATTTCTCCAAAGCTGTACCCCGTTGCAGAACCTATTGCTAGTAAAATCAGTGTTGATTGTGCGGCTATCGCATCGTGATTATGTCTGTAAGAAAGATATACATTGAATCCTACAAGTCCTAGCAAGATCCCACCAAGAATCTCTACAGATATAATATTCCATCTTTGTAGTTCTATTGCTAATCCATACAATACCTTCATTGAAATTATTACCCAAGTAATTCCCAATAAATGAAGATTCTTTTTAGGTATCCATATTTCTCCTAGAATAAAACCCATCATTGCTAAAAGTAGCAAAAGAATCGTTGCAAATAATGGCTCTAAAGCAATTCCTGCAACGATACTAACGCCTGAAAATAATAGAATCATTGATGCCATCAGTATCCAATTGACTTTCCTTTCTCCTTCTTGAGCCAAGTTAGTTGTTAGATCTGCTTCAGGCTTGTTAATTACGGTACCATCTTTTCTAATATATCCTGGCGATTTTTCATCTATCTGTGCGAATGGATCGAAAATATCTCCCAACGCTTCATCTATTTGTTTAGTATCTTTTTCTTGTTCTATTTCTGAGGTATCATTAGGAATTAATATATCTCCTAATTCAATAGAATCGCTTATCTTAAATGCACGTTTTCGAATAAGTTCATCATTCGAATCTTCGGTACTCACAACATCGCTGAAAGGTATTGATGACATAATCTCATCCCCTTTTTCATTGAGTCTAAGATATATATTCATTATATCTCTAGGTAATGGTTGAAAAGTGATTCATATTGTCAGTGCCCATGGAGACGTCGTCGAAAGGCACTGGCCCATCAGAATTTGCCACCCCATTAGCAACTCATGGGCTCGATCCCAAGGGTGCAGTACACTGGAATCTTGGCTGGGAAGAACTTCATGAGATTGCAGTCAAAAGAGGTGAGGCAACTTTGACTTCTCACGGGGTTCTTCTGGCAACCACTGGTGAGAGAACTGGACGTTCACCTAATGACAGATTTATTGTGGATGAGTCAGGACTTGCAGAAGATGTTTGGTGGGGTGAGGTGAATAAATCAACATCTTCTGAAGTATTCGATAATTTACTATCTAAGGTACAAAATCATCTCGATAACAGAGATGTATTATTCGTCAAAGATGCTCATTGTGGGGCGGATCCAAAATATTCGATGCCAGTGCGATTAATCACCGAAAAAGCTTGGCACGCCTCTTTTTTCCATAACATGTTTGTTCGAAGTAATCCAAGTGAATTGGTTAATCATAATCCTGAATATACTATCCTTCATGCACCAGAATTAATAGCAGATCCTAAAGATGATGGTACAAATTCAGGCGTTTTTGTAATCTTGGCACTAGATAGAGGACTTGTTATAATTGGGGGGACCCATTATGCAGGTGAAATTAAGAAAGCAATTTTTACAATTATGAATCATATTTTACCCGCTAAAGGTTTACTTCCAATGCACTGTTCAGCTAATACTGACTATAAAAATTCAGCATTATTCTTTGGTTTATCTGGGACAGGTAAGACAACACTTTCTGCCGATCCAGCAAGAGCACTTATTGGAGATGATGAACATGGCTGGTCTGATGACGGTGTATTCAATTTTGAAGGAGGTTGCTATGCTAAATTGATAGGACTCTCAAAGGAAGACGAACCAGCGATTTTTGCTACTACTAGGATGCCAGGGTCTGTCTTAGAAAACGTGATACTAGATGCTAATGGAGTCCCTGATTTTGAAGATGGGACTCTCACTCAAAATACTCGAGGTTCTTATCCAATTGAGTCAATTGAAAATCGTACTCCTGATTCAATGGCCGGCCATCCTAAAGATGTAGTATTCCTAACTTGTGATGCATTTGGTGTTCTACCTCCGCTCTCTAGATTAACTCCAGAACAAGCAGCTTATCATTTCATATCTGGATACACTGCTAAAGTTGCGGGTACAGAAATAGGAATTACTGAACCACAGGCTACATTCTCAACATGTTTTGGGGCACCATTCATGCCAAGACATCCTAGTGTTTATGCTGATTTACTTTCAACTAAGATTCGTGATCATAATGCTAATTGTTGGTTAATTAATACAGGATGGGTTGCAGGGGGTTATGGTGAATCAAGTAGGATTCGTATTAAATGGACTAGAGCGTTACTTAATGCAGCTTTAGATGGTTCTCTTGATGATGTTATATTTGTAGAAGATGAAAGATTTGGCTTCAATATACCTACATCTTGTGAAGGTGTACCGGATGAAATTCTTCAACCCAGACAAACATGGCCAGATAAGAAAAGATTTGATAATGTTGCAAATCTACTTGCACAGATGTTTATCGAAAACTTCGAACAATATTCAGATGGCTGCAGTGAAGAAGTTCTATCTGCCTCACCAAAAGTCTTAGATTAATGCTAAAATCACAATTTTTGTGTCGCATGCCTTTGAGCATCTACTGCACAAATAGCAGCCATATGAACAACTTCTCTTACGCTATCATCTCTTTGAAGGACGTGTGCAGGCTTGGCCAATCCTTCAAGAATCGGGCCAGTCATTTCCGCACCTGCAACTCTTTGTAGTAATTTATATGCAATATTTGCAGAAGCCAAATTTGGACAGATTAATACATTCGCAGGGCCATCAAATTCCATGAATGGATAATTTTCTTGAATTTCTTCAATTAGAGCAGTATCTGCTTGCATAGGGCCATCAATTACAATCCCTGGATCTAATTCTCTAGCCATCTCTATCGCTTCTTCAATCCGATCGGTTCTCATTTCTCCACTGGTTCCAAAGTTTGAGAAAGATAGCATTGCAATTTTTGGCTTCACTCCGAATCTTCTCGCCACTTTCGCAGTCTGAACCGCAATCTCAGCTAAGGTTCTAGAATCGGGATAGATATTTATTGTTGCATCTCCAATGAACATTAGTTGACCATTCACAGTCATCATGTACATTCCTACTATACGGTGAGTATCTATTGCTGGTCCAATTGTTTGTAAGCATGGTTTTACAATATCGGGATAATTATGTGAGATCCCTCCAAGATAGCCATCAGCATCTCCCATATGAACCATCATTGGTCCGAAATATGTAGTAGTTTTGAGTAACCTGATTGCATCTTCCATAGTGAGCCCTTTTCTTCCTCTTAATTTATGGAACTCCTTTGCGTATGCACCTCTTCTTCTTGGGTCATATCTTACATCTATGCTTTCACATTCAAATTCAAGACCTAATTCTTCTTTTACAGCATTGATTCTTTTTGTATGCCCTAATAATATTGGTTCACAAATATTTTCTGAAATACACTGAGCTGCAGCCTTTATTATTGTAGGATGTTCTCCTTCAGCAAAAACAATCCTTTTTTTGTCTCTGCGTGCTCTATTGATTACACGCCTCATAATCGAGCGTGTGAGACCTAATCTGGCTTCTAACTCTTCACGATATTTCTCAATATTAAATTCTTTTTTCGTTAATTTCGATACTCCTTCATCGACAGCAGCTTGAGCAACAGCACTTGCTTCCCAAATTAGTACTCTCGCATCGAATGGTTTTGGAATAATATAATCCGGGCCAAATTGTATTTGTTCACCTTCATAGGCTGCGGCAACATCATCAGGAACAGCTTCTTTTGCCAAATCTGCAATGGCATGAGTTGCTGCCATTTTCATATTTTCAGTAATCTCTGTTGCTCTAACATCAAGAGCTCCTCGAAAGATATATGGGAAACCCAATACATTGTTAATTTGATTAGGGTAATCGGATCTTCCCGTAGCCACGATTGCATCTCCTCTTACATCTAATACATCATCTGGTAATATTTCGGGATCAGGATTAGCTAATGCGAAAATCAAAGGTCTACTAGCCATTGATTCGACCATTTTTTTACTAACAATCCCGCCTTTAGAAAGTCCTAGGAATACGTCACTGTCTTTCATAGCTTTTTCCAAATTTCCATCTTCGATTTCTCTTGCGAATTCATCTTTATATTCATTTAATTCGCCGTTCTTAGAACGATTAATTGTTAGGATTCCTTTAGAATCAACCATTAGTAGATTTTCCTTCTTAACTCCTAAGCGAATATAGTGACGAGCACAGGAAATAGCTGATGCTCCAGCACCTGAAACTACTACCTTAATTTCTGAAATTTCTTTTCCTACAACTTCCAAGCCATTCAATAGAGCAGCTCCAGAGATAATTGCAGTACCATGTTGATCATCGTGCATTACGGGGATATCCAATTCTTTGATTAATCTCTTCTCAATCTCAAAGCATTCTGGAGCCTTAATATCCTCAAGATTTATCCCTCCAAAAGTCGGCGAGATAGCCTTTACAGCTTCAACAAATTCATCGACGTTTGTACGATCTATTTCAATATCAAAAACATCGATATCGGCAAATGCCTTGAATAACAACCCCTTTCCTTCCATTACTGGTTTTCCAGCTAAAGCACCTATGTCACCGAGGCCTAATACAGCAGTTCCATTACTAATAACAGCTACTAGATTTCCTTTGGACGTATAATTGAATGCAGCATCCGGATTTTTCTCGATTTCTTTACATGGGTAGGCTACGCCTGGAGAGTATGCTAATGACAAATCTCTTTGTGTGCCATGAGGCTTTGTAGGGACCACTGTTATTTTCCCAGCAGGCTTGGAAGAATGGTATTCCAAAGCGTCTTTTCGAAGTTGTTTATCTGTCAGGATTACATCCCCTGTGTCCTATCCGGCATATCTCTTACCTATGATGCTATCCGATATTAACGATATACATTATCAGCCTTGAATATAGCCTTTTTTAATATTTAACCGGATAAAATGTCACCTACGGTGACTGAGCATAAATAGCACATTCGCCCAATTCTTTGATAATGTATAAAACGACGCGACTGGATTAATGAGCATAGTCTATGATTCGGTTTCTGGCTCCCAGAAGCGAATGGCAATGATTTTAGTAGCTTTAATGCTACTACTTCCTTGGTCGTCTTTTGAGGCCCCGAGCTTAGAACAAGATTCTGAAACTATGAACACAATTCCTGGTGCCTGGGGGGCTGGAGGAAGTAATGATACTGGTTGGATTGAATTATCAGCGGAAGGAGCCAACCCCTCAAATGGAACTTTTGCATATGGGGATTTATTTCTTGATTTTGCACCTGGTGCATTAATTGATAATATGACTTTCGAAGTTAAAGTAAATGGTTCGGATGGATTGTGGGCATATGAACCACAGATTACATTGCTAGATACTCAAACTCCGATTCTAGATTGGACAGATTTAGGAGGATTCGGTATGCAGAATTCATTCACTGAGAATCAACCAGATGTTAATTCCAATGGGATTCTCGACGCTCGTTTACAACCTAATTCTGTGAGTGACACTAGTTGGCAATTGCCTACTGGAATTTCAATAACTGACTTAGTCATGGAAGCATTACGTCCAGCCGATCCAAAAGTTTCCTTTTCATCATTAGATGTTGAGATATTTGACAGTGCAGTAAACCCTGTTGATGGTAGATTGTATATTCTATTGGGTGATGACTTATTGCATTTAGATGATCAAACATCAACAATCATTATTGATATTGAATCAGATATTTATGGCAGAAGTCTCACAGTAGATGAGGCCGATAATCGTCTTCTGATAGGGACAGCTAACGGAACAATATTGCAACGCAGTCTCTCAGATTCTTCCATTATGGAAACATATGTTTCTTCTTCCAATACTGAAACAGTAGACGCTTTAACAGTCGATGATTATGGTACAATTTGGGCAGCATCCGGTTGTAGTGTTTACTACACTAGCGATGGTATTTGGGAATCTTACTATTATTGTCCTGGAGGGGCTATCAAGACAGCTACAGACATAGTATCTTATGGAGATGATTTGTACATATCTACATATCAAGGTCTTCATTTACTAGGTTATTCTACATCTAGTGGAGCCAATGGGACATCGGTTAATGTAGATACCAATGTATTATGGAATACAAACAATTTCTTGAGTTCTGATAGAATAAATGATCTGCAATTATTAGGTTCTCAATTATTGATTGCAACGGATAATGCAGGCATAGATCGTCGTAATTTAGTTTCTAATTCTTGGATGGCTACATGGTCAACAAGTAATTGGCTATCTTCTAATCAAGTAGTAGGTTTCGGCCTCACTGAAGGTTGGTTATACATACTCGCCGCAAATACTATCCATACATACGATACAAATGCATTATTCTTTACATCTCAGAGACAATTAACTGTTTTTGATTTGAAAGATAATGGTAATGAAATAATCTCCTGGCCGGGTCTTGGTAAAGAAAGAAGTCCAGATTCAGGCTTAGTTCTAGTAGGTGACGGTTCAGGTGTTCTTGGACGTTTAGTTGGAGAAATAAACGATGGAATTGAAACTCTCGTTAGTAGCCCTTCAACAAATCAAATGAACCAGGTTATATTTGTTGATGATAATGAAGAAGGAGAAATTTGGGTATCTGGAGGTACTATAATCGATAGATTCGATGAAGCGACTCAAACATGGCTTGCCCCAATTGACATTTCTGACTATGTAAGTAATCCTTTCGAAATAACAGCATTTGTTCAGGATTCAGACGGATGGGTATGGGTTGCTACAATTAATTCTGGAATCTTGAGATTAGACAACACTGATGCTTCATACATGGGGACAGTCCAAGGAATTGCTTCCAATGCCGTAAATTCTCTTTCTCACGATTCTTATACTGAAATTCTAGTAGTTGGACATTATGAAGATGGTTTATCCTTTGTCAATACATCTTCAATGACTCTGTCAGATGTTATCACGGAACAAGATGGTTTAGATTCTAATTTCATTAATGACGTTGTAACTAGGTATGGGATTGCGTACATTGCTACTCCTGATTCAGGAGTAATGAGAATTAACTTACAAGAATTATCCATTTTATCCTCTTGGCAATCACTCGGAGCAGATAACCTAGAAGCGGCCCCACTAGCCGTTGATGAAGATATAATTTATTTTGGACTGACTGGATTTGGAATCTTACTGATTGATAGACATACTAGTGAGATTATTGACATCTGGGATGCTGATGGAACTAGTGGTCTACCCGATAATGATGTTCTTGCACTCCATTTAGATTACTATGGTGGACTAATAGTTGGTATGGAAGTTCCGAATTCTGGAGGGACATCGAATCAAGCAATGGCTAGATGGGATGGTTCTGCTTGGGAATATTTCGAAACAGATGTTCCTGGAGGAAATAATGATCCATGGAAGATCAATGATATCAAGAGTGATGCTGATGGAGTAGTTGCAGCTACCAATCGAGGAGTATGTACCTGGACTAGTTGGACAATAATTCAAGGAAATATTTACGAGTGGGACGAATGTGTTTCTCCAATGAATAACTCAGCTCGTTTTAGTGAAACTTTTTCTATAGAACTAGTACCCATTAGTAGCCCTCTTTCAGATAACTGTTGTACTCGAATCTTAGCAGGTCACAATGAAGGTGCTTCTCTGATTAACCGAGGAACAGGACTGGATGTAGTAGAAAGGTGGACTGCAGGAGATGAAACCCAGCGAGCTAGGGTAGTAAAAGTCCAAGATATATTGTATATTGGATTCGAAAACACGGGTATAGGCAGATATAACCTCACTAGTCAAGAATGGCTTCAAACATGGGATGGCAATCAAGGATACATAGATGATGACGATGTAACAGTCCTCATTCCGGGACATATTGAAAACACAATATGGGCAGGTGGAGATTTTGGTTTGACCCTCATCGATCCAGTAAATGATACTGTACTTATAGATTGGAATCGTGGCTCTAACTCCGGTGGCCCTACACTTTCCAACTCTGCACCACAAAATATAGTAATAATTGATGAAATTCTTCATTATGCCACTCAGAGATCAACTGCATGGTGGCAATCAAATGATGAAATATGGAGGATTAATTTGACTTCTAATACTAGTGAATCTACAATCGACGTTGGACAAGAACTTGGTTATGGGGGTAAAATTCATAGCATAGGCCAGGTATCTGAAGAACTTTGGATTGGAATAAGGCCCACTCAATATTGGAATAATGGAGATGGAACTATTGCTCGTTGGAATGTTACCAATGAAACTTGGGAAACTCCTCTGGATACTATTGGTAGTGTTGAGAGAGTAAATGCCCAATTCCTTGGAGAATGTTTCCCAATTAATGTCTCATCTTGTGAGTTATGGATTGCATATGGTGATAACATACTTCGCCGTTTTTCCGCTCAAACAATGACATTACTTGATGAATGGACTGATATTTCTGGGCCAATTAGAGGTATAGTAGAATATCAAGATGATTATTTATTCGCCAGTATGGATGGTATATTACGATGGGAGCCTGATAATGAAACATGGTTAGATCCTTGGGTTGTTAACGACGGATTACCATCTGATGCAAATGATGAAGTGTATACCATGATAGTTGTTGGAGATGATTTATGGGCGGGAAGCTACAGTAGCGGCGGCTGGAATACCAATTCAGAAATAAATCGTAAAAATGGTACATCAGGAAACTGGACAACATGGGATTTGGGCAGTGCAGGAATTCCTGGAGGATACACTGCTGATATCGAAGTTTGTGATAATATTGTTCACGTAGCAGTTGGAGCTGTTAATTGGTGGGGTAATCAAGGAGGTATTGCACGTTATGATATGGCAGATCATGATTCAGATGGTATTACTGATGAGTGGATTACTTCTCTAATCACTTCCGGAGGATTAGCAGATAATGATCCAAGAGCGCTTGCCTGCGATGAAGCTAATCGAATACTATATGTTGGATTTGATGAAGAAGGAGTAGGTATTGACAGGTACAACTACAATACAGAACAATATTTAGCAACTCTAACAAATTCTGCTGATGGTATTTCAGAAGACAGAATTTTCCCAGGAGGAATGTTGCATGATGGAAACGTATTACTAACCGCCCATCAGTTTGATACTACTGGTGGCATATCTAGGATTATTACTTCAGGAATATCTACTGTCAATGGTCAGATACTCAGCCCAGGGATGGATGGTTGTTCAATAGTTAAGGCTCCTTCATCTAGCACCCCTATCTACGCTATAGGGCGCTCTGGACAAACTTCAGGAGTGAATAGAGTAGATAGGTTAGATTCAACTGGTTTGATAGAAAGTGGTTTCGATGAATTAACTGGATTGACAAGCGGTAAGATACTGAATATTATTTCAAATGAAACAAATGTTTGGGCAACATCAAGTCTCGGCTGGAATTCATATTATGCCTCATCTGTCTTACAGGGAGAGCTTGTTAATGGCACTGTTAGATGGCAATATGGGTATTCATTTGATGGTGACATAATCAACGATATCTCTCTAGATGGAAATAAATTATGGGTGACTACAGCAGGTAATGGTTTGTATAAAATCGATTTAATCCAGCGAATATTAACTCCTACATCATCGGCTCTTCATTCACAGATGGATGGCATGTTCATCGAAGAAGATGGAACTATGTATGTAGGATTAATGGGTGAATCAGGAACTTCTGCAGGATACCAAGCATTCAATACTAATACTGAAAATTGGGGCCAAGGAAGTTTAATCGCAGGGCTACCTAGTAATATTGTTCGAGATTTCCTCGAGGTAGATAATCATGTATTAATTGCAACAAGTGGAGGTATTGGTATGTATAACCTCACAAAAGATGGTTGGGATTCACCAATTACTTCTTACAATGGACTCCCATCTCCTGTGATTGAACATTTAATGCTGCTAGATAGCCCAATCCAAGGAAATGGTACAATCTTAGCTGGAGGATTAGCGGGATTAACAGTCCTCGAAGCCGGAACTTTTTCTATCCAGAATACCATAGATTATTCTGATGGTTTAATTGGCGATCGAGTTTCTGGAATGTTATTTGCAGATTCTGTGACTAGAGAAGTTACAATAGGTAACTCTTCAATTATTCAACATCATAATGCATCTTTATTCATTTCTCACAACGGACAAGGTGCAACAAGACCTGGTGTAGCTGCTTGGGATATTGATACCGATTCTCAAAATGGGACATACCTCATAGATATGATACCAAGTAATAATGTTCTAAATTTAGCTGCTGATTCTTGGGGAGTTCATGTTGCTACAGATATTGCTCCAGTAGTACACTGGAATGGCACAATGGGGCAAATGGAAGCCGGTACAAATCCTTCTAATCTTCTTTCGTGGCCTCCAGTGAAAATGGTATCTAATGGCAATTATCTAGTTTTAATAGGCTCTGGAGGGATTAATTTACTAGATGTGGATAATTCACACTCTGTGATTGCTTCAACTTCAGCATCTGGATTCAATAATGCATTCATTGAATCAGATTCCTTGTTTGTTGCCGCTGAAGATGGCCTTCATGTTTGGAAGGGTAGTTTGATTGAACAGCCACGAGAATATCAAAGAAGAGCTGAACCAATGTTTTCAGTTTTCGGAGGTAGACAATGGGAGATAACTTCAACAACTCATCCAGGAATGTCTACAGTTCTGGTTAATTCTTCTGATCCTCTATCAATTCCAAATGACTCAAATTCTCTTCCTGGCATTTTACCAATGTACAATGGAGCTATGACTATTACAAGTCCAATTTCATCATCTAATGTTTGGGCTCGCTCTGTTTCATTGAATTATAGTGGTTCATGGGATTTGGCCGGCAGGAATCCTGCTATTGAGGCGGGATTCCAAAATGCAATATCTAACGTAGGACCAGGTTCTAATTCTGTACAATTACATGTACAAATGCAATCTCCAATGAATGGTACAATCAGTGTTAGAATGACATATGACTGGGAAAGAATCGAAGTCCCTACTATATTGACATCATTGAATAATCGTGAAAATGATGGTGGGGGTGTACTTGAAACTACTTGGTTACCATCAGAAGATGCAGCATGGTATGGATACAGAGTTTACATTTGGGATTCCACGAATATACCCAACTGGGAGCCTAGTAAACAAGATTTAGATAATTTTTCAGGTTACATGCATATCCCTTTCTGGTCTCAAACATCAGCGACAATTACTGAAGCAGATCATGATGGTGTTATGTCAACATTAGTGGATGGGCATAAGTATCGAGCAGCAATTGTTACAGAATATGCTGATGGTTCAGTCGGAGAGCCAATGTCTTGGCCTTTCAATGCAACTCCGATTGATGAAGTACCATCTCCTCCTGAATGGCTCACTGCAAATCCAATCTCAGGTGGAACTGCTGGAACAATTTATGCAGAATGGTCGGCATGTACTGAGATGGACCCAGATAAAACTAGACTTTGGGCGGTTGAACAAGAGATCACCAATGCTCTAGCATTAACAAATAATTATGATATTTCAGCAATTTCCGGAAATAATACAGTTCTACAGTTGAATCCCGGCTCGACATATTGGTTTGCTGCTGTTTGTGTAGATGAAAGTGGACAATCTGATCCGCTCAATGCTACAATAGTAGGGCCAATAGTAACTGCTGGTGGTCTTGATGATGGTATTCCGCCGATGCCAATTGAAGGAACTACAGCAATCGATGTACCAGATGATGAAGGTGGGCAAATACAGGTTTCTTGGATTCCAAATGAAGAAGATGATTGTACATTCTATACTATATTCGCCTTACCTGCTACTAGTTGGCAACCACCTAACAATGTAGATGGTTGGCCTGTATCATCATATGTTTCAAATTGTTCATCTAACTCTACAATCATTTCTTCATTCGGAGATTCTCCATTCTTAGACGATACTACTTACTGGATAGGAGTGGTTGCTTCTGATGATTGGGGTAACCAAGATTTGAGTGATGTATTAGTTGTTGAAGTAACCCCTCAATCAAATAATGGTGGGGTAGGTATACCTCCAGCAAGGGTCGAGGGATTAGTAGCATTCGATCATCCCGAAGATGATGGGACTGCTATTGATATAATTTGGAATAGGTCTTTGGCTACTGATTTCTCTTTCTATACAATCTGGGTTTCTGATTTCTATCAAGACGATCTAACTGAGTCTTGGAACAGTTGTTCTGAGTCGCCTCTTTCTTGTGGACTTATAACATTAAATCAGCAACAAATTGGGGGAGCTTTCCAGCTTCAAATGACAGTAGAGAAGGCACATTATGGTGACACTATTTCCCAATCATCCTCTTCATCAATAATACCGGAAGTACCATTATATGTAACTATCACAACTCATGATATTCATGGCAATGTATTCCTTTCTGATATGCAGAATTATATGGTCTTAGTTATTCCTTCAGACAATAGTGGAGACGTATTCCCTCCTCCTAGGATTAATCCTCCTCAGTTAACTGATCGTCCATCAGATGACGGAGACGGTGTATTTGTCACATTCCAAGAAAGTGAAGCTTCGGATATCTATGAATATTGGATATTTGCTGAAACAGTTCCTTTCAGTTCTTTAGTCAACCGTCAACCTGCAATGGTTATTGATAGAGATGTAGAGATGCCAGTGTTACTTCAACAATTTTCAGATGGTAGCCCATTAGCTCCGAACATTATGTTCTGGGTTAGCGTAATTCCTGTTGATTCTTCAGGAAATTATTGGGATGAAGGAATCAAAACATCTTCAATAGCTTTAATCAATGAAAATATTCTTGACCCGGGTCTTCATATTCCTGAGATAGGTGGAATAATTGCTTATTGGGATAGTACAGGAACTAGAATCCAAATTGAATGGGATGATAAAAATGATCCAACTATCGAATCATATTACATTTTCTTATCCTCAACTCCTTTCGAAGATACTCGTGATGCAGACACTTCCCAGAATGTAGTCAAACCATATTCAAGTTATACATGGCAAGCAACTCCACTTGAAACGGGCAATCAATATTCTCTTAACAATGAGGCTTCCTATTGGATTGCTATAGTCGGATTTGATGGAGAGGTTCATCGCCTTGCAGTTGACCCTCTAGAAATACAGCCTTGGTCTGAATCCGCTTTCGGTACAGATAGTGGTGGCTTGGATGATTCAGGGGTATCTTGGATAAATCAATTAATTGATGGTGATATGAATATGATAATTGCTTTAGTCTCAGCAATAATGATATTATTAGGGGGGGTATTGATTTTGAAACCTAAAGGCAGGTCTGCACCACAACCTTGGGAGATGGGGACTCTAGAAGTAGAAATGGAGGAACAGATGTATGACGAAGATTTCGGAATGGAAGATGACTTCTCCGAAGACGAGTTTATTTCTGATACTATGGAAAATGTACCATTCGATGAACAAATGAATATTGATTCTTTGCCTCCTACTCAGCTTGATAATGAAGTTGTAGATGAATTACTTGTAGATGAAGAAGAGATTGATTTAGATGATCTAAGCGACTTAGCAGATGACTTTGATCTTGATGATCTTGATGATATGGCGGAAGAGTTATCTGAATCAGAAGAAGATATTGATACATCTTTTATTGATGATATTCTGTGAAATCTCTTAGAAGAATTTGAAGAGTTGTAAGTTTACGGCGATACATGACCGAAAACCCCAACCCACGGTTTGAGGTGTGGTCTACTGTTGCTTGGGACGGTAAAGAAAGTCTTCTAGCTGCAAACTTACATTTCGATAGAATGGAGAGGCATGCGCACAGACTTAATTTTTCTTTACCTAAAAATTTCAGAAAAAATATTTTCAGCGAATTGGCAAATCTAGATTTTTCTGCGGATCCTATAGTTCAAGAAAATCAACCCCCATTCTTGGTCAGAATAAGTATAACTAATGAAGGAATATTTTCTTTAACCCCTCGTTTAAATCAATCTTGGCCGAGTGTTCTGAAAGCGATTACTGTTTCTGCTCCAAGATGGGATGGAGGGATTAGAGGTACCAAACATGGTGACTGGAAACCATATTTTGATGCTAGAGAAATGGCTTTAGAAAATAATGCCGACATATCCTTACTCATTGAAAACAATTGTCTAATCGATGGCGATAGATGTATGCCAATTCTTCTTGATATAGATGGTACAGCCTACTACCCGAGAGTAGAAAATGGAGCCTTAGACTCAGTAACCTTAGAACAGATCTACGATTGTCTAGAAAATTCTGGAATCCCAATTAGACCAGCGATTATAACAATGAATTTAATCTTGAGAGCCAAGGAAATGATTGTAATTGGTAGTGGCATGGGTATTCAATCATTGGGAGAAATAGATGGTAGAACAATTGGCAAACCTCGTGGTCGGTTATATGAATCTGCAATGTCTTGCTGGTTATCACAATTATCTGATGGTTGGGAATCAATTGATGAGTTGAGTTGATATTATGATACCGGAGTTTCGTACCTTTTCAAATTATATTGTAAATCCCATTATTTCATTATTAGAATATTACAGAGATTCACAATTTCCAAAACAAGATGAACTAATCTTAAACTCTGGCGGGCCTGTTACAGATTTGTCTGAATATTCCTTCCTTCCTTGTTTACAAAGTGTGCGTATATTATTTTTTGAACCACTTGGCGAAATTGAATTAAAACAATCGTCTGCACTTCAAGGAGATATAAATTTAGGAAATAATAATGAATTAATAGTCTTAGTTCAGAAGTTTCATGAATCTACATGGGAAACTGTGAATGAATATCGCGTTGAAACACTTGAAATGGCAATCCAAATTGCAGAAAATCTGGAGTTACCATATGAGAATGTTAACAATTATCCAATAATTCCTGGAGGATTTACTGGTATTTTAGGATATGACTTAAACAAATGGTCAGTTGGAATCAATTTGGCTAATAATCCACAAGATGGGACTCTCTTAGGGGTATTGTGGAGGTCTGATGCATGGTGGATACATCATAGGAAAACAGACCAATTAAGTATAATTTCAGTCCCTAATCATCCTTGGTTGGAAGAAGTAGATACTAATGGGTTATCTATTGTAAAGAATAATAATTTCCCGAAATTAGAAGAATTCTCAGTACCAGAGTCTGAAAGTGACGCTTCACACGCAAGAAAAGTTGACAAGATTAAAGAAAGTATTCGGCAAGGACATTTTTATCAATTAAATTATGGAAGGAAATGGACAGGACCTATGCAAATTCATCCATGGAATGCATTTCAAAGAATGATGGACATGAACCCCTCTCCCTTCGCTTCATGGTTATATGTTCATGATCATGGGTGGAGCATTGCTTCAGCAAGTCCCGAGCGTCTCTTAAGAACCAACAAAGGTATAGTATCTACACGACCAATAAAAGGAACCTATCCTCGTGGTAAATCTTTCAAAGAAGATAAGATTCTTCAAACCGAGATGGTTTCATCTGAGAAAGAAATAGCTGAGCATCTAATGTTAGTTGATTTAAAAAAACATGATTTATCGAAGATTTGCGAGCCAGGAAGTGTATATTGGTCTGATTTTCGTATAGAGGCATTATCAACAGTCCAACATTTAGTCAGTGGAGTTTCTGGTAAACTAATACCTAATATTGGATTTGGTAAGATAATATCTGCATTATTCCCAGGTGGTTCAATTACTGGTTGCCCGAAGATTGCTTCTATTGCTGCAATAAATGAAATCGAAGAATCACCAAGAGGGGCCTGGACAGGCTCAATTGGCCATTTTCACTCAAGCTCAGGAATTTCTGAATTTAATATCTTAATTCGTACATTGGAAGCTCATTCAGGCCCTAATCAATGGTATGGGCGAGTTCAAGCTGGAGGAGGAATTGTAATCGGTTCTAATTCTTCTTCTGAAGTTGAGGAAGCACGATGGAAAGCTACAGCAATTACAGACTCTACTTGGGGATTTAGAACAGGTTTTTCTGCAGAAGAACTTCCCAAAAGAGAAGTAGAAATATTACCTATTCCTCAGGTTAATGGACCTATCAGTAAACTCAAACCAATGTCACCCCAGTTGAGACCAAAAGTTGGTAAGATAATTAGAGGCGATTCTGATATATCATTTCCATCAGATGTATTATTAATAGACAATCTAGATTCTTTCACTGAAAATATTGCTAATTCAATAGTGAAGATGGGGTTTTCAGTCAGAATAGTTGAGGGACGTCCAAAAGATAATTCTAACATCTCTAATAGAATCAAATATTGGTTAGAAAATTTCACTCCCAAAAGCATTATTATTGGACCGGGACCATCTCGTCCCGAACAATCTAAGATAACTATGGAGATAGCTAAATTAGCCGTCAAAGGTAGAATAGTAGCAGATGGAAAATACATTCCAGTACTTGGCCTGTGTTTGGGTCACCAAGCTTTGGGGTTAGCGGTTGGCTGGGATTTGATAGAATCGCCACAGGGCGCAGTTCATGGCGTTCCTTCAATAATTAAACATGATAATCTTGGATTATACTCTAAGTCAGAATCTCCATTAGTTTTAATGAGATACAATAGTCTAATTCTGATCCCTCAAAATAAATTGATGATTTGTGATGCTTGGGATGAAAGTGAAAGTTTAGTTATGGGAATCAGACATCCGAAGTATCCGATTTTTGGGATTCAATTTCATCCAGAGTCTGTTGGCAGCCCTCAAGGATATGAATTAATTTCCTCTTTTCTTCATCAAGAACCAGTATTAATTGCATCAATTCGAGATAATCGTCAGGTTAGAAGACCGTAGCCTTGAATTAGCATTCCATTGTGCGTAAGTTGAAGCAACATGCCATACTGCCGGTTATGTAAACAAAATTATCCGGAGAATCAATTTGTCAGCGGCAATGGTCCTCGTTATCTTGTATGTGTTAGATGTGCAATTGAGCACGATCTTGCAGATGAGGAAGAAGTGCCTCAGCTATATTCAGATGATATAGTTAAAGCTAGATTTGCTTTATTTAGCAGAAGATATAGATTATGGCTAGCTCTTCTTACTGGTTGGACATTATACTTTACATTAGGTAACGATATCGAACTTTGGTCTAGTTTATTCTTTGTTGCTTTGGTAATCGGAACTATATCTGCTCCTGTCTTGTATTTCTTAGGTTCAGCACGTTTTAACGCAGAATTATCAAAACTATCTCCTTGATACCAATTCGGGAATCCTTGAAATAGTGTATACTCACCTCTGAACTTAGAGGGAACAGAGGGTTCCCTATGAATGACCGCGGAATTGGATAAAAAATTAGGAGGAGTTGAATAAATTAATACAATTTGTTAAGTAGACAAAAAAAGGCGCAGTATAGCGTTTTCTTATGTTTAATAGTTAACATTCGACTCTTTTTCTAATAATACCGAACTCTCCCGGAGAATAGTTTAACTAAACACAGGCGTAAGCATTTTTCGGAAAGAGAGAACAGCGGGTACTCTATAACTAAATTTTAAGGAAGTAAAAAAAATGAAGAAAACGAAGAATATGAGTATGTTGATTGCACTACTCCTTGTGCTAATGGCAGGTTCAGTCGGTGTTCAAGCCGACGGTTCTGACCCACTCGACCCATCAGATGGTGGGGCAGATTGGGATGGAGATGGACTAACCAATGCCGAGGAGCAGGCTGCAGGAACAGACATGAATAATGCAGATACTGACAACGATGGATTACCAGATGGATGGGAAGTAGCTTACGGGCTAAATCCTCTTTCCGCTAGTGATGCGAACGCAGATCCGGATGGCGATGGCTTATCCAACTCTCAGGAGTACGCTTCGGGAACAAACCCGAACAGTGCTGATACTGATGGAGATGGTGTGGCTGACGGTTCCGATCCGTTCCCTAATGATCCTAACGATGGTTCATCATCTGACTCTGATGGCGACGGAATACCTGACGCATATGATCCTGATTTCCCAGGAAATGATGAAGGTGACGGAGACGGCGGTACCGACGGTGGCGGCGAATCAGAACAAGAAGGTGAAGGACAAGGTCAAGGTCAAGGAC
>DANB01000031.1 GCA_002497245.1 Euryarchaeota archaeon UBA439
TCCCATTCTTGTTTATCCTGACATACTCTGATAGGTAGCTCCTCTTTATCCTGCCATTTTTAGTGGCAAAGATCAGGAAGTGGCCTTCCGGACTGTTGATCAAATCCCTGTTCAGGGGGAGTATCGAAATGACCTTTTCTTCATCCCTGATACCATCAAGTAGGTTCCTGATGTGGGTCCCTCTCCCATACCTGCTAGCTGAGGGTGTTTCCCACGCCCTGAGTCCGTAGACTCTACCTTGGTCTGTGAAAATCAATAACCTGTCTTTGCTAAAGCAAGTAAGTATTGATTTTGGGAAATCCTCGTCTTTGGTAGTTACACCCTTTAGTCCCTTGCCTCCTCTATTCTGAACCCTGAATGACTCGACAGGCATGTGTCTGATGTAATTGTCTTCCGAGAGTGAGATAACTATTGCTCTCTCCTCAATTAAATCCTCCCTGTCCATGGAAAGAGGCATAGGGTCGATCAACGATCTCCTTTCATCACCATGTTTTTCCACCATTTCTTCTAATTCATCTAGTAATATTGTTAATCTTCTTAATCTAGACTCTATTATTTCCTTTAGATCTGCAATTTTTAGTTGTAATTCTTCAAATTCGTTCTTTACTTTATTTACATCTAATTTACTGAGTTGGTATAATCTTCTTTCGGCAATTGCTTTAGCCTGTGCTGCTGTAAAGTTAAATGATTTAATGCTTTTAATTACATTTTCATCACCTTTCAAGACAAGCTCAAATTGTTCTCTACTTTCACTTGCCTTTCCAACGGCAATAATATCATCGATTCTATCCTGTGCTTTGACTAAACCTTCTAAAATATGGGCTCTAGATTCAGCCTTTTCCAGATCAAACTTTGCTCTTCTTTCTATTACCGATTCCCTGTGTTCTACGTGTGTATGGAGCATAACTGGTAATGTCAGCAATACAGGCCTACCATCTAAAATCCCCATCATATTTGCTGAATATGATTCTTGTAATCTACTAGATTTGAATAATTGATTTAGCACTGCATGCGGATCAGCATTATTTTTAACTTCAATCAGTACTCTAATGCCTTCTTTAGAAGATTCATCTCTAATGTCTCTTATTCCAATTACTGTTCCTTTAGTAACTAATTCAGCAATGTGTACAAGCATGTCTGCCTTCTTAACTTGATATGGTATTTCATGAATAATTATTCTCTTACCCTTGGAATCATCGAGAACTTCGCACTTTGATCTAACATGAAATCTTCCTTTTCCGTTAGAATACATATCATAAATGCCATCAATTCCATGGATGCCAGCACCAGTAGGGAAGTCGGGACCCTTTACATGTTGCATGTATTCATCAATTGAAATATTTGGAACTTCCAATTTTTCTACCCCTTGTTCGATAATCTGATTGACATGAAGATTTATTGCACCTGCAACTTCAGTTAAGTTGTGAGGAGGAATTCTTGTAGCCATTCCTACGGCTATTCCATCGCTTCCATTTAGTAACAAATTTGGTAACCTAGAAGGTAGTACTGCTGGCTCATATTCTGAATCATCAAAGTTTGGTTCAAAATCAACAGTCTTCTTTTCAATATCTTCAAGCATATGTTTCGATATTTTATCCAGTCTACTTTCAGTATAACGCATTGCAGCAGGAGGGTCCCCATCGATGGAACCAAAATTTCCTTGTCCATCAACTAATGGATATCTAAGTGAGAAGTCTTGGGCCATCCTAACCATAGTGTCGTAAATTGATTGATCCCCATGTGGGTGATATTTACCCATTACTTCTCCAACCGATCTGGCAGACTTACTGAATTTTTTATCTGAAGTATGGCCTCCTTCATACATTCCATACAATACTCTTCTATGTACAGGTTTTAACCCGTCTCTAGCATCAGGTAAAGCTCTGCCAATTATTACTGACATAGCATAATTGATGTAAGATGTTTTCATCTCCTTGTCCAATGGGTGATTAAGGATATTCTCATTATTTTGAGAACTTGAGTCAATATTCTCATCTTCAGATGTCAAGGTTCGTCACCTCCTTTGCATGTTTTTCAATAAACGCTCTTCTATCGGGCACATCTTCTCCCATTAATATCTCAAACATTCTATCCGATTCTTCTGCATCCTGAATAGTCACTTTCAACATCGTTCTAGTTTCTGGATTCATTGTGGTTTCCCACAATTGCTCAGGATTCATTTCACCAAGACCCTTGTATCTTTGTACTCCTATCTTTGTATTCGGGTTTTCTCCTCTTAGTTGTTCTATAATTTCATCTCTTTCTTCATCTGAGTATGCGTATTTACTTATTCTTCCCTTAGTTAGTTGATAGAGTGGTGGCTGAGCAATATAAACATGTCCTTCTGAAATTGCAGGACGCATAAACCGCCACAAAAACGTCAACATAAGTGTTCTAATATGGGCTCCATCAATATCTGCATCAGTCATTATAATTATTTTAGAATATCTCAACTTAGTTGTATCAAATTCTCCTTCATCTGGTGCTCCCTCTTCTGAAGGATTTCCAACACCCGCTCCTAGCGCCCTAATCATTGTTTGAATTTCATTATTTTGAAACACCCTCACTAAATTTCTACGCTGCCTCTCAACATTAAGGATCTTGCCTCTTAGAGGAAGTATGGCCTGTATTCTCCTATCTCTTCCTGTTTTCGCAGAACCTCCTGCCGAATCCCCTTCAACTAGGTAGACTTCACATTCCGATGGGTCTCTTGATTGGCAATCAGCCAATTTCCCTGGTAACCCTCCTCCTTCTAATACGCCCTTTCGTCGAGTCAAATCTCTAGCCTTTCTGGCGGCTTCTCTCGCCTTTGAGGCCAAAAGTGCCTTGTCTACTATTAATTTGCCAACACTAGGGTTTTCTTCGAAGAATTCACCTAGTTTTTCATAAACTACAGTTTCAACAATACTTGTCACTTCACTACTAACTAGTTTATCTTTAGTTTGAGATGAGAATGATGGGTCTGGATGTTTTACGCTAACAATTGCAGATAATCCTTCTCGCACATCATCTCCTGACAAGGAATTTCCTTTGAGTAACTTTTTTTTCTTCGCGTAATTGTTCACGGATTTTGTCAAAGCCCCTCTTAGGCCAGTCATATGAGTCCCTCCATCTTTATTCCGAATTATATTTGTATAGCATAAAATAGTCTCACTGAAAGCATCCGACCATTGTAGCGCTAACTCTATCGTCACCGGCCCCTTTTCAGTATCTTTTTCTCCATTTATCTGAATCACTTCTTGATGCATTACTTCACGATTTGAGTTAATTTGAGTTACAAACTCTGCCAGGCCACCTTCGTAATGATGTTTGCTAACATTGTTTTCTTCATCTCTTTCATCGGTGATTACAATTTCTAGGCCTGCATTTAGGAAAGAGGTTTCCTTCAATCTGGTATCTATTTGATCAAATTCAAAATCAGTAATTTCAGTAAAAATAGTCAAATCAGGTTTGAATTTGATTAATGTACCAGTATCAGTACAATTTCCAATCTCTTCTACCGGTTTAACAGGGACTCCTGCTTCATATCTTTGGTGATAGACTATACCTTCTCTGTGTATTGTCATTTCCATCCATTCCGAGACAGCGTTTACTGCAGAAACACCGACTCCGTGAAGTCCTCCGGAAACCTTGTAAGAACTATTATCAAATTTACCTCCAGCATGGAGCTTAGTCATTATTACTTCCGCGGCCGAAATCCCATATTCCTCATGTATCCCTACAGGTATTCCTCTCCCATAATCTCGTACTGAGAGAGAACCATCTTTGTGTAAATTTACTTCAATTAATGAGGTGTGACCAGCTAAATGTTCGTCAACAGAATTATCGACAACTTCCCAAATACAGTGGTGTAAAGCACTACCGTCATGCGGGTCACCTAAGTACATTCCCGGTCTTTTTCTAACGGCTTCAAGGCCCTCTAAAACTTGGATACTTTCTGCGCCGTAATCTTCTGTCATCTAATTCATCTTCCTGTTCCTGAGGGTTCCCTAAAGGAACCCTCAATTTATCTGTATAATTGGGGTGTCAGGGGGTTATTGAATGCTTTCGATATCTTTCACAGAATATGCCCAAACAAGGCTAAAAATAGACAATCTAGAATATTTTCTCTGAGAAAACCCTCGGCACGATTAAACGGGCCTCATTTCTCGCAGCCTCAATGAGTTTGCCCATGATATGTGTTACTCTTACTGGTTGCACTGTTGATGAGATGCTAAAAGATGCAGCAAGAGCAACTGCTGTAGGTGCAGACATTGTTGAAGTTCGTTTAGATAAATTATGGGTAGTGGAACAAGAAATTGAAGCTACTGAAAATATAAAATCAGATTCTGACGATACTCGTAAATCTGTTTACACTCCTCCCCAATTTCTCCCTCAGTCTATGGATTCCGTCGATTTAGAATCTTCCTTAATTTCTTTCAGAACAGGGATTGAATTACCTGTAATTTTAACTTGTAGGCCCGAAAGACAGGGGGGCTATTTCCCGGGTTCGGAAAAGGAGAGAATTGAAGTATTAACAAAGGCGATTAAGAGTGGAGTCAGTTGGATCGATCTTGAGACCGATATAGATTCAAAGCAAAGGGCGAAATTAGTAAAGATTGCTGGCGATAGTACGAAGATAATTTCTTCTTGTCACTACGATCAGTCTCCGGGTTCTACTGATGAAATTATTGATGAAATAGATGAAATTTCAGATTCAGGTAATATAATTAAGATTGTATTTAATACTGGGGGGAAAAAAGACGCCTTGAAGTTATTTGATGTTGCTTGGAGAACTAGAGATTCAGAAAATAAATTATCAATAATGGGGCTTGGAGCAGGTGGAGATTGGACAAGAATCCATGCTCCTTTATTGAACCAAAGTATTGTCTATACTACTATGGAGAATGGCTGGTATCTAGCACAACAGGGTAGAATAAATACTAGTGATTTAAAGACTGCTTGGAAGTTACTAGAATACAATTAATTCTCTAATATTGGTATCTCTGTTTCTTCAATTTGTTCGTCGCCAAGACCGTATGAATGATATTTACTGTTGATTATTAATGGGGCAATTAGACATGATAAAGGTAGCACCGCTACTAACATGTATGCTGTAAATTTTGGTAACATCAACCTATCCTCAACATCCACTAAAAGCTCAATATTCAGAGATCCTCCAGCAGCCTTCTGGTCAGTGTTCCTATTATTATCCCAGTTATCAAAAACTAAGTAGTATTCTATCAATTCACTTCCACCCCAGATACTTGATGATACTTCTGTATCTACTGCTATCGAAAAGTAGTCTGATTTTGATTTTTCATATGAATGTACATCCCTAAACGGCATCCAAGTAACAGTATCTCTATATTCTACTGGTAAAAAGCCGATTTCCTCCAGCCAATTTTCAGTTCTAAGTTCATAATTCATCGTATAAAATTCCCAATTCCCTTCACTCATTAAGTACACATCTGCCTTTACACCATTAGTAGGTGGTGAATCTTGGTCGCCTGAATATGTGTAGCAGAAAGTGTATGATTTACCGGGAGATAGAGCCATACTAATTGCGGTTGCAGAATCATTATTTACACTAATTTCCATACTGAAATCTTGAGAAATTTGGTCGTATATACGTTCATTATCAATCGCAGTGAAAAAATTATTTGAGGGCGACAGGTAATGATAATTTGTTCTTTCATCTACATCCCAACTATTACTTGCAGGGACATCACAAACACTCTCTGCTTGAACTGTAGGGGCAATACTCATGACTATTGTAATCAGAACCATAGGCATAAGGAAACAAGAATTAAGAAAAAGCGCACTTACTTTCTTTTTCAAAGCCACACCAATCATTTCCTTCTAGTTCTAATAGGCCGTATGTATCCTGATTCTTTGTTTCTTCGCTCTTCAACTGTCAAATATTTTGGTTGTGGTGGCGGATTATGCTGATCCATTCCAGGTAGCCCTCCTTCAGCTTCAACTTCTTGAACATCATATGTTTGAGTACTATTCTTTGCATCTAATTCTTCTTCATCTTTTTGCCTCATTATCAACCAACCTAGCAAAAGCACTGTACCTACTAATGCTAGAAGTCCAGCACTTCCTGCATCGGGTACAAAATCCTCCCAAGTCAAATCTGATATAGATAATGGGCCATCATCTTCTTCAATACTTAGCACAGTAATCTCAAATTGTTTGGTAGAACAAACATTTACTCCATCACATGTTTCAAGAAGAATTACCAATGGTTGATATTCCGGTAATGTCCATACTTGTTCGCCCCATACAAAATCATTCATTGTATCTCCG
>DANB01000034.1 GCA_002497245.1 Euryarchaeota archaeon UBA439
AATTCTCCATTACTTGTCATTATTACATTCATGTCGACATCTGCATTACTGTCTAAGATATAATCTAAGTCTAGATAAATGTCATCTCCAATAAGTCCAACACTTACTGCAGCCACATTATTTGTAATGACTTTATTTTCATGATTATTTTTTTCTTTATCAGTTAAATCTGGTTTTTCCCATCCGTTCTTCAAATCTTCTCTACTAGGTCTTAAATCAATTGGAAGGCATTCGCCATCATTGATTAATCTACGAACTGCTAACCTCAGAGCAATACAGGCTGCTGTGATTGATGCACATCTTGTACCACCATCAGCATTCAGGACATCACAATCAACTGTAAGAGCAATGGGTCCTAATTGCTCTAAATCTATAGCTCCTCTCAAAGAGCGAGCAACTAATCTTTCAATTTCTTGAGTTCTTCCTTTAGCTCCATTTCTTTCTCTTCTGAAACGACTATCTGTTGATCCGGGTAAAAGTGAGTATTCGGCATGAACCCATCCTCTCTGTGAGTCTCTAGGGAACCATCTTGGCAACCCATCTGCTTTAGTTACACAAGCAAGAATTACAGTTTCTCCTTGGCGATATAATACTGATGCCAAAGCATTGGGTGTGAAGTCTAAAGTAACTTCAATTTCTCTTAATTTATTCTTTTCTCTATTGACTTCAAAGTCGCCACTCTTCATCTTACTCATAGTAGTCCGGCTAAACACCCTTTGATGAATCATTCTCTTCTAGCATGAGGTGGTCTGAATGAATCGACAACTTCTGAGTTTGTGGTTATGTAGGGTCCTCCAATCAAATCTACACAATATGGGATAGCTGCGAATATTTCATCTAATATTTCTTTAATCGATCGAGGAGAGCCTGGTAAATTTATGATTAGACTCTCTCCTCGAATTCCTGCAGTTTGCCTAGAGAGTATCGCAGTAGGTACGTATTTCAGAGAAACTGAACGCATTTGTTCTCCGAATCCTGGCAGTATCTTTTCACAAACAGATAGAGTGGCTTCTGGAGTTACATCTCTAATTGCGGGCCCTGTCCCTCCTGTTGTCAATATCACAGAACAGTTTTCAATCTCGACTAATTCGATTAAAGCCTCTTCTATGAGTGATTTTTCATCATAAACTAATTTTCTAACAATCTCCCAGGGAGACGATACTGCATTCTCTAGAAAATCTTCAATTGCAGGGCCACTGAGGTCTTCATATTCTCCTGAACTTGCTCTATCTGATGCGGTTAAGATTCCAAATCGGCATAGTTCCCCGGTCCCCATTGTACGTTCATAAAGGGCATTTAATGAAAACGCCATCGGTCTGAATCTTTGACAAATGGATGAACATGTTCAAGAACCTCCATGCTAGCAAAGCCTTCCCGGAGGTTTGTAAGTGTTGAGTCTACCCAAAAATACACGCCGATGCATAACTTCTTTTTTACATCAAGATATTTCGTTGATGGATTTTGTATCGGTATTAAAAATAGTCTCACCACTTTAATCTTGAGTGAGGTAGTAAAATGACTGATAAGGAAAAATATGCTGTTCAGATAGCTTTAGTGAAAGAAGAATGTAAAGACGTAGATGAAGATGAAGTGGCTAAAGAATTTGAAAAATATGAGAATGAATTTTTGATACCACCTAACGATGCTGTAAGGTCGGTAATTCTTAAATTTCAAAAGGCCAGTGGAAAAGATATCGAATCTTTTCCTGGAACTACTCCTCGTGTTGAAAAGAAAGTCAATAGATTCAGTGAACTAGGTTCCGAAGATAAGAATGTTACATTAGAGGTAGCAGTTGTAACATATGTTCCGAGAGTGCAGATGGTAAGAGGCGAAGAAAAGCAAATCGCATTCGGATGGATTGAAGATAACCCTTGGGAATCAACTGATAAAAGAGAAAGATGGGATTTCAAAGATTGGGGTGGGCACTCTGAGAATCTAAGGCCGAACTCAATAGTTAGGCTGGAAGGAGTTTCAGTAAATGAGTGGAATGAGAAGCGCTCAATAAATATTAACAGAGGTAGCAGAGTTACAATACTTCGTGAGGGTGGCCCCGCAGTTCCAGTGCTTAGTGATGAACCTATTTCGATAGAAAAAGCTTCAGAAAATGAAGGTTATGTTAACCTAATAGCACGAATAATTTCTCTTAAACCAGATGTAATTACGAAAAGAGATGGCAGTGGTACGATAGATATTTTCCGAGGTACTTTGGCAGATTCTTCAGGAAAAATCAGTTTCTTATCTTGGGTGCCAATAGAAAATGAAGTTGGCGATTTAGTAAAAATCGAGGGTGCAATGATAAGGAAATTTAGGGAGACTCCCGAAGTCAATGTAAATGATAGAACCAAAATTGAGAAGTTTCATGATAGTAACTTCGCAAGTATTGAAGATTTATCAAAAGCAACAACTTCCCGAATCTCAGAATTAAGAAATGGAATGAAAGAGGTAATCATCACTGTTCAGGTCGAATCTTGGCAATCGCGAACATTTACAAATTCTGAGGGGGAAGAAAAAATAGTCAGAAGTGGAGATGTAATGGATCCATCAGGTCGTTGTAGACTTACTGCTTGGTGTGAAGTCGATCCTGAACCTGGTGATTTCTTACATTTAAACGGCGCTAGAGTCCAATTTTGGCAAGGTTCTCCTGATTTAGTGGTAGATGAATTAGAACAAATCCATAATTTAACTGAAGCACCATGGGATTCAATAAATCCTGAAAATCATTGGGTTGAAATTAGTTTGTCAGATTTAGTAAATGGTGGTTCAAGGAGAGGTCTGAAAACTACTGGAACAGTCGTTGCAGTCAAAAATGATTCAGGAATAATAGAACGCTGTCCCGAATGTAATCGGATTCTCAGAGATGGTGCTTGTCAAGATCATGGTCCACAACATGGTGTAGAAGATTTAAGATTAAAATTTGTCATAGACGATGGAATTAATAATGCTTCGTTAATAGTTGGTAAAGAACCCTCGGAAGCGTTTCTTAGTATGACGCAAGAGATGGTTAAGGAGCATATATCTCAAAAAGGCAAGGAGGATTTTATAGCCCATATTAGGGATAAGATTCTTGCTCGTAAAGTGGTAATAAATGGTCGTTCTCTAGTTGATAATCAAGGTGCTATGATTCTTGCCGAGAGCGTAGATTTGGATAGCGTAAGAAATGAAGATGCAGCGAATTTAGTTATTGAACAATGGGGGGTGCTCCTATGATGAATCAAGTTCGATTTGGACGTCAAAGTGCGATTAGAATCTTTGCACAAGAATATTCTGATGCAAATTTACCCCTAGAGGGAGTTGGAGAATATGCTCCTAGTTTTATTATTACAAAATTAGGAGCCAAAGTCAATAGAGCACTTTTTGGAGGAGTTATTGATAGGTTTGAAAGAAGAGAAGGAGATAATGGGCCAACATATTCTGGTCATCTAAGAGATGCTACTGGAGGTGTACACCGATTTCAGATAGCTCCCTTCCAACCGGAACTTCATGCAGATGCTGAAGAACTGCTTGCTAGATTCGAATCAGGTGATAGATTCTTAATGATGATGATTGGACGTGCAAGATGGTTTGAAAGCGATGATGGAGGAATTTTTACATCTTTTCGTGCAGAAGAATTTACTACAGTTGAAAGAAGTGTCTATGTGAATTGGTTGGTAGAAACTTCGGCCGCAACTCTTAGGAGACTTGAAGCATATAATTCATCTCTGGAATCTGAAAATAATAGTGATTCATTGAAATCTGCCGGAGTTCCAGAAGATCTAATTGAAGGCATAATACTATCTAAAAATCATTACAGCAATTTTGATCCCGAGAATTACAAAGTAGGAGTTCTCCAAAGTTTGTCAATGGCACTCAGCTCAAATTCAGAAATTGAAAATATGATTACATCTGTGGCAGAATCAATAGCACCACAAAGTACGGAACAAGAATCTCCAATTGGCAATGAAACTGTAGATGAAGTAAAATCTTCAGGCGATGTCGATGAAGTAATTCTTGATTTGATAAGAAATTCATCAGAACCAGATGGTGTACCATATGATTCTATTGTTCTTGCTTGTGTACAGGCAGGCTTTTCTAGAGAATTATCTGAAGATGCGATAGAAGATCTAAGAGACATTAAGTGTGAAATTATTGAGCCAAGGTTCGGATTTTTCCAAATTTTGGATTAATTATTTTCCTCTCCTGACAATATATCTTCAACTGCTGAAAGTTTATTTCTGATTCTATCTATGTGTCCAGTTTTATTTACCTCAGAATCATTAACTCCTCCTAAATCTGCTCCTTTAATTTCTGCAATATTTGTGGCAACTTTAGACAATCTTTGCTTCACCCTTTCGTCTTCCAAAGGCCACCCTCTTCTAATGGCTAATCTAATTAATAAATCGTTTTCTTTTACTCCCCATACTCCATTACGATTCTTGATTATTGTACTAATCATTCTATCTAAATCTTCTACTCTTGCTTGAATTGTAAGTATATCTCCTTGTATGCCAAATTCAGCATCCTCAAAACCGATCATCAAAGAATCATGGGCGTCTTCTAGTGCTGCATTTGATACTTCATCGACAATTTCTAAAACTGAATCTTCATTGCTATGATTTAATTTAACTAACTCCTCATCATTTTTATCCATTGTATTATTCTCATTTTTTGAGACTATGACTATTCCATTCCTTCTCAGGCTTCTTTTTATTCTTCCCCAACCTTTTGACTGACTTGTTAATACGCCTGCAACTCTACCCATTAGTACTGTTCTATTGCCCGTTAAAGGTAATTCCAGATATTGACATAATTCATGTAATTTTTCTCTGTCAATCTCTGCAAGTCGTTCTATTGTCATTCTTCTAGAATCAAAATTAAGATGTAACCATAATCTCTGTCTTCTTTCTTTATGTGAACCAGAAGATTTTATTCCAAAAATTTTCAGTACCTCTCCAATTTCTTTATGTGGCATTGATTGGATTCCCTCCCAAGACAAATCTAGATGCCCCAGAATTTGATGTTGAATTAATCGAGCTCTAAGTACTTCTACTGAACCCGATTTTGCTAATTCTGCTGATTCTGCTTTCTCTCTAAGCGACATCAAAGGAGATAGATAGAGGTTATTCAATAGCTCTAAATCGACTTGCAACTATCTTCCCTCACACGCTCGAGAGTTCTAATCTGTCATATTGATTGCGTATAGATTGGATTTTAATCGTTCATTTGGTTGCTAATTGATTAAAGCGGCTTAATCATTTACGAACTCATTAATTTCTGCTCTTTCAAGAATCTTTGTCCAGTCTTTTTCTGTTGCAACCATTGCTATTTGAAATTTCGAATATGGGACTACTCGGTGTAATGAGATAGTTTTCTTGCCATTATTTGATATGTTTTCGATTCTTAATTCAACCAATACTTCGTTTGTAATTACTTCACCTTCTAAATCATGAAATGATTGTTCCATAATCAAATCTTTATGTTTTTCTGCTTGTATCATTAAGGTACTTAATTTTCTGTGACGTACTAAAATTCCTATTGATTCTAATTGCTTTTCATCCATACCTCCGAGAAAGTAGTCTTGAATCTTCCAAATCGTATCGCCTTCAATTTCTGTAAATAGCTGTGCAATACTTTTTGGGAAATTCTTTCTTCCAATAATTACTACTAGATCCGAATACGGTTTAGGCAAGTAATGACTATCTCCCAGATTATTTGGATCGGGTAATAATGAATGTCTTCTCCCATTGATATTTACTTCTGAATAAATCACTCTTGGAATGACATAGCCATCAATCTCCTCATTCGAACGTAATTCTTCCATCCATGAATATTTTTCCAGTTCATCATTTAAATTCACTTTTATGTTATTAATATCAGTAAAAGCCTTTGTGGAGAGAACTCTCAATCCTTTACGTGCTCTCCTTAATTGCCTTCTTACCAATTTAGAATCCGATAGTATAATCGCCGACTTAGGTTGATACTGTATTTTATTCTCTGAAACGAGAATCATATTTGGAGTGCGTGGAGTTCTTGCACCTAGGACCTCACAATTCGCATTATGCATATCTAATTGTTTTCCATGTAAAATTTCTGCAGGCATAGCCAACAAATCAAGTTCTCCATTTTCCAATTGTTTTAATGTATCAGCAAGAGAATCATAGCTTTTTACTTCTATCTCATGTTCAGATAATTCTTCAGAATCAAGGAGTTTCTCGATATATTTGTCTACGGGGCATGATGGAATTGATAGAGTTCCGAATTGTATTCTTGCCATAATCGCGTCCACCTCTAGGGAGGGAGCACGTCACGTGCTCAAACTAACCGGCTAGACACTTGTTGATATAGGCGACCCCTCCCATCTTGTATCGAAGTAACATGGCATCTCTAAGATCTACTCATCGCCAATTGAGTAAAATGAGAGATATAGTTGATGAAGCGTTAGAAGATTTTGTACAAGAAAAAATGGCAAGTTCTCAAGCACCTGCTATGAGTTTAGCGCGTGAAGTTTTGTTGGCGGGAGGTAAGAGATATCGCCCCGTACTTGCATTGCTAGCCTTTGAAGCAGCAGGTGGAAAAGAAATATCCGAAGTCATGGATTTGGCATTGTCTGCTGAGATTATTCATACTGCTACTCTAGTTCATGACGATATATACGATTCATCCAAAACTCGTAGAGGAAAACCTACGCTACATGCATCTCATGGATTAGCCCATGGCATAATAGGTGGAGATTATTTGTTTGTACTAGGTTTTGGTTTAGGCGGTAAATATGATGCACGTATTGTTGAGAGAATGGCAGACACCTGTGCAAATATTGCATCAGGAGAATTACTTCAACATGAGCATATAGGAAATTTAGCCACAACTCCTGAAGATTATTATTCGATAATTGATGGAAAAACTGCTGGTCCTTTCGCTACAGCCTGCTCTTGCGCGGCTATTATCGCTGGTGCATCAGATGACGTAATTGTTTCTCTAGAAGAATTTGGTTGGGAAGTTGGACGAGCATTTCAATTGGTTGATGATTTACTTGATTTGACAGGAGATGAGAAAATGGGCAAACCTCGCGGTAGCGATGTCCATGAAGGTAAAATGACACTCCCTATAATTCATGCTTTGACTATGCTACATGGCATAGAGAGAGAGCAATTAGCAGATATTCTAAAGAATTTTTCTGATGATAGATGGAACGAATTAGTATCTTTACTTTCCTTAGCAGGTTCTTTCGAATATTCAGAACAATTGATTGAAAACCATGTGAACAGAGCACTGAGAAAACTAGAATCATTACCAGAAAGTGATGCAAGTAAACTAATGGCTGAAGTAGCAAAAAGATCTCGCTCTAGGAAAAAATAATTTTTATGAGGCACTCTAAGGTGAACATATGAGTGAAAAAATAAGTTGGGACGTTATTGTCATTGGCGGTGGTCCTGCCGGGTCAACTACTGCCAGGTATCTAGCCGAAGGCGGTGCAGATGTTCTAGTTGTAGATCGTCGTGATCCAATTGGTTCTCCTCTACAATGTGGTGAGTTAGTTCCGACCAATGAAGAGATGCGGCGCTTATGTCCAAAAGTACCCGATATTGATGATTTACTGAGAACACCTGAACATGCAATTTCTCGAAGAACATCTGAAATGCATTTGGTGCCCCCTTCTGGAAAACCTCTTTGTTATCAATTTGAAGGATATATGCTAAATCGTGTAGCTCATGATGAAGCTTTAGTTGATTTAGCAAAATCTCGAGGGGCAAAATATCTCGTAGATTCTCGTGTAGATTCTATTGAAGGAAATACAATAAAACTGAGAGATGGTAGAGAATTGAATGCTAAAATAATAGTTGGTGCAGGAGGTCATAACGATCCATTAAGAAGAACTTTCTGGAAAGAATCTAGCCTCAAGATACCAGTTAAATTTGTTCTTATGGATGGCGACTTTGGTGATGCCGTAGAATTACATTTTGGCTCAATGGCTCCTGGTGGCTATGCATGGATGTTTCCTAAAAAGAGCGGTGCAAATATCGGCGTAGGAATTCAGAACAAATTTTCTAAAAATAAGAATATAAATCAACTATCTAATGAATTCATAAGTCGCTATGGAGGGGACGTCACATTTTCCGGAGCAGGTTCTCTCCCAATGTCGGGTACAATCAAAACCTTCGTCAAAGGAAATTATGTTTTAGTCGGCGATTCAGCGGGTATGGTTCTACCTTCTAATGGTGCAGGAATTACTATCGCAATGATTGGTGGTAGAATTGCAGGGCAGGTGATTTCAGAGCATTTGAAAAATGGTATTCCTTTGTCGGAATATGAAAAACGTTGGAATAAGCAGATGGGCAAGGTTATGCGTAATTCAAAAAGAGCCTTTTTCTTAGGTAGTTTTGTTCTAAGATTACCAGATTGGGTGATAAATACTCTGTTCAATAGATTAACTAAGTTCATGGTTTGGAGATTTATTACTTGCAGGAATGTATTTGTAATATTCTAGTTTTTTCCTAGAGGTTTTTCGGCTTGCCAAATAGTCGCCATACCTGGGAAAATTAATTTTGCTCTTGAGTTTTCAAAACCAACTTCTTCAAGCATCTTCACATAATCTTTAGTTGTTCCAAAATGGACATAGGTTTTAGTTAGCCACTTCCAGGGATGTTCATCTTGTTTGCAGATTATTTTTGCATAACTACCAACCCATATCCTCATCCATAACCACCCTAAATATCCATGAATTCTATTTATTTTTGCGGGATCGACAATTACTATAGATGAACCTGGTTTTAATACTCTTAATACTTCACTTAGACCTTTTTTCTTATCATACCAGTCTCTAAATGAAAATAATGTACATACTGAATCAAATGTATTATCTTCAAAAGGTAATGATTCAGCCTTTCCTTCGACAAATTTAGCTGCAGAGTAACCATTCTTTCTTCTCATTTTATTTACTCTAGGTTCAGCAACACGGAGCATTTCTGGTATCGGATCTAGACAAATTAGTTCCCTTCCTTCCAATTCTTCTGCAAAACTTCCTGGTCCGCAACCTACCTCTAAAATAAGTCCCTCGGAAGGTAATCTTTCTCTGACTTTTCTTCTCCATTTAGAAACTTGTCCTAAAGTTGCAAAACGATTAATCTTATCATAAACCGGTATTGTCGCCTCAAGATTTTTTTGGAGCTCGTTCCAATCATCTTCACCGATAGTCTCGGTATCCATGAACTACCGCAAAAGATACAGGTATTTGGTAGGTGCTGATGATGGTGTCAAAATTATTGCTTGATAGAGTTTAGGACTCACATCGGTTATTATCATATACTAATTTTCGGTCGAGAATAGCATACAGGTGCTGTCCATGGCTAGAGAAGATGTTCTACGTGCAATTAAAGATGCTGAAATAGCGGCAACTGCGACGTTGTCAGATGCTAAGAAAGAGGCGGCGCAAATAGTTTCTCAGGCGAGACAAAACGCATCAGAGATTTTGACCTCTGGAAAGTCGAAATCTGAGTCCGAGGCACAAAATCTCATTTCTGAAGCTAGAGCCTCTGCAGGTACAGAAGCAGAAGTAGTTTCTACTGGCGGCCAAGCCGCACAGAAAAGCGTTCATGATTCTGGTAAAAAGAATCGAGATAAAGCAGCAAAATTAGTCATTGACTCTTTTAGGAAATAATTTTCGCGGGTGGTCAAGAAATGTCTCAAGTTAAAACGCAGCGCATGGGTCGTTTACTCGCTGCAGGGACTAAAGACAAAATCGATGATTTAATAGATGCTTTAGCAACTCTAAATGCCTTACATATTATTGAATATGATGGCTCTGATGATGGTTTTAAATTGGGAACACCCAAAGAAGAATCTGAAACGGTGGGAATGCGTCTCACAAAATTACGTTCAGCAGCATCTATTGTCGATTTCGATGGACCAAAGGATCCCGTTCAGGCAGATAAAGTTCGTTCAGAATTAGATGGGACTTTATCTGAAGCTGTAGACAATCTTTTAGAAAAAAGTACTCGTTTAGATTCTGTTGAAAACCGTCTTTCTTCTCTAGAAGAAGAGAGGTCTGTCTTAGAGTTGCTTTCATCATTAAACTTGGATGTTGAACTACTAACTGGTTATTCTTCTCTCAAAGCATTTGTTGGCACTATTTCTGGTAGCTCTTCCGACATTGAGCTTGGATTAGAAGATGATTGTAATGGTGAGGGATTATTTTTCAAAGATACCATTAATGGAAGCACGGTTATTGCACTTTTTGTTAAATCAGAACAATCAAATGCGGCTCAATCTCTATTAAATCAGGCGGGTTTCCAAGCGATTAATGTTCCAGAAGGAATTACAGGTAACCCTAATGAGTTAATGCTTGATGTAATGCTTCAGATAAGCGAATTATCCGGAGAGAAATCCTCAATTTCTAATGACATTGATTCATGGAGCAATGAGTTCGGTGCATCTTTAGCTTGTGGGTTGGAGTTATTGGAAAGAGAACACGACATTCTTACAGCACCCGTGAAAATAGCAGTCTCCGAACACGCATTCTTTGTAGATGGGTGGATCGAACTTTCACGTTCAGAAGAAGTTCAATTAGCATTGAAAGAATCCTGCTTGTATTCAGAAGTTACACCTTTCAAGATTGAGGCAGGTGGTGGCGGCCATGGACACTCGGACCACCACCATCAAGAAATGCCTCCTATTGCATATCAAAGTAGGACTCTAAGTAAGCCCATGGAATTACTAACTGATGCAGTTGGTAGGCCTGCTTACGGTAGAATTGACCCCACTCTGTTTATGTTCGTAACGTATCCAATATTCTTTGGAATGATGCTTGGAGATATGGCATACGGGTTAGTAACCATTTCTCTTGGTGCCTTTGTATTCAGCAAGGCACGCTCTAATGAAATGATGCATCTTGGTGGTAAGTTCTTGATTTACATAGGACTAGGAACTCTCATTTTCGGTTATATTTATGCAGAGTTTGCTGGATGGGAGATTTTCATGTATGAAAAGACCAAGATTAATGGTGTCTACGAATATGGTGACAATCTTTCTCCAGTTGCATTCCTTGCGAACCTTTACCCTCTCTCCGATTCAGCTCATGGCTACGGTCCTGAACTAGAATTAGGGTATGGCATTAACCTATATTTCCCATTCCATAGAGTGGGGACTCATTTGGAAGATCTAATAGTATTGACAATATACGTTGGATTTATTCACATTATTTTCGGTAAACTAATTGGTTTCCGGGATGTGTTGTTTTATGGAACCGATCATGGACATGTAGGGTTAGCTGCAGCATTCTTCGAACATGGTGCATGGATTGTATTACTTGTTGGAGGCTTCATGTTTACATACGGTTTCCTAGGTCCCGAAGATGCCGAGTATCTACTACAACCGGGTGCAGCGATAGCTCTTTCCGCTGTAGTCATGCTAATTTGGACTCTCTATAATTATCATGGCATTCCAATTGCAGTAAGTTTGATTCTAGCACCTATTGAGGCAATTGGTATGATGCCGTCAGTAATTTCGTATGTCCGTCTCTTTGCAGTAGGTATTGTTGGAGTTAAGATTGCAGAAACTGGTAATAAACTCTGGGAACCAATGTGGGAAGCAGAGTTGTATCTAATCCCAATCTTCTTTATTGGTTGGTTATCCGTACAGATTTTTGCTTGGGTATTAGGTGTGTTCAGCCCAAATATACACGCTGCAAGGCTTCATTTTGTAGAATGGATGAGGCAATATTATGATTCTAGCGGAGAGGCATTCGAGCCTTTCGGTTTCCGCTCGCACTTCGTGGAGGTCGAGTGATATCACATTCCAAGCATAATGCTTAGAAAAAAATGGAGGAAAAAATATGAATAACAGAAATAAAATGAGAGGAATGAGTATGTTGCTAACATTATCATCTATTGTGATGATTGCTAGTAGCGTTCAGGCGGAAGACAATGCTTCAACAGAAGTAGCATACAAGAATCTAGGTGCAGGAATTGCTCTAGGTCTAGCTGGAATTGGAACTGGATTAAGCCAGGGGCCAATTGGTGCAGCAGCTGTTGGTATGATTGCTGAAGACAGTAGTAAGTTCGTAAACGGATTGATTTTTACTGCTCTACCTGAGACTATCGTTCTTTTCGGTTTCCTTTCAATATTCCTGCTTTAAGCGGAATAATGGAAGTTCCCTATAACGAAATTAAAATTGAGGTGTAATAAATGACATTGGATGCATTAGCCAACGAAATCGCAGCCCAAGCGAAAGCTGAAGCTGAAGCGATTATCGCAGCCGCTAAGCAACAAGCTAAACATATTGAAGATGAAGCTAAAGTAGAAGCCAGTTCATTTTCTTCTGATATGAAAGCACGTGCTGAGCGAGAAAGCGCACAATTGTCAGTGGAAGTAGTTGCATCAGCTAAACAGGCTAACCAAAAGCATCTCTTGATCGCTAGACGTGAAGAGTTAGATGAGACTTGGGAGTCAATACGTTCAGCAGTGTCTTCGCCTGACCTAGATGGTCGGTCAGATATTCTTGCCGGACTTTTAGCCGAAGCGAGTAAAACAGGCGATGGAATGATTCTCCGTCCCGTATCTACTGACCGTAAGGTGTTAGAAAAAGGGAGTTTTACTCTCGGTGAGGATGTAGAAGGGCTAGGAGGATTTGTTCTCGAATCAAAAGATGGCTCAATAGTTCTTGATTATCGCTTTGACAGCCGCTTAGATGAGGCTTGGAAAGCAAATCTTGGTGCTGTAAATAAAACTCTATTTGGAAATTAAAAGGTGAATTAAATGTCGGGTATAGTGAGTGGTCGTTCAAATGTCTACAACGCTTCTGCCCGCGCTAAAGCACGTAAAGCATCATTAATTGATCCTACCAGAATGAGGCAATTACTTCAAACAGGTCCCGAATCAATAGGGGCAAGTATTGGAGAATTAGGATATCGTAATGAAATGGATATCTATTCTGCTAGGATGAGTGGTGCCGACGCTGTTGAAGCGGCTCTATTCCATAATCTCGATAATGACTTATCTGAAGTTATGAAATTCTGTCAGGGCCCTCTTAAGTCAATAGTTTCAATCTATGTTGAACGTTTTGCTTATGAGAAAGCCAAGACCGTGTTAAGGGCAGTAAATGGTGGGTGCTCAGATGAATTAATAGAAGCTCAGATTTTGCCTTCGGAGAATCCGATGAATGCAATTTGGCTAGATATTGTTAGAACAACTGAAACAGTTTCTGAAGCAGCCAACGCAATGGCAGGCACCCCTTGGGGTAAAGAACTAGCAAAGTTAGAAGGAACAGACCCCAGTCTCGAAGAGATGGAAGATGCACTAGATCGTCAGTACTACAGTCATGCACTCAAAGTTTCGAAGGGCAAAGATTCTAATATCCACTTAATGAAATTTATTAGAACCGAAATCGATCATCGTAATATTATCAATCAATTCCGTGAACTTCGTCAGAATATTTCTCCAGACAAACGTTTACAGATGGTAATTCCAGGTGGAAGGATTTCACAATCAGTAATGTCTCAAGCATCTCAGGCTACATCTAGTGAAGCAATTATTGATGCTTTAAGACGAAGCAATGCATTTGATGATGCAGGTTTTGATGAGGCCATCGAGCAATCAGAAGCAATAGGTTCTCTAGATCCTATCGCCACTCTATTAACTCACAAGAGACATGCTATTTTACGTCGTTTCGCTTATCTAAACCCGGTTTCTGCCTTTCCAGTAATTTACTACATCGAGCGTAAGGTACTGGAAATACAAAATCTTCGTCTTCTTGTGCGTGGGAAGACGATTGGCCTCACTGTTGAGGTATTAGAAGCGCACATGGATTTTTGAGGTGAAAATATGGAAATTGCAGTCGTAGGCTCATTAGATTTCACTCTTGGATTCCAACTTGCAGGTGTTTTGAGATTATATAATCCGAAAGATCTAGATGAAATGACATCAGTAATGAAGTCATTACTTAATGAAAAAGAAATAGGAGTTATAGTAATCGATAATTCTGATCTATTACTTCTCCCAGAAAGGTTGCGAGTTCAACTATCTGAGAGTATCACGCCCACAGTATTGGGTATAGGGACTGAAGAGGATAATACCCTCCGTGAGTCTATCAAATCGGCACTAGGAGTCGACTTATGGAAATAATCCTAGGAAAAAAATAAAGGAAGTGAAATGAAATGAGTAAAGAAAATGGAGTAATTTATCGTATTTCCGGGCCAGTTGTAACTGCAGTAGGAATATCTCCAAGAATGTATGAAGTTGTGCGCGTAGGTGATGAAGGTTTGATGGGTGAAGTCATTGAGTTACATGGTGATCAGTCTGTTATTCAGGTATATGAGGAGACCTCAGGTGTCCGACCAGGGGAGCCAGTTGTAAGGACTGGACAAACTCTCTCTGTTCAACTCGGGCCTGGTTTACTAACCAAGATTTATGATGGAATACAAAGGCCTCTGCCAGAATTAGAGAAGACAATGGGTGTTTTCATCAAAAGAGGAGTTGATGCCGATGGTCTTGATTTAGAAAAGATATGGGATTTCAATGCCACCGCTAAGAAGGGTGACTCAGTTTCTTCAGGAGATGTCATAGGAACAGTTCAGGAAACAAAAACAATTGAACACAAAGTCATGGTACCTCCTGGTGTATCTGGAAAAATTAAGGATATTAAATCAGGAGATTTTAATGTTACTCAGACTGTTTGTACACTAGAAGACGGAACAGAAATTCAAATGATGCAAAAATGGCCTGTTAGAACTCCACGTCCATTCACCAAGAAACACGCTCCTGAGGTTCCGCTACAAACCGGTCAGAGAATTTTAGATTTCCTTTTCCCATTAGCTAAGGGAGGTACTGCGGGAATTCCAGGCCCATTCGGTTCAGGAAAGACTGTTACTCAACAACAACTTGCTAAATGGTCTGATGCAGATATTGTTGTTTACATTGGTTGTGGCGAGCGAGGAAATGAGATGACCGAGGTTCTCGATGAATTCCCTCACTTAATGGATCCGAAGACTGGTGAAGCATTAATGAATAGAACTACTATGATTGCTAACACTTCGAATATGCCTGTTGCTGCTAGAGAAGCTTCAGTATACACTGGAATCACAATCGCTGAATATTTCAGAGATATGGGTTATGATGTAGCTTTAATGGCTGACTCAACAAGTCGCTGGGCTGAAGCAATGAGAGAAATTTCTTCAAGACTTGAAGAAATGCCTGGGGAAGAAGGTTATCCTGCATATCTTTCAAGTCGTCTAGCTGAATTCTATGAAAGGGCTGGACGTGTTGAAACTTTAGCCGGAGGAGACGGTTCAGTATCTGTTATAGGTGCTGTTTCTCCTCCTGGTGGTGACATCTCAGAACCAGTCAGTCAAGGTACTTTACGAATCGTTAAGGTATTCTGGGGTCTAGATGCTGGACTTGCACGTCAGAGACATTTCCCTGCTATTAATTGGTTGAACTCTTACTCTTTGTACCCTCCATCATTAGACCAATGGTATAGAGATAACATAAAGGGTGACTTCCCAGAAATTAGAACTGAGATTAGTGCTCTTCTACAGGTTGAAGCAGAGCTACAAGAGATTGTTCAGTTAGTGGGTTCAGATGCATTACCTGTTGATCAACAACTTACTCTTGAAGTGGCTCGTATGATTAGAGAGTTCTTCCTACAGCAAAATGCTTTCCATGACGTAGATACATACAGCGATCTAAAGTTACAATATAATATGGCTAAAGCAATCTTGTCTTTCCAAGAAGAATCAAAGAAAGCTATTGCGGGAGGTGCTGCATTAGAGGATGTAGTTAATATCCCAGCTCGTACTGACCTAATGAGAGGAAGATTTGAATCAGGTTATGAAGATAAGATTGATGAGATGTTAGAGGCTATGAATAAACAAATTGCTGATACTATGGAGGCTAATTAGAGGTGATATAAATGACTGGAAAAGAATATAGAACAATCACAGACGTAAAGGGGCCTCTTGTGTTCCTAAATAAGACAGAACCTGTGGCCTTTGGAGAAATTGTAGAATTAAGGCTCACAGATGGTACACTAAAGAACGGACAAGTACTTGATACATCCGATGATCAAGTTATCGTACAAGTTTTCGAAGGAACAGCATCTATTGATAAGCAAACAGGAATTAAGTTCCTTGGAGATGTTTTCAAGTTGCCAGTAAGTACTGATATGATAGGCAGAATTCTTGATGGTGCAGGACGTCCAAGAGATGGCGGTCCGGCTATTGTCGCCGATGAAATGGCAGACATTATTGGTGCAGCAATTAATCCATATTCAAGACAAAGCCCTTCTTCATTTATTCAAACCGGAATCTCCGCAATTGATGCATGTACCTCTTTGGTTAGAGGGCAAAAATTACCAATTTTCAGTGCATCTGGTTTACCTCACAATGATATTGCTTTACAAATAGCCAGGCAAGCAAAGTTAGTCGATAGCGACGATGATTTCGTGGTTGTTTTCTGTGCAATGGGTATCACTGCTGAAGAATATAATTTCTTTGTACATGACTTAGAAAGAACAGGTGCTCTTGAGAATGCCTGTCTTTTCGTTAATCTTGCAGATGACCCTGCTGTTGAAAGGTTAATTACGCCTAGATTGGCTTTGACTGCGGCAGAATATCTTGCTTTTGAACACGATTATCACGTACTAGTTATATACACAGATATGACAAATTATTGTGAATCATTGCGTCAAATTGGAGCGGCTCGTGAAGAGGTTCCTGGACGTAGAGGTTATCCAGGTTATATGTACACTGATTTGGCTATGCTGTATGAGCGTGCAGGATTAGTTAAGGGGAAGAAAGGTTCAATCACTCAGTTCCCAATTCTAACTATGCCTGGTGATGATATTACACATCCAATACCTGACTTGTCAGGATATATTACCGAAGGTCAGATTGTTATTTCTCGTGAACTTCATCAGAAAGGAATTTATCCTCCAATCAACGTTTTGCCATCTCTATCTAGATTAATGAACGCAGGTATAGGAGATGGTAAGACTCGTGAAGATCACAAATCTGTATCCGATCAACTCTATGCTGCTTATGCTCAAGGTAGAGAGTTAAGAGGATTAGTCGCAATTGTTGGAGAAGATGCTCTAAATGAAAGGGACTTGCAGTTACTTAAGTTTGCAGATATTTTCGAAGATCAATTCTTGAGACAAAGTCGAGATGAAGACAGATCTATCGGTGAAGGAACTTTAGACTATGCTTGGAAACTTCTTTCTAATATTGATACTAAGTACCTTGTACGTCTTGATCAGAAATGGATTGATAAGTATCATCCTACAGACAAGAAAGAATGATTTTAGTGATTAAGGAGGCGAAATAGATGGCATTAGACATCAAACCAACTCGTTCAGAATTAATCAATTTGAAACGTAGAATTAAACAGACTTCTAGTGGATATAATCTACTTAAGATGAAAAGAGATGGATTATTCTTTGAGTTCCGTACACTACTTGCTGAAATGATAGCAGCTAGAGAGGAACTTGTAGGGACATATCGCGATGCTTTGAAATCTATTGCACTGGCTTCTTCAATAGAAGGCGGTTTAGCAGTTAAGAGTGCAGCTATAGCTGCCACTTCTGGGCCGGAAGTAACCGTTTCACGAAGAAATATCATGGGTGTGGTCGTACCTAAAGTAGATGGTACTAATCTTACAACAACTGTTGAAACTAGACCTACAGGAATTATTGGAGGTTCTCCTTACATAGATGAGTCTGCAGATTCCTATTCTGTTTTAATTGCAAAAATCGTTAAGGCTGCCGAAATGGAAGCTACATTGAAGAAATTACTTGAAGAAATTGAGGCCACTAAGAGAAGAGTCAATGCACTCGAATTCGTCGTAATTCCTGAAATGAAAGAGGCTCAAACATTTATTCAACTCAGACTTGAAGAAATGGAAAGGGAGGAAACTTTCCGTCTTAAGAGATTCAAGAATAAATGATTTTGTTATTCTTATTTTCTTCATTGTCTCACACACGGTTTGATAGGGGATGCTCTATGTTCAGTGTATATTGAGATGGAGGTGTGACTATGTCAAAAGTTGAATCAATAGTTATTGATACTGAGACTTGGGGGCAAAGAGAGCTACTCGAAGAAATTTGTAGTCGTTACTTCATAATAGGTAATCAATCAGGATTAAGTGAAATTTCTTGGGAAATAAATTCTCGTAATGCAAGCAATGTTAGTTCTGATCTCGAAGAGCTTAATGCGCACTTGAAACCACTGAGTTTGATTGGATTGTTGGATGAAGGTAACCCTCCTATCCTCTCAATAATAAGGTACCCCGTAGATCCAGTAAATGTCCCTTTTTGGCAACAATCATTAATTTGGCTAACAATGTTCATTTTTACAACATTGGCTGGATGTTATTGGATATCACAATTTGAAAATAATTCCTCAATTTTTAATTATGAATTATTTTTAGAATCATTGACATTCTTCAGTATCCCAATTTTCTTAACAATGTTTTCTGCTCATTTAATTAGGAAGTATATTGCTTCTTTATTCAGAGTTGATGTAGGAAATCTTGTTCCAATAGCGTTTCCTTTAATTTCTCCTTTTTGGCCATTTGGAATTGTTGGTGTTTTTGGTCAGAAAAGAGTGGATACTATTACTTATCCGAATAGAAGATCTTTAGGAATTATAGAACTATCTTCAATTTTAGTCCTTATCCTCTTTGGCTCAATATTTTCTTTAATTGGATTAATCATGACTTCGGCAAATCCTCCAGAGTCTATATCTGATCCACTCCTTTTGCAATCCAATCTCATTGTTGATTTATTATCAGCAATATTCTTGGGTGACGAAGTACAAATAAAACTTCAATGGCTTCATCCTATTGCTTTGGCCGGTTTTGGTTTATCAATGATTGGATGGATTCTAATTTTGCCAATTCCGGGTTTCCCAGGTGATAGAATTTTACATTCAATAGTTGGATCTAAGAATCTCGATAAAAGTGTAAATGCGACGTCGATTTTCTTATTGACTCTTACTTTCATGTGCTTAGTATTTCTTTTAACAACATTCTGGCCGTGGCTAATTCTAGCATCATTAGCATCTTGGAGAAGGTTTAGTGGAGAACATATTCCAGTTGCATTAATTGTAGATGAAGTCTCAGAATTAGGAAATAAATCTAGAAATTTTCTGATTACTATGTCTATTGCAATAATCTTACTAGGTTTCCCTGGATTAATTCCCGTAGAAGAAATTAATGATTGGGACGGCGGTTTGGATATTTCTGATTGGGAAAGAGAATTTTCAAGCGAATCTTGGCAGGATGTGAACAAATCATTCGAACTAAAGGCATCAGGCATAATGTCAATTTCTGGTAAGATTAAGGTTCTAATTGATGGAGATGCTGATAGATGGGTAATTGATTCTGAGTGTTTTAATGATGAAATGATTTGTACCTTTGACGATATTAATCAGAATAATGAGGATGTTTTTAAGTTCTCAATAAAAGATAATTCTCCTGAAAGAAAAACTCCGACACAGTTACGATTTATTATAGAATCCGAGGGAGAATTGTTGCAACATATTCTTTCAATTGCTTATAGCGATATGACCTCCCCTAGTCCAATTTGGGAAATAGAGAATATTTCTAATAAAAATAAGATATGCAATATAGTAGATGTTGCAGAGAATCAAACAGGAAATTTATCTGTAAAAATGAATCCCTTTTGGTCTTTAGAAAATTCAGGTTATTTATCAGAAGAAGGTTCCCATGAAATTTGCTTAGTTGCCGAAAGAGGTGGCTGGGAATCTTTAGCAATGGGGGAAAATGGAATCTTCGGTTACCGAATGGCCCCTGAATTAATGTTCCAACAGGAAAATGGCAATATCACGGATTGGCATTTCCCTATCAATAATTCATATACAAATATATTCTTAAATTCTAATTATGGAATCAATCTCAATATGATGTCTGATGGAGTACTATACTCCGAGAATAAAATTTCACCAATCTGCCCATTTAATGATAATCACCCTAAGATCGATTTGAATTCTGAAGATAACTTGACATTGATTCATGGCTCTCCATTGATTTTAGAAGAAATATCTATTGATAAAAATATCTTAGTCTCAGAAGATGGATGGTTAGTGAATTGTGCTGATGGATTTTCTAAGGCTATGATGTTAAACTCAGGATTAGGTGTTTTTATTGATAATTCTGCACTAAATGATTCTGGTTTGCCATTATCGAATTTCACAATACATTCAAAGGAATCAGAAAACCTATCTCTGACTGTTGATATATCTACTAATTTACAGGGGGATAACTCATTAGATATCTCATTTCCTAATCAAATTCCTGCTAATGGTAGTGTAGATGTTAGTATTTCTCTTATTGGTGAAAGTAGTGAAGTTTGGAGAGTATTTTGGATATCTCAGAATTCTAATGGTTTAGTATTAAATTTTGTTTCCAAATGCCCTATTGGAGGATGTCTAAATTGAGAATAGCTATTATTGGAGTAGGCTCAATTGGCGGTATTATTCTTGGAGCATTAGCAGATACCGATGCCGATATCGTTTGTATATCTAGGGGTAATACTTCATTGAATCTTTCAGATTTAGGACTGGTATTGCACACTCCAGAAGGTAGTATTGAAGTAGTGCCCAGTGAAAGATATTTACTTGTCAATAGTAATTCAGGCCCTATTCCTGAACAGATACGAAATACTTGTGACATCGCGATAGTTTGTGGTAAAACAGTCGATAATCACACTTTATCTGAGCTTGCATCAGAATTAGTCAGCGAAAATGGTTGTGTTTTAACTATTCAGAATGGACTTGGTAATGCAGAGTTATTAGCCCACAAAGTTGGTAGCGATAGAGTAATTGTTGGTTCAATTACACATGCAGCTTGGCGAAATAGTGACGGTGAAGTGAACTGGGTTGGGCGAGGCGAGATTATCCTCGGTCCATTAGACAAGAGAGGTGAAGTATATGTTGAATCTATTTTACATATTCTTAATGATGCCGAATTAAACGCTTCTAAATCTGATAATATTAAGCAGATATTGTGGAAAAAATTACTAATTAATGTTGCAATTAATCCAGTCTGTACTATTGCTGGTGTGAGGAATGGTGCACTTTTGGAGGTAAACTCACTTTGGCAACAGGCGATGCAGGCTATGCGAGAAGCAGCAGTTGTTGCCCGTGCTAGTGGGGTTGATTTAGGTGATATTGAATTGGAAAATTATCTCAGAGAAGTTGTTTCAATATCTCCTGATAATCGATGTTCAATGCTTCAAGATATTATGGCCGGTAGAGAAACAGAGATTGATTCATTATGTGGTGCTGTAGTTATGCGAGGAGAAGCAGAAGGCATCCCAACTCCTTGCAATGCTATATTACACGGTTTGGTAAAAGGTATCGAAAAATCATCAAGTTTTGATTAACTTTCTAAATCTTTATTGTAGTGCAGTCCGACATTTTGCTTTCTATTAATTGACCCTTCAACTACAAGTTTTGCAACTTCTATGAGATTTCTCAACTCAACCAAATCTTGAGTTGGCTTACAAGATTCCCAGATCCTCTTTACTTCTTCTTCTAGATGTATGACTCTTCTCTTTGCTCTCTTCAATCTGTAATTATTCTTTACTATCCCTACGTCCATTGTCATAGTTGTTCTTAAGGCCTGTAAATCTGCACGAAGTGGAGAATGTTCAACCATTACTTTTAATTCATCAGCACGCCAAAATGGAAAATTATTTGGTAATCTTTGTAATTCATCTTTTGTTGCTAATTGAATCAAGTCTCTGGCTGCTCTTTCAGAATAAACAACTGCCTCAAGTAGACTATTTGATGCAAGGCGATTCGCCCCATGTAATCCTGTTCTAGCAACTTCTCCGATGGCATACAGTCCGGGCATAACTCCATCATCTAACTTCACCCTACCTGAATAATCTACGTTAATTCCACCAACCATATAATGTGCAGCAGGAATTACTGGTATCGGGTCAATTCCCAATTTTATTCCATAAGATAATAGTTTCTTATCTATATTAGGAAACTCTTCTACCAATTCATTTCTGTTTAGATGCTCAGTAATTAGTAAAGCATTTTTATCTCCTGTTTTTTTAAGTTCTGAGTCTATTGCTCTAGCGACGACATCTCTTGTTCCTAAGGACCCTTCATCACAATATTCCCACATAAATGAAAACTCTTCAGGAGATTTATTCTTTGATAATATCCATTTTTGGTAATCATCAATCATCATTAGGACTGCGCCTTTTCCTCTCATAGCTTCAGTAATTAGGAACGGTTTTGACTCATCGTTTACTAGAGAGGTTGGGTGAAATTGAATGAACTCTATATCTTTGATGTCTGCGCCAGAACGGAATGCCATTGCTACTCCATCCCCAGTTGCAATTGATGGATTGGTTGTAGATGAGTGTAGGAAACCTACTCCTCCTGTTGCTAGAATTATTGCTCTGGCAGGCATTGTGTGTACTTCCCCCGAAGGGGATAGGCACCACAAACCAATCACTCCTTTTTTCGGATTACCATGTTCTCTTTGAATTAAATCCACAGCCATCCAATTCTCGTATATCTTAAAATTCTCATCGACCTCATTAGATGCAAATTTTGTAAGAGCCCTTTCGATTTCGGCTCCTGTTGCATCTTTTGAATGTAAGATCCTTCGATTAGAATGTCCTCCTTCTCTTACTGTATCATATTCTCCATTCTGTTTTTTATCGAAACGGACTCCATGTTTTTCTAAATCTCTAATTCTATCTGCGGCCTCTAAGACTACTGACCTCACTACTTTTTCATCGCACAAACCTGCACCTGATGACAATGTATCTTGTACATGTGCTTCTATAGCCACTTCATCATTTGGATCTAAAACTCCTGCAATTCCGCCTTGAGCCCAATTTGTATTTGATGTAGTAATGCTTTTTTTCGTTATCAAAGCGACCTTCAATCCATTTTCAGCACAACGGTTCGCTAAAAATAATCCCGCAATACCTGAACCTACTACGGCTATATCGACGGTTGGCATTAATTCGCCAGGGGCTCCGTTGCTCATGACACTTCCATGACCTAGTTGTCAATGAATCTTCGCTTATTGAAAATCATTTTTGGCTTTGAAAAATAGGTCTTTTTTTCGTGGTATAGCGACCAAGTCCTCCTCAATGTTCATAGAGTAAAATGCAGCAGCCGATTAATGATGTCGGCGATAAATTGCTGATATTACATGGTGATGGGATGCATCTAGTAAGAATTGAACTGGAAAACTTCAAATCTTTCGGAGGGGAAATAGTAATTCCTTTCGAAGAAGGCTTCACTGCAATTACGGGCCCAAATGGCTCGGGTAAATCTAATTGCGGTGATGCAATACAATTTGTTCTTGGCCCCAAATCCACTCGATCCCTTAGGGCTTCAAATGTCTCTGAGTTAATCTACAATGGCGGTGGTAGAGGTAAAGCCGCTAGGAATATGTCTGCCACACTTGTTTTCAAAAATGAACCAGAGGCCGACGGCCGTCGCAGATTAAGGATTGAGACCGAAGAAGTCTCATTTACACGTTCAGTCCGATTAAATCGTAAGAATGATACTATTTCTTCATATTATATCAACGGAAACCCTTCCACTGCTACCGAAATGAGAAGAGTACTGGCAGAGGCAGGTTTACACGGTGACGGATATAATATTGTATTGCAAGGCGATGTAACTACTTTAGCTACTATGACTCCACATAAAAGGAGAGGCGTATTAGAGGAAGTTGCAGGCGTCACTGCGTATGACGATGAGATCCGCCGTGCAAATAATCAGAGAAAAGTTGTTGAAAATAATATAGAAACAATCGATCTTTTCGAAGACGAACAGAAAAAACGCCTGAAAGGCCTCGAGAAAGAAAGGCAGCAAGCTTTGAAATTCAAAGATATCAAAGAAGAATTAGATGAAAATAAGATTATTCTACATCAGTCAAGACATAGAAATAGGATAGATGAAGTCCGTTTACTGGGCGAAGAACGTTCAAATTACAGCCATCAAGTCGATGACCTGACGGGGCTAATAAGGGATGGAAATATCGAGTTAGGGAAGTATGATGAGGAGCTCGTCCAAATTGGAGATGATTTGGACGATATAATGAGTGGCGATGCTAAAGAATTACTTGAAACCATTCGTAAGCATGAAATTGACGTTGAAACTAATTCCGATCGAATCGGTGATCAATCTAAAATTATCGAATTAACAAATCAAGAGATTGAGAGAATTCGTGAAGATCATGTCGGAGTCAAAGACGCCCATGACACTGCGTTACAAGAACTTGAGAGTGCAGAAATAAATTTATCTAATTCAGAAGAAGATTTAGAAAAAGCTGCTATTGATGAAAGTCAAGCCAGAGAAGCAATTCAATCGGGAGACCGCCTTGGTCGTGATTTGAACCGTGCTTTGGGTCAAGCTACAGAATTGGTGACAGAGTCACATCAAGAATATTCCAAAGCTAAATTAGAATCTGATAGAGCGGAACAAAATGCTCAAATTTCTTCTGAGAAATTAGCAGACCTAGAAGAAGAATATGAACAAGCAACACTAACTAGAGACGACTTGGAGTTATTGGGTGATGATATTCAAAATGGTGGCGAAGCCGTTGACCGAACACATTTAGCAAATGAGCTTCAAAGATTAACCAAACAAGAAATTGAGTTACGAGAGGATAGAGACAGATCTGAGATTAAGGCTAGAGATGCTGATTTAGCACTGGCAAAGGCTCGAGCACGTCAAGAAGCAAAAGCAAGCCGTCCAGGTTCTGCGATAACAATTGCCGCACTTTCTAAATTAAGGCAAAGTGGTGAGATAAAGGGAATTCTTGGAACCTTGGGCGAATTATGCTCGCCTAAAGAATCAATTCATGAGGATGCATTGGCTATAGCATTAGGAAATGGACTTAGAAGTATAGTTGTAACTAATGATGAGGTTGCAGCCGAATGCATAAAATGGCTAAGACTCAACGGCGGAGGGCGTGCAACCTTCCTTCCTTTGAACAAATTAAGCGTTTCAAGGCCCCAAGGACGTACTCTGATTGTTTCTAGCAATCCCGGAGTTCTAGGTTTCGCTCATGATCTACTAGAATATGACTCAGAGATCGATATTGCGGTAAGGTATGCATCAAGAAATACTCTGATAGTCCAATCTATGGATATAGCCAGAAAGAATATGGGTGGGGCAAGGATGGTTACTCTGAAGGGAGATATCATAGAAGGTTCAGGAGCAATGACGGGTGGTTCTCCGGTAGGTTCCTCGAAACCCAGTTTTGGTGGAGGCATTCCTGGACAGTTAGGGACTGAAAAATTAGAGAGGGCGTTAGAAGAAGCAAATTTGATTTATTCTACAGTTGAAGCAGCATTAAGGGAATTGAGAGCTAATCAACAAGAATTAAGAGACCAAATTCATGGTTTAGATGACAGCGATCAGTCTGTGAAAATAAGAGAATGGAAATCAGATTTATCTAGAGCTCAGAAAGATGTAGAGGATATTGGTAAGAAAGTTTTAGCAGCGCGAAAAGAACTTTCAGATTCAGATACTTTATTTAATTCAGCTAAATCTAATGCCGATGAAGCAAATGACAAATATCTCAAAGCTTTGGAATCAAGATCCAACGCAGCGGAATTATTGCAAAATCACACCCCTGATCACCTTTCCCAGATTCTTCGTAATGCAGAAAAAACTAGGACAGAAGCTGAGAGGGTTAAGTTACAATCTGAGTCATCTATAATTAGTACTAATGAAAGACTGAAGATTCTTTCAGCCAGATTATCTGAACTAGAAAGACAGATAATTTCTAAAGAAGAATCAATAGAAGAAGCGGAACAAGAAGTAACAAATCTCGAAACATCAATTCAGAAGTCTAGAGATTTACTAGTTGATCTAAAGAGTCAAGCTTCTCAGTTTAATGAAGAACAACAGATTTTAACTCAGAGAAGAGACACTATAGTAGAGGAAAGAGCTAGTTTAAGGGCTTCCTTGGAAACCAAATCTCAGAAACGTCAAACTTTTAATTCACGAATTGAGGAGTTAAATATTCAGATAAATCAGAAAAGGGCCGCAGTAGATGAGATTGTTGCCGAATTAGCTGCTGAGAATATTGAAATTCCATCTTCCGATATCCAATTACCCACTGTGGCCGAGGCGCAAAAAGTTGTGCAGGGACTTGAAAGGCGCCTCGGTCATCTAGGTGATGTCAATATGTTAGCAATAGAACAATATGATGTTGCAGTTGAACGTATAGCAGGGCTTGTAGAAGATGGAAAGATCCTAAGGCAACGTCGAGATGATCTTGTTGGAATCGCAGAGAAACTAGAATCTGAGAGGAAGAAGAGGTTATTGCTGGTATTCGATCATGTAAACAAAAATTTCAGCAGAGTTTACGAGAAATTACAACCCGGTGGAATTGGTAGCTTAAGATTGGAAAATAAGAAAAATCCATTCGATGGTGGTTTAGAGATGGATTGTGTACCTCCTGGAAAGAATAGTAAAACTAGAAGAAATCTTCTTTCTGGGGGGGAGAAGTCTATGGCGGCTCTCGCTTTGATATTCGCAATCCAAGATTACGAACCTAGTCCCTTCTATTATTTCGATGAGGTAGATCAGAATCTAGATCCGTTTAATTCAGAATTAATCGCTACTCTTTGTTTAATGCGTTCACAAAGAGCTCAATTCATCATGGTTACACTCAGGAAGGTTAGTCTTAACCTAGCGAATCACCATATTGGCATTACTCATGCAGGCGATGGTTGTAGCCGTAGAATTACAGATTTCGATCGTGCTGCTGCATTGCAAATGAGTGAAGAGATAGAAAAAGAAGAGGCTGCTAGAAAACAATCTGATGAGGAACGTTCCGAATTAGTATTGCCTGACCCTAGTCAAATGCCTAGAGTGCCCGAGCCTCTTGGTGCCCCCAAATCACTTGGAGGGCTCGCAGAGAGAGCCGGCGTCGATATTGAAAATGAATTGGAAGAATCAGAGGATTCATCTCCCGTCGAAAATAAGAATTTAGAAGCATTAAGAGAAAGGACCGAGGACTGGAGTGAGGATATAGGGGAGGCAAATATAGTTCAGCAGGCAATCTCAGATGAGAATGTTAACAACGATTTAGAAGATTCTGAATCATCCGAAGTAGAAGTAGAGTGAGGTGATTAATTGTCTGTTTTTGATGGTTCCACAATGAGAGACGATATAGTTTCTCGATTACTTGGTGGCGATACAGATCTTGAAACCAATCGTTATCTTGATAGATTGGTAGAACTATCTAAAGTAGAAGAAGCAGAACATCAATTTTTGATCGACCCATTCGATCGTTCAGTTGCCTTAGTTTTCCAATTATTTCAAAATAGTGATTTAGATCCGTGGGATGTTGATTTATCAGTATTTTTAGAATTATTTACCGAGAGAATAAATAATTCTGAAAATATCGATTTGCCTACATGTGGACGTTTGGTACGTATGGCATGGTCAATACTCAGGGGTCAAGCAAGTTCACTTATTGAGAGGCAGGAAAGATCTCTCATCGAAGAAGAAATTGATGATACATGGGAGTTTGAAGAAACATGGGAGAGTGAGTTCTCGGATGAAGATTATAATTTCTCAGTAGGGGTACTTACAGGCGCAGCAGATGAAGTACTCCCCAGTATGTTTGAAGGAAGAATCCATCGCGAAGAAGGCAGGCCTGTTACTCTAGGGGAACTTCTAATGGGTCTTCAAGCAGCAGGTAGGCTCTCAGAAGAGCAAAGAATGAGGGAGCAAATTGCTAAAGAAAGACGAGAGGCTAATGAAAAAGCAAGAGCAAGATTCGGAGGTAGTTTACATGTTGAAAATCTCGAAGATGATCTCGAAAGGACATGGAATGCTTTACGCAGCCGTACAATTTCTAACGAATCCACAGATCTTACCGAAATAGTGGATATTCTAAGAGAAAATTCAGTTAGGTCGGGAGTAAGTCGAGAAGAGGCGGAATCCGAAGCCCAAGTTACAGCATTAGTTTCTTCTTTGTTCCTTACTCACAGAGGTTATGCCGAAGTTTCTCAAGATAATGAAGGAAATATATATCTAAAGAATCTACATTTAGATGATGATGATTTCTCTACTTTAACAAATAGAATAAATCCTAAGTCTAAAATTCCAGGAGGCTTATTATTCAATGAATGAAGCCAGTCTCTCAGTAATTCTTGAAGCAATAATGTTCACTTCTGGACGTTCAATGTCTACTGAAGAGCTTTCCCAGACTGTTGAAAAATCAATTGAAGAGGTACAAATCGCTCTAGAAGAATTACAATCTAGGATTAAGAGAAGGCAAGATTCAGCATTACAATTAACAGAAGTTTCAGGGCGTTGGATTTTCGAAGTACGCCCCAATCTTTCTCCATTCTTACCAGAATCCTTCCGCCCTGACACTCCTCAAAGACTTCTTCCTGCCGCTGCTTTAATTGCTTATCATCAGCCAATGGCTCAGTCTCAATTAGTTGAGATGCTAGGTCAAAGAGCTTATGATCATGTCAGAGATTTAGCAAACTTAGGCCTAATCGATAGGCGTAGGGATGGTTTAACAAGGCGTCTTACCACCACTAGGAGGTTCGCTGAGTACTTTGGTTGTCCAGAAGTAGATTACCGTGCAGTCCGTACATGGTTTCGTTCTGAAGCAACAAAGGCTGGTCTCACAAGTGCTCAATTAGCAGCATCTTTAGCTCCTGACGAACAGATGTCAATAACTGAGTTCACTGGAGAAGAGGAATAAATAATTCAGATTCCTCAGCCATTCCTAATAGTTTCTAGAGCATTTTCTACCGCAGCCATTGTAATTCTTTCTCCACTTTCTTTGACCATATTGGCTACTAAATCAATTTCATCATCCTTTGCTCCAGCGGAACTTATCATATTCTTCAGATGTAATTTCATATGTCCTGCTTGTATGCCAACAGTAGCCAATGCTCTCAAAGCGCCTAAATTTTGCGCCATACCTGCAGCTGCCATGACTTTAGCTAAATCATCTGCACTTTTTATTCCCAAGAGTGCAACATTGGTTTGAGCACCTGGATGTATTCTTACTGCTCCACCGACTAATCCAACTGCCATTGGACATTCTATGCTCCCTATTAGGTTCCCATCTTCGTCTTTTTCCCAATGAGTCATTGAGGTATACTGTTTTTCGTGAGCACAGTATGAATGTGCTCCTGATTCAATAGCTCTCCAATCTTGTCCACAGGCTATTGCTATTGGTGAAATAGCATTCATTATTCCTTTGTTATGTGTAGTTGCTCTGAAAGGATCAGCAGCAGCAAAATGATATGCTTGTATGACTCCATCTATTACTTCTGAACCTTGTTTTGCATCTCCATTATCGGACATCTCTTCTGGAGTAAATGTAGCACTAACTCTGGCCAGTCTATGGACTGCAAGATTACTAATTATTCTAAGGATGACTGTTCCTCCTGATAAAGCCTCTATCTTCGGAGCAATAGTTTCTGCCATCGTATTGACTGCATTAGCACCCATTGCATCTCTACAATCTACTAATATATGGACAATAACCATCGGGCCAGACATAGTTTCGATAATTCTAACTTCCACATCTTTACAGCCTCCTCCAAATTTAACTAATATTGGGTCGACATCATTGCACAACTGTATTAATTCATCTTTAGAGGAAAGAATGGATTTTTTAGAAGCCTCAGGATCATCGCAATTTACGATTTGTATCTGCCCTATCATAATCGGATCAGTATTATTTGATCTAAATCCTCCTTTTGCCTGGCATCTCTTAGCCATGTTTGATGCAGCTGCTACTACACTTGCTTCTTCTACTACAAAAGGAATCAAGTAATGTTCTCCGTCAATTATGAAGTTTGTAGCCACTCCAATTGGTAATGAATATCTGCCAACAACATTCTCAATCATTCTATCTGCTGTATCTTCGGATAACTCTGAATCTGCCCAAGCACTTACTTGTTCAGCAGTCAACCCTGCTAGTTGTGCTAAATGCTCTCTTCTTTCTGGTACTGATAGTTTGTAAAATCCTTTCAAACGACTATTGTCTACTGGCATGTCTTCACCATTCTTTGCCAAGACATATCGTTTGTAATGTCTTTGCTTTAAAATGATTGAATATGCGTATTATATCTGTTAATTAGTATTATTGAACAAGCCTCTATAGTGGCATCTTCTCTTATGTTTTCTCTCTCATAATTCGAATTTTTGTACATATTTTCTTAGATTTAAGCGTTAATTTTATCGTTAACGTGTTGTTAACGCATTAAATAAGCGTTAATAAAGCGTTAATAAATTATACCAAAAATGCTATTTTAGGCATTTAAATCGGTTTTTTAATTTCAGAAATTAATAAAAAGCGTTAATGAATGTTTTTTTATGCGTAATTAAGCGTGAATATTATGAACTAGTACACTTACCGACATATATGTACGACGGTGAAGTCAGTTTGATCGACTTGCCTGCTTTACGCGGCAATCCTTTCGACAATCGTCCTATTGAATCATCGAGAGCTCAGGATTTAGTTGGACGTAAAGAAATACTTCATCGATGGAGAGAACATATTCATTCTGGGTCACCTAGGATGATACTATTAGTTGGAGAATCTGGTTCGGGAAGAACTTCAATGATTAATGCTATTTCTTCTCAAACCCCAAAGAAATATATTGGCCAGTTTCTATCTGAAGAGGGAGACCAGGCAAAGTTAGTACTACATGAAATATTGACACATTTCGGAACATTCCAATCTATAAGTACAATGAATCAATTATCTCAAAAATTAATTTCTTTGTTGGATGAAGATAAAGGCCCTTTACCAATTATAGCTTTAGATTACCCACCTCAAATAATAGAAATAAATTCTTTCTTATCTAGAATTTGCCCCATTCTCTCTAGACTCAGAACAATGGTAATTGTAAGTTTGACTGAATCTCAATATCTGGAACTCGATAATGAAATCAGAAATCTTTTCGATAAACCAGATAGGCTAGAGAATTTCACAAAAATTGAGATACAAGAAATGGTAAATAATCGAATAAGGCTTAAATCTAAGGAGAAGTGGATAATTAATTCTCATATTCTAAATTCGATATATGGTAAAACTGGGGGTAATCCGAGAGATACTATCACGATTCTAAAGCGTTTAGTAGATGAAAAGAGAGATCTTGGCTATCAAGGAACTTTGGAAAATTTAATGTCTTTCCATGTGTCAAAGACGCCTATCAACGAAGAAATAGTTTATCCTGAAAATAATGTCAATGAGACCAATCAACCTGAAATTGCTGTTTTCGAAACCGTCGAGACAGATATTGAAAATGATGACTTCGTTGATGAGGAACCATCTGATTTATGGGATTTTGATGAAGAATCCCCTTTATCAACTGAGAGTTTCTCTGATGATGAAAATGATCTAATCGATGAAGAAAAGCCAATATGGCCTGATAATTTCCCTGAAATTGAAAATAATTTAGTCGATGAAGAAACCAACATAATAGAAGAAGATGATATTGTCAATGAAACAGAATTGTTTATGACACCAGGTACCGAACCTCCTAATAGTTCACCAGAATCATTCTCCAGTGCAGAAAATAAGGGATTAGGTTTCCTTAGAAAGAGGTTACAAAAAACAACTTCAGGGATGAAAAATGACATTACCCCTAATGTTCCAATTACTTATGCCGATGAAGAACCCTCCCAATCAACTTTAGACAATTATGTAAGCCGGGAGATTGTTGAGGCTAAAAATAAAAATGATGAACCAATTGTTTCCGAAGCGCGAATGGATCAAAATATTCGTTCAATTGATTATGAACAAGTAATTAGCGTTGAAGGAGCGGAATGGTCCGTTGAACCTTCATATCAGTCTACTGTACCAGATATAACACCAAAGTCAAACGTGCAAAATAATCCTCCTACAAGTGTTGAAAATTTTTCTACTGAGGAAAATATAACTCCAGAATCAGTAATTGAAGAACCTATTTTCGAAGAACCTGAGATTCAAGATACAGTTGAATTAGTAGAATCAATCCCAATATATCAAAAACAGAAAGACAATAATATGATTAATGATTTAACTACTAAAGAATCAAGGTTTACTCCAATCTGGGAAGAAGATAATGAATTGGATGTAAATAGATTTTATTCGCTTTCTGATGCCGAGAGAATGATTTTACAAGTAGCATCAATTAGAGAAATTTCCCCCTCTGATGACGAATTACAGGCAAGATTAGAAGTCGGCCGACCTAGACTATCTCAATTATACAACAGCCTTCAAAAATCAGGTATGTTGTCAGTTAGAAAACAAGGCAGGACTCGCTTATTCAAGTTAAGTGAAGCGGCTGCAAATGAATTTTGAGGAGTAATTATGTCAGATAATGGGAATATCGTATCTAAGGAAAAAGTCGAAAAATACCTTGAATTAACTGCGGAAGCAAGAATAAAAGCAACTTCTATTACTAAAAATATAGAAGACGAAAATAGACTTCAGGCAATGCTTAAGATGTGCGATGACTATCAAAAAGACGCTCTTTACTTCATGAATAATGGCGATTTAGTACGTGCTTTCGGTGCAATTAATTATGCTCATGCATGGATTGATGCTGCAGTTAGAATTGGATTACTGGATGGTCACGGAGATGACAGATTGTTTACTTTACCTTAATTCTGTATCAATCTTAATACATTTTTAGAAGTTATTTCAATATATGATCCGCCAGTATTAATCAACCTCTCTTTTAGTCTTCTATCTATTGTTAATACAGGCCATCCATTTTCTCTAGATAATTCTAGTAACATTTGGTCAGTATGTCTTAATCCCATAGGTGCTTTGATTAATTCAGATTTTTTATCTAATAGGTCCAATAACAACCCTTTTCTTTGTTTGGATAATGATTCTAATTCTTGCTTGACTTTTTCTAATAATAGGTATCTTGGCTTCCCTATAATTTTACTCATTGAAATATCTATGTTAAGTTCAGCATCAACTAAAGCTGCCCATCCACAAGCGTCTATTAGGACGCAGTTCAAGTTGATTCACCCCACAATTGTTCCATGACCTATCAAACGCCATCTCGAGCCAACTCTTCTTGATAATGTAATTCTACTACCAACTTTAGCACAAATTGGTAGTCTAAGAGCGATTTTTGAGATTTTACCTTTTTTTGTTACAGTTCCAACAGAAGTAGCTGTAGCGGAATTAATCATTAACATCTCATTCATTGATAATGGACGGACAGGATCAGAATCTCCTTCTGCTCCTGCAACCATCTTTTCTAATAGTTCTAAATCTAGTTCCAGAGTATCCCAAATTGGAGGCAGTTCCCCTTTTCTCGCCATGACTTGTCCAGATAACTCATCTGCTTTCGTTGTAACTGGATCTAATGGGGTAGCAATACCACACAATCCTCCTGCATGAGCAGTATCTAGATTCAATCCTCCGCCTTTAATACTCTCGATATATGTCTCTAAGGGTTCCCAGCGAGTTTTATTTCCTACTTGAATTCTTCTTCCTGGTGCAATGGTAATTTTGTCACCAACTGAAAAAGAGCCTTCAACGATGCTGCCACCAATTATCCCACCTGAAAGTTCTTTTGGACGTGCGCCGGGTCGGTTTGTATCAAAAGATCTTGCAACATACATTAGCCCAGTATCTTCTTTTGTTCTGTCAGGAGTGGGAATTGTATGTTCGATTGCTTGAATTAAAATATCAAGATTTACGTCCTGCTGCGCAGAAATAGGTATTATTGGCGATTTTTCTGCCAGTGTTCCTTTTACAAATTCTTTTATTTCATTAAAAGATTCGATAGCCCTTTCTTTAGAAACTAAATCAATTTTATTCTGTACAATGACAATATTTTCTATCCCGGCAATCTGTAAAGCTGCTAAGTGTTCTCTTGTCTGTGGTTGAGGGCATTTTTCAGTTGCAGAAATAAGTAATAATGCTCCATCCATTATTGATGCACCTGAGATCATAACAGCCATCAGAGTTTCGTGACCAGGTGCATCAACGAAAGAAACAACTCTCAATAATTCTTTTTTTGAGTCTTTTTTCCCTTCTGGATGTTTTCCTTTAGCGTAATAATTCCCATCTTCAGTACAATAGAATGTAGTATCAGCATATCCAAGTTTGATACTAATACCTCTCTTTCTTTCTTCTGAATGGGTGTCTGTCCAAGTTCCAGAGAGAGCTTTGGTCAAAGTCGTTTTACCATGGTCGACGTGTCCGACCATCCCAATATTTACTTCTGGCTGTCCTTTAGTTTCAGCCAGAAGCATCATCCCCTAAGATTCTCACTCCTCTTCATCGCCAAGGATAGAACCTAGAGATTTTTTACCATATTCTAGAACCTTAAGATTAAGTTGTCGAGTATCAGTGCTAATGGTGTTTCCTCTTAGATTTCTACGTCGACGCAAACCATCATATTTGTAACGATAAATTTTAGAATTTTTCTTAACATAGCGCTTGCCTTTGTAACCAGTTCCTGCAGTGATTAGTACTGATTTGACATTCCCACCTTCTAGTTCAGAACGCATAGGTCGGCCAGTTTTATCAGATCCACCCGTGATTTGAAGTTTGTATCCATTTAATGTTTGTTCGCCATCTCCTACAAACATACCTTCTACGGAATCTCCAATTTTCTTCCCTAAGAAATGATTGAAGTTAGCTCCGGTAATTTCTACTGAGAATGAACGGCCTTTTGCACTTGGATTTGTATCATTGATTACAGCCTTGAAAGATTGCTCACCTGCCATTTTACTCACCTTAGACGACTTGCCGACATACGACCCCTATAAGAGCGGTTCGGAAGACGATATCAAACTCAATAATCATCTTTGCAATTCTTTCTCGATTCTATTTGCTAAATTTGCCGGTGCTACTTTATTCATTGTGATATATTGGGTTCTCCCTCTTCCAACATTTGATTTGCTACTTCTAGTTTCAATTAAACCTTGATTTTCTAGAACTTTTAGGTGCTTCCAGAATGTAGTATAGCTTCTAGGTTTAGTTTCATATTCTTCACAAACAATTTTGTAAAGTTTTTCTGCATCTCCAGTATTTATTTCTGCTTCCTTTTTTAATCTTCTACAAAGTCCAAGCATGATTAATTTCTGATCTTTTGAGAGTCCATCAACTTGACTAGGTTCTATTGCCGCAACTCTTTCTGAACTTTGTTCAATATCTTCAATAAGAACTTCACCTCTGCCAGCGGATTCAGCCCTTCTTATTGATGAATCAAGCAGTTCAATGGCTAATCTAGCATCTCCAGATTCTGCAGCCATAATCCCTATTTTTTCTAGAACTTCCTCACTTATTGAACCATTTCTACAAGCTATATCTGCTCTTTGTCGTGCAATATCAGTTAACCCTTTTTTATCATAAGGACTCATTTTTAGAATGTTACTTGCCCCCAATCTAGATATTATTGCCGGTTCGAATAATTTCAATAGCATAGAATCTTGACTAACTAGAATTAATGATAAAGATCCTTGTTTTTCTTGTCCTTCATCGATTCTAAGGAGTTTGTATATCAAATCCGAATTATCTCTCCTAATTAACAAATCAACTTCATCAAGAACCAATAGGAGATGACTGTTACGTGAAATTAGATTTCTTCTAATTGACTGTATTATTTCTCCCGAACTAAGCCCTCTTTCAGGGTGGCCAGAATCCAATGTTAAAGCAATTCTCTGCAATACTTGCGATGTAGAGGTGTGGTTTCTACAATTTACATGTGCTAAGACGACTTTTCTCTTACCTTCTAGATGGCTCAACAAATCATGTCCAAAACGCCTTGTTAGAACTGTCTTACCTGAGCCAACCGGCCCAGTAATTACTGCTCTACAACTCGAGTTATGATTTTCTACGTGAGTGAATAAACTGGCCAGCTCAGTAAGTTCTCTATCCCTTCCTACTAGGTAGTCTGGTGTCCAGTCAAAAGAAAAAGGCTCCCTATTTACCAAGACTTTCCCAGCACCTATGCGGTCGAGGTATCCTGACATCAGTACGTTCTTTATTCGGTCGTTCTTAGACCTATCCTGAGTCTTTACCAGTTTGTTTAATTTTTAATAATGATTTACTCATGGTATTTCGTCAAATTGATAACCATTTTCCCATTTCTTTTCCCCGAGAGCAACTTCAAGTTCATACGGAGTTATCATTGGTTTAGCATATTTCACTGCATCATCTATTGCTATTCTGGGACAGGCGGTATTTACAAAAACATCTACAGGATAAAAATCAATCAATTCAGGACCGACATGTTCCATTGATAATAAAAACCCTTTTTTACCATGTTTCTCAAGTTTTCTTTTCATTCTTAAAGCTAAGTTCCTTCTCATTTGACCGGGCTTAGAACCTATCAATATTCCAAATCTTTTTTTGTCCATTGAAGACATTATTAATCCAGAACGTTGCCTCAGAATCCTCTCAATTCTCTCTCTTCCCATTTCTTTTGCATCCCCACTGTAAGGATCCAACATTGCAAGAGGTTTTCCAGTATGCAATACTAATCCAATAGGATGAAAATCCCCACTTCCTAAGAATACATAGTGTCCAACGGTAGGATCATCGCCTGAATAATTACATCCCAAAACTTGTCCTGGCAATGACAATCTTGCACCTCCAACAGGAATTGTAACATCAAACCCAGCATCTTCAAAATGTTTCTTAAAAGTAGGAAGTAAGTGTAAATGCTGTATGCTTCCTACCAAACCGAGTTTTGTATCTGTCAAGGGGGCTACTCTACCAACCATATCTTCAAATCGGTCCAGAGCTTCAAGTTCAGATAAGACCGGTCCTGATGAATCATTTAATCGGCTAATGGCGATTTCACGATGAGCATGTAGATACGGCAGAACAGGTTCAACTTCCGGACTTCCATCATATGTAACTGGTATGAACTGTGTTGGCATACCTGAGTCAATATTCATTTGAGAGTGACCCATATGTGCTACTAATTCTGCTCCAATATTTTGCATTTTATCGTGAACTAAGTCGCATGCTCCATAGCAAGGATCTGCTGAAAGAACAACTCTAGCAGAGGTCTCTGTTTCGATCTGGTCCATCATATCTAAAGCCTGCATTTTTAATCCCTCAGGGACTTGTAATGCTACAAGACGATGGTCATTTTTTTTTATACGTTCGATTAAATCATCTAGCTCGAAATTATGTTTTTCTAAATCCAATTTCTCACCACATCAATCTACAATCTCAACTTTACCGTCAATAATATCAATTCTTGCAAGAGATCTTATTGGCCAATTAGGTCTTTCTTTATTCAGTCTTTCACGGCCATTTCCTTTTTCAATTGCTATTACTATATCTTGAAGGATTACTCCCATATTTTCTAGTGTTTCCAATAGTGGCTCCAATGTTCCACCAGTTGAAATAACATCATCTACTATCAGAATTCTTTCACCAGGTTTAATGTCATTAATATAAACGGTAGACTGAGAATATCCAGTTGCTACATCAACTCTTGTTTCACCCTCCATTCCATAAGAGCGTTTTCGAATTACTACCGTTGGTATACCTGTAGCATCTCCTACTGCTGCTAAAAGTGGGAGGCCCATTGCTTCTACAGTTACGATTAAATCAATTTTTGTCCAATCCACACTCTCAACAATTAAATCTCTTGTAGCTCGTAATACTTCAGCCTTCATTCTTGGAATACCATCTGAGATTGGATGAATAAAGTAGGGATATTCTCCCTTCCAGATAATTGGCGAACCACGTAGTGATTCGTGTAATACTGCTAGAGGATCTCCGGGCTTCATGCCCCACACACTCAGACTAGTCCTTTCAAATGCTCGGAACCTTCAACAACCTTGATTGTACAAGGTGTTGGAAATTTACAGTTCGCTTTACGCAATGCATCTCTTGCAATAATGTAATGTTCCGGATCAGTTACTATGGAAATAACTGTTTGACCTCTCTGGACTCGAGCAGCAGTACCTACATTCTTACCAAATGCTTGCCTCATACCTTGAGACACACGATCTGCTCCCGCACCTGTAGCTTGCTTATTCTCTCGAAGAATTTGATGCGGATAAGTATGCATTCTTAGAGCGTAGTTATCTCCTGCAGCACCTCTGATTCTAGCATTTGCAACTTGACGAGCCGCTTCTAACGCTTTATCTTGTATTTGACATGAATTATCTGCTAACAAAGCCACTTTTACAGGAAAACCTCCTGCCTCAGCTTTCTTCCTGTTGCCCATAAAATAACGCAGAATTCGATTATTAGGTACACCTCCTGTGTACTGTCGCCTAGTAAATGCCTGACCCTTAAGTCGGCGATACATGGATGCGGGCTTACGTGCCATTTGAACAACCTCGACTTCGGCCGACTGGCCTACCGTATTTAATGATAAGTGAGCAGGATAAATTATCTTTCTATAGTTATGAAATTAAGAAGTGTTTAATCTTGCACTCTCAATTTGGACAATTCTTACTCCCATTAGAATCATAATAAATCCAATAATTATTGAATATCCTAGATTTTCTTCTAATAACCACCATCCTCCAAGAATACCAAATAGAGGCACTAAGAAAATGTATGAAGAAGCTGCAGTAGCTCCTAATTTCTCGATTCCAATTGTAAACCAGTAATATGCTAGAACAGTTGAGAAGGCACCCAAGTATACAATTGCTAACCATCCCTCTCTAGTTGGCAAGATTAGTCCATTTATCCATACATCATATATGACAAAAGGCGTCATCATTATTGTCCCAATTAATGAATACCATACAACAATTTCTAATGAAGTATAATTGTTAATGCCGTCTTTACCTTGCATTAATCTTTTTGTCATGTTAGTCGTAGTTGCCCAAGAGAACGAGGCGCATAGAATTAATAAATCTCCCAAAATTCTATCTTCAAAATTAATCTGTGTATTTGGACTCCATCCTGTAACAATTCCGACACCTATGAAACCACAAAATAGACCCAGAAACATCTTCTTAGAAATTGCTTGACCGAGTAAGGGGGCGGCTAAAATAACAGTAAAAATTGGATTGAATGTAATGATTAGGGAGGCGTCACCAGCAGCGGTGTAATACATTCCATGCATAAAGAAAAATTGATAGCATAAAACACCTGTAAATCCTATAATTAATAAGCTTTTGAATGTACTCTTACTATCTGGGAGCCATCTTACTTTGTCTCCTCTAATCTTTAGAATTAGAAACCATACATAGAATATTATTATTGTTAAAATATATCTAAGCCAAGCTCCGGTCATAGGAGGTATTTCTAATGAAAGAATTCTCCCTATTGCCCATGAAAAACCCCAAATTATTGCTACTAAAAGCATTAGGAGATGTATCTTAATGTTATTCGCTTTTTTCATAAAAAAACACTCATCTATGAAGTCCGAGAGCTTCAACTAATTTATCTGTAGTGCTATTGACATTTGATATCTTTCTTGAGATTACAGGCGATTTGCTTATGCACCCTCCGCTTTGTGGACAAACCCACGCTCGGGTGTGAGCGTTGGAGGTATTAGATATGGCGAAGAGATCGATGTTAGATCAATTTGCAGAAATAAAGGCACAGCACCCTGATACAGTACTCTTCTTTAGAATGGGTGATTTTTATGAGATGTTCTATGATGATGCTGTTTTAGCATCAGAAGTTCTTGGAATAACTTTGACAAGTCGGGATAAAAATTCTGAAAATCCAGTACCTATGGCAGGTGTGCCTTGGCATTCTGTCGAGTCTTACCTTCAATCGATGTTGCGCGCTGGTCACAAAGTTACAATGTGTGAACAAGAAGAAGAATTGCGACCCGGTTCTAAGATTCTTGAAAGAGTAGTTACTAGAGTATATACTCCCGGTTCATTATATGAAGAAAATCTAATTGGGGAAGATGGCTCAAGTATTTTGGCATCATTATCTGTTAGAGATGATATAATTGGCATGGCAATTTTAGATTCATCCACAGGTCGTTCCTGGATTCAGGAGCAATCTGGAGCAGGGCGATGGGAGAGAATTAAAGATGAAATCCAGAGGTGGTCTCCAAGTGAATTAGTAGTCTCCAAGAAGGACGCATCTTTGGATCCAATTTTGTCACTTATTTCGAATCTAGATAATGTAATCCTTAGTGTCCATGATGCAAACCCTAAACAAATGTTACAGGCACTTCGTGAACATTTGAAAGTTTCAGATCTCGGCAGTGTAGATTTAGATTCTAAACCTTTAGCATTACAGGCATGCGGACTTGCCGCCAGATACATAGCAAATTTACATTTAATTGACACAGTTCCTCTCCGTGAACTTCACTTTGATGCAGATGATGGGCATTTAGTCCTCGATCAAACTACACTGAGAAATTTAGAACTGAGCCATACTTTGGTTGGTGAAAAACAAGGTTCACTGTTACAATCTATTGATTCAACAAGGACCTGGATGGGTAGAAGATTACTCAAAGAGTGGATTATGAGGCCATTGACAAATAAAGAAGAAATTGGTTTAAGACACTCTGCAGTAAGCAGCTTATTCAAAGCACCTAGAAGACTTGAATCAATTCGTGATTCACTAAAATCTATGAGAGACCTAGAGCGACTTTCAACTCGCCTGGCCTATGGTAGAGCGAATGCTAGGGATTTAGTTGCAATTTCAGAATGTCTGAGTCGTATGAAGAAAATACAATCACTTCTTAGCGAAGGTGATTCAGAGCTTTTGCATCAATCATCTAATGGATTAGATAATTTATCTGGAATTAATGATTTAATTTCTGAGAAGATTGTAGATGAGCCACCTGCAACAATTAGGGATGGAGGAATATTTAGGTTTGGAGTTGATAAGAAATTAGATGATCTTAGAGAAAAGGCAGGTGAAGGAACTAATTGGTTGAAGAATTTTGAGGCTCAAGAGAGGGAAAAATTAGATATTCCTAATCTAAAAATCAAACATAATAGGCAATTTGGTTTCTTTATCGAAATCACTAAGTCTCATATAGACAAGGTCCCGGAAAATTATCGTCGTCGACAAACTATGACAAACGCAGAGAGATATACTACTGACGATTTAGCATCTTGGGAAGAAATAATTTTGACTGCTGATGACAGAGCTAAAGCACTTGAAAGAGAATTATTCGTTGAGTTACGCAATATTGTGTCCAATTATTCTTCAGAACTCGCAACAATTGCTAGAAAAATTGCAGTTGCTGATGTTATTTGTTCGTTTGCTATCCATGCAAGGAAGAATTCTTGGTGTAAACCGGAAATTATTATAGGAAATAAAATCGATATTGTTTCTGGAAGACATCCTGTCTTAGAATCTGATGGCAGGTTCGTACCAAACGATGTTAGAATAGATAAAAAAAGAAGTTTTTTATTATTGACAGGCCCAAACATGGGCGGTAAGTCAACATATCTTCGTCAAACCGCATTAATTTCGATACTAGCTCAGGCGGGTTCTTTTGTGCCTGCTGAAAAGGCAAAAATTGGTATTATTGATAGAGTTTTCACAAGAGTTGGAGCACACGATGATTTACGTCGCGGGCGTTCAACTTTCATGATGGAGATGATAGAGGTTGCTCACATACTTAGGCGTGCTACCGAAAAAAGTCTGATTCTTCTTGATGAAATTGGCAGAGGAACTTCAACATTTGATGGGCTAGCAATTGCTTGGTCGGTCACAGAGGATATTTGTCGAAGGTTAGGTGCAAGAACTCTTTTTGCTACTCATTATCATCAATTAATAGGATTAGAAAATGAGTTTGAAAATTTGCAAAACATTCATGTTGAGGTGGCAGATATTAATGGTGAAATACGTTTTTTACACACCATATCAGAGGGCTCATGCGATCAATCTTATGGTGTACAAGTTGCAGCGTTAGCAGGACTTCCAGTTTCAGTCGTTGAAAGGGCTAGAGACCTACTGATATTCCTTGAAAGTCAGGCTAAAGGTGCCAAAGCAGGTTCAAACAAATCTCCAGAATCTAGGCCGGATGGTCAATCAAGTATTTATGGATGGATGATTAACTCGACTCCTAGTGAGGATGTTAATAAAGAGATTTTAGAATCTAATTTACCTATAATTAAAGAAGAGGTAATTATTGACCCTATGTTAAAAGAAATCGCAGAAAGATTAAGATCCATTGACCCAGATAATCTTAGCCCCAGAGAATCCCAAGAAGTACTTTATGCGATGATTGATTCTCTGAAGAAATCTCAATATTATGATTTAATGGAGTAATTAAATGTCTGATTCTTCTCGTATTCCTATTCAACAACTTGATGAACTAACTATTGATCAAATTGCAGCCGGAGAGGTTGTCGAAAGACCCGCACAGGTTGTCAAAGAATTAGTCGAAAATTCAATTGATTCCGGTTCTAAGAAGATAAGAATTGAAATTGTCGGTGGAGGATTTTCCAGAATCTCAGTGATTGATGATGGCCATGGCATACCTAAAGAAGAGCTAAAATTAGCTATAAAGAGACATGCAACTAGTAAAATTTCTTCATCTGAGGATTTGAGAACCGTTGTCACCAAAGGATTCCGGGGTGAAGCATTAGCGTCAATTGCTGCAGTTAGCAAAATGACTCTTTCAAGTAAGGTCAGAGGTTCTGAAGGTTTTTCTTTAACTGTTGACAATGGATTGATAGAGGATATTCAATTGATAGGAATTCCTCCTGGGACAAAGGTAGATGTTGAAAATTTGTTTCAAAAAATACCTGCACGTTTGTCTTTCCAAAGAAGGCCCTCTACTGAAAATGCTGCAATAGTAGATATAGCAATTTCTTTGGCTCTAAGCGAGTCTAAAGTAGGAATCTTGGTTGAGATAGATGGGCGTAAAGTATTAGATTGTCCACCTTGTGATAGTATGGAAGATAGATTATACGATTTATTTGGTACTACTTCTTCTAAGTTAATACCTCTAGAATCTTCAGAAGTGGATAAAGATGCCCCTGGTAAAGAAAATTGGAATGGATGGATTTCTCCACCCGGTATTTCTCGTTCCCGTTCAGATGATATTCATGTATTAGTAAATGGTAGACCTGTAAACCCTGGTCCATTCTTGCAGTCAATAAGGCGTGGATATCACACTAGGTTAATGGTAGGGCGGCACCCTATCGGAGTATTATCGCTGAATCTTCCAACCGAAGAGGTAGATGTGAATGTACATCCAACTAAGAGAGAAGTTAGATTACAAAATTCATGGAGAGTCTTAGAGAGATTGGAGCGAAGTATAAAATATACATTAAGTAAAATTTCAACAGAACCTGAATTTAAAGATTTAACAATTCTAGAAGGTATAAATCTTGATATAAATGAAATTAAGAATGATTCAGAAGAATTCACCCCTTCTTGGGTAAATGTAAGTAAAAAAGAAAAAATACAAACACACTTTAGTAGCATAAGAACTTCTAATGACAAAGTTGTATCATCAAAACCTAAGGGCGAATTTAATAATTTAGAACAGCAAACTTTACCAGGTCTAGATTCTAAACCAATTTCTCCATCTTTATCATCGGAAGAACGTAAATTACATCGTTTTTCATTAGATGGTGAATCAGTTTCTCCAGTTGATGAACCCCAATCAGATGCTGCAATAATACCTGATTTACCTAAAATGAATGTTCTTTCTCAATTCTCAGATTCATATATTCTAGCCGAAGGAGATGGTGAATTGTTCATAGTTGATCAGCATGCATTGCATGAAAGAATAAGGTATGAAAGATTACGTCCCTCCATGGTTGACTGGTCACCTCAGGAATTGATTAATCCAGTTGTTATTTCTTTAGGTGCGAGGGAATTATCTGCTGCTCGTTCCAACTCTGATAGATTACTTGAATTAGGAATTCGTTTTACTGAATCTGATCGTCAAATAGTTGTAGAATCTGTTCCTGACGTTTTGATTGGTGAATCAGGAATAGTCGATTTCATTCATGATATTTTGATTGATATCTCGTCTCAACCCGAATCTAGAGGCGTCGATACAGTTGAAAAATTACGTGATAAAGTCGCTTTCATGAAATCTTGTCGTGGTTCAGTTAAGGCGAATCAGGAATTAAATTTGGCTGAAATGAGGCGTTTATTATTAGATATGAGGACAGTACCAAATCCATGGGCATGCGTCCATGGGCGTCCAACAATTCTCAAATTATCTCAGAATCATCTTGACAAGCATTTTGGAAGACATGGTTAAATTATCTTAGTTCGTTTATCATATTCATAAAGTCAGGATGAGTGACGTTTATTATTTCCACATCATCTATTTCAGCTCCACAGTATGTTGCTAAAATTACTGCTGTCATAGCTAATCTATGATCCATATGTGTTTTTATAATCTTTTCAGGTCTTTTTGGTAAATCTTTCCCAAGTAATATAATTCCATCTTTTTTTGATTCACATTTCATAGAAAATCCATTTAATAGTTCACATGTTTTAATTATTCTATCTGATTCTTTACCTTTGCTGTGCTCAACTCCGATAATCTCCCCCCCATTTGAAATAGCCATTAAGGCTGCTGAAGGTGTAATTATATCACTTGCATTTATGAGATCTAACATTTTAAGTCCTGGTATTTCTAAATTCTCAAGGATTGATGATAGTAGATTATCAGAATCATCTTTCTGTATCTTAACTTGTAAATTTTCATGTAATTTATCCAGTAATATAGCCATTGGATAGAGACTTATTTCACTTGGAATCTTCACTTTACCAGGTGACTTCACATTCCAACTAAATAATTCTATAGAATCCTCTTTTAATTCGGCTTTGAACCCCCATTTTCTTGCTAAATCAATTGTCAATTTTAAGTACCCTTTACTAACTCTTTTACCTAATAATTTCACACATATTTTCTCCTTAAAATCAGAAGAAGACAGTATCAGAGCAGTTATTGGTTGACTTGACTTTGAAACATCTATTTCTAAATTGTTCTGAAGTTTCATTGGTCCTTTGATTGTACAGGGAAAACTATCTCCTGAAACTTCACAGCCCATTTCTCTGAGACATTCAGCCAATTCAGTATTACTTCTTTTTCGTAGTGATATATCTCCATCTATTGTAACTTCAGATTCGAACGTTGCGGCAATCACACTCATTATTTTAGCAACTGTACCTGAGTTTCCACAATTTATATTCTGTTTTGGTGCAATTAAGCCATTTTTTGGAGGCTCTATTGTCCATTTCCCAAGCTCTTTTTTTATTTTCACACCCATTAATTCCAAACAATTACTCATTGAAATTATATCATCTCCAGGAGTGCCATCAAAAATTATTTCTGTATTAGTTATTGATTTCGATGCAAGCATCAATTCTCTAATCATATGACTTTTAGAAGGAGGTAATCTATATTCAAAAACTCCTTTTGGAGTCATAGGTTCAATCCGTTCCACATTCTTCGATAGTTGGGTAGTTGTTGAATACTTTTGTCAAGACTCCACTTTTCTGATAGTTTCTCCAAAGTCACTTTTCCCATCCCAAGCTCTAGCTCTTTCTTCAATTTGGTTAATTTTCATTTCTTCTTTAATGTCTCCCCCTCTTAATTTAACCAAATTATTTCTACTGAGTAATTTCGGGCTTAAACCTGGTAATATCACTCCAATTGCACGGGGAATTCTCCCCGGATATACGTCGTTAACATGTGATGCAATATTTGTAGTACAATTGTTGAATATACTGTTATAAAACTCAGGTTTCTCATGTAGTTTGTTTGTTCTTCTCAGATATGATTCCAGCATCCTGCATTGGTTACCTTCTCCCAAAATAACAGCTTCGAAGAGATGTGTTTCTGATTTTCTACATCTACTCCTCACACCAATTACATCTTCTTCAGTAGCCCATACATACATTATCTCAAACTCTCTTAATAGCCCTTTTACTGGGCTAAATCTTTCTCCGGGTTCTCTTCTGATTTCTATTGAGCATGATATTCTTTCCCCATTTTCAAACTCAAAACTCAGTAAAGTATGTGCAACGGGTCTTCTTGTAGGGTAAAAATATTCTAATATTAACCATATTTTAGTACATTCAGATATCTTAAATTTCTTTTCTATCCAGCTTTCATCGTAGTCTTTAGTAGTTCTCCAATTAAAATTTCTGACATTTTTTAATAACACCTCATCTCCTTTTATTTCTGCATGTGCCGTAAATTTATTTTCATTTACCCAAGAGAGATCATTAGATGGAGTCAAATGCCTTATTCTAGACCACACCCAAAATATCAGAATTGTGGCAGCAAATAGCAGAACTAAAGCGATACCAGCTAGGTAATTCATGGCCATGCTGAGTATGATGTCAACAAGAAACCTCCTATCATTTAATGGCGCGGCAGGGGAGATTCGAACTCCCGAGGTGAAACACCACTGGATTAGCAATCCAGCGCAATGGCCAGGCTATGCGACTGCCGCAATGGCCATCCGAGTTTTGACTATGGCTTAAGCGGAACGGTGTATCTCATTCCTCTTCATCTAAAGAATCATCTTCATTCTTCTCTTCAATAAGTTCACTAGGTAAGCGTGCTACGAATATAATTTCATCATTATAACCAGTTTTATCTTTATTTCTTAATTCCATAATCCTAGTCCCTTTAGCAACTTTCCCCCTAGTTTCCTTTGTTTGATTAGCGGCCAATCTAATCATCATTCCTGACTTTGTCAGCATGAATAATTGATCTGATAGGTTAGGTATTTGTCTAACACTAATTATTTCATCGCCTTCATTGAGGGACATAGTACGAACACCTTTGGTTCCTCTATTTGTTTTTCTATATCCATCTCTTTCATAGACCTCTTCTCCATTTTCATCAACAATTTTACGTCCATCTTCATCATATTGGCTTATCATTTGGCCAGACCCCAATCTTGTTCTTTTTGCCATACCAAACTTAGAAATTGTCAATACATTATTCTCGAAATTATCGGATACAATCATCCCAATTACTCTATCTTCTCCGCTTAATTTCATTCCACTAACGCCTTGGCTTACTCTACCTTGTACTCTAACTGTGTGTGTAGTAATTATTTCACCAGTATTTGGGTCTTCTCTAGTTTTTATCTCTGAAGGCATAAATCTGCAAGCATACCCTTGTGCAGACACCAAAACTACATGATCAGTATCTTTTGAAGCCCGTACTGAAATAAGGCTGTCATTGTCCCCTTCAGCAAACTTTATTGCATATTTTCCATTCTTATTTATCTTAACATATTCTGAAAGATTGCTACGTTTTATTCTTCCATTCTTTGTAGCAAACATCAAGTAATTTCCACTAGGTTCTTCTAAAAGATCTTTAGATATCGGGAGTAATGAAATTATATTTTCATCTTCTCTTAAGCTCCCTAGGACATTTCTGATATGTCCTCCTCTAGAGAGTCTACTTCCTTGAGGAGTTTCCCAAGCCTTTAATCCATAAACTCTGCCCTGATCTGTAAAAATTAGTAATCTATCTTTACTAAAACATGTAACGATTAACTGTGGTGTATCTTCATCCTTTGTTGTAACGCCTCTAAGTCCCTTACCTCCTCTATTTTGTACTCTGAAACTTTCTACTGGCAAATGTCTAATGTAATTATCTTCTGATAATGTAATTGCAATCGCCCTCTCTTCGATTAAATCTTCTCTGTCCATAGAAAGAGGCATAGGGTCAATGAATGAACGCCTTTCA
>DANB01000009.1 GCA_002497245.1 Euryarchaeota archaeon UBA439
ACTTATCATGATCCTTGTTATTTGGGTAGAGCTAATAATATTTATAGTAAACCGCGAAAATTAATTGAAGCTTTAGGTGTAAAATTAATTGAGATGAAAAGAAGTAGGAGACTTTCATTTTGTTGTGGAGCAGGAGGTGCTCAAATGTGGATGGAGGAAGATTCCGATAAAAGAGTAAATAAGATTCGTGCCGAAGAAATCGCTGCTACTGGATGTGACACCGTGGCTATAGGTTGTCCATTTTGTTCTGTAATGGTAAAAGATGGTCTCGATACCGTTGGTTCCGAGATGGATGTAAAAGATGTTGCAGAACTGTTATGGGAGCAGATTGTAGCTAGGGACAAAGAAATCCATTCTACTGTAAGTTTGACTAATGATTGATAATTAAAATATTAAACCTAATCTCTTTCGTAAGAACATGAGTAATGAGTTTAGATTCCTTGGCCAAACAATACCAAACCTAGCAATAATTTCTGGTTCAATCCTGATTCTTTGGGGTATCTTCTCTTACCTATCTAGTGAGACGGGTAGTTTTACTTCACTAATCCCTTCTTTTGTAGGATTACCATTACTAATTCTTGGTAATCGTTCAAAAAAAGACAAATCAAATAAACACCATTACATGCATGCTTCTATGATTATTGCTTTATTTTCAGTAATAGGCGGCCTAAGAATTTTAACTGCTGAAGATCCTACCAATCTTATGATAGCATCTCATTTGATTCTTATTGTGGTTGGTACAATTTTTATGGTTGGAGGAATATTATCTTTCAGACATGCTAGAAAACTAAGAGAATCACTTGGTGAATAGAATGAGGCCTTTAATTGGCATAACTACCTCAGTAAATTTAAGAGATATTTGAAAGATTAATTGAAGTTTCTAGTGAATAAAACGGTTTGATTATTAATCTAGACGTACACCGATGATTGTTTGTCATCCCCACGTCCAATAATTGGAATTACTTGTCCCTCTAGGCCAACTAAATGGGCCAAATGGGAACTTGATGCAGTAGTTATACCAACAACATATCATAAAATGGTTGACAGATGTGGGGGCATCCCAATCTTGATTCCTCCAGGATCTAATGTAGAAATAATTGATAAGATAGATGGACTAATTATTGCTGGCGGCCCTGACATTAGTCCGGAGATTTATGGTCAAGAAAATGGTAAATTTACTAATGAGACGTATCTAGAACAAGATATTTCAGAAATTGCATTAATTAAATCTGCAATTAAAAAAGACCTTCCATTGCTCTGTATTTGCCGTGGCTTCCAGCTATTATGCGCCATCCATGGCGGTGTTTTATATCAACATCTTCCCGAAACTAATGGCTTTGAAGAACATGGAGGTTGGGACGGGAACGTGACCGAACACGGAGTAAATATTGTTGAAGGTTCTAAATTAGAGAAAATAATGGGCAATAGAATCATTGCTAATTCTACTCATCATCAGGGCGTTAAAGACCCAGGTTCTCTAAAAGTAACTGCATTGTCTAGCCATGATGAATTAATTGAGGCAGTTGAGATCGAGAAACTTACTTTTTGCATAGGTGTTCAGTGGCATCCTGAAAGAATAGAACATGTTAGTTTGTATCAAGCCTTCATAGATTCAGCGCGAGGTTCATGACTGTAATGTCCCCACCATCATTTGATTGAATGACGCTGCGGCTGTATGATACCCGTTCTCGAGTTAAAAGAAAACTAGAGACTCTTGTAGATGGAGAAGTAGGAATTTACGTTTGTGGAATTACTCCATATTCTCCAAGTCACATAGGTCATGCACGACAAGCAATTGCTTTCGATATTATAGTTAGATGGCTGAGAAATATTGGGTATAAGGTTAATCATATAACAAATTTCACAGATATTGATGATAAAATTATAGCCATAGCCAACGATGAAAAAGTACATTTTTTAGAAGTAGCTAATAGAAATATAGAAGATTATTTTGAGGTAATGAATTTACTAAATGTTTTGCCTGCTGATGCTTATCCAAGGGTTACAGAAACTATCCCTGAAATAATTTCTATGATTTCAAGATTAATTTCTAGTGGGAATGCATATGAATCCTTAGATGGTGTTTACTTTGAGATAAATAGTGCACCTGAGAAATATGGTCAATTAACTGGTCAAACTCTAGAAATGGTCCAAGAAGGTGCAGGAGGGAGAGTTAATACCACAGGTTCTGGAAAAAAGAATCATAGAGATTTTGCATTATGGAAATTTGCTAAGGAGAACGAACCTTATTGGGATAGTCCATGGGGTAAAGGTAGACCTGGATGGCATATTGAGTGCTCCGCAATGTCTCTAGAATATCTAGGAGAAAAATTCGATATTCATGGTGGTGGTTCAGATTTGATTTTTCCACATCATGAAGCAGAGATATTCCAATCGGAATGTTGTCTTAATCATGAACCAGTAGTGCAATATTGGATTCATAATGGTATGATAAATGTAGATGGGGAAAAGATGAGTAAATCATTAGGGAATTTTTGGACTATTAGAGATGCTATATCTAAGGTAGATCCTTTAGAATTAAGATATTGTTTAATCAATGCACCTTACAGGCAACCAGTTGAATTTAACGATGTAATGCTTGAAGATTCATCGAGTCATCACCAAAGACTAATCTCAGTTTATGGAGAGGGTCTTTCTCTTTGTGGAAAGGAATCATGGGAAGGTTCTGACTTTCTGAAGTCTGCTACTACTAATTTTTCTAATGGGATGAATGACGATTTCAATACTAGAATTGCAGTCGTTGAAGTACAATCTGTAGTAAAATATTTGAAAGAAAAAATTGACAGTAATGATGTAGCAGAAATTTCTGCATCAGTCTCATGGTTGTCAGATTTTGCAGGTAATATTTTGGGACTCCTTCCTGATGATGAATTTATTCTAGATGAAGTTAATCAGAACAATGCTGCCATGTCAGCTATTTCAGATTTAGTAAATGATTTACTGAATCAGAGAAAAGTTGCTCGTGACGAAAAAAACTGGACTCGAGCTGATGAAATTAGAAATGAATTAAATTCTATGGGAGTAATTGTTGAAGACTCTCCTAGAGGTCCTATATGGAGACTTAAATAAATTATTTTTATCTTCTAAATCTTGGATTCTGTAGCGAAGGACCGATAAGTCATATCACTTGCGAAATAATGTGTCTATCCCATCCGTGATTGAAACTACATGTGTTGTTTTGATAGTTTTTACTACAACAATGGCGGGATGTTTGGAAGCAGTCGAAACAGCAATGGAGGTTCCTCCTGATTGGGATACAGGCTTAATTTATGTTGAAGACCCGTTAAGTCATGAAGACTCTAGAGAGTTTATTACTAGAACAATTTTTGAGCAAGGATCTGTAGAAGGTGAAGCTTCTTGGGCAGTATTTGGAAATGAAGAAGGAGGTAATTGTTGTGAACATTATCTGGCAGGAACCAAAGAAGGATGGATTGTTAATTTTGGAGGCGAGTATCCTACTTGGTCAGAAGATAGAGGACATACTTGGCAAGAATACCTGCCATCTATCTTTTCTCAACTTGGTTGTCTCGAACCTAAACCTACTGTCCCGGGTCAAGAAGGTCTTGGAGAAGGAAGTATTGTTCAAGCAACAAATGGCGATTTAATTTCTATGGGTTGGTTCCCATATCCTAGTACTAGTGGAGCCGATCAATTCTATGCATTCCTTTACGATTCTGAAGATGAAGAATGGACTTGGTGTTTCAATAGAACACCCGAACCATTCTATGACAGATCTTGGCAAGTTGAAGTGATTGGTCCAATTAATGGAGGGGTCTATGGTAACGGAGAATATGCTAGTTTAGTAATTTCCAATTTTTGGCATCAAGTTCAGAATGTTGGCGGTCAGATATCTACTGATGGTTTGAATTATGATTACTTTCCATTCCCTGATAGGGACGGAAATTTAGACAGCATTGAGGTAAATCTTCTTTCTTCTGATCTAGGTGTTGAATGGGACTTTACCAAACCTCATAAGGAAATGAGGGCTTTTCCAGTTCCTTCCGGGGGTCTTTATTTTCCAAACTATTTTGTTGATGGTACGGACGCATTCTTAGATACATCACTTAATTGGTGGTCTGCTACTAATCAGAATGGTTCGTCCTTACCTTCAGAGTATTGTGCGTTTGATTCATCCAGCGCATTGCATTGTGTAATTTCCGAGTCAACAATGGTCACGCATCTAATGTCTTTGGATGGCGGTGAAAGTTGGCAAAATTTCACTTATGACCTATCAAATGATGCCACTGAAATTGAAGAATGGGAGTTCCATTCTAGTGGAGTCCACGATCTGTTTGTCCTGAGTGTTAGGTATCAAAGCTCTCTGGGCCCCGATGTTGATGTCGCCTATCATGTTCGGGATTTCTCTGAATCACTATCTCCTGATCAATTTAGTTTTATAGGTCAGGGTGACTTAGATTCTACATCTGGTGCAGGTGCAGATATTAGGTTTGATTTTGCTAGTATGAGTATACTTCCTGATGGAGGTTCTTTCATTGCTTACCATGATTCAACAGACCCAGATCCTTTATTCGCTGTTGAGTTGCTTCTTCCAAGCGCATATAATTCAAATTAGAACTAATTTATTTCCTTAATAGAGAAATTTACTCCTATTCCATCTACTTCGAAATATTCAATTCCTTTTGGAATATCTCCTTGATTAATACTTGCACCACCTGCTCTAGTTTCAATTTGGATATGCGACCAGTCATTATCGAATAAAATTTCACTTGACTCAATCCATACATTAAGTTCGATTAATGCCTCAACATCGAGATTTATCTCTTTTCTTTTTGCTTGCACATGTCTAATTATGTCTCTTGCAAGACCTTTTGATATCAGTTCTTCATTTAGTGACATATCCAAAACTAGCGATACATCGCCTATTTCTTCAATAGATATAGTTGCAGCAGCAAAATTTTCTTTCTCTACTCTCCTTATTTCGATATCTTCCATTGTTATATCATAGCCTTCTAGAATACAAATCTCAGCCTCAATTTCAAGTAGGATATTATCTGGATCTGCATTTTCTAGTAATTCTAATACGGCAGGTAAGTCTTGTCTACATTTTTTACCTAATGATTTTCGATTCGGAGCGATTTCAATCTTTTGGAATCTATCTAAGTCTTCTTCTGTAGTAAGAGATTCTACATTCAACTCTTCAGCCAATATTTCATGGAAATCAGAAATATCAGGTCCTCCTACAATCCAACCAGATTTACAAGGTAGTCTCTGTCTTCTGCCTGCCTCAACCCTAACTCTTCTTCCAGTTTCGGCTAGCTTCCTTACTAGAGCCATTTCTTGTTCGAGAACCCAGTTCTGAGGGGGTAATGACCTCTCTACCAAATTAGAACCAACAGGCCAATCTGCAAGATGAACTGAATGCCCAGTCAGATCTCTATGAATCTGATCAGGTATGAATGGAGAAACTGGTGCCATCAATCTACAGACTGTAAGCAATACCTCGTGTAAAGTATGTTGACAAGATCTTTTATCGTTACTTTGATCTTCATTCCAGAGTCTTCTTCTAGATCTTCTTACATACCAATTTGATAAGTCATTGATTACAAAATTTTCTAGTTCTCTACCTGCTTTATGAAAATCCCAGGAAACGAAGTTCTCATGATAATTTTCAGCAACAGTTGTCATTCTTGAGAGAATCCATTTGTCTAAGTGACTTCTTTCTTTTATGTTCACAAAACTGTCTTTGTCTTCTGGATCAAAATTATCCAAAGAAGCATAATCTGAATAGAACTTATGTACATTCCATAGAGTAAGGAACATTTTAGCATACGATTCCCTAACTCCATTTGGATCAAAGTTTGTTGGAGTCCATGGTGCACTCTGTGTCATCATATACCATCTGATAGAATCAGAACCCTCTTTGTTAAAATGATCCCACGGATTTACTACATTTCCTCTCGACTTACTCATTTTTTTACCATCCTTGTCTAATATATGGCCTAAAGAAAGACATCTTTTGTAAGCTACATTATCGAAAACTGTTGTAGAAACAGCAAGTAATGAATAGAACCAACCTCGAGTTTGATCTACAGCCTCGCAAATATAATCTACTGGAAATACACTCTCGAACTTTTCTTTATTTTCGAATGGATAATGCCATTGAGCGAAAGATGCACAACCTGAATCAAACCAACAATCCATTACGTAAGGCTCTCTAACCATTTCACCAGAACAATTTGGATCGCTACAATTTAGTTTCACATCATCGACATAAGGTCGATGTAGTTCTGGAGGTACTGGTGAATCTTCTGTTTTCATGGATATCATTTCTTCAACACTTCCAACACAATACTCACTATTACAATCATTGCAAATCCAAACAGGAATCGGTGTACCCCAATATCTTTCACGACTAATAGCCCAATCTTTGATATTGGATAGCCATTCACCCATTCTTTTTGTTCCAGTCCATTCTGGTGCCCATTCAACTTCAGAATTATGTTGAATAATTTGATCTTTAACTGCAGTCATTTTTACGAACCAACTATCCATTGCATAATACAACAAAGGGTGATCAGTTCTCCAACAATGTGGGTAATCGTGAGTGTAGATATGTTCACGGTATAGTTTTCCACCTGATTCTAGAAGGTCAATAATATCTGAGTCGCATTCTTTAACATATCTTCCATCTAATTTTTCGTGGGTCCCTTTGATAAATTTACCATCTATTCCAACAGTATGTTGCGCCGGAAAACCTTCTTTCATACCCAAATTATAGTCATCTTCACCATACATTACTGCGGTGTGAACTACTCCTGTACCATCGCTTGTAGTTACAAAATCTGCTCCAACTACTGTCCATGCGTTAGAATTACTGCCATCAACAGCACCAGGGAATAATGGTTCGTAAGACTTACCTATCAATTCGGATCCAGAAAATTCTTCTAAAACTTCCATTTTATGTCTAAGGACATTCCCTAGAAGATCTTTCGCTAGAATTAGTTCCTCACCTAATTCTGCTCCCCCTCTTCCCTCCCAAGAGTTAGATGGTTCAGCAGTTATTTTGACCCGACAATATACTACATCAGGGCCTACTGCTAAGCCTACATTTCCTGGTAATGTCCAAGGTGTTGTGGTCCAAGCTAAAATAGATGAATTTGAATCACTTAGTTTAAATTTAATGAAGACCGCAGGTTCTGAAACTTCTTTGTAACCTTGAGCAACTTCATGACTGGAATAACTTGTTCCAGTTTGAGGGCAGTAAGGTAGAACTTTATGCCCTCTAAAAAGAAGGCCTTTTTCGAACATTTGTTTCAAAGACCACCATGCCGATTCAATGTAATCATCATGCAAGGTTACATATGGATCATCCATATCAACCCAGAACCCCATCCTTTCAGTCATTTCTCTCCAAGCCTGTTCATAAGTCCACACACTCTCTTTACATTTCTGATTGAATGCTTCCATCCCAAAATTTTCTATTGCTTCATTAGACATTAAGTCAAGTTGCTTTTGCACCTCAATTTCAACCGGTAGACCATGAGTATCCCAACCAGCTTTCCTTTCGACAATATGTCCTTCCATTGTTTTCCATCTACATACCATGTCCTTGTAAAGTCTGGAAATCACGTGATGAATTCCTGGTTTTCCATTTGCGGTAGGAGGTCCTTCAAGAAATGTAAAAGGTGATTGTTTTGATCTTCTATTTTCAATCGAATGAACAAATGTTTTTTCTTCATTCCATAATTCAATCAATGAAGTCTCAAGAGCTACTGGGTCTAGATTTCCAGCCGCCTTCGGTACGGTCATATCAAAGCCGACAGTAGATGCTTTCTTGAACGTGACTAATCGGAAAAAAGTAGATTAGGAAATAACCACGACTTCAAAAGGTATAACCTCGTGCGTTTAATTATATGTCAGAGTCGCTATCAATAGATATTGGAGGAATGACTTGTGATGGTTGTTCAGGTAAAGTGAAAAAAGCTCTCGAAAGTATTACTGGAGTGATTTCTGTCGAAGTTTCACATGAATCTGGAGTAGCAGTGATTGAACACAAAAAAGTATCAAAAGAAGTATTGATTTCTAGCATTAAGTCAACTGGCTACACTGTTGATGGAAAGGGTGAAGATTTCCATTGGAGGGATGGAAGTGTTTGGAAACAATCTGCTCATAATACCAAGTGGTGTTTGATAGGCTGTAGTATTGGTGATTTTGGTACAATTGCTGCATTTCAATCAATCGCTTATCTTGATGCTCTTGGCTGGTCTGCAATGTCGATTATGATGCTTGCAATGTTCAATGGAATCATGACCTCAAT
>DANB01000040.1:0-732 GCA_002497245.1 Euryarchaeota archaeon UBA439
AATACATTTCTTCTTTGCATAATTTATCCGATTTTTATTCCCTTATTTAATAGATGTATAACTCGAATATACAATTCTGAATTTATATATATTAAGCATTGTTTTCTAAATTAGATTATATTAGAAATTAAAAACGCTTTTTTATATCTGCCTTTGTGTTCGACATATCATGGATGCAGACGATTCGCAAGATGTGTTGATAGTTGGAGCAGGACCAGGAGGTCTTGCCTCTGCTCTTTTGTTAGCTTATTCTGGCGTAAAAGTGACAATGCTAGAGAAGTCTTCATCCGTAGGTGGAAGAACTAAAATCGTGGAAATGGATGGATTTAAATTCGATCGAGGACCAACCTTTTTTCATTACCCTGAAGTAATTGAAGAAATATTTCAGGCGATTGGTAGAGATGCCCACAAAGAACTCGGTCTCATGCCACTGGACCCCTCATACAGACTAACTTTCGGAGCAGGGGGTATGATAGATGCAACATCTAATCTCGATGAAATGACAGAGAGAATTAGAGAACTTTCTGGAGATAAAAATGCAGAAGGGTTTGAGAGATATGTTTTAGAAAACAGGAAAAAGTTAGATTTCTCAAGAGTATGTTTACAAACTCCTTGGAAGGGTCCTTCTGATTTACTATCTAAGAGAGCGCTCAAAGTTGCAACTATATTGAAGCCATGGGCTTCTGTCGCAAGTGATTTATCAAGACTTTTTGATGATGAGAGAGTTAGATT
>DANB01000040.1:962-21876 GCA_002497245.1 Euryarchaeota archaeon UBA439
AAAGTTGCAACTATATTGAAGCCATGGGCTTCTGTCGCAAGTGATTTATCAAGACTTTTTGATGATGAGAGAGTTAGATTAGCTATGTCCTTCCAGACAAAGTACCTTGGAATGAGTCCATTTCACGCCCCGTCGTTATTTACAATACTAGCATTTTTAGAATATGAACATGGTATATTTCATGCTAAAGGAGGATTGGGCTCAATTACTAAAAGAATGTCTGAGATTGCCATCGAACTCGGAGTCGAGATTAAACTTGAAACCGAAGTTGAAGAACTAATTTTTGACAACAAAACAGTTGTTGGAGTAAAGACAAATAATGGCGATTATCTAGCAAAGAAGGTAGTTCTTAATGCCGATTTTGCTCATGCCATGTCCACATTAATTCCTGACAATAAGAGAAAACGTTGGTCAAATAAGAAATTAGAAAGTAAAGGTTACTCATGCTCTACATTTATGCTATATTTAGGAATTGATAAGTTGTATGATAAACCTCATCATCAGATTTATGCCTCTGAGAAATATGAAGAAAATTTGAAAGATATTACCAATCATAAGATTACTTGGGAAGATCCTTCTCTTTATGTCCAGAATGCCTGTATAACAGATTCTAGTTTGGCACCTTCTGGTCAATCCACATTGTATGTATTAGTACCAGTTCCAAATACGCATGATAGTATAAAATGGGACGATATTAAAGATAAATATAGTGAAGTTATACTTGATACTATGGAAGATAAGCTTGGATTTGAAAATGTAAGAGATTCCATAGTATCCAAGACAATAGTTACTCCGGATGATTGGAGCTCTTCCGACATTTATCGTGGAGCAGTTTTCAATTTGGCCCATTCATTGGATCAAATGCTATGGAGACGTCCTCAGAATAGATTTGAAGAATTCAATAATTTATTCCTTGTCGGTGGAGGGACACATCCAGGAAGTGGACTTCCTACAATTTTTGAAAGTGGGAGAATAACTAGTAAATTGATTCTTTCTGATTTAGGCTTGGAGCCGGATTGGAACGGGATTGATATTTGGTTTGGAGACTTAAAGAAGCCAAAGGTAGTAAAACCTGTGGCATAGTTATGTAAATTATTAGAGAGATAAGAATTTTAATTAATTGAGATGATAAAATGGATTTGTATGACTTATCTTTCTTCTTGTCTACAATGTGGGTCGGTCCATTTTGGTTCGCAATGTTAATTTATCCAAATCATGAAAGGACACATCAAATAATGGAAGGCCCTTGGTTTTTCCTTGGTCCAATATTGATATGGTATTTGGTTTCATTTTCAGACATTTCAAGTTTAATTGATTTATTTATTGACACCATGGATCCTAATCTAGCATTACAAAGTCTTGCTGATTTACTTGGAACTAAAGCGGGAGCATCTGCAGCTTGGTCTCACATGGTTGCTGGTGATATATTTGTTACACGATGGATTTGGAAAAGATGTATAGAATCAAATTGCGAAAAATGGAAATTGTTATTATCAGTATTTTTTGGAGTAATGCTAATGCCAATTGGATTAATTCTTAGCATAATTTTAGTTAGAAAATAATTTTATTTTCTAGCAGATATAGACCAAAGACCAAGAGCAGACAGTGCAAATCCTATTTTTCTCATAAATCCTAGTTGCAGTCTTTTAGAGAGAACATCTCCGTTTCTTCTTTCAGCCTCTGAAACAATACTCGAGTATACTGCACACATCATATGAGGATTTCTTCTGGAATCCTTTTCTACCAAAGGTATCAAATTTAAAGCTATATTTCTATGTGTTTTTGTTCTATTAATGTAGTGTTTCATAAATCGTTTCCATTTCTTACTGCTAGCTAAATTGATATTTTCTATTTCTTCAGGCCTGATATTGAAAATTTCTAATTCGTCTGTTGGTAAATATAGTCTACCTCTTTCTCTATCTTCTTGGATATCACGTAGCACATTGACCATTTGCAAGAATATTCCCATTTCTTCGGCATATTCTCTTGCATCTGGATCATTATAACCATATATTTCTATCAAGCTTAAACCAACAGTAGATGCAACTTTGAAACAATAACCTCTCAGATCTTCGAAACTTTGATAATTAGTTGGAAATAGATCATCTTCCATTCCTTCAATCAATAATTTCAAATCTGAAATTCTAATTGGAAACTTTCCTAATGTATCTTTTAGAGCTATAAATATTGGATGTTTCACATCTAGTCCTGAATCTATTGCATCTAGATTATCTCTGAACCATAGCAGTGCTCTTACTCTTTGAAAGTGGTTTTTATCATTATTTGATGGTTCACTCATTCTTTCTATTCCCAAAGCAATAGCCCTATATTCTGCTCTCTGATTCAAATCTAGAATCTCTTCTTTTTCCAAAACAGAAAGATCCGGAAGCCAGTCTCCATCTACAATGTCATCTACTTTCCTACAGAATGCATACAATGCATGAACCGAAGATCTTTTCTCAGTCGGTAAAGATTTGAATGATCTTAGAAACGAAGTAGAAGCAGATCTTGTAATTTCCTCACAGATTTGGTATGCCTCAGCTACAGAGATTTTGCCGCCGACCTTCTCCTTGCTGAACAAAACCATACCCCTCTGAAATGCACATAGATTATGAATGAGTGTTTTCCGACCATTCAGAAAATAGTGTTTTTTACCCCTTATATTGAAGCATGAAACCTCTTCCGAAACATCATGGGAGAGGGAGACATACTTACAGACTTAGAGCGTAGTGATGAAGATTGTATTCTCAGATTTGCAGATGGTGCCTCATACAAGTTGAGTTATTTGTCTATTAGATCTCGATGTCAATGCGCTAAATGTAAACCTCGACAAGAAAATGAACAGAGGATTATTGAGTTAGAAGAAGAACTCTCACGCTTAATGTTAGAGAAACCTCAGGTCGAACTTGTTGGTAGATATGGTATTCGTTTTGAATGGCCTACTGGCTGTTCATCTGGCATACATTCTTTTTCTCATTTAAGGAAAGTTTCAGAGGAACTTGGTAAGCAATTAGATTAGAATCTGGTTTCCGAAGTCCTGAAATGTAATTTGCATTCGCATTAGGTCGTCGGATGTACGGGTCGTCCCCGTTTTACGGCTGTGATAAATATGAAAGAAGAAAATCTTGAAGATGATATTGAGGATGACTCATGGGCATTATATGCCGATGCTAGTTACGGAAACTCAGTAGTCGAGTCAGAAGAAACAATTGATTCAAATCTTGAAAAAGAAGAAGAATGGTTTGATGGAGACGATTTTGAATTCGAGGGTTCAACAATAAATTGGGATGCTCCTCCTTGTCCAGCCCCACTCGGAATTGAACATATTATTCGTATAGGGTGCTGTGATTTTTGCATTGATAGGTTAGCTGGTAGACGTACTAATTCGAAAGGCAAAGAAGGCGGTAAAGAAATACGTAAGGAGGCATTTCAGGCTAATCCTGAATTAGAATCTTCATTGAAAAATGAACTATGCCCTATGTGTGAAGATTTGTTTGATGATGTAGATAATATAGTTACTAGAATAATCGAAAAGATAGGGCAAGTAGAGCATTCTACAATTCAACTCGGCATACATCTGCCAAAAGATCTGGTCGATGAGGAAGATAAGATCAGATCAAGACATGGTTCTCCAGGTTCTGCTCCCTTGAAATCATCTTTTGTTCGAGCTATTCAAGAGAAATTATCTATTACTGTGAAGGATGTTAGTTTTGTCAAGGAAAGGCCCGATCTAATGATTTTAGTTGATGGCTTAACTCTCAAGGTGGATGTGGATGTAAGGCCAGTTTTTCTTTATGGCAGATATCGTAAGTTAATTCGAGAACTTCCCCAGACGCGGTGGCCCTGTAGAGCCTGTAGAGGTCGTTCTGGTGGTTGTGAGTCATGTAATAACACCGGACTTCAGTATATCGAATCTGTTCAAGATTTGATAGGTGAACCTATTCGTCTTGCATTGACCGCCGAAGACACATCATTCCATGGAATGGGGAGAGAAGATATTGATGTTCGATGCTTAGGCCAAGGTCGCCCTTTTGTCATTGAGATTAAAAAACCTGGAACAAGAATGGTTGATTTAGAAGAAATACAAAATATTGTCAATCAGAATGCGAAAGAGAAGGTTGAGATCAACAGTCTTAGATGGTCAAATCGCTCAGAAGTAGTGAAGGTCAAGGAAAGTCGTTCTGAGAAATCATATACAATCAGATTTAGAGTGGAAGACATCCCCGATCAAGAGACTGTAATTGAATCGATATCTACACTCTCTGGAGTTACTCTAGCACAAGAAACACCTCAGCGAGTTTCTCATCGTAGAGCTGCAAAAACCCGTAAGAGGCAAATCATTCAACTTTCAGATATTGTAGTAGAAGGAGATGAAGTACAGTTCTTTGTTCGTTGTGAGGCTGGAACATATGTTAAGGAATTAGTACATTCAGATGAAGGCCGAACAGTACCTTCAGTTAGTAGTGTGTTAGGAGATAAAGAATGTACTGTAATTTGGCTCGATGTCGAAGATATTCACTATGAATGAGTAATTAACTAAATCCGAGTACTTAAGAATACGAGTCAGGTCGACCGCTTCCAAGACCTACGGTCTGTAAGGTGATATCATGGTGACAAGAACACATGGACAACGTCAAGGAACACGTTCAATTCTTAAGAAAAGTAAACGTGACAGAGGTCGAGTTTTCATTAATAGAGTAATGCATCCTTATACCGAAGGTGATAGAGTAGCTATTGTTTTAGATGGTGCTCAGCACAAGGGGATGCCTCATCGAAGATTTCAGGGACGTACAGGAATTATTGCTGGAAAGCAAGGACGTGCCTATGTTGTTAACTTTAAAGATGGCAACATGAAAAAGACAGTAGTTGCTCGTCCCGAGCATCTTAAACCAATTAAGGAATGATTTTTATGAACGAAAAAGAATTTGTAGATTTTGCTACAGTACGTGAACTTCTATCAGATGCTAGAGAAAGACGTGGTGATTTATCTTACGAACAAATAATGGCTTTACAACATGCTGAGTGGGCAGCATCGACTAACAGAGGAGGAACTAAGACAGATCCGAAAGTATTCGTTGCGCTTTACAAAGCTCTTTCTGAAAATGAGAAATTATCCCAATATCCAGAAATTTGTTCGAAGTTAGCAGAGCTAACTCCTTTGAATGTGAAAGGCGTTAGGGTAATAATCTCAAGTAAGAGAATTGCAATGGATACATCTGAGGTTGAAGAAATCATCACTGTAATCAGACAACACGTTCTTTGAGTGTAAATAGTACTTTTTAATGAATTAATTATTGAATAAAGACCTGTCTCAGGTGGTTGTAAATTATGTATGCGAACTCACCTTCCGATGCCGGAGACGGCCCTTCATCGATTTTTTTAGGTGAAACTCATTTGAGAATTTTAGATATTTCTGAAAGAAGGCCGGTTGGTCATGAAGTACATGCATTGACAGAGCCGTCTTTGTATTTGGTTCGAGCTAGGGTAATAGATAAAGAAGGAATTACTAGTGGTTCGAGACTAATAATCGAGGAAAATAAGGTTGGTCCTCTTTCATTACTTCGTTATCGAGATTTATCCTCAAATAGTGAGGATATAATTCTTGATGAATTAATAGGCGCTATAAAAGACAATTCAGAAACTCATCTTGGTTTCTATAATCGCGCGAATAATATTTCTTTGAAAGTCCACGCTTTCCAACTTCTTCCGGGAGTTGGAAAATCTAAGGCTCAGAAAATGGTTCAATCTCGAGGAATGGCTGGTTGGATGGAATTTTCAGAGGTGGATGAAGCTTGTGAAATAGATTCTGTTAGATTATTGGCTGAAAGATATTTAATTGAAATTGAAGATCCATTAAATAATCGAAGTATACTTGATCATCTTATTCGCTCATCTAATTAATCTGGAATTACTATGGACGATTTAGACCCTAGATTGTTAGTCGACTTACTCAGAGACCATATTGTTCCCAATAAGTCACTTGGACAACATTTTCTCCTTGATCAAGACGTTATTTCTCGTTCAATTGAGATTTGTCAGGAACAAGGTGTTCCATTAAATTCTCAATCTAAGGTACTTGAGATTGGTCCCGGTCCCGGTTCTCTGACTCTCTCTCTACTAAGAAGTGAGTCTAATGTTATTGGAATTGAGATAGACAGTGAAGCAGTCTCGCACTTAGAAAGAATCTTTGGTAATGCAGACGGCAAACTTGAGATTATTCATGGGGATGTTTTGAAAGTTAGATGGCCTAATAATCTCTCACACATTGTTGCTAATTTACCATATCAAATCTCTAGCCCTGTTCTTGATTTAATTCAACAATATCATTATCGTAGTCCATTAAAGGCCATAGTAATCCTAGTTCAAGATGAATTCGCAGAACGAATGTCTATGGAATATTTCGGTTCATTAAGCCCTCTTGGGTTATCTCTATGGCTCGATTTTGATGTGAAATTAGACAAGAAAGTTCCAGGCGGTGCTTTCAGTCCCGCTCCAAGAGTAAATTCACGATTAGTTACACTTATTCCAGTAGATCGTTCAATTGAGAATGGTGAAATTAATCGTAAGATGTTCCGAATAATCACGCATCATTGTTTTTCTAGTCGTAGGAAGAAGATTAAGACATTATTATCAAAAACTCCTCAAAGAATTAGTAGAGTAAATGGTTGGCATAAATCTCGATGGAAGTCCGCAATTGAAGATTTGCTTTCTAGTCCTCCTGAAGGTTTTTCTGAAAACTGGTTTGATAACAGACCAGATATGCTTGAACCAGAAGAATGGGCTATAATTGCTAATAGAATATCTTCTTATGACGAATGATTGAGACAATTCTGACCGTGACTTGATAGCATACGCATGATTCGGCGAGTTACTGCGAAGCCTATGGCAAGAGTCGCAAGAGAGGTTTTGTTATGGCAAAAAAAGACACCTATCTCGCATTATTGCGTCGCGGTATAGATGAAAAAACAGCTCAAATCTTATCTGATGGTGGGATTAAAGTTGGTGATTTAAAAACTTTAGATGTTGAAACTTTAACTAATAATTATGGGTTAAAGAAAGAAATAGCCACTTCTGTTCTTGATTCAGTGAAATCTGGCCCTCGTTCTTCAGCAAAGCAGAGGTATTTGGCAGATGTTCTTTCTGATAGTGGCGGTAAGAAGAAAGTTGACAAAATTGAAGAGCAGAGATTTAAGAGAGAACAGAAAGATCTTCAAGCAGAGTTATTAGAAAAGAAAGAACAATTGCGAATCGCCAAAGTTGAGCAATTCCGTGAAAAGAAGTTAGTAATGAACCGATTAGGTAAGACTGTAGAATTAATTGTTAAATTAGAGAATACTTTTGATGAAGAAGGTAAAGATGAACAGAGAACCAAACTAAGAGATCAACTAGAAACCCGCGGCCTTGAAGCGGCAAGAGATCATGAATTATTGGATTTATCAGGGACTCCTCAAGATATAGTTGACTTTCGTAGAAAGATAGCTCCTGTATTATGCATGCATGCTTGTCCAGAATGTGGTGAAGAGATGGATCCTAGAGGAGGGAATGTAATGGAAGATATGACTGATTTCATGTTAATTTGTTGGGATTGTGAAAAAGAATTCCGAGCACCAATGGCTCAGTTTGTAGAAGATAAATTAGAAAATGGTGATAGGATCCAAATTGATCCAAAAAAAGGTCCAAGGTTGAAAGTATATCAGCCCCCTAAGAAATCTGAAACTCTCAGTGTTGATGATTTGATTAAGAGAGATTTAGAATCTACAGGAGCATCTGTTGCCGAACTTGAGGCTGCAGTTGAAGCAAGTAAATTGTCAGGTGGATTAATGAGTATAGAAGATTGGATTGACCAGACAATAGCAGCTAAAGGATATATTCAGGCTCAGGAACATAGAGAAGAATTCATTCTTGCGACTGGTGCCGGTGCTACTAAGTTCAATAAGTGGATGAAGAAAGCAGGCTTGTATTTCAACAAGCAAACAGGTCGTTGGACTCGTTGGGAAGATCGTTAGTTCCTCCTTTTTCTTTGTTTTTTTTAGATGGATTGAATAAATCTATCTTGTTGGGCCAGTCATGGCAATCATTCGTTTCTTTCGTGGAGGATTGCTTTTAGGTTCTGCAGAAGTAGAAAATGGCGATTTCATTGTAGATGTTGCAGATAAAATTGGCATTAATATACCAACCAATTGTACATCAGGTAACTGTGGAACATGTATAGTTAGATTAATTTCAGGAGATATTGAATATCCAGAACCTTTACCTCCTGGTTTGGATGATTTTTTAATTGAGGATTCAGGTATTCTTTCTTGTTGTATGATTTCCGAAGGATCTTGTGATATTGATATAATTCCCCCTATATGAGGACTAAAAATGGTTGATTGGAATAATGAATTAATTTTTCTTCTAATTTTTGATATTCTAGCTCTTTCATTTGCACTTTGGTGGCTTTCTAGAAGAGTCCAATCAAAAATTATTGAAGTAAATGAAAGGAAATCTAAAAGATGGAAAAAAGAAGAAGATTAATTTTTACTCATTGACAGCAGCAGTCCACCTTTTAGCCTGTGGGATACCAACGATTTCAATATGGCAGGCGAGAACACCTTTTGTTTTCTTAACTTCATCTCGCAACTCAATTAAGTCGTTAACACAACATGGGCAATAAGGATGAGTTGGTGTAATCCAAAGCTCGACAATACCTCCCTCGCTAATCTCAACTCCTTTCAGAATCTCTTTGTTTCTCAATAATTTACCATGTGGTTCTTTCCTTTCCCTTAGTATCTTAGCCAATCTTCTTTCAACCGCACCGGAGGACTGAGACACATAATAGCGCAAGAGACTTAGGAATTAGTATGTTGCTAAATCTTAATTCCAATCTGTGATAAAAGGGAATTTATCTCCCATAGTTAGGTATTCCATACCATTTCTTGTTCTAACAAATGTATCTTCAGTCCCTATACAACCATTATTATAGATTACTTTTGGCTCTATCGCCATTATCCCTCCATGACTTAGAGGTCTATCGAAACCTTTTGCAATTACTGGAGTTTCATCAAGTTCTAATCCTACTGAATGTCCTAAGAAATTAGATTTGTCTGGTAACATTCCCATCAAATTTTCCTCATAGCCCATTTCTTTTGCCAGTTGACTTCCGATTTCCCAGGTTTTTGAACAATTATCTCCTGATCCTAAGCTAGATACAACCTTATTTCTTATTTCTACCATATCATCTAATCTCTCCATCCACTCACTACTCAGTTTCCCAGCACTAAACATACGAGTACAATCTGAGACATATCCTCTGTGTAAGTGTACAATATCGACCGTAACAGGTGAATTTGATTCTACTTTTCTATGCCCAGAACCCAATGACGATATTGGACTTGCCCCAACTCCTCCAATGGCCGAGTCAAAATATGAAGGTACAGATGCTGATTTTCCTGCGACAATAACCACTCTATCACAGTCCATTGGCCATTTCCTCATTCTAATTCTCCCTCCGAAACCAGCCTTTCTACTAACTTCATCCGCAATAGATGCCATTTCTAGTTCTGTTTTACCTAAGCCTCCTTTTTCTTTTACTGCTTCAAACATTTTTTTGTTGATCACTCCACTTTCTTTGAGCATTTTAATTTCCCAATCAGATTTAATTTCCCTTAATTCATACAATATTTTTGTACAATCTTTGATTTCTCCTTCTAGGGAATCTAATTTACCATTGATGAATTTCCAGCGATCATGTGGTATTTTTCCTTCAAGCATTGCAGGTTTTTTTGTCCCTCCTTTCTCTCTTATTCTTTCAGCAAGTTCAGACATCTTTGGTTGTGGAAGTACTGGGTCCGGACAATCATCCTCTCCTGATTCGAACTTTGCCCGTTCTAAAGATCTCTTTACCCAATGTGTAGTTTCAACATTAGAATCTTTAGATCCAACCAAAATCATGCCATTTTGTCTTCCTCCAGTTAGCCAGTAAAGTTCTACTGGGTCATCAATTAGAACAGATTCGATTTGATATTTTGATAAAGATTCAGAGAGTAATTTTCTACGATTCTCTAACTCAGATACTGGCACTCTCCAGTCATCGCCATTGGGTCCGGTCAAACTTCCCTTATCCCATGCCATGTCAATGCGTAGAGTACCTAATAAGAAAGGTGTTGTGTAAGAGAAGTTTGACCGATTCAACCATTACGGTCAAAGAGTGTTAGCCTTTGGGCCTGAACGTGAGTGACGTCCTTACACTGGACGATGTCCGCCTCGGCGGCAAAGTAGTCCTCTATCGTGTAGACGTAAATTCGCCCTTAGAGCCCTCTTCAGGGGCTTTCCTTGATGATAGTCGATTAAGAGCGATAATACCTACTCTTCGAACATTACAGAATTCAAAGGTTGTAATCATCGGACATCAATCTAGGCCAGGAAAGATTGATTTCACAAACATGGAACAACATGCAGACAGAATATCTAGATTGATAGGTAAAAAGGTTAATTTTGTACCAGATATTTGTGGAGAAAAAGCACTTTCTTCAATCAAAGATATGAAAGTTGGAGATATATTATTCTTAGATAACATTCGTATGCATGATGATGAAAATTCTATGAAAAAAGCATCTCTTGTAGAAACAGCAAAATCTGAAATTGTCAGTAAATTATCATCTGTAATTGATGTATATGTTACTGACGCTTTCGCTGCATCTCACAGAAATTCTCCATCACTGACCGGTTTTTACAATTCAGTTCCTTGTATTGCTGGGCATTTGATGTCCAAGGAAATTGATAATCTTCAGATTGCAGTTAATGATCCACCGCGTCCATATATTGCAATACTTGGTGGGACAAAATGTGATGATTCTCTAAGGGTAGCTAAAAATCTCATAGATAAGAAAATTATTGATACAATCCCTGTAGTTGGTGTAGTAGGAAATATGATGCTATGGGCAAGTGGAGTTGATATTGGTGAAGGAAATAAATCATTCATCAGAAATGCCTTAGGCGATGCCTTCGAAGAAACTTGGGAGACGGCTGAATTTTTGTATAAAAATCACAAAGAATTTTTCCTTTTACCAACTGATGTGGCAGTAGAAGTAAATGGAAATAGAGTTGCATTGGAAGTTTCTGAACTACCAACTAAGTATCCAATCTATGATATAGGAATTAGTACACTTCAAGAAATCAGACCATTAATGATAAATGCAGGATGTATACTATGGAATGGTCCAGCATCCTACTTTGAATTACCTGGTTTCGCTTTTGGAACAATCGAGATATTGAATATGTGTACTGAATCTCCTGCAGTTACTATTGTTGGTGGTGGACACACAAGCTCACTAGTCAGTAACAGGGGAGTTGTAGATTTAGTTACGCACAATAGTACAGGTGGTGGAGCATGCTTGACAATGTTATCTGGTGGTTCTATGCCCGTAATTGAATCTTTAACAAAATCCAATGATAAATTTCGTTCTCTTTTAACTTCTCTCGAACTTGATAGTTAACTTTCCGTCGTCTCAAGTATTATCAATGAACACGTGTCACATAAGAATATGAGCGATGAAGAAAAAGATGTGTTCTCTGGTTCCGTGACTTCACAACCCCAGATGGTAAATGTTCAAACATCAGGACCTATGTACATAGTTGAAAGGAGTTCTGCACCACAAGTAATTGGAATTTTAGTGATTGTTTACTATATCCTAACTACTTTGATGTCATTGCTTAGTTGGTTATCATTGGATTTTATTTCCGATATTGACGACTCAGGAGTTGAGGCATTGCCCACCGGATTATTATTGGGAGTCATTTTCCTTTCTTTGATTCCTGCCGTGATTGGAATTTTTGGAGGATTTAGAATATTTCAATACAAGAAACAAGGTATTTGGATTACACTTGGCGCGATAGTTACTGCTTGGCTAATTAGTATCGTTAACACTGCTCTCACCTCTGATTATTCTGGTGGCACAGGAGACGCAGGATTAGATGCAATGTTCCAAGGAGTTTGTGGGATATTCTGTGTAGCAATATGTGGAATAATAGTATGTATTCCATTGTTTATGGCGAACAGCGGTTTAGAATAATTGATGGTAATTAAATGTCGAGCTTAGTTTTTGATACCATCAAGATTTTACTAACAGCTTTGATTATTTTTGCAGTAGCACAATTGAGTCAGAGAGATACTCTGCTTGCGGCCATTCTAGCATCAATACCTTTAGTCAGCGTACTTGCAATGATGTGGATGAATCATGAGGGTGCAAATAGTGATGAAATAATTAATTTTTCAAAAGATATTGTTTGGTTAATCCTTCCATCTCTATTATTATTTATTGTGATGCCAGAATTAATACAAAGAGGTTGGAATTTTTATCCTGCACTTGGCGGTGGCCTGAGTGCCACAATAATTGGTTATTTTCTGATGATCGAGATAATGAAGAAGTTCCAGAATGTATCCTAAGCATTGTGGAATTTTTCTAAATTGATTATTTCTCCTAGCCTTTTCTCTACATCTTGCTTTATTTTAATTAGGCCTTCTTCATCATTAGCCTCGGCCCTCATTACAAGAATCGGTTCTGTGTTGCTAGGTCTACAAAGAAACCATCCATCAGGATATCTAACTCTGACACCATCAACTGTCGATGAATTCATATCAGAGAATACTCTAATTACTGAACTCATTGTTTGTTCTCGATCGAAAGATAATGGTACCTTTGCTTCTCCTGTTGATGCATAATTCGGTAAATCTTCAAACCAATCCGAGAATGAAGGCCCTCCCTCATTAGGAGAAGGCTCTCTTGCAATAATTTCTAACAGTCTAGCAGTATTATACAATGAATCATCAAATCCAGGCCATCTATCGTTCAAGAAGAAATGTCCAGACATTTCTCCTGCTAAAGGTGAATCAGGATTTTCCTTTAATTCTCTTTTCATAAATGAATGCCCGGTTCTCACCATTTTTGGAAACCCTCCTGAAGAATAGATTACTTCTTCTAGCGCCATACTACACTTAACGTCATAGAAAACAGTTCTTTCAGATTCAGTCCCTCCTTCTCTTTCTCCTAATATATCTTTGACAAAAATAGTCATTAATCTGTCAGGATGAATAAATTTACCATTTTCATCTACAACTCCTATTCGGTCTCCATCTCCATCCATTCCAATTCCAAATTCAGCATTATTGTCAACTACTGCTTTAGCCAAGTCTTCCATATTTTCTGGCCTTGTAGGGTCGGGTGGATGATTCGGAAATTTATCGTCCCAATTGCAATGCACCGGAATTAATTCAACTCCTAATTTTTCCATTAATCTGATAGTTAACGGGCCAGGAACTGCATTCCCACAATCAATAGCAATTTTCATTTTTCTTTTTGGTATACCTGCATTGGAAACTATAGTTTCTAGATATTGATTTTCAAAATCTGAAAAATCTTTTACAACACCTTTTCCATCTCTAAACACATTATTATCAAACGTATTTTTTAATTCCTGTAATTCTTGTCCTGCCATTGGTAATTTACCGTTACAAATTTTAAATCCGTTGTATTCTGGAGGATTATGGCTTGCTGTAATTACTACGGCAGCATCCACTGGGAGATCTACAGTTGATCGGTAAAGAACTCCTGTAGTAGTTACTCCTAAGTCTAATACATCTACTCCAGATGCAGTCAAACCTTTCAAGAAGGCACCATGTAATTCAGGCCCCGATTCTCTAATGTCGCGTGCTACTGCAATAGTATTTGCATTGAGGTGCGTAGCAAGAGATTTCCCTAACCTTTCTGCAAAACTTGCATCTAATTCGGAATGAGCAAGCCCACGAATGTCATAAGCTTTGAAAACACTCATTTCCATTCCTCAATTCTAATTTTCTCCAGATCCTCTAAAGGCTTCGCATATAATCTCTATTAGTGCATTACCCGGCAATTTACTAACTTCATATGCAGCTCTAGCTGGCGGCATTGATTCTCCTAGCCATTTCCCATAAACTTCATTCACATCTGAATAATTTCCTATATCTGTCAGGAGTATTGTTACCATGACTAGGTCATCTCTTGAACTATTTGCTATTTCCAATAAATCATCAATTTTTCTCAAGGCTTCAGAGGTCTGAGAAACAATATCTTCTCCTCCTTCAATCCCTATCTGTCCAGCCAACCAAATATGATCTCTTACAGTTATTCCTGGACTATAAGGTGCCCAAACTTTGCCTCCATTGTCAATCTTTAACTTGCGAGTCATGAAGTTCGCAGGGTGTTATTGCTGATATGTTTATTCACGAAGTAATTCTATTACTTCTGAATGGTCCCCTGCAACATTTTCTTGTGTTAGTTGATTAATTGGAACCCATTTTGCCTCAATTGCATCGTCAGCTCCTATTGGTTCAGAGGTACTTTCTACTTCTAGCAAGTAAAATAGGCCTACACAATGTTTTCTCGGATCTCTGCCTGGTTTACCTAGTATTGTTAATGCCAATGGATATTTTCCTACTACTCCAGTTTCTTCTAACAGTTCTCTAATTACAGCATCCTCTGGGTCTTCTCCGTAATCAACAAAACCTCCTGGAAATGCCCACATTCCTGCCCATTCTTTTGGATCCCCCCCTCTTTTTATCATCAATAATTCTAGGCCATCTTTTCCTTCTCTTGTCGCAACTGCGTCTACTGTGACAGAAGGATTCTGATAGTCATCTCTTCCACATTTTTCACATCTATTAGCTACCAAATCTTCTCCTCCTGTTTTGATATGACTCTATTGCTTCATACAGATCTTTCTTGTGAAAGGATGGCCAATGAACGTCTGTGAAATGTAATTCTGAATACGCAATTTGCCATAGCAAGAAATTTGAAATTCTTTCTTCCCCACTAGTTCTTATTACCAAATCAGGATCAGGTATATCTGAAGAATAAAGATTATTAGAAATTTTATTTGTATCTATTTCTTCTAACTTAATTGTACCAGATGCATATTCCTGAGAAACTTTGCGAACCGCATCAACAATTTCCTCTCTTCCTCCATATGCTAAGCATACTGTGAATAAGAAATCAGAATAATCGGCAGTTTTCTCTTCAACATTTCTAATTGCCTCTCTTATATTTTCAGGCAACATCTCTAACCTTCCAACAGCTTTTACTTTCACTTTTTTAGCATGAATTTTCGGATCTTCTGCCATTTCATTCAATCCATTGTAGTATAGATTATACAATGCATCAAGCTCTTCTTGACTTCTTTCTTTAATATTCTCAGTTGAAAGTGCATATACAGAGAGATAAGGAATTCCTAAATCTAGAATCCAATCCATAACTTGCTTAAGTTTCTCTTTCCCCTTTTTATGACCTATATTGGTTTCAATTTTTGTATCCCAAGCAAACCTTCTATTTCCGTCCATTATTATTGACACATGTTTTGGCATCGTTCCTTCTTTTATTCTATCTTTGAGCCTATTTGCTCTTATTCTATCAGTTCTAGAAACAAAACTCCAGGCTATACTTGAACTTGCAATTGCTTTAGCTGGAATTGAAATAATTCTAAATTTAAGGAGCCATTTAGCCAGTGAGTCGATACTACGACCGGTGGCTCTGCGTAGACGACCCATGTAACTGCGAAAATACTCTGTGTCTAATAGTAGTTGGATTGAGGATTCCTCATTCAAATACAATATCTGCCTTATTATTTACCTTGTCTAACAGATTATTTTCCGGATTTACAACTATAATTTGGCCCGAATGTTCCCAAACAGGCAAGTCATGATGACTATTTCCTGCATACCCAAATTTCATATCACCATATCTTGCAATTAGTGCCTCAGCCTTCTTTTTACCACGAAGATTGTGTTGAGCATCTGATGCCATTACATCAGAGAATAGACCAACATGAGCAGCAACTTGTTCTGCAACAATCCTATCTGAAGCTGTAGCTAAAATTAGAACCCTTCCACGTGCATGTTCCCCTGTCAACCAATCAAGAAAGGCGCTATGATATTCTAGTTCAGCAGGATCAAATACCAATTTTTTTGCTAAATCTCTTTTCCATTGTGCTCTTTTGTTCGTCAACTCTTTTGTCAGAACTCCAAATATCATCCATGGTCTCCTTAATAGTACTCTTTTGATACTAATATAACTCATATCAGTTAAAATTAGTGTGCCGTCCATATCAACGGCTAGCGGCATGTCCGATATCTCGCCCATGTTGCTGCCTTAACCGACACCATATCAAAGATTCCCTGACCGATTGCATGAAGTAAACAACTCCCTCGTAGGCGTCGGGTAACTAGTATGACTGAGGATAAGATTGCTTGGAAACCTGCGGCAATGACAAGGATTAACTCCGAAGATGAAGCACCAATCGGATTCCAGAGGCTTGTTTTCGTAGGTATAGGAATGAAATCAGAAATGTTCGAACCTAATAACCCGAATAATTGGAAAGACACAATCCTTGGACTAAAATCATGGGGAGAAATTCCATCAGATGAATCATTAGTCGAAGAAATAATTCATTCCGAACGAGGAATCAATTTGAAATTAAAAGATAATGAGGAGTACTGGCTAGCAGAATTTTATCCATGGGGTACTGATGGTAGATTAAGGGCACGAATTAGTTTAGCTGCCGAAGAGAGCGATGTTCCATTAGGTGGTTTTTCATGGAATGATACTGATTTAATAACTCTAAGAAAATGGAATAACTCCACTATTGATGTCAAATCAAAGTTGATTTCGGCTTTAAATTCTAATGATTTACAAACCTCAAAAGAAATAGTATTCAAATCTGCAGCAGCAATTGGAAAATTCCATAAATCCGCAGAAAATGCTAGAATAACTCCTCGTGACTCAAGAAAATGGAATAAGAGAGTTGAGAAACTTGAGGCCCTATTACGTGCAAATACAATTTGGCGGGCCCCTCATACAAAAGATACAGTCTGTATTATCAGTATCGGAGATATTAGATTCTCAGATATGATTGATGAATCTGATGAGGAATATGGTATTTATTTCAATAGACCTAGATTATCAGATAGTATTGCCAAGCCAGATTGCGAGTTTCCAGCAATGAGAGATTTTTCTTCATTACTTCATGACCTTAATCGGATATACTACTCATGTAATTCGAAACTTCCAATCATAGAATTAAGAGAATCAATGATTGAAGGCTGGAGATCAACAGCTCCTCAGAAATGGGCATCTGAGAAATCGTTCTATACCCCTAGAGGGGGAGTATTCTTTTGGGAATATGAGCAATGTTTACTTGATGTAATTGAAGCTGTTTCCCACCAGTCAGGAAAGCCAGAACCAGCAGTTTCAATGCTTAGAGAAGTCCCAGGAATTCAGAGAACGATGTTTAATCATCGAATTGTTGCGGCACTTTCTTTCATGACAGGTTTCTTCTCTGGAAATGGATTTTATCAGTATATTATTGGAAATTCAGAGGATATTGTAGTTCCATTAATCTTACTTCCATTAACTATCGGACTTTATTATACATACAGAAGATTAGCCCCATCTCCAGCGATATCTATTCTAAGGGTCTGGAATGAGAAAACAGATTCAGATTCCTAGTTGACTCTTGTAAAGATACCATTTTCAAATACATATGTTCTTGGAACACCAGTCTGAATCTCTAATTTCACCACATCTTCTTTCGAAATATTTTCAATAAACATTACAATTGATCTTAATGAATTACCATGTGCTGCAACTAGTACATTTTTCCCATTTTCAAGGTCTCCAATTATATTTTCTTTGAAGTAAGGTAAAGTTCTTTCAGCGTTCATTTTTAGGCTTTCTCCATCAGGCGGAGGTACATCAAAAGAGCGTCTCCAGATATGAACCTGCTCTGCCCCATATTTCTCAGCAGTTTCTTTTTTGTTCAGTCCTTGTAATGAACCGTAGTGTCTTTCGTTGAGCCTCTTATCCTTGTGAACAGGAATACCTTTCGATTTCTTATTATTCTCGATAATTATCTCAGCTGTTTTTTGAGCTCTTATTAGAGCACTAGTGTGAACAACATCGAATGCCACATCTTCTAAAATTTTCCCAGCATTTTCCGCTTCTTCAATACCCTTCTCAGAGAGTCCAATATCTGTCCATCCAGTAAATTTATTTTCTGCGTTCCAAAGTGACTGCCCATGTCTGATAAGTACAAGAGTTACCAAAGTCTCGCCTCACTTGTTGTTTCTCATTCTTGGCTCAAAGAAAATCAAATTCAATTTTTCAGCGGTTTCACGTGCCATCATCAAAATATCTTCATTCAATTCTCTTTGTGTGGATGCAGATGAAACACAGTAGAAGTTACCTGCTACTACAACCATCGCAGTCCCAAATGCTTGTACTCTAACCCATGAATCTTCTTCCTTAATCGATCTAGCATCCTCATTTACTTTGTTTAACAGAACTTCACAAAATTCCTTCAAATGTGCTGGATTACTATCCTCTTCGAATTCAAACTTTGGAGTTATTCTTCTGAATCTTCTTTTACTAAAATTCTCTACCGGTGAGTTGACCATGTTAGAATTAGGTACTGTGATCATTGTGTCAGCAGAGGTTCTTATCAACGTAGTTCTAAGTCCAATATTAACTACTTCTCCTTCCACTCCATCAACTATAATCCAATCACCGACATTGAATGGTTGATCTACAAGGATTGAGACCGCTCCGAAAATATTTGAGACTGAATCTTTAGCAGCAAGGGCTAATGCCAAACCAGTAATCCCTAGTCCTGCAATTAGTCCATTCAAATCAACGCCTGCATATCCTGCAATAACGAATGCACCGATTACAACAACTGCGACTCTCCCAACGGATTCTGCTACACTAGCTAATGAACGTCTTGAAGCAATATCATCATTTCCTTCTACAACAATAAATGCATCCAAATAATCAACTAATCGATAGGCTGCAATTAGCATCAATATTATGAATCCAGTAAAAACAACTTCGTTAAGGTTAGATATCAAATCTTGATTCCAAACTGGATCACAATTTCCAGCAATATAATCTATGGCCTGTGTGAAGAATAGAGTTCCAACCATCCATCCTAGTGATGCCGGAGCAAACAGTGTTTTACCATCAATCCTTTCAGTCTTAGAAAAGAGATTCATCAATGATGGGAAGACAAATCTTCTAGCGAGTACTCCAAAACCAATAGAAAGGCCAATTATTGCTAAGAAAATTATTAGTGTTCCTTGTGAGAATCCTTCGAAAATCTCGTCTCCATCCATGAAGTCAGTCAGTATTTCCATATTTGGCCGCCTCAACTACCACTTATGAAACCCTCTCCGGTACTTCGTACCGTAAATCCGAGGCTTTCAAGACCCTAACGCCTCTCGAAGGCTTGATAATATGGCGGGCAGTAACATCGAAACTAATCAAAAATTTGTTTCAAATCCTCGAAGAATCCCTGCAATGGCACTTCTAATGCCCTTAGTGTTGTCCGTTTTAGCTCCAGTTTCCTTGATTGCTCCAGTAGGTGCACAAGAATCCGATAGTGGCATGGCACCTGAGGATATTTGGTCAGAAGAATATTCTAATCAGATATTTCCATGGGGTGGCAATGATAGACTACAATTTCGCGAATATCATGATTATTTCAGTATGAAGGATCGAATGCAACAATTAGCCGATACGAATAGCAATATCATGAGTTATCATGAAGGTCTTGTGGGCGGTGTTAACGCAAGAGGTCAAGAAATGGGTGCTGATAGTTACGAAGGATGGTACTACAACCATGCAAGCCCTTGGATTAAGATGACAGGTGGTGGTGAAGAATTAGAAGGAGTTTCAGGAGGAGACTGCAATGTATTTGTTGGAGACTGTGGGAATTACGAAGATATACCCGATGTAATGTTGGTCGGCAATCATCATGCTAGAGAGTGGATGTCTTATGAAGTCCCTATGTTCTTCCTTGAAACTGTAGCATATTATTACGGGATGGCCGGAATTGATAATGACGGAGACGGACTAATCGATGAAGATGGATGGGATGGTATAGACAACGATGGAGACTGTCTAATGCTTAATGCCAGTTACCAAGATAGTAATGGAGATGGAATACCTTGTGGTCCTGGTGACTTAGGAGTTGACGAAGATTTTTCTGAGCAATTCATTACCAATATGGTAAATACAAGAGAAATTTATCTAATTCCAATGTTAAACACAGATGGAAACCGTTACGATAGAGAAGAATATTGTGGAGAGTCAGCTTGGGAATCTTGTTATCGAAGTGGTTGGAGAAAGAACCTTCGCGATAATACAGTTACGGGAGTCACTCCTCTTCCTGATGTTGATGAGCAAGTAGACCCTTCATGTGACGGCGTTGACTTGAATCGAAATTATCAATTTGAGTGGGGGGCTCCACTTGGGGCGACTGGCCCATTATTCCCAGGAATGTGTTATGCCGGAGGTCCTAACAATGATGTTTACAATGGCCCTGTAGATGATACTGACAATGATGGTGATGGACAAATCAATGAAGATCATGTTGATGGTAAAGATGATGACGCAGATGGATTAGTAGATGAAGATTGGTGGGGTGGAAATAGTGAACCAGAAACTAAGTTTATTCAAGATATGACTGAGATGAACGATGATGATGGTGACGGTGCTTCTGAATTTAAATCAACTTTGACATGGCATTCATACTCAGAACTAGTCTTGTGGCCATGGGGTCACTGCACGAACTGTGATAATCCTGATCAAGAGTTCTTAGAATATCATGGATATAAAATGGGCGATATGACTGCCTATGCACCAATGCAATCTTCTGATTTATATCCTACAACTGGTGACTTCTGTGATTGGCATTATGGCGTCCATAATTCTTATTGTTATACAATGGAAATTGGTAATGCATTCCATGAATACCCTGAGGATATTGCCCATATTTCTGTTCGTAATTTAGGAGTTCCATTTTACATGATAGAGATTGCTGACGACCCAAGATATAGGGCAGTTGTTGG
>DANB01000032.1 GCA_002497245.1 Euryarchaeota archaeon UBA439
GGGAATGCCATATCGAATGTTTGGTAGGCCTTTATTGGGCCTAATGGACTCTGAAAGAGCTCATGGTCTAGGGCTTTCATCATTAGAGAGGTTAGAGAGAAGTTCTTTAGGCCGAAATTTCCTAAAAAGTTTGTACCAATCACCAGAATTACCGACAAACGTTTTCGGCATATCATTTAATCATCCATTAGGTATCGCAGCTGGATTTGATAAAAAGGCACAAGCATTATCTGCATGGCCTTCATTAGGTTTTTCATGGATGGAATACGGCGGCATTACTAGATTCCCTCAAGAAGGTAATCCTAAACCAAGAATGTTTAGAGCAAATAAAGAAAATGCTTTGATTAATAGGATGGGTTTCAATAATCCTGGGGCTTTAGCAGTAAGAGAAAATCTAATTGATAGAAAATCAACTGGTCTATGGCCTGACAATCCTGTAGCAGCTAATATCGGTCGATCAAAAAAGGTCTCCAATGATGAAGCACCTGGAGATTATTCTTCCACACTTGATATTCTTTGGGATTATTCTGATTTTTTTGTATTGAATGTATCTTCACCTAATACTCCTGGTTTGAGAGAATTACAAGAATCCGATCATTTAGCAAGTGTATTAGATTCATGTAATTTAATTAGGGATAGGAAGGGAAATCATAAACCATTACTATTGAAGTTCTCACCTGATATGAGCGATGAAGATTTAATTATCTCAGCAGAAGTCGCTATCCAATCTAAAATTGATGGATTCGTAGCAACAAACACTACAATTTCTAGATATGTGCCTCGAAATTCTCAGTCTAGATCTGCTTTTGCGGAATCTGGTGGTCTTTCAGGACGTCCCTTAAGGCAACGGTCATTGGAAGTGGTCAATTTACTGTACGATAATACCGATTCTAAAGTACCAATTGTTGGAGTTGGTGGAATTGATTCTGTTGAATCCGCTTGGGATATGATAATCTCAGGAGCATCGCTAATTCAATTGTATTCAGCATTGGTTTTCCACGGCCCCTCTATCGTTTCAAAAATCATTAAAGGTCTTAAAGTAAAAGTCAAGGAAAATAATTTTTCTAATATCAGCGAGGCTGTTGGTTCAAAACACACCTAAGAACACAAACCTCATGAGTGGTTTTCAATTGGGACGTATATGGCAACAACTAGAGCAAGGAGACTTGTTGTAGTAGGTCTGGGATTGTTCGGATTAGTCTCCCTGATGTTGATTAGTGTTGATCCTGAGGTCCAGTATACTGTCGATGAAGTCATGTCTTCTCCAGAAGATTTCACATCAGATGAGGTACATCTTAGAGGTACTGTTTTAGAAGGTTCAGTTGATGATGAATCAAAGATTTTTATTTTAGTAGGGACAAATGAAAATGCTCAATTATTTGTCGATATTTCTTCAGTTGCTTTACCTGATGGTTTCGGCGAGGGTTACATGATTGCTGTAAAAGGAGATTTAATCAATATTGAAGGAAAATGGACAATCTCTGCTAACTCAATACAAACAGGTTGTCCTTCAAAATATACTGCAGAATGATATTTTTTCTCTATTAATTCATTAAATCATCTTGGGTTTCATTAAAATGGGACGCTAATTACGGATAGATGGGCTAGGGGGAGTGTTGACGTGCTCTATTATTCACAAATCGTCAATAATGGTGACCTGAAGTCTGAGGGCGGCGTAAACGAAGCATCGATGACCCATTGGGTGACAGCGACACTTCGCCTCCAAGAGATGCAGGTTGGCATAACGGATTTCCGGAGGGAAATTCGAAGTGTCTTATACCCGGGAACCAGGTCAGGCGCGGAAGCGAGCAGCCCGACCGGGGATGCTGGATGCCTTGGAATAGCGGAGTTGAGGAGCTCAATGAATATTCATCGATGGTGACGAACGTCCACCGAAGACATGCCCACAACTTTCATTCGTGTGGTATTTTATCCAATCCACCCATTTTGCATATTATTTCAAAATGATTTTTTGAAACGGGTTGCACCGAAAGTCTTGACCCCTTCATCAGGAGTTTCATTCCTTCTAAAGCTGGATTTTCTCTCATTTCTTGCAGAGAGACAGTTTTCTGTAAAGCTCTTATCGGTTGAATATCAACCATCATCCATCTTGGATTCTCAGGTGTTGCCTTTTCATCAAAATATTTCGATTTTGGATCCTGAGCAGTGAAGTCAGGGTATCCTTCTTTGCAAATTTTTGCCACTCCTGCAATGTGTGGAGGTTTAAAATTCGAGTGATAAAAGAAAACTAAGTCTCCAATTTTCATATCATCTCTCATCATATTTCTTGCTTGATAGTTTCTTACTCCATCCCAATGAGTTCTTTTATCTTCAACAAGTTTTTCCCATGGATAAACGTGAGGTTCACTCTTCATAAGCCAATAGTTCATACACTAACCCAGTAGAAAGAGGTGAATGAAACTGTCGTCACCAAGCATCATCGGATTTACCTATAATTAAGGTCGCATCGATAGCATCAGCTTCGTCTCTTTCTATTGCTCTTTTTAGTCCTGCAGTTTTCACCATTCTAGAAACTCCACCAGTTAAATTAACATTTGATTTCACCATAATAGCATAGATCGCAGGTAGTAGTATCAGTGCAGAAATTGCAGCAATAATAAGTAACACAATTATTACTGTGATAAACGGTTTGATTGCAGGTATATTAATTCCGAATGCACATGTCATTCCTGCTGCAGTAACAGTAGTAGCCTCAAATAAACTCATACCAGTACTTGCACAAGCTGATTTTATAGCTTCCAGATTGCCTCCAAGTTCTCTTACTCTATTTGCGATATGTATTGAGAAATCAACGCCTACTCCAACAAGAATGGAACCAATCATTACTGTTACTAGTGATAATTGGACACCCCCTGCATCCATTATCATCCATTGCATAGCAACAGTAAATCCTACAGGTATTGTTGTCAGTAATGAGTATAAAATATCACGAAAAACTAGTCCTAGTGTTATCACTGTGAATAATAAAGCAAAACCAAGTGAACTCCATTGTGAGCCTACAATCAAATTGTTGACTTCTATGGTTACTGATGCAACTCCAATAAGCTCTGGAGTTCCTGTAGTCCCTCCTAAGCCTGAGTTTGCAGCATGTTTGTTAACTAAATTAGTAGCTGTCTCAGTTCCTACAACATCCATAAAAGGCATATCAATATAGATTAAACTACTACTATAATCTGATGAGATGAATAACTCTCTCATTTCATCAGTTAGGCTATTATAAAATACGTATATTAAGAAATTTTGAGCCTGTTGTCCACCTAGTTCTTGTGCATCTAATGTGTCCAAGGTTCTCCAAAAAGATGCATTACCTGACTGCTCATTATCAAATATCAATGTTGCAACATCTTGAATTGGGTCAGGTATCCAATCTTGATTATTTATTTCATCAGCAATAGGTGAACCTGATACATTAACAGAAACAGCAATTGCTTTCATCAAGAATACAATTGAAACAGCTGTAACTTGATCTACTTCAGCACATTGTCCTTCCAACTTCTCTATAGCTTCCAATCCACTAAAAGGATCGTTCGCAGTTAAATCTGTTATTTCTGCTGTGGCCTCAATATCTTCTGATATCTTCAAGAAACCAGGTTGTCCGGATTCGAACTCATCACTGTAGGTTTTCATTTTTTGTACTGCATCAACATCTTGAGGTGCCATTTCTAACAAGTCAAGATTTGATTCAACATTTTCTCGAGAAATACCCGCAGAGAAAACCATTGCAATTATGAATAGTATAAGAGTAACTCTCGTCCATTTGACTGGTACAGATACAATATTTACGAATAATTGAGGAGGGGGGTGAGAGGGCTTCTTTAGATCTAACAGTATTGTCAAATTAGGGACCATTAACATGGTCATTACATATACGACAACAATCCCAAAGGCGAGTGACCATCCTACGGTTTGAATAGGCGCCATTGGCGTAAATGTCAGAGAAATAAATCCTATAATAGTAGTTACTGCAGATAAGAAAACAGCACGCCCTGTTGAATTCAAAGCTTCCTCCATTTTTTCATTAGGAGTTCCTTTTGCTTCCGCATAACGATTTGTAATGTGAAGTCCATATGAGACTCCAAGAGCGAGAACAATTGGACCTACAATAATCACAGTCATAGTAACTTCATAGTTTGACCATCCTATGATTCCCATTGTTAAGAAAACTGAACATAATGTGGGTAATCCGGATATTATTAGTACCTTAATCCCTTGAACAAGTCTAAACCTTCCTGTTTGTAACAAGTCACAATGGAATAAGAATAGTGTTATGGCTACCAGAAAAACACCTATTGGAAATACATCCCAAAACAGGCTAAATGATTCTTCAGTAACTGCATTAGTAATTGGGGCAGGGCCTGTAAGGGCCATTTCCAAACCCCAATAGTCCCAATCTGATTGATCTTCATCATTAGGGTTAAGGTTGCTATTGACACTACTTAATTTATCAATTTCTTTCTGTGTTTTTTCAATCATCTCTGCAACATCAGCATCGCTTGAAATGCCCATGATAATTACGGCCCTATTCCATCTAGAAATTTTAGTATCATTATCTAGATTTTGATCAGCATCTGGTCTACCAACATCTCTTACAAGTTTGTCTAGAGCATTTTTGGGCATTTCTCCTAGTATCTGATCTACTCTCTGTTGCTCATCAGGTATTGCATAATTCCCCAAAATATCTTTCTGAGCATCTATAGTTTCATTAATTTGTTCTGAGAATTGCTCCTGCCCAGTCGATGTTGCTACGCCAGAAGCGAATGCTTTAGCAACCCTGACAGCACTGGAATTTACTTCCTTAATAACAGCAGAGATAGATAATACGTAGATAATTTGATCAAATTCTCCTCCATCATTTCTGTTTGAATTCATTGCACTTTCCATAGCATCTATCTGTTTAAGAATTGGAATATTTGTTACATTATAGTCATCCGACTCTACATAAATAATCATTACATTAGTCGTCCAATCTTCTTCAACTTCCTCAATTAGTAGTGATACTTGGGAACCATCTGGCAAGTAAACTTCCAAATCACCATTAACGTTCATTGAAGATTCTTCATTACAAAAGCCTGGATTGAAATCTTTTCTACAATCTAAAGCTCCTGAGTGCATTGTGAAATAACCTGTAAAAATCAAACAAAATACAATAATGACTACTGGGAATTTTACTAATGCTTGTGTCGCAGTTAATCCTGAAAAAGCTCTTCTTAATTTATTTGGTGACTGAATTATAGCATCTCTTACACTGTTTGAATCAATATTCTTCATACGTTCTTTGTATGTAATTTTCTCTGAAGAATCAGCACTATTATCACTTCCTTGAATGGTCATGGTGCTACCTCTCTGTATGTCCGTGGATAAGGAAGGGACTTCAACCCAACGCTTCTATATCCTTCAAAACTTCATTTAGATTATGTCTTTGTATTGGCAATAGTCAAGAATAAGTTACTACGGGGTCATAGTGTAAGGTCTGGGCGATTGTCATGGGTAAACCAAAAATTACTGACAAAAGATGGTCAATTGATCTTGAAAAAAGAATCCAAGAAGAGCATTATGGTAATACATATAATGAAAGGTATTCTTTCAATCCTAATTCTACTAAAGAGATTTTTGTTATAGACACCCCTCCTCCATATCCAAGCGGAACTTGGCATATCGGAGCAGTTGCCCAATACAGTATGATAGATGTCATTGCTCGTAGTCAAAGGCTATTAGGTAAAGAAGTATATTTTCCTTGGGGAGTAGACCGTAACGGAATAAATATTGAATTTACTGTTGAGAAAAAAACTGGTAAAAAAATGAGGGCCTTTGAGAGAGGTGAGTTTATTGATATTTGTAGAGATACGATTGAAGAATATACTCAAGCTATGCGAGAAACTGCTTGTAGGGTTGGCTTGTCTTGTTCTTTTGAAAATGAATATTTGACAGATTCTCCAGAATATAGGGCAGTATCACAATCAATCTTTGTAGATTTATTTAAGCAAGGGAATATTATTGAAGATCTTCGGCCTAATATCTATGACCCCGTTGAAGGGACAACAATTGCCGATGCAGAAGTGCAAAGAATTTCTAGATTAACGAAACTATGTGATGTTTTGTGGGAAACAGAAGATGGGGAACAGGTAACCATTACTACTACAAGGCCAGAATTAATTTGTGCCTGTGGAATCGTATTAGTTCATCCCGAAGATGTTCGATATTCACATCTTATTGGTAAAGAAATTAATTTGCCATTACCTGTTAATGAACGTAGCAAGAAAGTTCTAATTAAATCACATCATTCTGTCAAAATGGAGTTCGGTTCTGGTGTTCTAATGGTTTGCTCTTTCGGAGACCAAAATGATGTTTCGGTATTCAGAGAATTTGGACTAGATCCCTATGTAGCAATAGATCTCAATGGAGAAATGACTGAAATATCAGGGCCTTTATCGGGCTTAAAAGTCATTGATGCTAGGAAAAAAGCTATTGAAATATTAGAGCAAGAAAATAAATTATCATCAATCAAAGAACATGAGCAAGAGATTCCAGTTAGTGAGAGAGGAAATAATCCTGTTGAAATAATCCTTCTTAAAGAATGGTATGTCAGACAAACACATACTTTAGAACGAATGAATGAACTGATTTCAGATATCAACTTCATTCCTCCTCGAAACAAACAATTCCTTGATGACTGGATGCAAAATATATCTATAGATTGGCCAATATCAAGAAGACGTTGGTATCATACCGAAGTACCAATTTGGTACAGTGAAGATGGCTCAAAAGTAATAGTCCCGCCTTCTGGAAGTTATGTTCAGCCTTGGAGGGATTCTCCTCCCGAAGGATCTGAAGTTTTAGATAGACAGAGTAAAGAAACTCTCGGTTTGTATGAAGAAATGGCCAGTCAACTTGGAGAATTAATAGGTGAAGAGAAAGTATTTGATACTTGGATGGACTCTTCAAACTCTAATTTATTTGTATCTGGGTATGGTAATCAAGATTTATTCGAGAAAGCTTTCCCTACGGCCTTGCGTCCTCAAGGTAAGGAAATTGTCAGAACCTGGTTGTACTATACTTTACTGAAGAGCACTCTTCTATTTGATAAACCGGGCTTCTCTAATATTTGGATAGATGGTCTCGGCATGGATCCTTGGGGTCGTAAGATGTCCAAATCGCTAGGCAATGGTATCGATGCAAATTCTGTTCTTGAATGTGGTTTTGGTGGAAGAACAGGTTCATGGAAGATAAAGGGTACTGATGGCAAGCAGATTCATCTACAAGCTAATAAAATCGGTAGTGAATGTTTCCGTCTTTGGAAGGCATGTGATGCCCAAGTTGGAGATGATTTCCATATCAATCCCGAAGAAATCGAAGCGAAATATTTCGGAGTGTTAACAAAAATCTTCAATGTTGCTAGATTTGCCAGTCAGTTCGAAGTGCCATCTGATCTTTCATCAGAACCGAATAATTTAGAGATTGAAGATAAATGGATACTTTCTGAATTCAGTCAGATGATGCATAAAGTTGAGGAATCTTGGACGAAAATAGATATCTATAATGCTGCCCAATCAATAAAAAACTTCAGTACAGGAGTATTTCCTAGTCACTGGCTAGAGATGGCAAAATCACGCCTCTATGATGGAGATGAGGCTGCAGCTTGGACATTGCATAGAATAGTTCGAGATGTTTTGACTTCACTAAGTCCTATTTGCCCTTTCTTTACTCATTATCTTTCGACTACACTTTATGGGAGAAGTTCAGTTGATGTAAGAGAATTTCCAGATATTATAGATGTTAGATCAGAATTATTGGATTTAACCAATCCAGTTATTGAGTTTAATTCTGAGGTTTGGAGGTTAAAGAAAGATGGTGGCCTTTCTTTAAACACTGAAATATCTGGTGTAAAGATCCCTGAAGATTTATCTATCCTTTCTGAATCATTAATTAGAATGCATAGAATAGTTTAGTTCAAACTTGTGTTTGGTTTATTTCCATTTAGAGTTTCTATTATTAATGATGCCATTTCAATTCCAATTCTTGCTTGTGCTTCTTTTGTTGCAGCTCCAATATGTGGCGTTCCATGAAATTTTTCATGAGTGAATAGAGGATTGCCAATAGCAGGCTCGTTTTCAAATACATCTAATGCTAAACTCGACAATTGGCCACTTTCTAATGCTTCTAGAGCAGCTTTCTCATCAACAATTCCTCCTCTCGCACAATTTATCAGATGATTCCCACAATCAATCCCATCATCTCCTATTCCTGGCATTAAACTAATTCTAGATGAATTTACTAGATGGTAAGTTTCCTCTGTAAGATTGCAATGTATTGAAACATGAGTACACATTTGAAAAATGCTATCGACATCATTGTGTAATCTACATTTATTTTTCTTCGCTATTTCTTTAGGGACATATGGGTCATATGCATGTAAATCCATGCCTAAAGATTTAGCAATAACTCCAACTCCTTGTGCAATCCTACCATATCCAATAAGTCCTAATGATTTACCGGATAATTCCGTTCCCACCAATTCCTTCTTCGCCCAAACACCGTTTCTTAATTTCCTATCAGCTGCAGTGATATTTCTACAAGATGCTAATAGGTGAGCAATTGTCATTTCAACAACACTTTTTGTCGATGCTCTTGGAGTATTGCATACAACGATATCATTCTCGCTTGCAGCAGTAATGTCGATATTATCTACTCCGACCCCCGCTCTTCCAATAAATTTCAGTCCTTTCCCATCAATAATTGAGGCCTCAATTACTTCTCTATCTAATTTAGTTGCACTTCTAACAACCACTGCATCAAAATTTGATAAAATCCCTGAAAGAAGTTCCTCTTTAGTATAGTGTCTGAGAATGACTTCATGACCTTGTTCTGCAATCATTTTGATGGCTTTTTCATCCATCCCATCAGTTACTGCTACTCTCCCCACACACCTTCTAGCATGAGTTACTCAATCAATATTACTAATGAAAGGCATTAACCTTAGTATTCATAATGATGTACCCGATGCGCTAAGTCAGAGGTAAGATATTATGAAAGAAACCAAGTTAAATAATGAAGAAATCTTGTTAATTGATGGACATGCACATTGCGATGGACCTTGTGGAGTATATGATCCAGCAAGTGCACGTGTAGCAGCAGAGGCTGTTCAATCAATGACAAAGAAAATGAATGCTTTGGAAGCCAATCACGGGGAATCTGGTGGTAGTTCTGCAGCATACATTAACACTATGTCCAGATACGCTGCAATTAAGGAAGAAGAGGCTCAGAAGTGTAAAGATGAGTTATTGGTATTGTGGACAGATTTCTTCAAGCCTCAACATCTTGAATCCCTTCCTAATCTTCACGACACTTTCTGGCAAGCAGCTAAACTTTGTTCAGCATGCAAAGTCGAAGTTTCTGAGCAACATGCTCAAGAATTAATGGACGCTGTTGAAGCAATTCATAACATGTTCTGGGCCACTAAAGGCCGTGAAGTTCCATGGATTCGCGCTTCATAGATGTCAGAGTTAATGGCGACTCAATGTGGCCAACACTCGAAGACGGCGATATTGTACGTTTTGAAAAAAATCTATCGAATGAGTATCAAATAAATCATATTGTACTCGTCGAACACCCATTCAAAAAAGATCTTTTTCTAATTAAGAGGATATCATCTATCCAGGGTAATAGAGTATTCTTAGTGGGAGATAATCCTGATCCGAATGCTTCAGAAGATAGTCACAATTTCGGACTTGTTAGTTTAAGCCAAATTTTAGCTAAGTTTGTGAATAAGAATTCTTAGCAGCAACCTTCATCTCTCATGGGTGCAGGATTAAACGTAATTTTATTCACGTGAGGGGTATTTTGTAAGAAATTTATTATTCTACGAAATTCATGTGCAGTTCCAATTCCTAGCAATATATCTACACAGGTGTGGCTGTGCTTGAGACAATTGTGATTATAAGTGCTAATTTCTAGATTCTTAGAATGTCTAACCTCCATCAATTTCGATTCAACTCCATGATTATGTTGGTAGTAAATTATTAGATGACCTTCTAGGACTTCATCATCTGGCATGTCTTGCAGTTCCCCTCTTTGTTTTATCTCTGAATAGTACAAAGCAGCATCACGGAGAAATCTACTTCTATTCTGATATCCGGACTTTTTGATTATACTCTCAAGATCATTAGAAAATTTTTTGTCAGCACTAAATGTAATTATTTGACTCATAATTATCCGACTAGTCCTCAATTAATAATAATTTCTAAATATGTATTTATTAACATTTATTATATAGTTAATAGTGTGGCGAAGAGTCATGAATAACACAGCAAGAGCATTGTCTGTAAGCCTAATATTGATACTTTCCAGTTTAGCAGGATGCCTTTCGGAGGATAGTGAAACAGCAGAAGAAGATAGTAATTTAATTGATGATGTATTGGAAATTAATTATGGTACCGTAATGGTTTCAACATACCACGTAGGTGAATTAGTAAAGGCAGTTGCAGGCGATTCAGTTACTGTAGAATACATGAGCCAAGATAATATTCCTGTTCATGATTACGAACCTTCTGCAGCAGATTTAATACGTTTACAAAATGCTGATATATTCTTTTATCATGGTTTAGGTCTAGAGCCCTGGGTTGAATCAACTCTCTCATCATTAGGTGCAGACGCTCCTCCTTCATACATGACACACACAATGCCAACTGGCGAGAGTGATTTAGCTTACGAATCAATGCTAATTTCTGATCTATGTGAGTTGATGAGTGATGGGCCATTCGAGAGTACAACTCTTGGTATGATGTCCGAAGATCATCATGATGACCATGACGACCACGGTGATGATGACCACGATGACCACGGTGATGATGACCACGGTGATGATGACC
>DANB01000010.1 GCA_002497245.1 Euryarchaeota archaeon UBA439
ATCATCAGAGTCAATTGGATCACAAATACCATCTGAGTCAGTATCGGTAGGAATTGATGTATTGTCAGATGAGTCGGTTCCACAAGCCGCTTCATCAGAATCTGACCAACCATCTCCATCCGAGTCACCATTAGATGTTATTTGTTGAGAAACTATCCAGGAATTAGTGGCCCAGTCGTCTCCAGAAGTCCCTCCGTTACCATTAACAAAATTTACTGCAAGCGAAAATGTGACATTTCCAGAACCATTTGAGGGGGCCGTCCATGTTACACTCCAAGATCTTGAGTTCGAATTAGAATGTGTGACTTCACCATTTTGTAATTTAGCATTGGCACCAGGATTTGACCAAGAACCTAAATTTGCATCTAAATTAAATCCACCCTTAGTTCCAGAAGGACCTCCAGTGCCTCCAATATTCAATGAATAAGATGTGTTTCCTTCGTAACCCGCACTTGGTATGCCTGAAAGAGTAGGGGTCATTCCTCCACTACTTCCGTGGCATCCACAACCATTTGTTGAAGAACCTGTGACGCCGCTACTATATCCAAAAGTAGTTTCAGAAACAGATAACATCAGTAATAGTACCAAAATCACAGTCATTCGTTTTTTACTCTCCATACATTATTTCGTGTAATTACTACTTATTGTATTTATTGGGTTGATATCTTTTTTTGCTCATTTTATGCATCATAGATAAACATTCTTTACTCAACTATTCTATATCTTCAGAGAACTTCCTTCCGCTAAACTCTTTGACCTGTTCTCCATGAAGTATCATGGACGCGAGATCCCAAGCAAGCAGAATTCTTGAATCAGTGAAATCTTCTGGAATACATTATCGAGATAGTTTACCTATGATTGCGAGTGAAAATATAATTTCCCCGCTTGTCGCAGCCGCTGTTAATTCAGATCTTCATGGTAGGTATGCTGAAGGTTTACCTGGTAAAAGATATTATCAGGGTTGTGATGATTTTGACACCATAGAGTCTATCGGCATTGAATCTGCTAAGCGTGTATTTAATTGTAATTTTACTAATATCCAATCTACTTCTGGAACAGTTTCAAATATGGCTTCACTGAAGGCTTTAGTTAAACCTGGAGAGACAATTACTGCTGTATCAACCGCCGATGGCGGACATATATCGCATGCAAGGATGGGCGCAGTTGGAGTCCGAGGATTGAATCTTGTTACTTATCCTTGGGACATAGATAGGATGGAGCCAGATATTGATGCATCGTTGAAAATCATACGAGAAACATCTCCAAGCTTAGCTCTTTTTGGCCAATCAGTCTTTCTTTTCCCAACACCGCTGGAAGAGCTCTCCGATGCAGCCCATGAAGTTGATGCAAAGGTAATGTATGATGGCGCACATGTGCTTGGATTAATTGCAGGTGGCCAGTTCCAAGATCCACTAAGAGAGGGTGCAGATGTTATGACGGGAAGTAGCCATAAAACATTCCCTGGACCTCAAGGGGGCTTCGTCTTGTCAGACTCATCAGACGAAAAATTTCATCGTAAATTAAACAATTCAATATTTCCTGGGACTTGTTCTTCATATCATCTTCATCATGTAGCTGGTAAGGCTGTAGCTCTTGCAGAGTTTGAGGAGTTTGGTAAAGAATATGCTAGAGACATTATTGCTAATGCACAATCTTTAGCCTCAGCACTGGCAGCCGAAGGATTTGACGTTTTGGCCGAAGATAGAGGTTATACGGCAAGTCATCAGGTATTGACAAGACACGGAGATATCGATTCAGGTGCGGGAAGGAAAGCAGCAGAGGTACTGGAGAATTCAGGAATTATAACAAATATGAATATGTTACCTGGAGATACTAAAGCAATGCAACCAAGCGGACTTAGACTTGGTGTGCCTGAGTTAACTAGAGTGGGGATGGGAACTGATGATATGATTGACGTAGCTCGCTTTTTCGCGAGAGCCCTGATCAAAAACGAAGATACTTCTAAAATTAAGTCTGATGTAAAGACATTTAAATCAGATTTCCAGACTGTTAAATATTGTTTTGAAAGTGGGCCAGCATATCCCAATTTAGAATAATTATCTTAACATATACTTTATGAAGAAATCTTTGATACCAATAATATGCGTACAATCCGACTCGTCGCTGTATTGTTAGCATTCCTAATTCTAAGCCCTGGTTGTTTGTCATTATTTAGCGGTGAAGAATCAGAATCAGAATTGGTTAATTGTGAATTAGAGCCACATAATCCTGATTGTGAGATTGGTGGAGTTACTGAAGATGACTGTTTCTTCAACGAAGTTTTCACAGGTGATTATTGTAGACTGATGACGTCTCCTGAAAATCTAGATTATGGTGAAGAATCATTACTACTTGTAGTAGGTCAAACTATTCAGGCATTGACTCCTAGTTTTACTGGAGATGGACCACAGAATTGGCTAATTAATCCGAGGTTGCCAGAAGGACTTAATCTAGATTTAGAATCAGGCGTAATCTCAGGAGTTCCAGAGTCGGAGAGTCCACTAACTAGTTACACAATAATTGGTAAAAATGTAGTAGGCTCTAGCGTATATATTATTGATATAGAGATTTTATCAGAACCACCTGTGAATATTACTTATTTTACGAATGAGATATTTTGTACACTTTCAAAACCTTGTGGTATCAGTAGTCCATATAACTCAGGAGGTTTAATTGAAAATTGGGAAGTTATTCCTGCTTTACCCTTAGGTCTTGAGATTCTTGATTCTGGCAGTATTTCAGGTACCGCACAGCAACTTGGAGATAGTAATCATACTGTTTCAGGCTCAAATTCAGGAGGTTCAGCATATACCGATATTAGAATAATTACAATTCATGAAGAACCTGTAAATTTATATTATTCTAGTCATTTTTTCCAATGGTTCCTTGGAGATAATATCGCAGAGTCCCCAAACATAGAAGGTGGTGAGATAATTGATTGGGCTATCGAACCTCCATTGCCTGATGGTCTGATTTTTAGTCAAACTGATGGTTCAATTATTGGTGTCCCTTCAGAGCTCCATGCCATAAGAGAGCATTATGTCACTGCCACAAACACAGGAGGTTCTATTACTACAACTATTCTTATTTCAGTCCAGGATATTTCTCCGACAAATATCCGTTATGACCCATATTTACTTGATTTGACTGTAAATGAGGAGATGTCAGTCCTGTCTCCTAGTTGGTCCGATGGTACGCCAGAAAGCTGGGAAATCTTTCCTAATCTTCCACAAGGACTTACCTTAAATCCGGAAAATGGAGAAATATCTGGAACTCCTATTTATGTTCAGGATTCTACTAACTATCAAATTTGGGCGAATAATACTGGCGGTTATACTGAAACTCAAATTAGTATTAGTATCAGTAGTTTACCTCCAGATGAGATATATTGGCCTGAATCTGAATATGTCTTAAGTTCCAATACAAGTGTCTTAATTCCAGTAACTAATAATGGCCCTTATATTGATACTTGGGAGGTTTCACCTTCTCTTCCATCTGGACTCGTCATACTAGATAATGGCACAATATCAGGTATTCCAGATTCTCGGACAGATTGGAATGAATATACCATTTGGGCAAATAATACAGGGGGGGCTGTAGGCCTTAGTATCTGGATCGTAGTCCATGATTTACGCGCCGATCAAAACGACTTACTGAGAGGAATGAATGAAGCCGACTTCAGTGGATGGCCATCTCCTATCTTGCCTATCGGAAAATGGGCATTTCCAGTAGCTTTCGAGTCTAGCGGTATCCCGGTTGTATCAGCATCTCATGTAGGTAAAGGTAAGATTTTAGGATATGGTCATGAAAGTTGGGTTGATTATACAAATCATCCATTTTCTCTTAGAGCTGTAGAGTGGGTATGCGGAGAAAATGCCGAAGTTGGTTTAGCTTATGGTGCAGGTTTTGATGACTTTGAGAATAAATTACAGGATGCCGGGCATAATGTACATCTTTCAATCACTCCTTCTGATTTAACAGGCATTGATTGCCTACTTGACGAGTTTTGGAATGGTCATGACGATAATGACAATGCAGCTCTAGTAGATTTTATGAATTCAGGAGGTGGTGTAATAATGGGCGGACATGCTTGGTATTGGTCTTATTCAAATACGGATGTTGCCCATAATTATCCTGGCAATAAGATTGCTAAATCTACAGGACTTTTTGTATCAAGTGACTGGGGCTATAATGACGTCTATTTTCAGAACATTCCTCATGAATATTCAACTATTAGTAATGCTATTGCCGCGGTACTTGCCGACCGAATTGATGGTGTAGAAATGGCGAATGATGATGCAGCCGTGGCTTATTCTGCTATCTCAGATTGTACTGGAATCGTAACTCTTGATTATACTGATTTTTGGACTCCTTTACGTCATTTAGTTAATCAAACTGGTTACACTGTAATACCATATTCTACTCTCTGGAGCTCAACTGGTTATGAACTAGGTGCTGATCCTGTTGCAGATATCATTTTGCGTTTAGAAGATGCTTTGATGTTTCGTCTTCCAGCAGATGAATTGCCTATACACCCTAGTCATGTAGAATTTCCTGGAGAGGTTCCATCAAATGCAACTAGAATCACTAGAACAGTTACTGTAAATGGGACTCAGAGTGGTCTTCCAAGTAATTTTGGTTACTCCAATCCTAGAAGTTCTTTACGTATGTCCACCGGACTCTATGCACCTCCTGGAGAAATAATTACGATTACTGTAGACGAAGAAGTTTCAGAATTAGGATTTTCTATTTTAATAGGCGCTCATACCGATGGTCTTTGGAATAAAGAAATTATTAAGCGACACTCGAGAATTTATAGAACTTGGTCAATAGAGAATACTACAACTATCGTAGCCAATGCTTTCGGAGGCCCTATTTACGCTTATATTCCGGCTGGATCTTCCTTTGGAGAGATTAATGTGACAATTTCTGGAGCAATTAGAGCGCCCTTGTTTGTATTAGGTGAAACTTCAGATTTTGAATGGATTTATTCCGAGAAAGAAAATCCAGCCCCTTGGGCAGAACTAGTTTCAAATAATTTTATTATGACGGTTCCAAGTTCTGAAATTCGTAATCTCAATAATCCCAGTCAACTGATGAATTGGTGGGATAGAGCTCTTGAGATGGAGCATGAATTGTACGGTTTTGAACCATGGCCTAGGGTTGAAAGAGCAGTATTTGATGTTCAAATTTCAGTTGGTTGGATGCATTCTGGCTATCCATTTATGGCACATGATTTAAGCGTACCAGATGTTGTTAATTATACACATATGAGTGAAAATGGAGATTGGGGCATGTTTCATGAATTAGGACATAATCATCAGTGGATGCCTTCTACACTTCCTGGTACTACTGAAACAAGCTGTAATTTCGCTAGTGTATACTTGATGGAAGATTTAGTAGGGGTAGAAGGGCATGGTGCGGTTGATTCTGAACAGAGGAGAAATAGGATGGAATCTTACTTTAGTGATGGGTCTAACATTTCTAATTGGTCTGTTTGGACCGCTTTGGACACTTATCTAATAATTAAGGAAGAATGGGGCTGGAATCCAATAACTGAATCATTATCTGTATATTACAATCTTTCTCCTGCTGAAGTTCCTTCATCTGATGACGAGGAGTTCAATGCATGGGTACTACATCTTTCTAATGCAACAGGATACAACTTAGCTCCTTATCATTCAGCATGGGGTTTCCCATTAAATGAGGATACTTATGCAGCACTCGAACATCTGCCTGTATGGGTTGAAGATCCATTGAGAGGGGAGTTCTTTTCCTACGACGCTATTATTCGGAATCTAGATTCTGATGATGAGACCACAAGCACTACAGATATCTCTTGGGAGACTTATGATAATGGAACTAATACCTCTCTGATATTCTATTATGGCACCATTGATATGGGCAACCAGTCTTCTGGTTGGTCTAGTAGTCAGAATCTAGGAGATACTTCTGTAGGTAATCATTCGACCACTGTAACAGGTTTATCTTGGGGCACTACATACTATGGTAGAATACAGGCATCTAGTGATGAAAGAACCGTCTGGTTTGGCCCGATAAGTTGGACTACTGACTATCCTTTGGACTAACTTAATCGCCTCAAAACTTCTTCAAATGATAATTTAGGAATATACTTCTCATGCAATATAGCTAATGGAATCCATATTGCTGTATGAACAATTGTTGTAATGAATGCCAGATATATTTCTAATCTTGGTAGGTCCTGCATAAAATATGCTACAAAACCCAAAATGATGAAGTGTAAAACATAAATTGACAGCGATAATCTTCCAGCAGATTCCAACCATGAGTACTTGTCGCCACCCGTTGGCATCCCTCCTAGTATTTCATTACCTTGAAGAATTCTAAATATAATAATTACAAATATTCCTGATGTAAAGATAAACATGGTGTTAGATGGGAAGAAAGTCAGGATAGCATCACCTTCTGTTAGAGCCCAAGGAATCTGTTCATAAAATGAGTAAAACATACTCGCAATTATTATTACTAAACTTAATTTGATTATTGGGTCAATTTTCTTCAGATTACTGTTTTGTTCCTCGATTAAACTTCCTAGAACTATAAAAGACAACCATGGCAATGCAGGGTAAGTGCCATTCATTAGTAGTCTCTCAATCCATTCTAATATTCCAACAGAAGAAACCCTCTCAATCCAATTTAAATCACTTCCATTTAGGTCTCCTATAATCATTGGTGAAAACAAGAATATGACTAGTAAAGTAATCTTCGTCCGTTGAGAGATTTTTACTAACATAGGTCCGAATATTGAACCTATAGCTAGTAGCGTTAGTACCCCCGGAGTCATCCAAAGAAATCGTCCACCTCTTTCTAAATTAAGAGAAATATTGACTAATAATTGACATAATGTCAAAATCATGACACGTGGAAAGATCCAATTAATCCAAGCTCGAGTACCATCTGCAGATTCTTTTCTTCTTTTAGCACTCCTATAGATCCCCCATCCCGATATTGTTACAAACATCGGTGCTGCCATTCCTCCAATTGAAGCAGAGAAAAATGCAATCGGATGTCCCACTGTAATTCCTTCTGGAGGAATGATTGCCGCAGTATGAACTTGAATCATGCAGAGTATTGCAATACCTCTAATTCGATCAATATGTTTCAATCTCACAACATCACTCTACAATGCTGGGGCAATGGCCAGAATGATTGAACCCTTCTATGAAGGAATCCCAGTAACTCATTCTTCTTCTTCTGACGAGATTTTCATTCCGCCATTTACTGCTAGGCCTAATCCTACAAGATAAATTACTAATTGTGCAATATTCAGGTAACTAATTGGTGCAGGTGCATCAAGATTAGTGAATCCCATTATGCCCATGCTATCTGTAGCACCTCTAACGCCTTCTGCATCTTCATCACCTATCTCGCTATGGATTGCAATTTCGAATACAGGATAAGCATCAGTGGCTCCTTCACTTAGATCAGGGCTATCATACCCTAATCCTCTAATGTCCAAAACGAATTGTAGTGTCCCATGACCATACATTACTGCATTTGTATTAGGCTCAACTTTCATGTCCACATTTCCATTAAAGTATAGTCCCAATACTCCGGGAGTTACTGAAACAGGAGAAAGGCTAGGTGGAATTAATTTCGATTGAATGTTATGCTGAGTAGCATCTAAGACTATACTATGTTCGACCATTGGTATCCCTTTGAATTCTACTTCATCTCCAACTTCTGTTGAAGCTACTGCATAACCTCCTAGGTTATACTTGAAAGACTCATCTGAAGTGCCTATTGCACCAATTGAGTTCCCTAATACTGCATAATCAGTGCTTGAACCTACAGCTTCTTCCATTAATCCATAATTCAGGTTATCTCTATGAGGGGCTCTCCATGTCAAATATTCTGTCATTCCATATACCTGGCCATCTTCACATTCAATATTTTCTCCAAGATATACTCCTCCTGAACTATAATCAAAGTCACAAAGCCCATCACCATCAGAATTTACATATCCTTGCATTAATCTCTGTCCGATTGTATCGCCTCTAGTGCTCATCACATATGCTGAATAATCACCAGTCGTCAAACCTTCAGGATGATCTTCAGAGATTGAACCATAGTATGTCTTGTTAGTTTCTAGGCTTGAGAAACAATTCTCTGCTCCGAATTGGAATTCTAATACTGCATCACAGGAACCGAATAGCCATTGATCGACAGTCTGTGTTGTGTACGCTTCAGAACCTGTCTGGAATGTTAGCAATGTTGG
>DANB01000017.1 GCA_002497245.1 Euryarchaeota archaeon UBA439
AATGGCTGCACTTGCAATGGCAGCGGTGACTGGTTCAAGAGTCAAAAAGAATGAATGATTAATTATCTTCTTCTGACCACCAGTCATCTGATTTATCTTCTACCTCAGGTTTTTGCTCAGCCCAATTATCATCTTCGAATGTCAAAAATCTTCCTAGTTCTTCGACAGATAGGAAACCATCGCCATCTTCATCACACAGATGAAATTTTGTTCCAATTTCATCCAACTCAGATTTACCCTCTTTCCAAATCATTTCAATAAACTGTTCCTTAGTAATTACACCATCATTATCTGTATCTACCTTATCGAATTCTGTTCTATCTTCTGAATCGGTATAAACGCAGTAATCATCAAATGATATTGGATCGTTTTCTGGAGGTAAATCAAATTTCTTTGAAATCCTTTCATAAGCCTCCTTGAAATCCCATTCCCAGGGTTTCTCAGATTTACTTGCATCTTCGAAATATATATCCATAGCTTCTTCATAAGATATTTTTCCATCCCCATCTTTATCTGCAGAATTCATGAAACTTTTTGCAAACCTATTCGTTATCATATTTGCAATTGATGATGAACTACGAATACCCGATTTTGATGTTCGAAGTGTAAAGTCTGAATTGGGAGATCTTACTAATTTACCAAAACCAAAAATATGCATAAAAACCTGCCAGTAAATAGCAACTAGGATTAATAACATAGGGATTCCACAAGCAATAAATGGAATTAATGAAAAAATGTCACCTTTGATACCGATTTGGAAAAGCATTGCAGATAGAATCAATATAGCAAAACTTGCGATTCCTAGAAATTTAACTATTTCAAGAGGAGACATGACCTCATCATCGGGATGTAAATTTATCTTTGACATGAGAAAAGCCTCTATAATTTACAAAGAATCTACAGAAACTTCAGTTTCTTCGCCGGATTCTAAATCTTTAATTTTGACTTTTCCATCTTTCCATTCATCCGGCATTACCATAACAAGACGTTGGGCTCCAGATCTTTCAGCATGTTTGAATGCCCACTTAAGTCTCTTATCTTCCAAAACTAAGTCAACTGATCTACCACTACCTCTGAGTGAAGAAGCGACGGACATAGCCGCATTTCGCAATTCAGGACTTAATGAAATTACGACATCATCAATGCCACTAATTAATTCTGGAACTAGGCCTTTCTCAGCTAATAATTCCATTATCACCATGTCTCCAAATCCAAATCCAGTTGCTGGTAAGTCTTTACCTCCTAAAGTTGAAAGTAATTTGTCATATCTTCCACCACCACAAATCGCACGTAACTCACCGGCTCTGTCATGTGCTTCGAAAACAGGCCCAGTATAGTATGCTAGTCCTCTGACTATTGATGCATCAAATTCTATCCAATTAGATATTCCATATGCGTCCAAGGATGAAAACAAACTTGTTAACTCCTTTACTGCTGCACTCTCCTTACCAAGATTTTTCTCTAATGATTCCATATCTTTGATTGCAAGTGTAGATTGAATTGTTTGAATTGCATTCTCATCTAATCCTAAATCAGATAATTGCTTACTAACTACATCAGCAGGTAATTTATCCATCTTATCAACAATAATACAAGTCTTAGCAAATGTATCTCCCTCTAACCCTAGAGAACCTAATACCTCTTCCAGAACTTTACGGCTACTCATTTTGATTACTAAATCTTCTTCTGTAAGTCCAACACTTCTGAAAAATGTAACAAGTACTGAAATTAATTCTGCATCTGCTGAGATCTCATCAGTCCCCCAAATATCTACATTCCATTGGTAATGTTCTCTACCACGGCCACGCTGAGTCCTTTCATATCTCCAGCATTGAGGGATTGAATACCATTTGATTGGCATCGGAAGTACTCCAGCTCTAGACATTACCATTCGAGCCAATGAGGGGGTCATTTCAGGTCTCAATGTAACCTTACGATCGCCTTTGTCTTTGAAATTGTACAACTGTTGAGTAATTTCTTCTCCTTGTTTCCTCGTATAGAGTTCTTCACTCTCTAATACAGGAGCATCATATTCTTGAAAACCGTGCAATAGAGCGGCATCATCAAAATTATCAAATAGCCAATTTCGAAGTCTCATATCCTCTGGATAGAAGTCTCGAGTGCCTCGAACGCCTTGTGCCATGATTATTCCAACAGACGAGGCCACTTCAAGCCTTACGTCGTTCACGGAAATTTTCGAGCCTTTCTTTACGTGTTACACGTCCATCAGAAAGTGGAAATGCATAAAATCTTAGACCTAAGAAAGTAAGAAAACCAAATGCAGTGGTATTGATCGCCCAAGATAGTAATTCTCCTAACTCAATAATTTCTACTAATACATAGAAAGTCGCTGTTGAAACTATCCAAAGAACTGTATAAACAATCATCATTTTAGTAAAACTACTTCGTATGTTAGAATCAGATTCAAAAGTTAACCAACGATGTAAAACAAATGCTTGTGCTGAACTGATGGCAAATGAAACCGCCCAACCAAATGTCTCTGGAGAACTTGAGATTGTCAAGTAATTAGAAAAAAACCAGTATAATGCCGCAAAAATACCTACGTTGATACAACCAACAGTACAATACATCACGTACTCTCTTAGTAACTTAGACCAAGGATACTCGTCACTTACTATCCTAGACATTTTATTCACAAAAGTTTTCACGACTGGGCATGAAGAGTATGTGTTTGTGTCTCTCCATAATCATTTACAAAAGTCTCAGGCAATGTTCCACCAACTTCTACGATAAACGGATCTTCACCACCTGGTAATGTATCGATTGATACTTCAGCACCATCAGGAACATTTCTGTAAAGTGGGCGTGGCTCTAGATCCCAGTTAGGTGGCCAAATTGAACCATTCATTGAAAGAACACGATTTACTAAGATATACTTATTCATACTAATGAATAAACCTGCTGTGA
>DANB01000012.1 GCA_002497245.1 Euryarchaeota archaeon UBA439
TACTTGGTCGGGAGATCGAAGCAAGGCTGCACCAGCATTATTTCTACATACCTTTGGTGCTGGACAACCAAAATTTATGTCAATAATATCTGCTTTATGTTCCAATAATTCTACTGTGGTGACCATTTCATTAATATCGCCTCCAAATATCTGAGGAATAAATGGTTTTTCACGAGGATCAGATTCAACTTTAAGCCATGAGCTTGCATCGTGTCTTGATAGCCCTGAAGCAGCGGTAAACTCAGTTATTGATAGATCTGCACCACATTCTCTAGCCAATAATCGATATGCCAAGTCTGTGACTCCTGCCATCGGAGCAAGAAATAGTGGAACAGGCTGTTCGAGCATATTAAACTCCAGTAACACTTTTTTTATCAGAATGACTGATGAAATTTCAATTTGTAGTGAATATTTTCAGAGTCAAATCCAATTTCTCTTGAAATAATTCTACTTTTTTATGACACTCTTAGTTTTCCAAAAACATATCTGAGTTCACCAACAATCCCACCATCGGCGTGATAAACTCCCCATATTGCTTTCAACAACATTAGAAGGTGGACTCCCAGTCCATTACATCTTGGGCTCTTTCCCAATCTGCATCATTGATTACTCCACGTTCCTTCATCATTTCCCTAGCTAGTAACCAGTATACTAGAGCTAATGAACGACGACCTTTGTTATTTGCAGGAAGAGCTAGGTCAACATTTCTTAATCGATTGTTTGCATCACAAATTGCAACAACAGGTAATCCTGAACTGACTGCCTCAGTTAGTGCCTGCTGATCAGCAGCAGGATCTGTAACAACAATTACTTCAGGCTCAATATAGGTTCTAAGACGAGAATTGGTTAGTGTTCCTGGAATAAATCTACCAACAATTCGCATTGCACCAATTGTTTGAGCAAATTTCCTAGCTGGTCTTTGACCGTACTGACGAGCACTCACTACTAAGATTCTGTCTGCATCAAAATTGGATAAGAATTTTGCAACTGCACGAATCCTTGAATCGGTTTGTCTAACATCAATTATGTGAATTCCACTATTGTCTTGTCGAACCTCGTCTAAGAACTGCTTCATATCAGCAGACTTCTGATTCGTTCCTATGTGCACAGCATGCGCATCATACATTTCAAGCGGTACAAGTGGAGTCTGACTTTCATCCATTTAGGTCCCTCAGCATCGCGGCGACCTAACTTTGATTGATAAGCGCTACGCAAGAGGATAAATCAACTAATCACTAAGATTGGAGGTCAGAAAGGTATGTACATTCGTCAAAATCGTGGGACTCCGCAAATACTATGCATGGTTTTGTAATTGTAGCATAGGTATCAAAGTGGTCATAGAAGGATGCTTGGTCTATTGGCGCGGTCACTCCGTAACCACGTGCTTCTACCTCAAATATCCAAGGCCCTGAAATCAAATCAGATTGAGGGAACTCGAACTTCTGTTGAGGGAAATCTTGAGTGGCCTTAACTTCCCAAAAAGGATCCCCGCCGCTTTCTCTAACTCCAGGTTTCCAAAGTTTAGCATGAGCATATCGATACTCGTTTGTTTCATTACCAACTAATTCATCTATCACAGATGAATAAGGAAACTGAGCTCTAAAATCAATTACCAATAATGATATTGTTTCATCAAAATTAATAATTGTCTCATTTGTATAAAGAACAGAATCAAGACTATTCGATTCAAATGTATAATCAAATCCAACAGTCACCTCAGTATTACGTACCTCAGGTGCATCACGTAATTCTTCCATGAATTCTCTTTGAGTTGCTAGTCCTAAACATCCAGTCAGAGTTGTTGAAAGCATAAGTATTGACAATGCCAATCCAAATACCCGAGTTGATGCCATTAACTGCTCCGAAACAGACATGTTTCTTCAATCCACTCTATACAAGAGTACTATGCAATCGTCTATGAGGGGGTATTAATTCCGCTGAAACGCTCCAGTGACGACGAAAGGAGAACCGAGCTAAGGCTTTGACGTTCCCTATGAGTACCGAGGAGCACTTATTCTTCTTCATCAACAACACGAGGTTCGTGAACTTCTCTGAAGATTACTGTTCCAACACCTAGATTCTCACGTAGTGAACGAACGAGACTGAACTTAGCATAAGCCCAGTTCTGATCGTAGGCCATTGCCTCAGGAGTAGTAACAGTCAAATCATCTCCATCAAAAGAAATCTCGAAATCTTCCCGGCCTGTGTTCATCTTCAATAGTGTTTCAACACGTTCTGAACGATCTTCTACAACTTTAACAATTTTATAATTATATTTTAATGTGGTACCGGCCAATGGGTGATTGTAATCTATTCTAGCACGGCCTGCACTAATGAATTGTAAAACACCTGTACGTCCACCTATTTCTACAGGTGCACCAATTGCTAATGTACTTGGATCTCTAACACTGCGCATCAAAACATTTTGTCCAATAGTTTCCACTAAGCTAGAATCTCTTTCTCCATAAGCATCAACTGGTTCGATCTCAAAATCGTAGTCCTTATCTGCTTCGGCATCATTTAGATGATTCTCAAAACCACTGATTAGTCGACCATCGCCTACTATCGTTATCATTGGCTGATATGTACGACTTTCGTCGAATATGTCATGCTCCTTTGCAACATCCTCTCTTGTAGTTTCGATAAGTCTCTCAGAACCTGCATCGTACAGGTCATAGTCAATGTGAACAATTGAACCAGCATCCATAATTGTGCCTCCGGGCAGGCCGCCGACCTGCTTCCCCTTTTTGATACAAACGGTTATGTCTCTAAGAGAAATATAACACTAAATTGTATTTTGACGGCTAATTTTGGGGCTGGAAGCGAAGGCTAAACCCCCTCCAAGAATAATTAAAATCCAGCCAAACCAGACAGCATGCGAACCTTGTAAATCATGAACAGTGACACGTATTCTATCTACTTCACTTGTCTCTCTAAACATCATTGCGTTCAACAAATCATTTGATTGAAATATATCCAGAATAATAATCGTATCACCAAAAAGACCCACGTGCCTGTCAGGCTCTGATCTAGGAGTTACTTGCCCACTAGGAGAATCAAACCTTAGTATCCCAGGATGAAGAGTATCAATTAATTCTCCATTCTTTCTCATTTCTATAACGACTCCAAGATATCCATCGCCAACCGAGTAATCGTAATCTTCTGATTCAAGACTAATTAATTCTACTTCAGTAAAAGTAAATTCATATCCATCGTGTTGTATGGGTTGATCTTTGCTTAATGTAACTAGATGTGATGGATCAGATCTATCAATCAATGTGGTAGTGAATACATGTCCAACCAGCAATAATAAGATTCCAAAATGAGATAAATGTGAACCCAATAATCTAAGTCTAGACGAATTCTTTCTATGTAAAATACCATCTTCCCTTAATCTAGGGACTGTATTTGACAAAGTAATGTAGAGTTGTCTTAGATTTGGTGGAATTGCAAAAACTAGCCACGAAAGTAAGAATATAGAAACTGCACCTCTACTAAAACTCGATGCGAATAATAAAGATGGGTCTCCTGGTAAATCGAAATCATCGGCAAAAATACCAAGTATTATTGAGAATATAAAGACTAAAGAAAGTAATAAATTTCCTGTTTTGAC